>CAVANO010000001.1:0-31482 GCA_963590165.1 Anaerovoracaceae bacterium
ATGAACTTGGTCTTTCCAAGAGCGCCGTTGGCAATTGGGAAAGCGGCCGCACCCGCCCAGATTTGGCGAACATTCCTGCCATCTGCCGTGTGCTGGGCATCACCGCAGAAGAATTTTTCCATGATAACGGCACCGAAGCCCCTCAGGATGAAAAGGCGGAGGCAAAACTGATAAGCAGCTACCGCAGACTGAACAAGGCGCATCAGGATGTGGTATTGGAAATGACGGACAGATTGCTCATGGCGGAAAGCATCATGGCAAGAGACACACGGCGCGAAACGAAGAAAGTGGTCAACCTTGTGTCCATGCCGCTTGCCGAGGATACGGTTGCTGCCGGCGTAAACCTTGACAGCTTTGACGCGCACTGCAAGTCCGTCTATCTCCACGACACGCCCGTGACCCGCAGGGCTGATTTGATTTTTCGTGTCAACGGCGACAGCATGGAGCCGAAATATCCGAATCACTGCTATGTGCTGGTGAAACGGGATGATGCTCCGCGCTACGGTGAGGTCGGTATCTTTCAGGTGGACAACGCCCTGTTCATCAAGGAGTATCGCAAGGAAGGACTTTATTCGCTGAATCCCAAGTGGCCACTGATGCACAAGGAAAGTTACGGCAGCATTCGTTTTGTGGGGCGCGTTATCAGCGGGCTGGATGCATCATCCTTCGCCACGGAGGATGAAATCAAGACGTATACGAACAAGCCATAAGAGGCAAAAGCCGATGAAATATCGCAAGCAATATGTGGAAATCGATGCGGCCATCACGATTGATGGACGCATGATGCCCAAAACCATCCATTGGGAAGACGGCAGAAAATACGAAATCAGCAAAGTAAAAAATATCACGCCTGCCCATGCAAGAAAAGCAGGCGGGCAGGGAGACCGATATACGGTTGTGGTGGAAAATCAGGAAAGGTATCTCTTCTTTGAGCGGCCGATTGACAGCGATGATGCTGCTTCGGTCGGCAGATGGTTTGTGGAAGCGCCTGATATAATGTGAAGGAGGCAAGCCGATGTCGGAAGGCAAGTACAGGAACATGGATCGACCGCTTTTTCTTCTTCGTTACCTGATGCAAAATACCGATGACGAGCACAAGGTGTCCCTGTCTGACTTGGCTGCTTATTGCGAGACGCATGGTCACGGCGGGTCAAGGCATGCCATCAGCAATGACCTTGACATTCTCTGCAAATACGACTTTGACATCATTGTCACCAAGGACGGCAACAAGAATTTCTACAGCTACGGAAGCCGTCCTTTAGATACCGCTGAGCTGCGGATGCTCATGGACGCGGTCGTGTCAGCACCTTTTATCAGCGTTGGTAACACAAAACGTCTTACGCGCAAGCTGGCCGCCATTGCCGGAAATTATGACGCTGAAAAGCTTTGTGCTTCTGTTCGGGTTTCGCACACAGAGAAGACAGCGAACAGCCGAACCTTCCTGACCATCGATGTGCTGCATCAGGCAATCACGTTAAAAAGAAAGGTGCGTTTCTGCTGGCAAGGCAAGCAAAATGAAGTTGTGCTATCGCCATACTTCACCCAGTGGCAGGACAATAATTACATCGTGGTGGGTTGGTCAGACGCGAGAAAGTGTGTCTATGCCTACCAGGTCGATGAAATGGAGATACCGGTTTTGACAGACGAGCCGGCAGTAGAAATGCCTGTAAAGCACGTGATTTAACTTTTTATGGAGTGTGAAATGAATTCGTGAAAGAGCAGTTAAGTACGGCTTTGAAAGAGCAGGTCTTCGAAATCCTGAGGGAAGAGACTGAACAGTTCCTTGCTTTTCATCGGCATTTGCCAATCGGCAGAGAAGCGGAGGATGTCATCGACAACGCTTTTTCAAGGCTTCAGTGGGCAAAACAGAGTGTTCCTTACACTCAGGTCAGCAACCTCTACAGCGAAATGATGGCTGCATCGCAGCGGAAAGTGTGAGTGCCATGAGTATCGATATCAACGCACAGAAGCAGAAGTTCCTTACCCTATGCCGAGAGAACATCCATCGTGACGGATTGGAAGAGCTGCTGGACTGGCTGCAGAAGGCCGACTTTTTCACCGCGCCTGCCAGCACTCGCTTTCATGGAGCCTACGAAGGCGGGCTCTGTGAGCACTCGCTGGATGTGTATGACATGGCGCTCAAAGGCATGAAGGGATATGAGCTTGAGCTGGATTTGGAGAGCTTGACCATCAGCACGCTGTTCCATGACCTGTGCAAAGTGAACTTTTACAAGAAGGATATCCGCAATCAGAAGATTGACGGCAAATGGGTGGAAGTGCCGTGTTATACCATTGAAGAGAAGTTTGTCTTCGGCGGTCACGGCGGGAAGTCCGTGTTTCTGGCGCAGCAGTTTATAAAGCTGAAGACAAGTGAGGCAACTGCCATCAACTGCCACATGGGTGCTGCCACCGGCGGTGATGCGGTACGCGATGCCGGCAATGCTTATCAAGCGTGTCCGCTGGCATGGCTTGTTCATGTAGCGGATGAAGCGGCGACCTATCTGCTCAAGCGATAAGTAAAATCGATTAAGCAAAGCTATCATGCTATTAACAGAGTCTCAAAACAGAGGCTCTTTTTCTTTTGCTCAAAAAATCTTCAAAAACGGGAAACGAAAAGCACATTTTTCTACATAGAGATATGAAAGGATCAAATACTTCTTTGAGAAGGAGGCAATGATGATGACCTGTCCGAAGACTATGACTGACATGAATCCTATCCAAACTGCTGTTGTTGAGCAGCAGCCCCGTTGCTACACCGTCGATGACCTCATGGAGATTCTTGGCGTCGGGCGCAAAGCAATCTATTCCCTGATTCGCAAGAAGGTTTTTCCGGCGATTCGCATCATGAGCGTCGGTTACCGCATTCCCCGCGAAAGTTTTGAAGCATGGATGCATAATCACTGAAAAGAATTATTTTAGTCTGTCGCCAACATTTTCGACAGACTAAAATAAAAGTGAGAGACATGCTATCCTTTTTGTTGGATGACTGAACAAGGGAGGGATGTCCATGCCGGCAACGAACGCGACAACCATGTCCATGCGGGAAGCAGGAGCGCTTTTAGGTCTCAAAAAGACAGAAAGCTACTATTTACTGCACAAGCATTATTTTGAGACCATCGTTGTCAATAAGAAGGTCAGGGTAATCATCGCAAGCTTTGAGAAATGGTATGAAAATCAGGATCGATACCGAAAGGTTGACGGTGCAGAGCCTGGAACGGTGCTGCGGACGAAATCGCTCTCACGAGCAGACATAGGTGCCATGCTGGATCTTGATCCGGACAGTGTTGGTGAACTGATTAAAAAGGCTAATCTTCCGACTTTCCGGCATGACGGAAAACAACGTGTGCCGCGTGATGCTTATGACCGCTGGTACGCTTCTCAAACGCAATATCTGAATATTGAAGATCAGGAAAAGAATAAGGAAGCGTATGAAACCTCGATGACAATTCCTGAGATGGGACGAATTCTCGGACTGAATCGTCGTGAAGCATGGCTGTTATACGCCAAGATAAGTAATGCTTTAATTCAGGTCAAAATTGATAAGCGCCCAAGAATCACAAAAAGCAGCTTTGAAAAGTGGTGTAACAGTCGAGGAAAATTACTGCTTGGCTATCATCCTACTCAAGTTTTAGATCTGGAGACTGTACAAAATTTGAGCCATGTGACAAAGCCTGAGCCATGGAAGATTGACTTGTCCAAGAATTACTTTTCAACAGCTGAAGTTGCTTCGTTGGTGAGCATACCTGAACGAGATCTATGCAGAATGATTTCCCGCAAGGTAATCTGCGCGAAAAAAATCGGTCGAAAATGGTACATTGCCAACGAAGCGCTTCTGGAAATGATGGAAACAGAAAAAGAATAGCGGAGGAAAACTTATGGCTTCGATTCAGGCAAGAAACGGAAAATTCATTGTAGTCAGCGCCTATCAAGATGAGAAAGGCAACCGCAAGCAGAAGTGGGAATCTTTCAAAACACGGGAAGAGGCAAAGGCACGCAAAAATGAAATTGAGTACAATGAGCAGAAGGGCATCTTCACAGTACCCTGCTGCATAACGCTTGAGGAGCTGCTCAAGGAATATGTGGATCTGTACGGCAAGACAAAATGGTCGATGTCGGCTTATACCGGCAACACGGCATTAATCAGACACTACATTGTGCCAATCATCGGTCATCTGAAAATCAAGGAAATCACGGCAAGAACGCTTGAACAATACTACACAAAACTGCTCAAGACACCGGCCGTGCCGAAGGCAACCGACTCGAAGTATAAGAAGAAGACAACAACCTATGTCACGCCTGCAACAATCCGCAAGATTCATAATGTGCTGCGCAGCGCGATGACCCAGGCAGAAAAGTGGGAACTGCTGGAACACAATCCTGCAAAACTTGCCACAGTGCCGAAGTCCTCACCGAACTGCCGTGAGATCTGGGACGCACAGACGCTGTTTAAGGCGATTGAAAGCTGTCAGGATAACCGCTTGAAACTCTGCTTGAATCTTTCTTTTGCTTGTTCTCTGCGTCTCGGCGAGCTGTTAGCGTTGACATGGGATTGCGTTGACATCTCCGAAGAAAGCATTCGTGAGGGCAAAGCCTCCATCTTCGTAAACAAGGAATTGCAGCGTGTCAACAAGAAGATTATGAATACGCTGGATTCTAAGGATGTCATTCGGGTTTTTCCTGAAGCGGGCGCTTGGAACAAGACCGTGCTGGTGCTGAAAACTCCGAAGACCCTGACCAGCACTCGCAAGGTTTTTCTGCCGAAGACAGTGGCTGAAATGCTGATTGCTTGGAAACAAGAGCAGGATGTTACGAAAGAGGCACTTGGCAGCGGGTATGCGGATTACAATCTTGTCATTGCAGGTCCGCAGGGCACGCCGACAGAGGGAAACAGAATTCGCAAAGCAATGCAAGACTTGATTGCTGAGAATAACCTCCCGCCTGTCGTTTTCCACAGTCTTCGCCATTCCAGCATCACTTACAAGCTGAAGCTCAACGGCGGCGATATCAAGTCTGTTCAGGGCGATTCCGGTCACGCGCAAGCGTCAATGGTGACCGACCAGTATTCGCACATTCTCGATGAAAACCGCCGCACGAATGCCGAACTGATTGAGCAAGCGTTCTATGAAGGGCAAGGCTCTGAGCCAAAGATTCCGAAAAAAGCGGAAAGCAGTGAGCTTGAAAGCCAAGCTAAGTCAAGCGGTGTTGACTCTGCGATGCTGATCAAGCTACTTGAAAATCCTGAAATGGTCAAAATGCTCCGGATGCTTTCTAAAGGAATGGAGTAGTAAGCTAACAAGAATCATTCGTCAATAAAGCGTTCCTCTAAGCCACAAAATTCGGCATGGAGGAACGCTTTTTTGATGCTATCTAACATTGGTGAGCGGTCGTTAGAAAATCTAACATTTCTGACTTTGCCATCTAACAGGATGGCTTTTTTGTTAGATAAAAGAGCAAGGCTCAGCAAACAATTACTTATGAATTGATGCCGACAAGATTTCAAAAGATGCTGAAAAATCAAAGGAAATCAAGCGCGGATTTGCAAAGCTCAGCGCAGCAATCACTTTTTTAGCAGTGTCTCTCGCCAAAATTAGATAAAATCGGAATTTTTGAAAAATTGCGCGTTAGATAAATGGGCATTTTGTTAGATGCCATCTAACAAAAGCCGAAAATCGTTAGATGCATAAAGAGGAAAATATTCAAATAAAAAGAGAACTTCCGCTTCTTGCCAAACCGCATCGTTAGATGGAAATTTAGCAAAAGCGGAAGCTATTTTGGTGATCCCGGCGCGATTCGAACGCGCGGCCTGCTGCTTAGGGGGCAGCCGCTCTATCCTGCTGAGCTACGAGACCAAATCAGCTGAAAGCGTTGATATTACTGGGTTTTTCGATTCCTTGCCGTTGTGATTTCATATCCTTTCTCGTCCAAAATCCGTTAGATTTTGGGCTTCGGTGTTAGATGAATATGGAAAAGTTTTCCATTTTCGCTCACTTTCGAGAACCAGCTGTCGCCTTTTGTTAGACAAAAAGTGATAGGCTCTGAGGGCGTAACTCGGTGTATATTGAACTCGCAGGCGTTTTTTCTGCAAGTCAGAAAAGTGATAGATAAGCGTCTTCTTAGGAGGCAGCCGCTCTATCCTGCTGAGCTACGCGACCGGCTATGCTGCCCATGACAGCGAACTTCATTATATCATATTTAGAATATGCGTGCAAGGGGCAAGAATGAATTTATTTGCCATGATTCTGTGTTGTAAAGAGAGATGACCCATGAAAGCAACATCGATATGGCACATGCGTTCCGCAGCCTCGATGCGAAGCCGTAGGCAAGCGGTGAGACTGCGGAACGGGCATTTTATGACTGCAGTTTCTGATATGTACTGTGCTCACCGCGATCATAGGCTGTTCGGCACATACTGCCAAGAAAACCGCATCTTGCGTCATCGTCCTGTTTACCGAGATTATGTTGGCGCGGCACATGCAGCGGACTGCATCAGACACCCAATTTTCTTTATAGATCCGCACTTTCCTCTAGCAGGAACGGTGCACGGTTGCCGTCAATCAGCATTGCATCGCCGAAGCTGAAGAAGCGGTATTCCTTCTCGACCGCCTCGCGGTAAACCGACAGTGCCGTCTCACGACCCATGAACGTGCTGACAAGCATCAGCAGCGTGCTCTGGGGTAGATGGAAGTTCGTAATCAGTGCGTCAACCGCCTTGATCTTCTTGCCGGGATAAATGAAGATCGCCGTATCGCCTGCGCCAGGATGAACAATACCGTCCTCCGTCGCGACCGTCTCAATTGTGCGCACGGACGTTGTGCCGACGCAGACAAGCCGTCCGCCGGCAGCACGAATCGCGTTGAGCTTGTTCGCCGCCTCCTCCGTCACCTGATACCATTCGCTGTGCATCACGTGCTCCTTGACGTCCTCGACCGACACCGGACGGAACGTACCCAGCCCAACGTGCAGCGTCACAGGCACAATCGTGATGCCCTTCTGCCTGATTTTTTCAAGTAGTTCAGGCGTGAAATGCAGTCCGGCTGTCGGCGCTGCTGCAGATCCTTCATTTTTTGCGTACACCGTCTGATAGCGGCTCTGATCCGCCAGCTTCTCATGAATGTACGGCGGCAACGGCATTTCACCCAGCTTGTCAAGGATTTCCTCAAACACGCCATCATAGTGAAAGCGCACAATACGTCCGCCAATTTCCGGCACACTCTCCATGATTTCACATTTTAGCAACCCATCACCAAAGACGCAGCTTGTACCTGGCTTCAGTCGGCGTCCCGGTCGGACAAGCGCCTCCCAGTCTGTCTGATTCTTCCGGCGGAGCAACAGCACCTCGACCGGCACGCCGGTTTCCTCCTTCACTCCGAGCAAGCGTGCCGGAATGACTTTCGTTTCGTTGATGACGAGCGCATCGCCGGGATTGAGGTAGTCAATCACGTCATAAAAATGCTTGTCCTCGCGCACGCCCGTATCGCAGTGCACCACCATCAGGCGGCTGTGGTCGCGCGGCTCAACAGGGGTTTGCGCAATCAGGCGCTCCGGCAATTCATAATCAAAATCCGATGTTTTCATTGATTCTTCTGCCATCCTTAAAATTCCATTTTTAGCTGATTGCCATTGCTTTGACTTGGCGGTGTGCGCTTCATATGCTCCCATGCGGCAGGCGTGCAGACACGTCCGCGCGGCGTGCGCATCAGAAAACCAAGCTGCATCAGGTACGGCTCGTACACGTCCTCAATTGTCACGGCATCCTCACCAGTCGTTGCCGCAAGCGTATCCAGTCCGACAGGACCGCCGCCGAACTTGTCCATCATCGTGCCGAGGACGGCTCTATCC
The DNA here is from genome assembly GCA_963590165.1 of Anaerovoracaceae bacterium. Taxonomy (GTDB): domain Bacteria; phylum Bacillota; class Clostridia; order Christensenellales; family Aristaeellaceae; genus UBA11524. The sequence continues at coordinate 7,840 of CAVANO010000001.1, forward strand.
ACCTTGTCCAGTCCCAGCTCGTCCACGCCCTGCATTGCAATCGCTTCCCGTGCGACATCAAGGCTGATGACGCCGCCGCCCTTGACCTGCGCATAGTCGCGCACCCGCTTGAGCATCCGGTTCGCAATTCGCGGCGTACCGCGGCTGCGGCGCGCAATCTCCATGATGCCGTCGTCATCGGCACTGATATCAAGAATGGACGCACTGCGGCGGACAATCTGCGCCAGTTCCTCCGGCTTGTACATTTCCAGCCGGAACAGGATGCCGAAGCGGTCGCGCAACGGTGCGCTTAGCTGTCCGGCACGTGTTGTCGCGCCGACAAGCGTGAATTTCGGCACTGCCACGCGGATAGAACGCGCCGTCGGACCTTTGCCGATCATGATGTCGATGGCAAAATCCTCCATTGCAGGGTACAGCACCTCTTCCACCGCACGCGAAAGTCGATGGATTTCGTCGATGAACAGCACATCGCCCTGATTAAGGTTTGCCAAAACGGACGCAAGGTCGCCCGGACGCTCAATCGCAGGACCGGATGTCACACGAATGTTCTGCCCCATTTCCGCCGCAACAATCGTCGCCAGCGTCGTTTTGCCAAGGCCGGGCGGTCCGTAAAGCAGCATATGATCCAGCGCATCGTGGCGGCTCAATGCAGCCTGAATGTAAATGCTCAAACTGTCCTTCACTGCCTGCTGACCTACATATTCGCGCAGTGTATGCGGACGCAGTGTCATCTCGACCGCACCGTCATCCTGCTGGAACTCCCCTGTCACAAGTCTTTCTTCCACATTAGCCTCACAATCCCGCCATGCTGCGCAGCGCCTGACGAATCAGCTCATCCACTGGCGCGTCCTTGTTTTCCACATGTGACAGCGCCTCGCGCGCCTCTACGGACGAATAGCCCAGTGCCGTCAAGGCCTCAATTGCCTCGGCAAACTGATCTGCCGCCGCGCCTGTCAGCGGCTGACTGACCTGCGTGCTTGTCTGATTGACACTTTCCTGGCTGACCTTGTCCTTGAGTTCGAGCACGATGCGTTGCGCCGTCTTTTTTCCGATGCCCGGCGCACGGGACAATGCTGTGATGTCACCCAGCAGAATCGCCAGATTCAGGTCACGCAGCGTCATCGCGCCGAGCAGTGCCAGTGCCATTTTTGCACCGACACCGCTGACGCCTGTCAGGGACAGGAAAAGCTGCTTCTCTTCCTTCGTTGCGAAGCCATAGAGTTCCATGGCATCATCGCGAACAGACAGAAAGGTATAACAGCGCATAGTTTCGCCGATGGGCGGGGCCGCCTGAAGCGTCGTCATGGAGCAGTTGAGCTGATAGCCCACGCCGCCAGCGAGAATGACGAGACAATTGGCGGTTTTCTCGCAAACTTTACCTTCGATAAATGCATACATTGCTTGTTAACTCCGTTGGTTTATGATGATTAGTCATCTTTCTTGATGCCGAATCTTAAGTGACATATTTTTCAAAGGGGTTCGTGGGCAATCACAAGGCCGCCGAAAGCATGAGATTCCATTAGCCGATTAGATGATGTGGATTGGTCTGAATATCAGAAAAACATACTTTTGCAGATTCAGAATGAATTCACTTCATCCTGAACTGTTCCCTCGAGATGCCGCACTGACAATGCGTGATGGCGCATGCAATCGCATCGGCGGCATCATCCGGCTTGGGCGTTTCCTTCATGTTGAGGAGCAATTTCACCATCTGCTGAATCTGCTTCTTGTCCGCCTTGCCGTAGCCGGCGACCGCCTGCTTTATCTGCATAGGCGTGTATTCGTAGAGATTTTCAGTGTACTCCGCCGCACTGATAATTGCCGCACCGCGTGCCGCACCGACCATTAGCGCCGTTGTCACGTTCCGCGCGAAAAACAGTTCTTCGAACGCCACGTCATCCGGATGATAGATGTTCACGAGATCGCGGACACCGAGCTGCAAAGTGCGGAGCCTGTGCTGCATCGGAACACCGGCGCGTGTCTCCACGCAACCGTATCCCAACAGCTTCATTCGGCTGCCCTGCGACTCCACCACGCCCCAGCCCATCAGCGCATAGCCGGGGTCGATGCCCAGCACAACCATGTTCATTCCTCCAATCTGTTCTGCTTCATGATACAGCGACTTCCGCCATCTGTCAACCGAACACGCAAAATTCCTGTCAGAAAGTCTTGTGCCAGCTCTTGACGAACGAATGAAATCACGTTAAAATGAAGCGGATGAAAGAGCTATCGAGGAGCATTTCAGCCATCAGAGAGAGGAGTATGGTTTCTTATGAAGTATGTACTTGGTATTGACCTGGGCACTTCGGGAACAAAAACCGTCTTGTTCGACCAGAACGGCACGGTCATTTGCTCAGCGCTGATTGAATATCCGCTGTATCAACCGCAGAACGGCTGGGCGGAGCAGAAGCCTGAGGATTGGTATCACGCCGCTGTCGGCACAATTCAGCAGGTGCTGACGAAATCCGGTGTGGACAAGAAAGACGTTGTTTCGCTGGGCATCAGCGGTCAGATGCATGGTCTTGTTATGCTGGATGAAAATGGACACGTGCTTCGTCCGTCCATCATCTGGTGCGACCAGCGCACAGCAGCCGAATGTGACCAGATTCACGAAATTGTCGGACGCGACCAGCTGATTGCGATCACAGCAAACCCTGCCCTAACCGGCTTTACGCTGTCAAAACTGCTTTGGGTGCGTAACCATGAGCCTGAAGTGTACGCCAAGTGCCGTCACATCCTCCTGCCGAAGGACTATGTGCGCTATATGCTCACCGGCGACTACGCCACTGAAGTCAGCGATGCATCCGGCATGCAGATGCTCGACGTGCCGAACCGCTGCTGGTCGGAAAAGCTGCTGAATATGCTGGACATCGATCCTTCCCTGCTGGCAAAGGTCTATGAATCCTGCGAAGTCACGGGTCACATCTCGAAGGAAGCGTCTGAGTTGACCGGTCTGAGCGAGGATACGCTCGTTGTCGGCGGTGCAGGTGACAATGCGGCCGCTGCAGTCGGCACCGGTGTTGTCGAGGACGGACGTGCATTCACTACCATCGGCACATCCGGCGTTGTGTTTGCCCACACCGACAAGCTCGCCATCGACCCCAAGGGGCGTGTGCACACGTTCTGCTGCGCTGTGCCCGGTGCATGGCATGTCATGGGCGTGACACAAGCAGCGGGTCTGTCGCTGAAGTGGTTCCGCGACAACTTCTGCATGGCGGAGAAGGAAGCCGCCGCGCAGATGGGCGAAGATCCCTATAACCTGATGAACAAGCAGGCAGCGCAGTCCCCCATCGGTGCCAATAAGCTGCTGTATGCGCCTTACCTGATGGGCGAGCGCACACCGCACCTCGATGCTGACTGCCGCGGCATGTTCTTCGGCTTGAGCGCCATGCACACGCGCCGTGACCTGCTCCGCGCGGTCATGGAAGGCGTGACGTACTCGCTGAAGGATTGCCTGAACATCCTCGCCGGCATGGGCGTAGCACCGGAAACGATGCTGGCTTGCGGCGGCGGCGGCAAGAGCCCGCTGTGGCGTCAAATGCTGGCGGATGTGTTCCAGATGCCTGTTGCGACCACGGTGAACACTGAAGGTCCCGCGCTGGGCGTAGCAATACTGGCTGGCGTAGGCGCCGGATTGTATCAAAGCGTGCCAGAAGCATGCAAGGCGATGATTCATGAGAATCCTGCGCAGAATCCGATTCCGGAGAATATTCCGCAGTATGAGAAGGTCTATGCGCTGTATACCAAGCTTTATCAGGCGAATAAGGAGCTCTACAAAGAGCTCGCACAGCTCTAACAACGGGTCAAGGGGGGACTTCGTCCCTTTTTCTACCCCTTGTAGGGGTTGGGGCAAAGCCCCAATCAAATCTCAAATTCAACAATGCAAATGTCACCAAGTATGATAAGCGAGCGCTGAACAGAGAAGCGGACGAAGAGAAGCGGACGAAGTCCGCGGAACGTCTTCAGCGCAGCACATGTAACCTAAACCGCAGCTGCTCATGTCGAACAGCTGCGGTTTTTTTATCATATTCATTTTGTTCTGTCTGCCATCAGTCGACATCCATGTCCTCGTAGGCTTCGAGTCCTTTCTTGGCCTCGACCTTGGTATCGCCGTGACGGACGAAGCACATCGTCACGAAACTCAGTGCGGAGAAAATCGCGGCGTACGGAAAAAGCACACGATAGTCAAGTGCACTCATCAGCGTTCCGGCAGTAATCGGTGTCACGACCTGTGCCGCCATAGAGAACGTGTAGTAGTAGCCTGTGAACTTTCCGATGTCGCTGCCGCGGCACATCTCCACCACCATAGGCAGGGAATTCACATTAATCGCCGCCCATGCCAACCCGACAAGTGCAAACACGATGTACATAACCGGCGTGATGCTGGTCGCCGCTCTCGTCAGGACGTAGCCGAGTAAGAAGCAAAGGCTCAGCAGCAACGTGCCTGCCTGAATCGTGCGCTTTCTGCCGATTTTCGAAGCAATGATGCCGATTGGAATGTAAGACACGACTGCACCGGCTGTCGCGACAAGCAGGCAGGTCGATGCGCCGCCCAATCCGGCACCCATGACCTCCTCCACGTACTTGGTGAACCACGTTGTCACGCCGTTGTAGGCGATGAACCAGAGCGAAATGGACATCAGCAGGAAATTCAGCGACCGCATGACAGGCCGCGGCAGCACTTCCTTGCCCGATTCATCCTTCTCGGACAGGTTCCATTCCGGATGCTGCGCTTCGATGCAGCGGTTCTCGTCCGACAGGCGCTTTTCCTTCACTGTCAGGAAAAGAATCAGCACTGCAATCGACATAATCAGCGATACAATCAAGAAAAGCGGCTGATAGTCCACATGTCCAACGGATGTCTTGGCAGACGGATACAGGACTGCCGCCAGTGCCAGGTACAGGATGCCGCCAATTGCACCCATCAGATTGATAACGGCATTTGCACGGCTGCGCAGCGGCTTGGGCGTCACGTCGGGCATCAGCGCAACTGCCGGCGAACGATATACCCCCATTGACACCAGCAGTGCACCCAGCACGGCAATGAAGCAGCCCAACACCACAGGCGATGGCGATGCGGCATACGCATTGTCCAGCAGGGGCAGGATGTTCATCAGCACAACAGCCGCTGCCGTACCACCCAAGATGAACGGCATTCTGCGCCCGATGGACGTGCTCGTCTTGTCTGATCGTGCCCCGAAAAAAGGCAACAGGAACAACGCCAACACATTGTCTGCCGCCATTACCATCCCTGCCAATGTCTCATTCAGCCGAAATGTATCCGTTAGCATCAGCGTCATCACACTGTCATACATCTGCCAAAAGGTGCAAATCGACAGGAATGCAAGTCCAACCAGAACCGTCCGCTTCATGTTCAGCTTCACGTGATTGATTCTCCTTCACGATTGACTTTTGCTTTAGTGTATCACGTTCTTCTCCGATTGTCCATGAAGCGGCAAAAGATTTCAAATACTCTTTACAAAGCATACAATGAGAACGCCTATCTCTTCCACACTTCATTTGAATAAGATTACGGTAATGTGAAGACAGCTTTCCGTGAAAAAGCCTCCTGCTTGCTTGATGAACGTGATGATTCCGTATGGAGTCATCACGTTTTTTGCACCGTGAAATCATCATCATTTCATGATAATTTTCAAGCATTCCATGGAATTATGAAATAGAAAACGGCGATTATGCAAAATCCCTTTCAAATCTGGTCTGGAAGTGATAAAAAAGAGCCAACAGACAGGTGAACGGAAAAGCCGCACACCTGCCAAGAAGAATTAGGAGGAAGAACCCATGAAAAAGACCCTGTCCATCGTTCTGGCGCTTGTTCTGGCGCTAACCTGCTTCCTTGCTGTTGCCTCTGCTGAAGGCACCACCACCGGCACGTGGTCGCTGACGACCGTGTCTCCGCGTATCATCGACCAGGGTGCCCTGATGACCGGCGAGAATTGCACCATCACCCTGCTCGAGGACGGCACCTACATCCTGACGTCCGCCATGTGCACCCTGTACTCCTCTGACGGCGGCGAGACCTACAACCCCGTTTTCTACGGTGCGGCAACGGTCTACGGCACGTATGAGGTCACCGAAATCGACGAGGAACTGGGCGACACCATCATCAACCTCCTGAGCGTTGACCGCTGCGTGTCCGGCGAATACGACTCCGACGTGGACGCAACCGATGAAGTCAAGGCAGCGATGACGGCTCATGCGACCATCGGCATGGAAATCATCCTCGGTTCCGACCACAAGGTAGCGGAAATGATCTCCTTCACCAACTACACGGACATCGCTTCCGGCGAGAGCGCATATTAATCCGCTGAATCAGGAATGACACCGATGCCGGTCTGCCCGGTCTCAGACTGAGCGCAGACCGGCGCTTTTTATCGACAAGATGAGGTGAATACGATGAAAAAGAACCTCTGGCGAGGCTTATCCGCTGTCATGGCGTTTCTGCTGATGCTCTCCATCTTCGGCGGACAAATTGCGAACACGAATGCCGGCGGCATCAACAACTTCCTCGGCATATCCGGCGCAACGGTCGCAACGAGCGGCACCTTCTCCTCGAGCTACGGCGAAATTACCGAAGAAAATCTCGAGAAACTGATTGCTGACGAGATGGCATTCTGCATCGAGCAGCTTGAGGAAGGCTCGGTGCTGCTGAAGAATGACGGCGTGCTGCCGCTGGACAGTTCCGTCAAGAATGTCAGCCTGTTCGGTCATGCCAGTGCGAATATGCGCTACCGCAACTCCAACGGCGGCGGTTCGGCTGACCCTGACCGAGAAATCAACCTGAAGAAGGCTTTCACCGATGCTGGCTTCACGATCAACGAGACGCTGTGGAATGCCTATGCATCGAGCGAGGTTTCCTACGTCAAGTCTGGCGATGAAAAAGAACAGACCGGCGAGGATCCAATCAGCTTCTACACCGATGATATCAAGGGCACCTTCAGTCAGTATGCCGATGCGGCGATTGTCGTGCTGTACCGTGCCGGCGGCGAAAGCACCGACATGTCCAAGTGCAATGCGGAAGGCATCTCTTCCCTGGCGCTGCAGCAGAACGAGCGCGATATGCTCGCGATGATTCGTGATTCCGGCGCTTTCAGCAAGATTATCGTGCTGATTAACAGTGTCTATCCTCTGGAACTGGATTGGCTGGATGAGTACAATGTCGATGCATGCCTGTGGATCGGCAACCCCGGCTACTACGGTCTTCCCGGCGTTGTCAACATCCTCAAGGGCGATGCGAACCCATCCGGCAGACTTGTCGCAACATACGCGGCGGACTCCTTGTCCTCTGCGGCAGCGCAAAACTTTGGCGAATACCGTTTCACCGAGGCGGACGGCGTGCAGACGTATCAGAACCGCTTCGTGGTCTATCAGGAAGGCATCTATGTCGGCTACAAGTACTATGAAACGCGCTACGAGGACAGCGTGTTGGGACAGGGCAATGCGGACGGCGATGCCGGCGTGTTTGCCTCGAAAGACGGCAAGTGGAGCTATGCGGACGAAGTCGTCTATCCCTTCGGCTATGGTCTGAGCTACACGACGTTCGAGCAGAAGCTGGATAGTGTCGAATATGACGCTTCCGCAGACGTGTTCAAGATCAGCGTGACGGTAAAGAACACGGGCGACGTTGCTGGCAAGGTGCCCGTGCAGATTTACGCACAGTCTCCTTATACCGATTACGACAAGGAAAACGGCGTCGAGAAGGCAGCCATTCAGCTGTTGGGCTACACAAAAACGGACATCATCCAGCCTGGCAAGAGCCAGACGGTGAAGCTTGAACTCAGCCGCTATCTGCTGGCAAGCTACGACACAACCGCTCATGACGGCGAAGGCGGCTATATCCTCGACAGCGGTGATTACTACATCGCAGTCGGCGACAATGCGCATGATGCGCTGAACAACGTGCTGGCAGCCAAGGGCGCGACCGGCATGGTTGACCAAGACGGCAACGCGGTGACCGGCAATGCAGGCAACGCGAAGAAGTGGCATCTCGATGCATTCGACGATACGAGTTACCTGAAGAGCCAGTACACCGAAACGGAAGTTCATAACCTGTTTGACTATGCGGATGCAAACTACTACTACGATGAAAAGCAGGTAACCTACCTGAGCCGCAGCGACTGGCAGGGCACATGGTCGAACGGTGAAACGCTCGCCATGAACGACAAGCTCAAGGCAGCGCTGCAGACCGGCACATACACAAAGTCGGAAGACACGGCGGCACCTCAAAAGGGCGTGGATTACGCGGTGGAATCTGACCTGATGCTGGCGGACATGGTTGGCGCAGATTATGACGATCCCCGCTGGGACGAGCTGATTAAGAAGATGACGCTTGCCGAACTGGGCACGCTCACAAGCGAAAACTACGGTCAGGCAGCGATTGAAAGCATCGGCAAGCCCGCAACCATCACGTCCGAAGGCTCCGAAGGCGTCTCTCAGCGCTACAAGGTCGGCGACGGCGACATTGCGACCGGCTATGCGGCCAACACACTGATGGCAGCCTCCTGGAACGAGGACGTTCAGCGCCGTTACGGCGAATTTGTCGGCGAGGACGCACTGTTTGCAGGCGTTCACACCATTCACGGTCCGGGCGCGGATACCCATCGCACGCCGTTCTCCGGCCGTTCCGCGGAGTACTTCTCCGAGGACAGCGTCATCAGCTGGAACGTCGGCAGGACGATGAACAACGCCATGGCCAGCAAGGGGCTGATCAACAACTTTAAGCACTTCTTCATGAACGATCAGGAATATGACCGTCAGGGTGTCGCAACGTTCTCCAACGAGCAGGCAATCCGCGAAATTTACTTGCGCGCATATGAAGGCGGCGTGACCTGCGATGGCGGTATCGGCATGATGACCTCTTACAACCGTATCGGTCCGGTGTACATGGCGGCGGATGCAACTGTACAGAATAAGCTTCTGCGCGACGAATGGGGCTATCAGGGTTACACCATGACCGACTACATCGCTGAGGGCGACTATGCGGTCACGGCGGACATGATGATCAACGGCACGAACATCTTCGGCGGCAACGACCGCTCTAAGAGCCTGCAGACGCTGATTTCCCGCAAGAAGGACAGCGCAATGCTCAAGGCAGCGCAGGAAAGTGCCCATCACATCCTGTGGTCGTACACGCGCAGTTCCATGATGAACCTGATTGTATCCGATTCCGAGGAAGAAACGACAACCGCAAATGTCTCCTATTCGAGCTATACCGCGTGGTGGCAGTACGTCCTGATGGGACTGCAGGGCATGTTCGGGCTGCTGACGCTGCTCTGCGTCATCCTCTATGTGAAGAATGCCTATTTCCCGAAAAAGAATCAGAACAAGGAGGAAGCAAAATGAACACGAAACAATTAAAAAGCGCCGATGTGCTCCTCTTGATGATTTCGGCAGTGCTTGCTGTTGTAACCGTCATTCTCGGTGCAACGCAGAAGGCAATGACGCTGAACACGAATTTCAGTGTACCTCTGATTGCCTCGCTTGCCGGCGGCATCGTGCTCACGGTGATTTACGCGTTCTCGCATGTGGACTTTCTGTCCCTGCTTGCGTCGGTCTGCTTCTCTGCAGGCTTCGGCATGATCATCAATGAAGGTCTTGCCGTAGTGGTCGATAAGATCAACGACATCAGCTTCCAGGGCGGCAACTTTCCGCAGGTCGCGGCATACATGGTCATGATGCTGCTCGCATGCGTGCTGAGCATCATCGCCTGCTTCAAGGGTAAAAAGGCATAATCCAATCCCTGCATCATACGGCAGCGGCTGTTGTGGCAATGTCCGCGGCAGCCGCCTGCTTTTTTCGGAGGAAACAATGAAAATCATCAGCATGAATACCGGCTGGCGCTTTGCCCATCTGGGAGAAAACGACTGGCAGGAGGTCACCCTGCCCCATGACGCCATGCTGTCTGAGCCGAGAACGGCTGATTCGCCTGGCGGAACAAACACGGGCTGGTTTGCAGCAAGAGATTACGAATACGTGACCGAATTCACAGCCCCAACGGATGCAAGGTACGTGGAATTTGAGGGTGTTTACCATCGGGCAGAGGTGTATCTGGACGAAATGCGCGTATATGCCCATCCAAACGGGTATTTCGGCTTCCATGTACCGGTGACAGAGGGAATACATACGTTGCGGGTGATTGCCCATAACGCAGAACAGCCAAGCAGCCGCTGGTATTCCGGCGCAGGCATCTACCGCCCGGTGTCACTCATTTGCCTGCCTGAAACGCACGTGCTGCCGGAAAGCATCTGCATCAAAACACTTGATGCCTCCTCATGCAAGGTTCGCGTGGCGTACCAGACAAGCAGGAAGTGTACCGTCCGCGTGGAAATCCTCGATGGCAGCCGGAAACTGGCTGAGGCGAACTCCGACAATGGCGAATGCCTGTTTACACTGAAGGACGCTGCACGGTGGAGTCCGGAACATCCGAAACTCTACACCTGCCGCATAACGTGCCTGGATGATGTGCAGGAGGTGCGTTTCGGTATCCGCACGGTGGAGGTCGATGCGCAGCACGGTTTCTGCATCAACGGTGAACGCATCATTCTGCTGGGTGCTTGCATGCACCATGACAACGGGCTGCTCGGTGCAGCAGGTCATCCATTTGCCGAAAGACGTAAGGTGGAGTTGCTTCGCAAAGCCGGCTACAATGCCATCCGCTCGGCACACAATCCTGTCAGCAGGGCGGTGTTGGATGCTTGCGATGAACTGGGTATGCTGGTATTGGATGAATATGTCGACATGTGGTACATCCATAAGACGGAATATGACTATGCATCGTTCTTCGAGGACAACTGGCGGAATGATTTGACGCTGATGGTCGAAAAAGACCGCAATCATCCGTCGGTTATTATGTACTCAATCGGCAATGAGGTCAGCGAAACAGCGCAGAAAAAGGGCATCGCGCTGACCGAACAGATGACAGCTTATCTGCACAGCCTCGATGACCGGCCGGTAACGTGCGGCATCAACCTGTTCTTCAATTACCTATCCTCGCTCGGATTCGGCGTGTATTCCGATGAAAAGGCAAAGGCTGAAGCGGAAAAAGCCGCAAAAAGCAAAGGCAAGACAAAGAAAAAAGCAGTCGGCAGCGAGTTTATCAATAATGTTGCCGGACTGCTTGGTGCCGGTTTCATGAAATTCGGTGCAACGCTCCACGGTAGCAACGCCAAGACGCGCGACGCATTCGGGAAGCTCGACATTGCCGGCTACAACTACGGCATGAAGCGCTACCGGCGTGATTTACGGATTTATCCGAACCGTGTCATCCTCGGCAGCGAAACATTCGCAGGCGATGCAGGTGACTTCTATGATCTTGCGAAGAAAAATCCGGCGCTCATCGGTGATTTCCAGTGGACAGGCATCGACTATCTTGGTGAAGTCGGGCTGGGTGCGTGGGAATACAGTGAATACGCTCCGAACTTCGAACATGATGAAAACTGGCTGACGGCTGGCTGCGGCTCCCTCGACCTTCTCGGCACACCGAACGGCATGATGGCATACACGCAGGTGGCGTACCATCAATCGCCGATCCGCATTGGTGTTGTGCCGGTCAAGTTTGCCGGACAAAAGCATAGCCCAGCCGCATGGCGCTTCACGAACACTATGGAAAGCTGGAGTTGGAATGGCTGCAACGGCATGAAAACGACTGTTGAGGTATACGCGCAGGGTGCAGAGGCAGAGCTTGTGCTCAACGGCAAGTCCATCGGACGCAAAAAACTCGGCAGGAACCACCGCGCCTCCTTTGTAGCAACTTATCAGGACGGCACGCTAACAGCGATTGCGCGCGATGCACAGGGGCGAAAGCTGTCAGAAACAAGTCTGCAAACCGCTGGAAAAGTAACGAGGCTTACGCTACTGCCGGAGAAAAAGACGGTTGCGCCGGGCGAGCTGCTGTATGTCCGCCTGCGCTATACGGATGCTGACGGGCATGTGAAACCGCTCGAACGCGGCAACATTCAGGTGACGGTGGACGGCGGCAAGTTGATTGCACTGGGCAGTGCGTGCCCGTATAATCCGCACGGCTTCCTCACCAATACAACCGATACGTATTACGGCGAAGCAATGGCAGTCATCGAACCGACCGGCAACGTGACGGTCAAGGCAGTCAGCAAACTTGGCAATGCTGAATTGAAGGTGCCTTATAAGGCCTGAGCAGGAATCGGGATGCACAGGTCGATCTGGAATAGTTTGTCCTCGCTGCGAATCTGCACTGTGCCGCCATGCTTCTCGACGGTCTTGCGGATGGAGCGCGTGCCGAAGCCGTGATAACGGTCATCACCCTTCGTGGAGCGCGGCAGCCCGTCCACCAACTGCAAATCGCCATCAAAGTAGTTTTCCGCATGAATCAGCAGGAAACTATTCGCAGCCTTGACAGACAGACGAATGAAACGCTCTTCATCCGGCAGCGTGGACACATACTCAATCGCATTGTCAATCAGATTACCAAACAGCGTATAGATATCCGACAGCGGCATGAAAGACAGCTTCTCGCCGTCAGCAATGCAGGACAATTGAATTCCATGATTCCGGCAGCGAAGCGCGGCTTCTGTCAGCAGAACGTCCAGCGCCTCGTTGCCGGTTTTCATGATGCAATCATGAATTTCAACAGCCTCTTCCGCTTCGCGCAGATAGTCGTTGCTATCGCCATCGCGGTTTTGCAGGATTCGGCGTATATCATGGCACTTCAGATTGATGATTTCAATATTATTCTTGAGCAACTCATACTGCTTTTGCGTCTCGTGTGAAACCTGCTCTATTGTGTCGCGCTCGGCACGCTCGCGTACTGCCTGCACCTCGCCGTATTGCTTCATGATGTACATGAATTGCACGGCAAGCGAAACAATATGGTACAGCGCTGCGCAGAGAAACAGCAGCGCAGAATACACGCGGTTCACCGGAATCAGCATGAAAGCGACAAAAGCAATGATGGAGATAATCAGGTTGTTCATCAAATACAGGAACAGCATGGATTTCTGTATAAGAAGTCCCTGATAACGGTCTGCCCGCTTTGTAATCAGATAATACCCGGCAGTATAAACAGCTGCCATCAGCAGCAACGTGACGAGCCAGTACAGCAGCGTATTGGTCTGGATGAGACCGACCACTTCGAGCGCCTTGCGCACCATATCAATCGGACCGGTCAGAAAAAGAATGTAAAACCAGTAGAACACATATGTCATCACGTCAGCGCAAAGGCAAACAAGCAAATAGACGTTTATGAGCAACGTAAAAACGAAATAAACAACAGCTGTTTCAATGAATTCGTGCTCATCCGGCGGATTCATCGCGACAATGCCGGTGAGGACAAGACCCGCCAAAAGCACCAGCAGCAGTTTCCACCAAAATCCTTTGCGTTTATCAAAGTACGGCAGGAAAATCAGCGATGACAGCAGGAGCTTCAACCAGTAGTCAAGGATAATCACATATTCTTTGATGTACGCCATATCAGCACCTCAAATAGGCGGTCAGCTCATCCATAAACGGCTTTTTCCGCGATTGGGAGATGGCAAGCGCATCGTCAGCAACGGTCACGGTCAGTTTGTCGGCCGCTGAAACGTATTTCAGATTGACAAGATAGCAGGCGTTACATTTAACAAAGTGATAAGGCGCCAGTTCCGCCTCGATCGCCTTCAAACTTCCCCATGCGCTGAAATTGCCGGATGCCGTGTGATAGATGAGCCGATGCCCGATGACCTCGATGTAATACAACTCAGACACTGCCAGCGAATGCAGTCCGTCAGCAGCCTTGACGGTCAGGTGATATTCCTGCTGCTTCTGCTCGATTTTCCGCACAACGCGCGCCATCAGCGTTTCAATCTGCGGATAGGTGACAGGCTTCACCAGAAAATCATACGCCTGCACCTGATAGCCCTTGAGCGCGTACTGCGCCATGTTCGTAACAAAGATAATGATGACGTCTTCATCATGTGAGCGAATCCGCTGCGCCACCTCGAGTCCGTTATAATACGGCATTTCGATGTCCAGCAGAATAATATCGTACTGTGCATTCCTGTTCTCCAGGAAGTCCACAGGAGAGGTATACGCGCTGATGCGCAATTCTTTACCGGTCTCGGACGCAAAGCGCGACAGAAGCTCCTCTGCACGCTTGATGGCAATCTGTTCATCCTCCAAAATGGCAATCCTGATCACGATGGCACCTCCGTGATTTGTTATGAATATTATACCATTTATGCCTTTACAACACAAGCAAAATTGCTGGAAACGCCTGGCTGAACGTGTTGATTGTTTACATTGCCGATTCCGAATGCTGAATTCGCTTATCTTTTCTATATTGTGAAGGGCAAATACCGATATACTTTCTGAACACACGATTGAACTGAGAAAAGCTATTGAACCCGCACAAGGCGGGAATTTCGGTGATGGGCATGTCTGAATTGATGAGCAGCGCCTGTACGTTGCGGATTCTGGTCATCTGGATATAGTCGGTGACGGAAAAGCCGGTAACATCCTTAAAGCGATGCGAAAGATAGCTGGTGCTGATATTGTGCGTTTCAGCCAGCATTTCGAGACTCAGATTTTCCGGATAATGCGCATGGATGCAGCCTACGACCCTGTAGATTTTTTGCTCCAGTTCAGACAGGGTGGTTTCCCTTTTATAAATATTGCTATCCTTATTCAAAAAAAGCAAGATCAGGAACTCGATAAACTTCTGATGAATAATCAAATTGCGCATCGGATCTTCCTTCGTAGAAAGAAAATAGATGTCGTTAATTTTTCCGAAGAGGCGCCGCTGCAGCTCGAAATCAAAACGGAAAATGGGCACATTTTGATTGAAAACACCCAATAGCTGCTCATACTCATTGGACAGCCCCGACACATGTTCGGGCATATTAAACTGGATGATGAGCCGCTTGCAGGTCTTACCGTTCGGATATTGCGTTTTATGCAACCTTGTCGGGGAAATCCCGATAATATCAAAGGCGTGCACCTCATAGGGGATGCCCTCGATAAAATGAATCATGTTCGGATAGAGCGGAATGCACAATTCATAAAAGGGGTGAAAATGCTGGAATTTCATGTTGCAATCCGCACTGCGGCTGTCATAATCGAAAAAATAGAAGATGCCGTCATCTGCTTTATTCACGTGAATGGCATACTGTTCTTCATAATATAAGACGTTATTCAGCAACATAACTGTTCTCCCTGCATTATTCTTTCACTGCCGCTGATATCCGCATGATCAACGGCGGCAGTATCTGTACAATGCTATTTGCTGCAGGCTTCAGCGAAAAGGCTTGCTTTCAAATATATTGCATTATAAGTGTAGCACACAACTTCAATTTCATCAATATCGCAGTTGAAAAAATCATTTGCGTGACAGAATGGGAACAAAAAAAGACAAATCGGCGCAGGTGACGGCATCGGCTTGATCTGCGCACGCATCCGTAAAAGCATGATATGCAATAATATTTTTTAGAAAAAGCATGATATGCGTAGACTTTTTCTGTGAAATAATGTATAATCAAATTAAAGTTTAAGGCAACGCTGAGCAATTCAGGAATGCTGTTGAATGTGCCTTTTGTGTCATATGATGCAATGAAACAAATCATTACTTCGCCAGTTTCCTGTATCATCTGACACAGAATTCACCATTCTTCGCGTCACCTCATTTGTATGGCAATGCCTAAGATGCGTTTTCCGAACGATAGACAAGCATTAGGAGGAATGCAACAATGAAGAAACTCACCGCTCTGTTTCTGGCTCTGATGCTGGTTCTGACCTCTGTAGCCTTTGCAACAGAGACTTCCGCTTCCTACTCCGAAGCACCCGCCATCACAGCGCTGGGCACTTACGGCAAGGTTGAGGATCGTCTGCCCGTTGCGGCTGATATTTTCGTTTCCACGCAGGATGCCACCGGCGCCGAGCTTTCAATCGGCACCTATGGCGGCACCATCAATCTGGTGGGCGGCGGCGGCTCTTGGGATCTTTCCCGCCCCACGCTGGAAACCATCATCCGCCGCAACACCGACGGCAGTTATTATCCCAACGTCATCAAGAGCTACGAATATAATGATGACTACACTGTCTGGACCTTCCATCTGCGCGAAGGCATGAAGTGGTCCGACGGCGAAGATTTCAACGCCGACGATATCACTTTCTGGTACTATATGTGCCATCTTTCCAACTTCGACACCAAGAAGAGCTGGACTGCACTGATTGACAAGGAAACCGAAAACTACGCCAAGCTGACCAAGGTCGATGACTACACTGTCACTTGGACATTCGACACTGCCAAGTATCCCGCCGACTTCATCGAAAACGGCGACTTCAAGTGGTGCTGGGCTCCCTCTCACTGGCTGTCCGACCTGATCCCCTCCTCCATCTATGTGGAGAACGAGTACTGGCCGGATACCGGTCTGTCCGACGAGCAGGTGCTTGCGAACGCACTGGCCAAGGGCGTTGACAAGGCGACCATCAAAGATCTTGGCAAAGCTGTTTCCTATAACTGCTGGAACATCGGCGGTCTCCCCACGCTGAACTCTTTCGTGCTTCGTGAAGGCGAGACCAACAGCAGCACCGTCTGCCACCTCGACCGCAATGCTTACTACTGGAAGGTAGACGCAGCTGGTCAGCAGCTTCCGTACTGTGACAGCATCGTGTACACCAAGACTTCTGAAGATGGTCAGGATCAGCTTCTGTTCCGCTCCGGCGAAGTCGATATTCTGAATGTCAACATGGCTGACATCGCTTCCATCCTTTCTGACATGGGTGATGCCGCTGTGCTGCGCACCTTCTCCAGCACTGACTGGGGCACCGTGAGTGTCACCTTCAACTATACCCACAAGGACAGCAATTATGCTGAGCTGTTCAACAACATCAATTTCCGTCATGCCATTTCCATCGCTGTTGATCGCAAGGAGCTTTCCAACCTGCTCTTTGACGGTTTCCTTGAGCCCGGTCAGTCTGCACCTCAGCTCGGCAACTTCGGCTATGACGAAGAGTGGATCACCAAATGGACAGAGTATGACCCCGAAACTGCAAAGAGCTTGCTGGCTGAATGTGGTCTGGTTATGGGCAGTGACGGCTTCTATGACTTTGCTGATGGCTCTGACTTCCTGCTGACCTTCTATGGCTATCTGGATTCCGGCGCTGTGGATCAGTATCCCATCCTTGAACAGTATTACAATGCTGTTGGCATCAAGACTGCCTGGAAGGAATACGAGATGGCCACGTTCGATATCGAAATCGACAACAACGACTGGACTGCTGTCATTCAGCCTCACACCAACATCGGCGGTCTGTCCATGTCTGACCGTGCTGCTCCCTTCGTTCCGATCATCCAGTCCGCTGAATGGTACGGTGACTTCGGCACCTGGTATGGCACGAACGGCGAAAGCGGCGTTGAGCCGACCGGTGACATGGCGAAGCTGCTTGAAATCTATGAGAAGTGGGAAGCAACGCCCAACACCGAGGAGAGAGAAGCCTACAACCTGGAGATCTACGAAATCCACAAGGCAAATCTGTGGACCATCGCTTACCTGCAGAGCGCGGGCAACTACAATCTGGTTACCTCCAGCCTGAAGAATTATCCTGACGAGCTGGTTTGGGCTGACCTGTATATGTACGCAAACATCGTCCACTATGAGACGCTGTACAAAGCCGAGTAATCATCATAACGCACATTCCGGTTCAGGGGGGCGGGGAACCAGTTTCCCTGCTCCCCTGCTTTATCTTGTTGTATGAAAGGAAATATGCATGAATGAACAGAAAATGAGCCTTGGAAGCGGGCATTTCCTTCGTTCGGCAAAGGAGTTTTTTCAGCGTGATCTTGTCCAATATATCATCAAGCGGCTGCTCATGTTTATTCCCACACTGTTCCTGATTTCGGTGCTGATTTTTTTCGTCATCCAGCTTCCCGAAACGGACTATGTGGATCGAGAAATTTCCAAGCTTGCTTCAGAGGGTGAATTTGTTAGCCAAGCAGAGGCAGATGCACTGCGTGCAGAGTACGGCCTGGATTTGCCGATTTTCGAGCGGTATATCAAGTGGGTTACCGGCATCATCTGGACTCCGTCGGATTCCTCCTATTACCGGCTGTACGGCTCTCACCATGACTGGAAGTATTCCTTTGCTTATGGCAAAAACGTCCTGGCTGTCATCAACGACCGTCTGCCGCTGACAATTCTGGTTTCCGCGTTAATTCTACTGTTCCAATACGGCATATCGCTGCCCATTGCGATTTATGCCTCCACGCATCAGTACTCCATCGGGGACTACATATCCTCGTTCTTTGGCTTTCTCGGCGCTGCCATACCAAACTTTATATTGGCATTTATGCTGATGTACTTATCGTATAAATGGACAGGAAACGCCAATGTCGGCTTGGATTTAAGCGGCTTCTTCCCATTCCTCAAGAGCATGATTATACCGTTTCTTGTTATCGGTACATCCGGCACATGCGGCATCATCCGCTCCGTGCGCGCCCAAATGCTGGATGAAGTCGGTCGGCAGTATACGCTGACTGCCCGCGCCAAGGGTGTCCCAGAGCACAAGATTATCATGAAGTATTGCTTCCGTGCTGCCATCAACCCCACCGTTTCCGGTCTGGGCGGCGTGCTGTCCACCCTGTTCTCCGGCTCCACGGTCACCGCAATGGTGCTGATGATTGACATTCAGGGGCCTGAACTGCTCAAAGCCCTGCAGACCGGCGACGTATACCTGGCTGGCGGCATCGTCATGATTCAGGCGATTCTGGTTGTCATTGGCATCCTGTTGTCTGACATTGCGCTGGCATTTCTTGACCCCAGAATTCGTTACTCCGGAGGTGGAAGATAATGCGTTTTTTCAAGAAGAAGGAAAAATCTCAGGAAGACTATTATCTTGCTTCCCAATGGGTTTTGATGGGCAGAAAGCTGAAAAAGCACAAGCTGGCGCGTGTTTCCATGGTCATCCTGGGCATTCTGTATTTCTGCGCCCTTTTCGGCAATTTCATTGCGCCTTACGGTCTGGAGGAATTTGATGGTCTTTACCGCAACGCCTCCCCTACCCAAATTCATTTTGTCTATGAAGGCGAATTTGTCGGTCCTTATGTTTACAAGCTGGAAAAGAGCATCGACAAAAAGACCTTCACCATCTCCTATACAGACGACACTTCGGAATACTATCCCATTCAGTTCTTTGTACATGGCACTGAATACAAGTTTCTCGGGCTGTTTCAGATGGATTTGCATCTGTTCGGCGTAGGAACGGGTAGCAACGGTGGCACAGGTGCGAAACTGATGCTTTTCGGCGCGGATTCGCTGGGACGTGACCTCTTTTCGAGAGTACTGTACGGCAGTCAAGTTTCCCTAACCATCCCCTTTGCCAGCGCCGTGATCAGCTTTTTCTTAGGTATTCTGATTGGCTCTCTGTCCGGCTACTTCGGCGGAATGTTTGATATCATCGTCCAGCGCATCATCGAGGTCATCGGTGCTGTTCCGCAGATTCCCTTGTGGATGGCGCTTTCCGTGGCCATTCCTGCCGGCATTTCTACCGTCAAAATGTACTTTTACATGACGCTGATTCTGTCGTTCATTAACTGGACGGGCATGGCGCGTGTTGTTCGCGGTAAAATGCTCTCTCTAAAGAACGAGGACTATGTGATGGTGGCCAGAATCTCCGGCGTTTCCACATGGGGCATCATCTGGAAGCACATGGTGCCAGGCTTTATGAGCTATCTGATTGTTGCGATGACCATGAGCATTCCCGGCTCCATCGTTGGAGAAACCTCCATGTCCTACTTGGGACTCGGCATCAAATCCCCCGCAACGAGTTGGGGCGTTCTGCTGCAAGAGGCAAGCTCAGTTACGGAAATCGCCAGCAACCCCCACAAGCTGATTCCCATTATCTTCGTGGTGCTGACTGTTTTAGCCTATAACTTCCTCGGCGATGGTCTGAGAGACGCGGCAGATCCGTACAAATAAGGAAATAGAGGCAAGCAAATCGTGAATAAAGATAATATTCTGGAAGTAAAAGACCTCCATGTAGACATCCATATGGCGGAGGGTCTTCTGACTGCCGTGCGCGGTGTCACCTTTGAAATGAAACGAGGCGAGACCTTGGGTCTGGTCGGCGAATCCGGCTGCGGCAAGTCGCTCACCTGCAAGGCAATTCTGGGCATCAACGAAAAGAAATGCGTGTCCAGCGGACAAATTCTCTTTGATTCCTCACAGCATGGTGAGGTGGAACTTATCAGTCTGGCCAATCAAAAAAAGAACGACAAGATTCGCTCCATTCGCGGCAAGGAAATTTCCATGATTTTTCAAGAGCCGATGGTGGCTTTCTCTCCCATGTACACCATTGGCAATCAGATTAACGAGGCCACCCTGCTGCACATCACCAAGGACAAGAAAAAAGCCAAGGAAATTTCGATGGAAGTCATGCGCAAGGTGGGCATTGCCAATGTGGAAAAGCGCTACAACCAATATCCGCATGAATTTTCCGGTGGCATGTTGCAACGTGCTCTAATCGCAATGGCACTCGTGTGCAACCCGAAGCTGTTGATTGCGGATGAGCCGACCACGGCACTGGATGTCACTATTCAGGCACAGATTCTGGAGCTGATGAAGGAACTGCAAAAAGATTTCGACACCGCAATTCTGTTTATCACGCACGATTTGGGCGTTGTTGCGAGAATGTGCGATCGCGTCGCCGTCATGTACCTTGGAAAAATCGTGGAAAGTGCAGATGCAAAGGAGATTTACGCCAATCCGCAGCATCCCTATACCAGAGGCTTGATTGGCTCTGTCCATAAGATTGGCACAAAGAAGGCGGACAGGCTCTTTTCCATCGATGGAACCGTACCGCTGGCTATGAATCTGCCGGATGCCTGCGGTTTCTACGACAGGTGCGATGCACGCATCGAAGGGCTGTGCAACAAAGCTCAGCCGGATTTGGTAGAAGTTGCACCCGGGCATAGAATCGCCTGCTTTAACTGCCCCCATGAGGCGTGCCGTGCGCAACGTGCAAGGGTAGAAGCGCTCCTCAAAGAAAAGGAGGCGGCAAAAAATGCATAAAGATCACATTTTAGAGGTCAGGCATCTGCATAAGCGCTTTTCCTCCAAGGGCATAACAGTGAAGGCTGTCACCGATGTCAGCTTTGATGTAAAGCCCGGAGAAACCATCGGCATCGTAGGCGAATCCGGCTGCGGCAAGACCACTTTGGGGCGCTGCATCGTGCACGCTTATGATGCCTCTGAGGGCGAAGTGCTTTACCGCACGCGAGCAGGCGAAGAAGTAGACTTTCTGAAAGTCGACAGAAGAAAGCGAAAGGAAATCCGCAAGGAAATCCAGATGATCTTTCAGGATCCATATTCCTCATTGGATCCTCGCATGACAGTGCTGGACATCATCAAAGAGCCGCTCAAGGCGAACTATCCAAAAATGCCGAAAGCCGAAATGGACAGTCTCGTTAAGGACATGGCACAAAAGGTCGGCTTAAATCCAACCTACCTGATGCGTTATCCGCATGCCTTTTCCGGCGGTCAGCGACAGCGTATCGGCATTGCAAGAGCGCTGATTGTCAAGCCGCAGATTATCGTCTGCGATGAAGCGGTCTCCGCGCTGGATGTTTCCATTCAAGCGCAGGTGATTAACCTTCTGCGCGATTTGCAGAAGGAGATGAACCTGACCTATCTGTTCATTAGCCATGATTTGTCTGTCGTGGAGCATATTTCCGATCAAGTCGGTGTAATGTACCTTGGCAGACTGATTGAATTCAGCGAGACGGAAGAACTGTTTGAAAAGCCGTTGCATCCGTACACCGAGGCACTTCTGTCTGCTGTTCCTGTGGCAGACCCAACCGTTCAGATGGAGCGCATTCCCCTAAATGGTGAAATTCCCAACCCCGCCAACACGCCCAGTGGCTGCTTTTTTCATACTCGCTGCCAATATTGCACCCAAAAATGCAAGGAATGCACACCTGAATATCGAGAATTGAAGCCAGGTCATTATGTCGCCTGTCACTATGCAGAGGAATTGAAGCTCAGAGGCTTTTCCTATGAAGAGTGAAGCGCTAATTAGTGTATCCTTCCTGCCGAAAAAGCCGCTTCAATACTGACATGGGGGTTTGCTTGTGGTATAACAAGTGCAAGGGAAATAAGCACTGACGTGCAAAAGCCTTGCACTTGGAGCCAGTGGTTGGACATGTATAAACGTCATACCGGGCAGCTTTCATTGTTAGATGAGCCCGAGCTCTTCGGGACGATTCCGCTGAATCCGAAGAATGAATGGGTGCGTTTGGGCAAGCTGATTCCATGGATGGAAGAGCGTTATGCCAAGAATTTCGAAAGCACGACCGGACAGCCGGCAATCTCCGCGCGGATAGCGCTCGCATCCGTGCTGATCAAGCAACGCTACAATTTTCCGATGACGATGTCGTAAAACACGGTGGAGAACGACACACCAGGAATCTGTTTTGTTCCGGCGAACCAGAAAATATCTGGAACAGAATGGATGTAAAAGAAAAAGCACAGCCGCCGTGATCAGGTGACTGTGCTGTTCCCCACATAAATGTACTGTAATCCTTTGCTTTTATTACTCTATCATCGCAAAAATCTCTCCGCTGATATCCAATATATCATCCATTGGCAACTTTGTGCCGTCTTGCAGCACGATTATAGTCTTTTTTCGCCAATCAATAATAACCATCTATGATCAAACATAATTTGTGATTCTTTATTATATGGTGAAAAACCGGTTTTACTGCCGCCTGCCAATTCAGCTTTCATCAAATTGGTTATCTCTTTTTGCACGTTTTCCGGAGTACCAGTCAGTTCCATCCAGCTTTTTAGATTCACCGGCACCAGTATGGTTTCTTCACATTGCAGTACGAAATCTTTCTTGAACATTTCTTCAAATTCTCCCCTGCTGAGAATTCTGGTATGTGAAGGATCACGCATATTTTCAATCTTATCATTGATTTCCCGTAAAGACTCCTCGGCAGCTTCCATATCCCAGACCACCAGCTTTCCTCCTTTTTTCAGGACACGTTTCATCTCGCTAAAAGGTTTCTCTGGATTGTCAAAATGATGGAAAGAAAGCCTTGTGACTACCAGATCAAAAGTTTCGGAATCGTATGGAAGTTCTTCTGCATTCCCTGTTTGAAAATAAATGTTGTTTATCTGGCTTTCACCTGCAAGTTTTTTCCCCTGTGCCAGCATTTCTTCCGTCAGATCCAGGCAGGTAATATCCTTTACGAAAGGAGACAGTGCCCTACCGCAAATACAGGTTCCGGCAGCCACCTCCAGGGCATGTTCCGTTCCTTTTGCCCCGATTCGTTTCATCAAATAATCGGTATATTCCGTTTTTGACATATGATAAGCTGCAAACTTTTCAGCCTGCTTTTTGAATGATTGTTTGACTGTATCGTTGTGACTCATTTTAAGTGTCTCCATATTCTTTACTTCTTTTCCAAATACATGCTTTTTAACAAACGTGTCCCTGGCGTCCATGTAAATCTTGTCTATGCCTATATCAATGGATCCGATGGCATGATGAGCATGCTTAATTATCAGAAAGAAGCCTTAAATAATAGTAGTCGTTTCCTTCCATGACAGCCGTTTTCTTAAACCCATGCCGCAAATAAAAGCGTTCTGCTTGAATATTATCCTTATGACACCCTAAGGC
>CAVANO010000002.1:0-68504 GCA_963590165.1 Anaerovoracaceae bacterium
GAATCGCTAATTGTTTACTTAAAATGACAGTGTCCAGAAAACCGGGTACATATCATCGGTTGCCGTACCCCATTGCTTACCCCCATACTGGATGAGATGGGGTGTAACGTAACTGCACAGAATTGACGGATAGTGGCGGATTTGGGTTTGGGGTTGTACCGTATTGTACTGGGGTGCACGGGGGGCAAGGGAGGAACTCCCTTGCAGGGTGCAGGGACAGAGTCCCTGCTGAGGTTTGGGGCAAAGCCCCAATCAAAATCTCAAATTCTCCAATGCAAATGTCACCAACCATGCCCCGCGGGCGCTGAACAGAGAAACGGACGAAGAGAAACGGACGAAGTCCGCGGAACGTCTTCAGTGCAGCAAAGTAACTAAAAAGCAGCAACTCAATCCGAGCTGCTGCTTTTTATATCCATGCTTGTTACTTTGCTTCAGGCTCTTTAGGGAAGATCAGCGTGATGCTCGTGCCTTCGCCGAGTGCGCTCTTCATGCTGATTTTCGCGTGATGCACCTGCGCGCCGTGCTTGACAATCGACAGTCCCAGCCCTGTGCCGCCGGTCTGCTTGCTGCGGCTCTTGTCCACGCGGTAGAAGCGTTCAAAAACGCGCTCCTGATCCTCCGGCGCAATGCCCACACCGTCATCCGTGATATTCACAACCGCCTGACCGTTTTCGAAGTGCACAGAGGCATTCACATGACCGCCTGCATGATTGTACTTGATGCCGTTCTCCAGCAGGTTTGTCATCATTTCCTCCAGCAGGGCGCGGTCACCGACAACCGGCACCTCGCTGCCTGCCATGACGGTCACCTGCACATTTGCATCCTGCGCCGCGTTGCCAAGCTTCTCGGCACACGAGGAGAGCAGCGCATGCAGGTCGACATTCGTCAGGTCGCCGCGGATGCCCTCATCGAGCCGAGACAGGCGGATGATGTCCTCGATGAGCGTCAGCAGACGCCGACCTTCTTTGAGGATTTTCCGGCCGAATTCCTTCGCATCTTCCGGCTTCTGCAGCATATCGGACGACAGCAGTTCCGCATAGCCGCAAATGGTCGTCAACGGCGTACGCAGCTCATGGCTGACATTTGCAGAGAACTGGCGGCGGCTCAGCTCGGCTGCCTGCGCATCCGTCACGTCCTGAATCAGCAGCGCTGTACCGCCTTCCTCCACCTTACTCATGGATAGATGCAGCATCTGCTTGTCCTTCGCCATGTCACCCTCACTCTCCTGCCCTTCCAGCAGGCGGATCAGCGTTTCATCGCGGCTGACGGACAGCATCGGCTGACCGATGGGATTGCCGTCAAAATCGAACATGCGCTGCGCCGCCTGATTCATCGTCAGGATACGGTGCTTCTCGTCGAGGATGACAAAGCCTTCCTTCATGCCGCCCAGCACGGTATCCAGCTCATGCCGCTGTGCCGTCAGGGATGCCATCTGGTCTGCAATGCGGGCGTTCTGCTGTTCCATGCGGCGGAGCACAGGCGACAGCTCCTCGTACACGTCGCTCTCCAGCGGATGGTCGAGGTCAATTCTATTCATCGGAGCGACGAGCTTGCGCGTCAGCGAGCGCGACAGGAACATCGCAACGGCGAAACACACGACCGCGCCAAGCAGCAAATAGCCGATGAGTCCCGTCAGGTGACTGAGCATGCCGCGCTGTGCGCCGGAAATGCGGATCACACGCCCGTCATCGAGCTTCACGGCGTAATACAGGCTCTTCTGCCCGATGGTGGTGCTTTCGCGAATGACAAACGCCTCGCCGTCTGTCAGTGCCTTCTGAAATTCTTCGCGGTCAGCATGGCTCTCCATGCGCGAAGCACTGACCTCGCTGTCATAGAGCACAGTGCCGTCCGTATCGATATACGTAACGCGCTGGGTAAACACGCTGCCCTCAAGCAGCGCCAGCGGGTCATCCGAATCATTCAAATACGACACAAGGCGCGCCGCCTGCGTGGACAGCTGCGAACGGTTATCCGCAGTTGTCTGAAAATACATGCAGGTAAACACCACCGCGCACATCATCAGCAGCGTCAAGAATGTCAGCAGTGCCAGTGTCATGCGAAGCCGGCTGGAAAGCTTGTTTTTCATATTGCATCTCCCGCATCCGCGTTCGGATGCTCCTCCATACGGTATCCGACGTTGCGAACCGTGGCAATCAGCCTGCCGCAGTCACCGAGCTTCTGCCGCAGCGTGCGGACATGCACATCAATCGTGCGCGTATCGCCGGTATAGGCCATGCCCCAGACGTCATCGAGCAGCACCTCGCGCGTCACTGCCTTGCCGGCATGCGCCATGAGGAAGGCAAGCAGCTCAAATTCCATGTGGGTCAGCGTAACCTCCTGACCGTCGGCGGTTACGCGATGGCTTTCGCGGTCAAGCGTCAGTGCGCCGATGGTCATGGTGTCAGACTGCGTATCCTCCTGCGTGCGGCGAAGCAATGCGCGGACACGTGCCAGCAGTTCCATCACACCGAACGGCTTCGTCAGATAGTCATCTGCACCGCTGTCCAGCCCCTTGACTTTGTCCATCTCCGCATCACGCGCCGTGACGAGAATAACGGGAATCCGGCGCGTCTTCGCATCGCGGCGAAGTGCACGAAGCAGACTCAGCCCGTCCTCGCCCGGCAGCATGACGTCCAGCAGGACGCAGTCCGGCAGCGTCTTTTCCAGCGCAGTGCGGAAGGCAGCAGGCGTTTCAAAGCCTTCCGCCTGGAATCCCGCCTGACGCAGCGCGTAAAGCTCCAGCTCGCGCACGCCTCCGTCATCCTCGACAACGAAAATCATTGAAGCTTTTCTCCTTTATATAAGCCCGTAATGGCATACACAACCCACTCGGCAATATTCACGGCATGGTCGCCGATGCGTTCCAGATACTTGGCAATCATCAGCAGGTCAAGGCACTCCTCGGTGCGCCCCGAGTCGTGATGCAGCGCAGAAACGAGATCAGCCTTCACATCGTTGAACAGGTTGTCCACAATGTCGTCTGACAGGATGACCTGCTGTGCCAGCTCGACATCCTTGCGCACGTATGCGTCAATCGAGCGGTGCACCATCGAAATCGCCGCCTGCGCCATGGAAGCGAAATGCTCCGGGCGCGTCTGACGCAGATGCCCCATCGTCAGGATTTCGCAGATGTCGCTCGCCTGGTCACCGATGCGCTCCATATCGGTAATCATCTTCAGCGCCGCGCTGATGGTGCGCAGATCGCTGGCAACCGGCTGCTGCTGCAGAAGCATGTGGATGCACATCGCTTCCACCTCGCGCTCCTTGGCATCCACCGCATGATCACCGTCACGGATGACAACTGCCAGCTCCATATCTCCCTGCTTGAGTGCCTGAATTGCGCGTTCAATCGTCGTTTCAACCAAGGCACCCATGGCAATCATCTGCTCGCCGAGCTGGGCAATCTGATCATCAAAATGCTTTCTCATCAGGAATCATCGTCCTTCCGTTATTCCCCATTATATCATATCTTTTTTCTGCTATCAATATCCGGCTTGAGCTGGAACAGCTCGGCTGGAACAGCTCGGCTGGAACAGTTTGGCTGGAACAGCTTGGCTGGAACAGCTTGGCTGGAACAGCTTGGCTGGAACAGCTTGGCTGGAACAGCTTGGCTGGAACAGCTTGGCTGGAACAGCTTGGCTGGAACAGCTTAGCCGAAACGGCCGGTGATGTAGTCCTCAGTGCGTTTGTCGGAAGGCATCGAGAACAGCTTATCCGTCGCACCGACCTCCACCATGTCGCCCAGCAGGAAGAAGGCCGTCACATCGGCAATCCGCAGTGCCTGCTGCATGTTATGGGTCACGATGGCAATGGTGTACTTGCCCTTGAGTTCCATGCAAAGCTCTTCAATTTTGCTGGTTGAAATCGGGTCAAGTGCGGATGTCGGCTCATCCATCAGCAGGACTTCCGGTTCAACTGCCAGTGCACGCGCGATGCACAGGCGCTGCTGCTGACCGCCGGAAAGACCGAGGGCGCTCTTGTTCAGGCGATCCTTCAGCTCATCCCAGATGGCGGCACTGCGCAGGCTCTTCTCGACGATTTCATCGAGCTGTGCCTTGCGGTGAATGCCGTGCGTGCGCGGACCGTACGCAATGTTGTCATACACGCTCATCGGGAAGGGATTCGGCTTCTGAAACACCATACCAACGCGCTTGCGGAGCATATTCACGTCCATATTGCCGTAGATATCCTCGCCGTCAAGCGTGACACTGCCTTCCACGCGGCAGTCTGGAATCAGGTCGTTCATGCGGTTCAGCGTCTTGAGCAGGGTGGATTTGCCGCAGCCGGACGGGCCGATGAACGCGGTAATCTTGCCCAGCTCAATGTCGAGATTAATGCCATGCAGCGCGTGAAAGCTGCCGTAATACAGATTCAAATCCCGAATGCTGATCTTGGCGTCAGCACTTGTTTTGTCCATCACCTTAATATCGCTGCTCATGACGCTTTTCCTCCGATTTTCTTTGAGATCATGCTCGACAGGCTGTTCAAGCCGAGCACCAACACAAGAAGCACAACGCCCGTGGCATATGCCTGGTCATAATGCAAACCTTCCAGCGACAGCTCATACATATGCACAGCCAACGTGCGGCCGGAAGACAGCAGGAAGTTCTTTGGCATATCGGCAACCGTGCCTGCCGTAAAGAGCAGCGCTGCCGTTTCGCCGACGATGCGGCCGATGGCAAGCACCACACCGGACAGGATGCCGGGCATCGCGGGCGGCAGGACGATGCGCACAACCGTGCGGAGCTTGCCCGCGCCCAGACCGAAGCTGCCTTCGCGGTAGCTGTCAGGGATGGACAGCAACGCTTCTTCCGTCGTGCGGAGAATCAGCGGCAGCACCATAAGGGAGAGCGTCAATGCGCCGGAAAGCAGCGTCAGGTTGATGTGCAAAGCGGTAAAGAACACCATACCGAACAGACCGTAGATGATGGACGGAATGCCCTGCAGCGTCTCAGCGGTCAAGCGGATGATGCGCACGAGCGGCGAGGTGCGCTTGGCATATTCGGACAGATAGATGGCACCGCCGACGCCAATCGGGATCGCCACCAGCAGCGCAACGATGACAATCAGCACCGTATTAATCAGTGCCGGCATCATAGACTGGTTGTCCGTGGTATACTTGAAGCTGAACAGCTCCGGCGTCAGGTTCGGCACGCCCTTGATGAGCAGGTCAAGCACAATCGCCAACAGTGCAATCAGCGTAATCAGAATCGAAAGGCGGCACAGAAGGCGAACCACCGCACTGCCGGGATGACGGCGCCAGCGGTTCCACTCCTCCTGAAAGAAATGGCGGACGGGATGCTCCTTTGCATTCACCACAGCGGTCATTGCTGTTCCCTCCTTTTCAGCAGCGAGAAGCACGCGTTAATCAGCAGGATGAACACGAACAGCACGATGCCTGTTGCGATCAATGCCTCGCGGTGCAATCCCTCCGCGTAGCCCATCTCGATGACGATGCCTGATGTCAGCGTTCGGATGCCGCTGAGCAGATCGTTCGTTAAGCGTGCCTGATTGCCGACGACCATCTTGACCGCCATTGCCTCGCCGATTGCGCGGCCGATTGCCAGCACGATTGCCGCCAGAATGCCCGATTTTGCAGCAGGCACCGTCGCACGGAACACGCTGCGCTCATCGGTTGCGCCCAGTGCCAAAGAGCCTTCATAGTAGGACGTCGGCACAGCCTTCACCGCAGCCGATGTCAGTTGAATGATGGTCGGCAGAATCATGATGCCCAGCAGCAGCGATGCCGTCAGGATGCACTGACCGCGTCCGCGGCCGCCCAGCAAATCTCGGATGAGCGGCACGAGGTTCGTCAGACCGAAGAAGCCATACACGATGGACGGCACGCCAGCCATCAACCCGATCATCGGCTCGAAGATCTTCTGCAACTTCTTCGGGCAGAACCGCGCCAGATAAATGCCAGCAAGAATGCCGATTGGCGCGCCGAAGAGCAATGCGCCGCCGGTCACATACAGTGAGCCGACAATCATAGGCAGAATGCCGAAGATTTCGTTCGCAGGCTTCCACGTGGTGCCTGTCAGAAACTCCCACAAATCATATTTTGTAAAAAAAGGCAGACCGTTCATAAACAGAAAGACGCAGATCAGTGCTACTGCCGCAATGGAAAACGCCGCCGTGAGCGCGAATACCCATCGCATCGCCTGCTCCTTGAACTTCATGCGCATTCCCTTCCTTTCCTACTCGTTAACGGCATCAGCATAGCACGCGCATGTAAAGGAATTCATTTGTAAAATGTAAAGTGTATGTAAAATTTCAGCAAGGCATTGTAACGGGTTGCTGAAATCGTGTAAAACAGCTTCCTTTTTTTTGAGGACATGTATGAATACACAAAAAAGCCGCACGATTCAGCGCTGCAGCCGAACCATGCGGTGTTCTTTTTGTTTGTGCTGATGGCGGGACTCGAACCCGCACGCCGTGAAGGCAAGGGATTTTAAGTCCCCAGTGTCTGCCATTTCACCACATCAGCCTGTAACGCATATTATAGCACGCAAAAGGGCAAAAGTCAAACCAGAACACAAAACGGAAAAGCAGCTGCTCGAAAAGAGCAGTTGCTTTGTTCGTTCCATGTGCTGCGCGTTAGAGTTCTTCACCGTTTTCAATGGCGGTGATTTCATCGATACGCCGCTGATGGCGTCCGCCCTCAAACTCCGCCGTCAGCCAATGCGTCGCGATCATCTTCGCGAGATCAACGCCGACCACGCGTGCACCCATCGTCAGGATGTTACTGTTGTTGTGACGTTTGCTCAACTCGGCGCTGTATACATCCGAGCATGTGCACACGCGGGTACCCTTCACCTTGCTTGCCGCGATGCCGATTCCAATGCCCGTGCCGCAGATAAGGATGCCGCGGTCGCATTCACCGGACGCAACCGCCTTCGCCGCGCGGTAGCCATAGATGGGATAATCGCAGGAAACCGCCTCATTCGTGCCGAAATCGCGATATTCCAGCCCCATGGAATCGAGCAGCTTCATGATTTCCTTCTTCAGTTCAATGCCTGTATGGTCGCAAGCCAGTG
Source organism: Anaerovoracaceae bacterium (assembly GCA_963590165.1). Lineage (GTDB taxonomy): Bacteria > Bacillota > Clostridia > Christensenellales > Aristaeellaceae > UBA11524. Next base: position 7,038 of record CAVANO010000002.1, read on the forward strand.
CAATCATCCGAAAAGCCTCCTAACAATTTTCGAAAATCACCATCTTGCATAATACGAGAAAAAAACGGAAACTCCTGCCAATGCAATGCAAAAAGGGTAGAATCCGCGCGAAATAGATGGTATAATATTTCTGTGTATGGCGGAATCAACCTGATCCCAGGAGGGATATTATGACGCAGGATTCATGTAAGCTGTGCCGCATCGCGCTGGAGAATGTCTCCGTGCAGCGCGGCGGACAAACGCTTTTGCAGGATGTTTCAATGCACATTCACTGCGGTCAGCTGACGGTGCTGATCGGTCAGAACGGCGCAGGCAAGACGACGCTCATCCGTGCGCTGCTGGGGGAATATGCCCACAGCGGCACCATCCGCCATGTTGACGGCGAGGGACGCGATGTCGCACGGATGCGCACGGGCTATGTGCCGCAGCACCTGGAGTTTGACCGCGAAATGCCTGTGACGGTAGAGGACTTTCTCGCGGCAAGCCTGACGAAACGCCCGGTATGGCTCGGCGTGAGCAAGAAAACGCGTGATCAGGTCAAGGATGCGCTCGCGATGGTTGAGGGGGAGCAGCTGCTGCATCGCCCGCTCGGTCGCTGCTCCGGCGGCGAACTTCAGCGCGTGCTGCTGGCGCTGTCCCTGCATCCGTCGCCTGACCTGCTTGTGCTCGACGAGCCCGTTTCCGGCGTCGACCAGAACGGCACGTACATGTTCCTCGACACGGTCGCACGGCTCAAGGAGCATCACCATATGGCGATTCTGCTCGTCAGCCATGATCTGAACACAGTCAGGCGATATGCGGATCATGTCGTGCTGCTGGACAAAACGGTGCTGTGCCAAGGCAAGCCGGATGATGTTTTTGCATCGCCGGAATTCCAGCGAATTTTCGGCATCGGTGCGCGCAACCTGAGTGCACAGCGCATTCATGGCGTAGAGAAATGGTCGCCAAAAAAAGCGGAGGAATCCGCACAGGCAGCAAAGGAGGAAAACGTCTGATGGATGCGATTCGGTCATTTGTGCAGACGGTGCTCCCGTTTGAATTTCTGCAGTTTGACTTCATGGTCAACGCGCTGCTGGCGATTCTGCTGCTGACGCCGCTGCTTGGGCTGCTCGGCACGATGGCCGTCAACCAGCAGATGGCATTCTTCTCCGATGCGCTCGGTCACAGTGCCCTGACCGGCATCGGACTTGGCATCATCCTCGGCGTATCAAGCGATTTGCTGGCAATGCTGGTGTTCGGCATCATCTGGGCGCTGCTGATTTGCCGCATCAAGCAGACCGGCGCGGCATCGACGGACACCATCATCAGCGTGTTCTCTTCGACATCGGTCGCGGCAGGCGTGCTGGTGCTGTCGATGGGCGGCGGATTCGCGAAGTACTCCTCGCTGCTCGTCGGCGATGTGCTTGCGGTGCAGGACTCGGACCTGCTGTATCTGCTGATTGCACTGATTGGCGGCATCATCCTGTGGGCAGTGATGTACAATTCGCTGCTGCTGACCGGCATCAGTCCGTCCCTGGCGCGCAGCCGCGGCATCCACAACCGCTTGGTGGAGGCGGCGTTTGTCGTGCTGGTTGCGGTGGCGGTTATGCTGTCGATTCGTTGGGTCGGTGTGATGCTGATCAACGCACTGCTGATTCTGCCGGCAGCGGCAGGGCGGAATTTAGCGCGTTCGAGCCGTCAGCATGCGATTTACAGCGTGGTGATTGCGTTGGTCTGCGGTGTAGCTGGGCTTGTATGTGCATATTATCTGGACACGACCGCCGGTGCAGCGATTGTGTTATTTGCCGCGGTTTGCTATGCGGTTTCGCTCGGCATTCGGGCAATTCGAAAGTGATGCTTTCGAGCGCGGACTTCGTCCGTTCTCTTTGACTTCTTCTGCGCTGCACAGTTTTCATTTTCATTGTTGTGTTTGCTTGCTGCTCAAAGGGGGCTTTCCGATCGCGGACTTCGTCCGTTTTCTTTGGCTTCTTCGGCACCCTACAAATTTTCACTTCCATTATTGTGTTTGGTTGCCGCTCAAGGGGGCTTTCCGATCGCCCCCTTAAACCCCTTCGGCTTCGGCACCATGCTTGATTTCATTTTCATAGCTGCACTTAGCCAAACGATAAGCTGCCTTACAAAACCACCATGGAAATATAAATTGCATACCCGAAGGGGTTCAGGGGCGATCGGAAAGCCCCCGAAAAATGCTGCTTGTTCAATCAAGCAAAGCTGCATTACAAATCCACCATGGAAATATAAATTGCATGCCCGAAGGGGTTCGGGGGCGATCGGAAAGCCCCCCGAAAAACGCTGCTTGTTCAATCAAGCTAGGCTGCATTACAAATCCACCATGGAAATGCAAATTACATACCCGAAGGGGTTCGGGGGCGATCGGAAAGCCCCCGAAAACGCTGCTTGTTCAATCAAGCAAGGCTGCTTTACAAAACCACCATGGAAATGTAAATTGCATACCCGAAGGGGTTCAGGGGCGATCGGAAAGCTCCCGTAAACGCTGCTTGTTCAATCAAGCAAGGCTGCTTTGCAAAACCGCTATAGAAATGTAAATTGCATACCCGAAGGGGTTCGGGGGCGATCGGAAAACCCCCGAAAATGCTGCTTGTTCAATCAAGCAAGGCTGCTTTGCAAAACCGCTATAGAAATGTAAATTGCATACCCGAAGGGGTTCGGGGGCGATCGGAAAACCCCCGAAAATGCTGCTTGTTCAATCAAGCAAGGCTGCTTTGCAAAACCGCTATAGAAATGTAAATTGCATACCCGAAGGGGTTCGGGGGCGATCGGAAAGCCCCCGAAAAATGTTGCATGTTCAAAGAATACGAATCACAAGCAAGGAGGACGCTATGGAGCGAATCCTGATCCTGCTGCAGGCGGAAAACTGGGCAGATGCATCTGCAGCCCTGCAGTCAGCCAAGGACAATGCCTTTCGCAGCGATGCGCTGACGTATGCCCTCACGCTGCCCGATGAGCCGACAGAGCAGGAAAAGCGCTGCATGGCGGAATTCGGCGCGATGCAGTACCTCGTGTCGGCGGAAATGACATTTGCCGATATGGAGGCGCTGTGGCAGGGCGAGCGCTATGTCCTGCATGCCCATCCTGCGATGCGCTTTTGCCGCGGCTGGGAGCATGCACTGCTGAGTGCCCTGAACAACTGCGGCAGCGAGCAGGCAGTGCTGAGCGGCTATCTGCCGGCAGAGGACGACCCCATCGGCGCGGTCTGTCCTGTCGCGGCGGAACGCCTTGACGGTACATCATTGCACTTCAGCCATGGTCTGCCGCTCAAGCAGGCGGCGCACCCGATGGCAGGGCTTTTCCTGCATCCGGACTTCTTCTTTGCACCTGCCGGTTTCGTGCGCATGATGGCGCAGCAGAGCGGCACGCTGACAAAGCAGCTGCTGCACAGTGGCTGGCAGGTGTTCACGCTGCACGCACCGGTCATGGAGGTCACGCAGGATTTGTCCGTTCCGCCGGAAACGCTCGATGCGGAAACAGCCGGTGCAATCGGCATTGACCTGGCCGCCGGCACCATTCCGCAGAACGCGAAGCGCGGCCTCAAAACGGATACGCTCGATGTGCCGCTTGACGTGTCGCCGCTGATGAAGGTAACCGAGGCATGGAAGCGCCGTCAGGAAAAAAAGCACGGCAAGCTCGTGCCCCTGTGCGTGACGGTCTGCACGGATGCGATGGACGAAGAAGGCACACACTGGCTGCGTCAGCTGACACAGCTGGCGGATTTATCGCTTTTGTGCTATACTGTAAGCAGCCGCGTGCGCGAAATCGCCCAATTCCACCCGAACGTGCTGGAATACAAGGATCGGTACGCACTCAGGCAATCTGACGGAACGTCCTTGTTCAGCCGGGCGGCGGTGCTCAGTGCGGCGCGCGACCGGGTGCTGTCCGGCACGCACTATGTGTGGATTGCACCGGACTGCGTGCGTTATCCGCTGTATACCGGACTGGCTCTGAAGTGGCATGAAATCTGCTCAGGGGAAATCGTACTTGCCCGCGTGCAGGGGAAGCTCGACCTGTCGATGATTGTCGTACCGGATAAGCGCTTGAAACCGCTGCTGGACGCGATGAACGAATCGCTTCGGGTCATGACATCCGCCGGAAAACCGCCGGAAAACGAGGATGTGCTGTGGGACGCGGTTGTTTCGGCACATCCGGACTGGTTCGCCTTCTTCGCGATGCCGGTCGAAAAGCAGCTCTTCACAAAATTGCTGGATCAGAATTAAAATCAGGAGGAATCCACCGATGCATTTGATTATTCCCAAGCAGTACAACCCTGTTTTGAATCTGCGCGATACGGAAATCGCCATCAAGCTCGTCAAGGACTTCTTCGAGCAGGAGTTGGCGCGTTCGCTCAACCTGATGCGCGTATCCGCTCCGATTATGGTCACGCCCGGCAGTGGTCTGAACGACAACCTGAACGGCGTCGAGCGCCCCGTATCCTTTGACATCCTCGAAACCGGCGAAACGGCGGAAATCGTCCATTCGCTGGCAAAGTGGAAGCGTCTTGCACTCAAGACATACGGTTTTAAGCCCGGCGAAGGTCTTTACACCGACATGAACGCCATTCGCCGCGATGAAACCACCGACAACATTCACTCGATTTTCGTCGACCAGTGGGACTGGGAGAAAATCATCACGCCCGAACAGCGCAACATGGAGACGCTGCAGGCAACTGTCCGCACGATTTACCTGACGCTGCGCAAGGCGGAAGGCTACGTGTGCGCCCATTATCCGCACATCAAGCCCGAGCTGCCGGATGACATCACGTTCGTGTCCTCGCAGGAGCTGGAAGACCGCTATCCCGACCTGCCGCCGAAGGAACGCGAATATCGGGCAGTGCGCGAGTACGGCGCGGTGTTCCTGACCGGCATCGGCGGTGCGCTCCATTCCGGCAAAATTCATGACGGCCGCGCGCCGGACTACGACGATTGGGATTTGAACGGCGATATCCTGCTCTACGACCCGCTGCTTGATATTTCGCTGGAAGTGTCCAGCATGGGCATTCGTGTCGATGCGGATGCGCTGAAGCGTCAGCTCAAAATCCGCGGCTGCGAGGAGCGTGCCGAACTGCCCTTCCAGAAGGCGCTGCTGAACGGTGAACTGCCCCTGACGATGGGCGGCGGTATCGGGCAGAGCCGCATGTGCGTGTATCTGCTGCGCAAGGCACATGTCGGCGAGGTGCAGGCGAGCATGTGGCCGCAGGATGTGCAGGAGGCTTGCCGCAAGGCGAACATTCAACTGCTGTAATTCAGAAAGCGCAAAGGAGGACGGCCAATGGACGAGAAGAAATGGATTCGGCGCAAACCGCAAAGCAATCTGGACTTTATCTGCATTGCGCTGATTGCGATTGCATTCTATGCCCTGCTGGCGAACGCGACAACGTTCCTCTGCATTGTCAATCAGCTGCTGGCGATTCTTTCGCCGTTCGCGGGCGGCGCAGTCATTGCCTACTGCCTGAATCCCATCGAAAAGGCGGCAATGAAATACCTCTTCCGCGGCAAGGAGCGTTTTCACGGGCTGACCATCCTGATTGCGTACATTGTCGGCATCGCCATTCTGACCCTCCTGCTCGTGCTGATTATTCCGCAGATGATTAACAGCCTCGAGCTGTTCTACCAGAACTTCGACGGTTATGCGCAGAATCTGCTGACAATGCTCAAAGAGTTCGACGCGGAAACGCCGGAAATTGACCTGAGCATTGCCATTACTGCCGTAGAGGATCTGAACACGAGCATGAGTAGCCTGCTCGGCATGATTGTCCGTGCCGTGTCGGACAGCGCACCGCAGATTATCGGCTACGTGGGCGATGTGGCATCAGCGGTGGTGACCGTGTTCACGGCGATTGCAAGCAGCGTCTATCTGCTGTTGCAAAAGGAAAAGCTGCTGCGCCATGCTCGTGTGCTGACGCGCGCCTTCCTGCCGAAAAACGCCGCAGAAACGACACTGCGCATCTGCCATGACGCGAACCGCAATTTCAGCGGCTTCTTCTCCGGCAAAATCCTCGATTCCGCGATTATCGGCGTGCTGACCTTCCTGTGCATGAATATCTTCGGACTGTCGTACGCCGCGCTCATCAGCATCATTGTCGGCATCACGAACATCATCCCGGTGTTCGGACCGTTCATCGGTGCGATTCCCGGTGCCGTCATCCTGCTGTTCTATGAGCCTTGGCAGGCGCTGGCGTTCCTGATTCTGATTCTCGTTATTCAGCAGCTCGACGGGAACTTCATCGGTCCGATGATTCTGGGCGACTCCATCGGCATTTCGGCGCTGTGGGTGCTGTTCTCCATTGTTGTCGGCGGAAACCTGTTCGGGCTGGTCGGCATGGTGATTGGCGTACCAGTCTTCGCAACGATTTACGGCATCCTCCGCTCGACCTCGCGCGACTACCTGAAGCAGAAGGGGTACACGGATGTTGACGGCTCGGTATCCGCTTCAGCAGCCGGCGACCCGGTGGCAGATTTGCCCGATGCAAGCCATCGCCGCGACTCCCTCATCCGCCACTGGAAGGAACGGATTCTGTCCATCGGAAAGAAAAAGTCAAAATAAAAAATGTGGCAATATGCACTGCCGAAGAGGTTCGGGGCGACCGGAAAGTCCTCCAAATCTGCATCAAGTTTTCAATAATAGAGGAAATCACATGAAAAATCTCACACGCATCGCCGTACTGCTGCTCCTTGCGGCGCTGCTAATGCCCTTTGCTCTTGCCGATGACAGCGTCATCATCAACCTCGTTGACGACCCATATGCGGAGTATTCCTTCGAGGAGGGTGCGGATATCCTCGAAATCGTGTTTCCGCGCGTGTATTCCTCGGATTGCGCCATCCTGCGTTATCAGGGGCAGGTCATGATGATTGACGCATCCACCAAGAATCAGACGATGCGCAACCGAATTTACACCGCCTGCGATACCATCGGCGTTGACCACATCGACATCGCGTATAACAGCCATCCGCATGATGACCACATCGACGGCTTCCAGTACGTGAATGAGTACGCGCCCATCTCGAAGCTGCTCATCACGTTTCCTGCCGACTTCGACAGCCACATGAAGGCGGCAGTCCGCTACATGAACGAGCATGACATTCCGGTTGAGAACGTCGAAAACGGCGATGTCATCACGCTCGGCGACGGTGCAGTGACCATGACCGTCATTCAGTACCGCTATTCCGGCTGGACGGTAAACGACCAGTCCGCCATGCTGATGGTGCAGTACGGTGACCGCCGTTTCCTGTTCGTCGGCGACAACGAGAACCGCTCGCAGAAGTGGCATGTTGAGAATCCCCCTGCCATCGGGCTCAAGGCTGACATCATGAAGTATCCGCATCATGGGCAGGTGAAGCTGGTCGATTGCTTTCTGGAGGCAGTATCGCCGGAGCTTGCTTTTATGAACGGCGCCGCGGACGTAATGAACGGCGGCAAATCCTATCTGGAATCGAAGGGCATTCCCTATCTGCTGGGGTATCAGGGGCTGACGCGTATGCGCACGGACGGGCATATCTGGGTCATTGATTACCTGCATGAGAAGAATGCCGACCGTGAATTGCCCTATACGCCGGAGCGCGATTAGGGTCAAGGGTCGAAGACCCTTGCAGGGTGCAGGGACGGAGTCCCTGCTGGGGTTTGGGGCAAAGCCCCAACTCATATCATCAAGACAGGAATGAAAAGGTATGAAATACCGTTATCTCCTCACCGACAATGATAACACATTGATGGACTTCCACGTAGCGGAGCATCAATCGCTCTGCGAAGCGCTCTCCGAGAGCGGTATCGAGCCGACAGATGCGGTCTGCGAACGTTACAGCGCCATCAACGACAGCCTGTGGAAGAAACTCGAACGCGGCGAAATCACCCATCCGCAGGTGAAAATCGAGCGATTTGCACTTCTGCTGGAAGAGTTGGGCGTTCGCAATGTCAGCGGCGACCGCGTTGCGCTGCGCTACTGTCATTTTCTCGGCACGCACGCAGATTTGATGCCCTATGCAGTAGAATTTCTCGAAAGCGTCCATCAGCATATGAAAATCGTGCTCATCAGCAACGGCGACAGCGTCATTCAGCGCAATCGCCTGCGGAGATGCCCGTTCACGCCCCTGCTGGACAGCATCATCATCTCCAGTGAAAAGGGTGTCAGCAAGCCCGACCCGCGTCTGGTGGATTATGCACTGGAAAGCGTCGGCTGCACAAACCGCAGTGAGGCTGTCCTGCTCGGCGACAGCAAAACGGCGGATATTCCTGCAGCGAACCGCGCCGGCATTGACAGCATTTTGATTGACTGGCAGGGAAAAGGCTGTGACACGGCAACGTACGTGACGCATGATTTGCAGGAAACGGAAAAGATCCTTCTCGGATCACAAAAAACGGCTGCCTCGTAAAAGAGACAACCGTTTTTTTATTGCTGCTTTTTTTTCAGCAACCGGTTCATCATCAGCATAACAGCAGCGGCAAGCACAATCAGCGCTGCTAACGCGCCGTACTGCGCAAGCGTCATGTGCGAGAAGTAGAACACATGCCGGAACAAGCAGACTGCCAGCACAAAACCTGCCGTCATCAGCGCACAGACCGCCGCACGGAGCGCCGTAAACGGTACGGACACGCTGATGAGCATCATCAGCCCGATGGCACCGGTGCAGAGCGCAGCAATCGTCTTGCAGACGTCCGTTGTCCAGCCGAGGTTGATGAAGAGCATCGACAGCAGCGAACAGATACACACCGCCAATGCACCAGGAATCGCACGTTTCAGCACCGTACGCAGGAAATCGCCCTGAATCCGCTGCGTATTCGGCTCAAGCGTCAGCAGGAACGCAGGCAAACCGATGGTCAGCGAGGAAATGAGCGTCAGCTGAATCGGCTGGAATGGGTACTCGACCGGCAAAAACAGCGTCAGCAGCGCCAGCACGAAGGAGTAGAGCGTCTTAACGAGGAAGAGCGATGCGGCGCACGTGATGTTGCCGACAACGCGCCGACCTTCGGCGACAATCAGCGGCATGCTGGCAAAATCGGCATCGAGCAAAGTGAGCTGTGCTGCCTGACGGGTCGCGTCGGAACCGCCTGCCATTGCGATGGAGCAATCCGCCGCTTTCAGCGCAGGAATATCATTCACGCCGTCACCGGTCATGGCGACATGGTGTCCGCGAGCTTTCAACGCCTCGACAAGCGCTTTCTTGCGGTCAGGCGTGACGCGCCCGAACACCGTGCAGCGTTCGCAGGCGTCCAGCAGCGAATCATCCGAGAGTGTCGAGGCATCGACTGCCTCCCCTTCCAGCCCAATTCGGTTGGCAATCGCGGCGACCGTCTTTTCGTCATCGCCGCTGATGATTTTGAGCTGCACGCCCTGCGCACGGAAATACGACAGCGTCTCACGCGCGGAGGAGCGGATTTCGTCCGTCAGCAGGCAAAAGCCGAGCACGCGCGTAACCGGCGGCGCATCGGTTTCGGTAACACAGCCGGCTGCTTCGGCAAGCACCAGCACGCGCAGCCCTTGATTCGCATAGGCATCGAGGCGGCTGCGATGCGGAGAAAGCAGTGCGTCATTCAGCACGAATGTCGGTGCGCCAAGAATCAGCGTCGTGCCGTCAGAAAAGGATACGGCGGATTTTTTTCGTTCGGATGAAAAAGGAAGGACAGCGAGCGGCTTTTCGCGTTCGGCTCGTTCAACTGCAGCACGAAGTGCTTCAAGCGTGCCGGAATGCTCCTCATCGGCGGACAGAAAGCGCGATAAGGCAGCTTTCAGCGCATCCTCCGTGCCGGAAACGGGCACGAGTGCCTGCACCGTCATCCTGCCGGTCGTGATGGTGCCGGTCTTGTCCAGGCAGAGCACATCCGCGCGCGAGAGCGTTTCGATGCCGTAGAGCTCCTGCACAAGCGTGTTTCTGCGTCCGAGCTTGACCACGCCGACCGTGAGCGCAACGGAAATCAGCAGAATCAGCCCTTCGGGAATCATGCCAATCATCGCGGCGACCGATGTCGGAACGGCGCGTGTCAGCGGCAGATTCAGCAGAAAATACTGCTTGCAGAAAAGCAGCACGCCAATGGGCAGCAACGCTGCACTGACGAGGCGAATCAGCTTGTTGACCTCGGTCATCAGCACAGACTTCGGACGGCGGATTTCCTTAGCGGAGCGTGTCAATCGCGCGGCATAGCTGTCATCGCCGACATGAATCAGCTGTGCGGTGACCGTGCCCTCAAGCAGGTAGCTGCCGGACAGCAGCCAATCCCCATCATGCTTGCGGATGGGGGTGCTTTCGCCTGTCAGCAGGGACTCGTTAGCACTCCCTGCGCCCTCGGTGACAATTGCGTCCGCCGGAATCTGGTCGCCTGCACGGAGAATGATAAGATCCCCTTCGACGAGTTCTTCGGGGGCACACGTCCGCTCTATGCCATTGCGGCGGACATGAGCGGTCGGCGCGTTCAGCAGCGACAAGCGCCGGATGGTGGCACGAGCGCGGAGTTCCTGAATGGTACCGATGAGCGTGTTCGACACAACAACGCCCAGAAACAGCATGTTCCGCCAGCTTGCGACAAGCGCCAAGCACAGCGCCAGCGCCGCATTCAGCCCGTTAAACGGCGTGAACAGGTTCTCCGCGAGAATCTGCAGGGTGGATTTATCCGGACGATGGTGGGAGACGTTCGGCTTGCGGTGTGATGCCTCCTCATCGGTCAGACCGGTTGGCGGTGTCGGGATGAAGTCATCCGGCAGCTTGTTCGGGATATTCAGCAAATCTGCCATGCGTCATGCCCCCAGATACGCTGCCGCAGCGAGCAGCGACGGCAGCACAATTGCGTCCGGCACTGTATGAAGCACCTCATCGCACTGATGACCGCCGGTAATCAGCAGGCATCGGCAACCGATGGCACGGGCAACCTCGGCATCGTGATCCGTATCGCCGATAAACACCGTATCCTCCGGCGAAAGTCCGGCATCATGCAGGTAGCTTTTCGCCAGTTCCACCTTCGACACGGCGAACACGTTGCTCAAGCCCAGCACCGCGTCAAACATGCCGTCCAGTGCCGGAAAACGGGCAACCTGTGCGCGGAGCTGGTCAACCTGACTCGCGGAGACGATCACTTGACGGAAACCGGCATCACGGAAGCGGCAGAGCGCCTCGGCGGCATGCTCATGAAGCGAAGCAAGCGCAAAATCCGCAACATAGCCTTCGTTCCACTCCTTTGCAACGATCGGGAAATCCTCGTCTGACACGCCAATCTGGTCATAATACGTCTTGACGGGAAAGCGGAAAATGCGGCGATACTCCTCGACGCTCGTCAGGCGGTAGCCATGGCGCGAGAACACCTCGTTGTTAACCTTGACAACAAGCGGTACGTCGCTGAGCAGCGTGCCGTTCCAGTCCCACAGGATGGTCATGCGGAACCTCCTTATTTGCTATGTGCCGAAATAAGCTGCTTGAGCTGCGGCATATCATTCGCAAAGGCAATCTGACGCTGTTTTTCGGGCGTGGATAAGCCTTCCGCCGTCATGCGATTGAGCAGCGTGCGCAGCCCCTCATAAAAGCCGTTCAGGCTATAGAGGATGATTGGTTTGTCCTGAAATCCGATCGCGTTGCAGGACAGTACCTCGGCGATTTCCTCCAGCGTGCCTGTCCCGCCGGGAAATGCGACAAACACATCGGCCAGCGCAATCAGCTTCGCCTTGCGTTCTGCCATATCGCGCGTGACAATCAGCTCCGTCAGCCCTTCAAGCTGCGCAGAACGGTCGACAAAAAACTGCGGTTCCACGCCGGTAACATATCCGCCCGCATGCAGCGCACTTTCTGCCAGCAGCCCCATCAAGCCGGAGCGCGAGCCGCCGTAAACCAGATGGTGGCCGTTTTGAGCAATCCATGTGCCAAGCTCCTGCACAGCAGCAGCAAGCGCAGGGTCATTTCCTTCATTCGAGCCGAGAAAAACAGTGATGTTCATGGGCGTTCCTCCTCAGAGGATAGTATAGCAGACAACAGAAAGAAAATCAACGAAAATGGAGGTTAAGAAAGGCGTGAACCGCGCAACCGAATCCTGTAACTTGCTTTTCATGCGCTGCGCATTATGATATGATAAGATCGATTGGAGGAAGAATCGGCTTCCTTCTCGAGCAAGGACATCAATGACCGCTGGACGGTCAATGGAACATGCAAATGAAAGAGATGTATACGGCCAATATCGTGCTGGTGATCTTCTCCATGGGTATCATGCTTCTGGCAGCCTGCGACGGCATCACAAAAAAAACGCGTCAGACGCGATATCTGCGCGTGCTGTATATGGTGATTATGCTGTGCACGGTGTGCGAGTGGGCAGGCGTCATGCTGGACGGCACAGACCCTTCGCTTATTCCGCTGCACTGCTTCGTAAAGGTGTTGGAGCTGAGTATTGCGCCGCTCATCGGCGTCGTCGCGGGTTCGGTCATCCATAAAAGCCCGAAATTCATTATGCGTGCCGTGATGATTTTCGCCTTCCTGCATGCGATTCTGATTACGATCTCCGCATGGACGGGCTATATCTTCTATGTCGATGCGAATAACGTGTATCATCACGGCACCCATTATTTCCTCTACGGCATCGCCTACGGGCTGAGCGCTGTGTTTTTCCTCGTGCAAGTGTACATTGCAAGCAGAATGTACCAGTTTTCCGGCGGCAAGCAGCTGGTTTGGGCGACCGGCTTTGTTATGGCAGGCTTGGTGACGCAGCAACTCTTTCCGAGCATCAAGATTGACTGGATTACCATTGCCATCGCGACGCTGATGCTCTCGAAATTTTCCAGCGACATGCTTTTGCTGACCGACGGGCTGACGGAGCTGCTGAATCGCCGAGGATACGACCATTTTCTCGAACAGCTGCATGGGCCGGCGGTATTCATCGTGCTGGATATCGACCTGTTCAAGGAGGTCAACGATCAGCACGGGCATCAGGCAGGCGACATCTGCCTGACAACAGTCGCGGAGTGCATCCGCAAGGCATACGGTGCGCACGGGCTGTGCTTCCGCACCGGCGGCGATGAATTCTGCGTTGCGGTGCTGCGCAGGCGGAATCAATATGCATCGATGACAACAAAGTTTCTTGGGTTGATTACCGCGGCAAGACAGGAGAATCCGACGATTCCGACCGTATCCTATGGCTATGCGTACTATTTCCCCGGCGGAGAGGACAAGGCTGAGGTGCTGGCAAAGGCGGATGCGATGATGTACGAATTTAAGGAACTGCATCGGTAAGCAACGCTGTAAATGAAATCATCCATTTAAGTGCAGCCAGCAAAACGTCCTGTCAATAACTGATTTGAACGGTAGCCTATTCGTTATCATCAATGAAATGAAAAAGGGGTGCGCATCGCTGCGCACCCTTTTGTGCTTTGGGTTACTCTGAAGCTTCGAGTTCGTTGATTTCCTGGGTCAACTGCCACTTCGTTGCAGCTTCGCCCTTGGACCACTCAAGGCAATCCGCATAGCCGTAGCTGTTGCACTGATTGATCATGTTGCGGATATGCATGTCGAACTCGCCGTCAGCCTTAGCGTAAATCGCCAGCCAGCTGTTGGTGGTGATACTCTTAGCGCACTGCTCCCACTTGACCTTCAGCGTGTCGTCCTTGGAGGACTCGGAGTAGGACAGGTCGGGCATCACCGTGTAGTGACCGATGTTCTCGAAGTAGATGTCAGCAAGGCTTGCATTCGCCCAGTTGCGCCAGTCCTCCTGAATCGGATAGGACACAGCGTTCTGCACGGACACCCAGGTGTCCTTGTTGAAGGCTTCGCCGAGCTTGCTGTCGGGGTTGATGGCGTCCTTGGTGTAGGTGGTGTTGTTCGCCTGGATGCAGCCGTCGTTGAAGTTGCCGGAGAGGGTGTAGGTCTTGCCGGTGTACGGGGATGTCCATTCAACGCCGGTCAGGTCATACTTGGAGTCCTTGTTGCACGCGTCGCCGAGTTCGGTGAAGTACATGCCGCCGTTCTCGTCGTAATCCCACATCAGGCCTCGCGGACCATACCACATGGTCATGGAACCTTCAGGCGTTGCCAGGAAGTCGAGGATGGCAAGGCACAGTTCCGGATATTCCGCCTTGGAGCCAACAGACCAGATGCGGTTGCCGCCCAGCGTGGAAAGACCGTAGACGATCGGGGTTGCCTCGTCCGGCACACGGGAGTACATCATCTTGCCATCAGAGAGATGCGCGGTGGTGTTGTAAACCATGGAGGAAGCATAGTTGAAAATGCCCCAGAACACGCCGCCGACCTTGACCTTCTGACCCATCTCGTCGTAGGTCTGGGTCATGGAGTTCGGGTCAAGCAGACCTTCGCGGTACAGCTTGTTGTAGAAGCGGAGCATTTCGATGTACGGACCGTTCTCGTCCAGCGCATCGTAGTAATCGCCGGTGTTGGGGTCATACAGACCGAAGCCCAGCTCGTCGTAGCCGTAGTACGCCGTCGCGGTTGCCTTGACGTACATCACCAGGTTGCCGTCCCAGTCAGGCCACAGAGACGCAGCATACGTCTCGTTGCCCAGTTCGTCCTTCGGGCAGATTTCCTTCATCTGCTTGAAGACTTCGATCAGGTCGTCAAGATTCTTGATTTCCGGATAGCCCAGCTGAGAATACAGATCCCAGCGGAGATCCCAAGAATACATGAAGGAACGGTGACCGCCGCGGGAAGTGCCGACGTCCATGCCGAAGCCGTAGAGCTTGCCGTCGTCCTCGGAGACCTGACGGTTGGAAGCCAGCGCATCTGCATAGTTCGTCCAGATGTAGGGCGCATAGGTTTCCGCAAGGTCATCCTCGTCCCACTCCAGCAGCAGGCCGTTGCTGATTGCCTGCTTGTAGTTTTCGCCGTTGTTGCCCCAGACGACGATGTCGCCGAGGTTGCCGGCCTGCGTGCGGGTCTGGTAGGTGCCGTCCTGTTCAGGGATGATGACGAGTTCAACATTGAACAGATCCTTGAGCAGCGTGGCGCCCCAGCCGGTCTGACGGCCGGAGTAGTTCGCAAGCTGGCTGTAGACCTCAATCTGGATGGGATCGCCGTCCATGTCGATGATGTCATAGATGTCGCTCGACACGGAGTAATACGGGATGCCAGAGGGGTTATCCACGGTGGTGGATTCCGCCAGTGCAGGCATGACGCCCAGAAGCATGGTCAGAGCCATCATCAGGGCAAGCAGACGGGTGAATTTGCGCATGTTTCATGCACTCCTTTCTGGTAGTGGATGTACCAAAGCGCTCCACGCGACCGCGCGGACACGCAATCAACCGAAATCGAAGGGGACTTCGTCCCTTTTCCGACCCTTGCGGGGGCCAGAGGCAGTGCCCCTGGTCAGCCCTTAACGGCACCAAGCATGATGCCCTTGACGAAGAAACGCTGCATGAAGGGGTAAACCAGCAGAATCGGGATGATGGAGACCATAGCGACCGTGTACTTGACGACGCGGGAGCTGAGCATGTTCTCCGCCGCCTGCGTAGACAGGCCGCCCGAACCGCTGACGAGTGCCTGCAGATTCGAAGACTGGTTCAGGTAAACATACAGGCGGTGCTGCAAGGTGTACAGTTCCGGCTTGGAGGACATCAGCAGCAGCGAATCCTGGAAGGAGTTCCAGTTGCCGACGGCGCCGAAAATCGCGATGGTCGCCAGAATCGGCACGGACAGCGGCAGGATGATCTTCACGAAGACGATCGGCGTGTTTGCACCATCGATGACTGCGGATTCCTCCAGCGAAGCCGGAATCGACTCGATGTACGTCTTGACGAGGATGATGTTGTACGGTGCAATCATGCCCGGCAGGATGTACGCAAGGAAGTTGTTCGTCAGACCCAGCATCAGCATGTTCATGTACCACGGAATCAGACCGGCGTTGAAGTACATGGTGATGACGAGTGCGCGGTACATCAGCGAGCGGTGCCACATCTTTTTCTTCGTGACCAGATACCCTGCCCACGCGCTGACGATGACCATCAGCGCCGTGCCGATGATGGTACGGGCAACGGTGACAAGAATGGAGGAACCGAGATCCGCCACGTCACGCAGCGCGATGTAGTTCTGGAAGTGGATGCCGATCGGCCAGAAGTTGACGAGGCCGCTCGTTACCGCATCGTTGCTGGAAATGGTGTTGATGAACAGGTAGTAGAACGGGAACACGCACAGCAGCGTGAATACACCAAAGAGGATGTACAGGAATACGTCAAAGACGATGTCGCCTGCAGAGCGGCGAATCTTGTTGTTGTGTCCGTCATGCGCAATCTGCACTTTGCCATGACGCTTCATCGTTGTTTCCATTGCTGCTCCACCCCCTTAAATAATGCTCTCGCCGCGCAGACCCTTCGAGATACCGTTCGCACCGAAGAGCAGAACGATACCAACAAGGCTCTTGAACACGCCGACAACTGTCGACAGCGGAATCAGACCGCTCTTAATACCGCTGTTGTACACGTAAAGGTCAAGCACCTCAATGGTGTTGTGGTTGATCGGGTTTTCAAAGACGAGGTACTGCTCCATGCCATTGGACAGGATGCCTGCAACGGACATCAGCAGCATGACCATGTACGTCGGCATCAGACCGGGGATGGTGATGTGGCGGATGCACTGGAAGCGGTTCGCACCATCGACCTTTGCCGCTTCGTAAAGCTGCTGGTCAATGCCCGCGATGCCCGCAATGTAGACGATGGCGCTCCAGCCAAGTCCCTTCCATGTACCCCAGAGCAGCATCTTCAGCCAGATGTAGTCGCCGTTGGCGAGGTAGTCTGTCGTTGCGGTGACGCCCATGACATTGCGCAGGAAGGAATTGATGAAGCCGTCGGTCGAGAAGATAGCGAATGCAATGGCGTACACCAGAACCCACGAAATGAAGTTCGGGATGGTTGTCAGCGTCTGCACCACGCGCTGGAACTTCGTCGAACGAACCTCAGCCAGCAGCACGGCGAAGGCAATCGGCAGCCAGCTGGTCAGGATGCCCAGACCGGACATGATCAGCGTGTTGCGGAGCACACGGACGAGGTCGCTGCGCGTTGCAGCATTGGAGAAGAGGTAGGAGAACCAGTAGAAGCCTACGAAGTTCTCAGACGACAGTTCGCCGCCGACCTTGTAATCGAAGAAAGCGAAACGCCAGCCGTACAGGGGCAGGTAGCAGAAGATGACCGTCAGCACCAGCACAGGCAGGAACATCAGGAACAGACGGAACTTTTCGTCCATCTCCATCTTTGCTTCCATGGTCTTCGGAATGGTGATCAGGCTGATGCAGGAAAGGACAATCATCAGTGCACCAAGGATTACCCAGAAGAGCATCGCACTGTCGCACGAAACAGGATCCAGCTTATCCGCCTTTTCCAGTGCGTTGATGACGCCCTGAATCCACTTGAGCATGCCGATGCCGCCGACCATCATCACGCCGCCGACCAGCGGAAGCGCAGAACCGAGCCGCTTCATGCGGTGGTTGCCCAGCGATACGCACGCGCCTGCCACGCAGACGAGCACGCCGATCATTACCAGCGCGCAGCCGCCCATGATCACGGCGAAGTGCCAATTCTCAATCCAGCCGCTGCGCAGGGCGCGCTTGAAGCCGTCCGTCAGCGTGCTGTAAGAAATGGCCGTCGTGAACAGGGAGGTGTTGACGTTGATATTCTCCATCAGCCGACCCGGGTTCACCTCCGGGAAAAAGACCATCAAACCGGCAAGCGCCGCCAGAATCCGAAGCACAATCAGGGAAATCACGGATTTCTCCTTGGGCTGTGCCGGATTTGCGAGCGCTTTTCCCGTCATTGTCGCTTGCATATAATCCCCCTCATTTCTATGCGTGACGAATCTCTTTTTATCAGCTCAATGTGCCGCTTCTGACGCGGGAGAAGGGATGCGGTCTTGACAAGCAAACGCTTCGCTGTCAACCAGCGCTCGCTTGTCAAGGCAGTTCCCCGGCGCACGCCCCAGCTTTCACCGGAGCGTGCGCCGCGGACTTTTGTATGTTCTGCGGAGATTTCGTGCCTGCGGGCATGAGCAGGGGCTTTCCGATCGCCCCTGCACCCTTTAGATGCATCCACTTAATGATTAGCAGTACGGAGCTTTTGTACGGCAGGATTTTACATTGGTAAGGAATCAGCTTATTCCGCAGCGGTCAGACCGGTCACGGTGAAGGTGATCACGACCGTGGAATTCGGAGCAGGCACCGTCAGAATGATATCCTCTGCCTTGATGCTGTTGTAGTTGTCCTCAACGACCAGCTTGACATAGTCGCCGTCGGTCTGCACGACCAGACCCGTCATGGTGCGGCCTTCGCCGATTTTGATGGAGGTATCCGTGATGGTCACGTAGCCTTCCTTCACGAGCTTGGACGGGATGTCCGTCGAGACGCGGAAGAAGAAGAAGCCGGTGTCATCGCCGAAGCCCTTTTCGCCCATGGTCATGGTGCAGGTGTAGGTGCCGTCGCCGTTGATGACCGCGTCCTCGAAGGTCGCGCCGTAGTCATCGACCGTGCCGTCGCTGTTGGTCTTCGCGAGGGTTGCAAAGACGCCGTTGTCCGCATCGCGGCCGTAGGAAGCATCGTCCCAGTCATTGCGGAAGATGTAGTTGGGGTCGGACTGCACAGCGATGTATGCGCCGTAAGTCTGATTGCGCAGCTCGGCAACCTCATCCTCGGTCAGCGGCTGTTCTTCCGCAACTTCAGGTGCCTTGCCGTAGATGTAATCGAAGGTCACTTCCAGGGTCTTGATGGCGGACAGTGCTTCTGCCGTCGCAATCTGCGCCGTCACGCCTTCGAGGTCGCCGTCAGCCGTGCGGGCAGCGTCCGGAATCGCGGTCACCCATTCGTTCCAGATGTTGGCGCGGGTCACAACACCTTCATCAGAGGTCGTGAAGTCCTTGCCGATTTCGATGTCTTCACCGTTGACCTTCACGCTGGTAATGTCGATGAAGTAGCCCGGGAAGCTGCTCTCACCGTTCGCGATGCCGACCGCCAGGAAGGCGATGCCGTCAATCTGACCGTTCTCGGTGGAGGTGAAGTCAAGGGACAGGGTGTAGGTGCCGGGGCCATCGACGGTCACAGCGTTCGTTTCGGCATATTCGCCGGCGTTCCAGGCGCTGTATGCCCAGCTGCTGTCAGCAAACATCAGGAAGGCGGTGTCCGTCACGGGCACGAGCGTGAAGTCAATCTCGTAGGTCTTGACGTCCTCGAAGAGCGCCGCATCCACGATGGCAGGAGAAGCGCCGTCGAGCGACTTATCCCAAGAGCGGACGGTGTCGTCCGTGGGAACCTCGCTGACCCACGTGTTCATGATGTTCATGCGGGTTTCGATCTTGTCATCCGAAGAGGTGTAGCCCTTCGTGAAGGCGATGGACTCGCCGTTCAAGCGGATGTCATTGATCTTGATGGACATGCCGGGGAAGAGCTTTTCGCCGTTCTTGATGCCCAGCGCAGTGAAGGAAACGCCGGAAGCAGAGCCGGTTTCCGTCTCCGTAAAGTCAAGGCCGACCGTGTAATCACCAGCACCGGTGATGGTCGCGTTCGTTGCCTTGACAGCGGAATCGTCCGTGCCCCAGTAGGAGTACGTCCAGCTGCCGTCCGCGAACATGATGTACGCGGTCGTCTCGCCATAGCGGAAGAGCGTGAAGTCAACTTCGACCGTCTGCACGGATGCGAAGTCGTCCTTGTTCACGGTGATCCAGCTGGCATCAGCCGTCGAGCCGTCCCAAGAACGGGCATCGGACGGGATTTCGGACACCCATTCATTGTAGATGTTCGAGCGGGTGATCTTGCCGTCGTCAGAGGAGGTATAGCCCTTCGCGGCTTCGATGGGCTGACCGTTGACGCGGATTTCATCCACGCGGATGGTGTAGTTCGGCAGTGCCGTCTCGCCGTCAGCGATGCCGATGGCCGCGAACGCAACGCCGCTCGCAGCGCCGTCCGCCGTACCGGTGAAGTCGAGACCGACCGTGTACTTGCCTTCGCCGGTCACAGCCACTTCCGTCACCTTCACGCCGTCAGCGGGCTCATTGCCGTCATGCCACCACTGGTACTGCCAGTTGGCATCGGCATACATCAGGTAAGCAACAGGTGCGTCCTCCGCGTCTGCCACAGGAGAAGCCACGGGCGATTCCACAGCTTCTGCAAACGCAGACACGCCCAGCAGCATGGTCAGTGCCAGCAGCAGGGCCAGAAACGACTTTGCACGACTCATAGGATCTTTTCCTCCTTAGAAACTGTATTGGTCTTTGTGTCCGAGAACGTTTTCGTTGCGACGCGAGGTTTACGAAATCGTTTTTGTGTGTATGCGCACGTTCCCCGACATTTCCGAACCTCTGGGAATATTATAGCCATTTTGTGCATGTTTGTCAAGGCAAAAACATTACTCTTCCGTTCTTTTTTCAATATTTCGTCTACTTTTTTGTTAATTATGCCCGAAATGCATCTAATTTTTGAAATTTCTTTTCTTAACCATCTTTTCTGGTTGCGAACGTTTTCGTTGGCGCTTTCGGCTTGAACTTTCCCTTTTTCGACATGAAAAGAGGCCGCCTCGCGAGGAGACAGCCCCTGATTGGATTCATTTGATCAGCATTTCCGCCGATTCTTGCACAACTTAGTCAGCCTTCACGCCGGTCAGCGCGTTGAGCAGGCGCCAGCGGCGCTTTGCCTCAACTTCGCAGTCCTGACGGAGCTTCGCGCTCGCCTCAGGTGCGGTGCGCTGCAGGCTGGCGAAGCGGCGCTGCTTGAGCAGGAACGCCTGGAAATCGCCCTTAGGCTCTGCGCAGTCGAGCGTCAGTGCTTCCTTGGTCGGATCGAAGCGGTAGATCGGGAAGTAGCCGCACTGCACGGCCTCCTTCTCCATCGACTGCGTCTGGCTCATGTCGATGCCGTGGGAAATGCAGGGCGCGTACGCAATGATCAGCGACGGGCCGTTCCAGGCTTCCGCCTCACGCATCGCCTTGAGCAGCTGCGTGGGATTGGCGCCCATCGCAACCTGCGCAACGTACACATGACCGTAGGTCATCGCCATCATGCCCAGATCCTTCTTGACGCCGGTCTTGCCGCCGGACATCAGCTTGGCAGAGGCACCCTTCGGCGTGGCCTTGGAAGCCTGTCCGCCGGTGTTGGAGTACACCTCGGTATTGAGCACCAGGGCGTTGACGTTTTCACCGGACGCGAGCACGTGGTCAAGTCCGCCGTAGCCGATATCGAACGCCCAGCCGTCGCCGCCGATGAGCCATACGCTCTTCTTCGTCATCAGGTCAGCCGACGCTGCGACATCCTTCGCCAGCGCGTTGTCCTTCTCGGCGCACAGCTTGACAAGCGCTTCGCCGGTGGTTTCGGACAGTTCCGCATCCTCGCGGTTGTCCAGCCATGCCTGACCGGCTTCCGCCAGATCCGGGCACTCAGCAATCAGCGCTTCCACCTTCGCGGCAAGATCCGCGCGGCGGTGCTTCATTGCGGTATACAGGCCGTAGCCGAATTCCGCGTTGTCCTCGAAGAGGCTGTTGCCCCATGCAGGGCCCTGACCCTTGCTGTTGACGGTGTACGGGCAGGACGGAGCGCTGCCGGCATAAATGGAGGAGCAGCCCGTTGCATTCGCAACCATCAGGCGGGAGCCGAAGAGCTGCGTCAGGAGCTTGACATACGGCGTTTCGCCGCAGCCCGCGCAGGCGCCGGAGAACTCGAACAGCGGTGCCTTCGCCTGAGAAATCTGCACGGAGGAGGGCTCAGCCTTCACCTCAGGCAGCGTCAGCGCGAAGTCCCACAGCTTCTGCTCGGCATGCATCTTCTCGGCAGGCTCCATGGTGAGTGCCTTTTCCTTCGCCGGGCAAACATTCACGCAGCTTGCGCAGCCGGTGCAGTCCATCGGAGAGACCTGCACGCGCAGTGCACGGCCTTCGAACGCCTTGCCGTTTGCCTTGCGGACAGTGAAGCCTTCGGGCAGCTCGGCATCGACCGGCGGATAGAACGTGCGGATGGCAGCATGCGGGCAGACGAGGCTGCACAGACCGCAGCCGATGCACTTCGTGGCATCCCATGCCGGCACCTGACGGGCAATGCCGCGCTTTTCGAGCTTGCTCGTGCCGACCTCTGCGAAGCCGCGCGCATCGATGGCGCTGACGGGCAGCTTATCGCCCTGCTGCGCGAGAATCTGGCGCATGGTGGCATGTGCCGGATCAGAGTTGTCGTCGGGTTCGACCGTCAGGTCAGCCCATTCAGCCGGAACATCCATCGGACGGAGTGCCTCGCGCGTATGCTCGATGGCGCTGATGTTGTCCGCGACGATCTTGTCGCCCTTGCCGGCGTATGCCTTACGGGCGGAATTTTCAAGCAGCTCAACCGTCTCTGCCTCGGGCAGGAAGTCGTTGAGCAGGAAGAAGGACGTCTGCATGACGGTGTTGATGCGTCCGCCCAGACCGCTTGCCGCGGCGATGGCGTCAGCGTCGATGCACCAGAGCTTGGCGTGCTTCGTGGCAATCGCCTTGCGCAGGCGTGCCGGAATTTCGGTGCCGGCCGGCAGGTTCAGCAGCACGCGGCCGCCTTCCTTCACGCTGTCCGCCACAACCTGCTGGTTCATCAGCGAGGGCTGGTGGCACGCGAGGAAGTCCGCCTGACCGATCAGGTACGGCGAATGAATCGGGTTGTCGCTCACGCGCAGGTGAGAAACCGTGTAGCCGCCGGACTTCTTGGAGTCATAGGAGAAATAAGCCTGAACATGCTTGTCGGTATGCTGCGCAATCAGCTTGATGGAAGCCTTGTTCGCGCCGACCGTACCATCGGAGCCCAGGCCGTAGAACTTGCAGCGGATCGTGCCGGGGATTTCCAGCGCGAAGGACGGATCATACGGCAGGGACAGCTTCGTCACGTCATCATCAATGCCGATGGTGAACTTCTGACCAGCCGTCATGCTGTCCATCGCGTCATAGATGCCCTTAACCATCGCAGGCGTGAATTCCTTGCTGCCCAGACCATAGCGACCGCCGGTGAGCTTGACGTCGCGGCCGGAAGAAGCGATAGCCGTGCAGACATCCAGATACAGCGGTTCACCCTGAGAGCCGGATTCCTTCGTTCTGTCGAGGACAGCGATGGACTTGACGGTTTCAGGCAGCACCTTGAGCATTGCCTCGGCAGAGAACGGACGGAACAGGCGGACGCGCACAACGCCGACCTTTTCGCCCTTTTCCATCAGCACACGGACGGTCTCTTCGACAGTCTCCGCGCCGGAGCCCATGATGACGATGACCTTTTCCGCCGCCGGATCGCCGGTATAGGAGAAGATGCTCAGCGGACGGCCGGTGATGGCTGCCACACGGTCCATGTACTTCTGCACGATGGCGGGAACAGCAGCGAAATACGGGTTCGCAGCTTCACGTCCCTGGAAGTAGATATCGGGGTTCTGGCTCGTGCCCTGCTGATGCGGATGATCAGGGTTCATGGCACGGGCACGGAATTCAGCCACCTTGTCCCACGGCACAAGATCCTTCAGTTCATCTGCCGTCAGGGCGTCGAAGCGCTGAATCTCATGGCTCGTACGGAAGCCGTCGAAGAAGTGCAGCATCGGAACGCTGCTTTCCATTGCGGTCAGGTGTGCCACGACAGCCAGATCGGATGCTTCCTGCACGGAAGAGCCGCACAGCATGCCCCAGCCTGCCGCACGGACGGTCATGACGTCGCTGTGGTCGCCGAAAATCGACAGGGCATGATACGCCAGTGCACGCGCCGCCACATGAATGACGCCGGGCAGCAGCTCGCCGGACATCTTGCACATATCCGGCAGCATCAGCAGCAGACCCTGCGAGGCGGTGAACGTCGATGCCAGCGCGCCTGCGGACAGCAGACCGTGCAATGCACCGGCCGCGCCGCCTTCGCTCTGCATCTCGACCAGCGTCATCTGCTGACCGAACACATTCTTCTGTCCCTGACGCGCCCATTCATCGCAGTTTTCAGCGATAGGCGTCGAAGGGGTAATCGGGTAGACTGCCGCTGTTTCGCTCAGCAGATAGGCAGCCTGCGCGGCGGCAAGGTTGCCGTCGCCAATCATCTTCTTCATTGGAAAAAAGCACCTCCATTTTTGAAATCATGCTTTAGGGGGTAACACCAAAAGACAGACATGTCAACGGCTTTCA
The DNA here is from genome assembly GCA_963590165.1 of Anaerovoracaceae bacterium. Lineage (GTDB taxonomy): Bacteria > Bacillota > Clostridia > Christensenellales > Aristaeellaceae > UBA11524. The sequence continues at coordinate 31,088 of CAVANO010000002.1, forward strand.
ACTCAGCTGCATCTGTCCGTTGGCTTTCACCCGGGTGCCGTGTCTGCCCGGCACGTTTGGAAAACGCACCACCCTGCGTTTTTCTACCCTGATTATAGCACACATTGGTGCAGGATGCAACCTTTTTAGCCAAAGCAATTATTTTTTATGCGCGCATCTGCATACATTCTCCGCGTGTTCTTGCATTTGCAGACGTTTCCTGCTATACTTCAGGCAGCATCCGCATAAAAAGGAGTATCATTATGTTCCGCACACTCTCCGTTTCCCGGCCTCTTCCCGCCGCTGAGCGTGTCTACCAATATATACAATCCCTTGACGGCAAATGCCTGACCGGTCAGATGGAAAGCCAATGGTGCCGTACGGCAGAACATGAAATCAACTACCTGACCGACGTGACCGGTCGGATGCCTGCGATTCGCGGGCTTGACTTCATGGACAATGACTTTCTCGGCGTAACGCAGCGTGCAAGAGACTGGTGGGCGCGCGGCGGCATTCCGACAATTTGCTGGCACACTGGTGCGGATTTGTCCTCCGGCTATCCCGAATGCAAGGCAAGCGAGATGGACTGGGAGGCTGTCTTCGTCGATGGCACCGAAGCAAATCGGCGTCTGCTGGACGGTTTCGATCGGGCTGCGGTGTACCTTCGCAGGCTGCGCGATGCAGGCGTGCCCGTGCTCTGGCGCCCGTTCCATGAAATGGACGGCGGCTGGTTCTGGTGGGGACGCGGCGGAGCGGAGAATTTCGTGCGGCTGTGGCGGCTGATGCACAAGCGGTATACGCAGGTGCACGGGCTGAACAACCTCATCTGGGTACTGGGCTTTTCAGACGCCACGGCGGATTTACGCCCATGGTATCCCGGAGATGATACCGTCGATCTGCTCGGCGGCGACAGCTACCGCGGCGGTGCACAGGGGGAGCTGTTCGCAAAATGTCAGCAGATTGCGCCGGACGGCATGCCGATTGTTTTCCATGAGTGCGGCGTGATTCCGACGAGGGAACAGATGACGCAGGAGCATGCACCTTGGGCGATGTTCATGACGTGGCACACCTCTTGGCTGACGGATGAAGGGCATGGGAATACAAAGGAGCATCTTCGTCAAGTCTATGCGGATGATACCTTCGTAAAACTTCACCAATTGCCCGACTTCACCTAAGGCAGCACTGCACAAATGAGGTGATACGATGAACAATGAATTTTGTGTCAGATGCGATTGCAGGAATCGAAGGTTTACTGGATGTAAATCAAGATTTCTGCAAAAGGCATGTTCAGCGGCGTCGTCGAATTGTGCGGTGTTGCCCTAAATCAGCTGCACATTCCATGCGGCAATAACCTGCAAAACGCGCTGTTGCAGAACCATCAAATCTGCAGCAGCGCGTTTTGTTGTGTGATGATCAGTCCGCCGAATTGTTGACGGATTTGTCTTGGATAAAGAGGATGAGCGAGTTTTCGTCCTGGTCAAATACCGTAGTGGCAGACAGCGTTGCACGCAGGAAACTGTCAGAGATGTACACTTCGCCGCTGTCCAGCAGAATTTCGCTGTCAGAAACCGTCACGGGCGTGCCGTCAACGGTAACGGACAACGAGTCAGCCGTGCTGATGACAACCGTGTAGCCCGCGGCGGTCAGCGTCTGCGTGCCGCTTTCGGTCGTGAGCGTCCAGTCGTCAATGCAGGCAACCAGCTCACTCAGGCGCATAAAAGGCGTGTAATTGGCATCAAGGAAGATGCTCGGACGGCGCGTGTAGCCGACACCATCGCTCATGACCGTCATGGTCAGGACACTGCCGCTGTTGCCGAGGATGATGGTGCCGCCATCGAGCGTTGTCAGCCCATCAGGCGCAGGATCAATCTGCGTGGTCGTAACCGGAATGGGCAGCTCATCCGCCGTGGCAGTTGCCGGCACGTCAGGCGTTTCCGCAGGGGCAGGGGTATCGGTTGCCGGCACGGGCGTGGCGGTCGGAACAGGCGTAGCAGTCGGGGCAGGCACGACGTTCTCGTCTTCGAACAGACGCGTCTGAGTCACCTGACCCGCGACACCGTCGACATTCAGCCCGTTGGCGCGCTGAAAGCGGCGAACGGCAGAGGCAGTCTTCGCACCGAACGCGCCGTCATCCTCGCCTTCCGCGAGATAGCCCAGCTCAATCAGCCGCTGCTGCACCTTCTTGACATCCGCACCGCGATCCTTCCACTGCACGGTCTTATAGGACAGATTCGGCGTGATGGTGGGTTCAGGCACAGGCGTGGCGGTCGGCGTGGGTGTCGGCACCTCGGTGGTGTTCGGCTCGACCGTAGCGGTCACGTTCGGGGGCAGGGGCGTGGGCGTCGGAACGTCCTCCGGAAGCGGTCCTTCCTGAACAGAAAGTGCAACAGTAATAGCAACATACGTCAGCAGCGTCTTCAAAAAGTCCATGAGGAGCAATCCTCCTTGCCTGTCGATTCGTATTCATCATCCATTATACGACAACTTTCGGGAATACGCAACCGGAAGAAACGGTTTTTCCGCCCAGCAGATTGTAAAAAATCGAAAGGTGATGTATAATGCCATGCGAACAGCTTTTCCAATCATGTGAGGAGGTCATTTCAATGAGCAACCCCATCCTTGTCATCATGGCTGCCGGCATGGGCAGCCGCTACGGCGGACTGAAGCAGCTCGACCCCATCGGTCCTGACGGCGAGGTCATCCTTGACTACAGCCTTTACGATGCCTACCGCGCGGGCTTCCGCAGGGTCGTGTTCCTCATCAAGCACGAAATCGAAGATGCCTTCAAGCGCATGGTCGGTTCGCGCACGCCTAAGGGGATGGAGGTCACATATGCCTTCCAGCAGGTAGACAAGCTGCCCGAAGGGTTCACGGTGCCCCAAGGACGCATCAAGCCCTGGGGGACGGGGCATGCGGTGCTGTGCTGCCGTGAATATCTCGATGCGCCGTTCCTGGTCATCAACGCAGATGACTACTACGGCACGGGCGCTTTCGCCATGGCGTATGAGCAGCTCTGCGCAATTGACGGCAAGCAGGGTGAATACTTCATGGTCGGCTACGCGCTCAAGAACACCCTGACCGACAACGGTTATGTGTCACGCGGCGTCTGCACGGTCGATGCGGATGGTTATCTGCAGTCCGTCTGCGAACGGACGCACATCATCGCCAGCTGCGACGGCCCGCTGTTCACCGAGGACGGCGAGAATTACCGCAAGCTGCCTGCCGATGCGCCGGTCAGCATGAATTGCTGGGGCTTCACGCCGGATTTCCTCGATGCGCTTGCGGATGGCTTCGTGCCTTTCCTGCGCGATACGGTGCCGGACAACCCCATCAAGGCCGAGTATTACCTGCCGTCCGCTGTCAGCCGCCAGCTCGATGCCGGCAAGGCGACCGTGCGCGTGCTGACATGCCCTGACCGCTGGTACGGCGTGACGTATCATGAGGATCGTGCGGTGGTCGCCGATGCGATGCTGAAAAAGGCAGAGGAAGGGCTGTATCCGCGGCCTCTGTGGAAATAACCGCATTTTTTCCAAGGCGGCGCCGCACCAATAAGGTGGTATGCCGAATGGTGCGGCGTTGCCTTGAAAAATTTCTTTTCTGTGCAGGAAAACAAAAGAAAACAGCGAATTATAAAATCGATGAAAATCAGATTGGTTTTCATCATGCGGGAATGGCGGAATTGGCAGACGCGCTAGATTCAGGTTCTAGTGAGGGCTAACTTCATGCAGGTTCAAGTCCTGTTTCCCGCACAGCAAAACCCGAATCGGTTGCTCTTTCATGAGCAGACGGTTCGGTTTTTTTGTGTGCTATATTCCGTAGTCATTGCTTCGCTCGACTGCGAATGCCTGATTGGGTCTTGACATTCATCGTGCTTGTGCTATAATAACCAGCGGTAATTATCATCAGTAATTATCAGAGGAGATACCATGAACGTCGAGAAAATCAAACGCGTCATCGATGCCTGCTATCAAGGCAAGCGTATCCGTGATCTGCTGCCGCCGCTGCCCGATGGGGTTGCGCCGTCCTTCATCCATTATCTGGATGTCATTGCTTGCCTTAGTCAGCAGGGCGATGTACGCATCAGCGATGTCAGTGATGCACTGAATCTGCCGCGCCCGGGCGTTACGCGCACGGTGAAAGACATGGAGGCAAAGGGCTATCTGCGCAAGATTGCCTCACAGACGGACGGGCGTGTGACGTACATCGCGATGACGGACAAGGGCGCAGCACTGCGGAGCAAGTACGACGAACGTTTCTTTGCAGCGCTGTCGGATGCGCTGGCAGATGTGCCCGATGAAGACGCGGACTGCACCATCCGGACAATCGGACGGCTCTACGATGTGATGTGTGAGGGGAGGATTCGCATTGAATAACGAAAAGGCGGATTTTACAGAAGGCAATATTCTCAAAAAGCTCGTATCTTTCATGCTGCCGGTGCTGGCGGCGCTGATTCTGCAGGCGGCGTATGGCGCGGTTGACCTGCTGGTTGTCGGGCATTTCGGCTCGACCGCAGGACTTTCCGCCGTTTCAACCGGTTCACAGGTGCTGAACCTCGTCACGTTCGTGATTACGCAGCTCTCGATGGGCATCACAGTACTGGTGGCGCGGTATCTCGGCGAAAAACGCGAAGAGCAAATCGGCGGCGTCATCGGCGGTTCAACAATCGTGTTCGCCATCATTTCCGCCGTGCTGTTTGTGCTGATGATTGCGCTTGCGCGCCCGATTGCCGTCCTGATGCAGGCGCCCGAGGAGGCTGTCAGCCTAACGGCGGATTACGTGCGCATCTGCGGCGGCGGCATTTTCTTCATCGTGGCGTACAACGTGCTCTCTGCCATTTTCCGCGGCCTCGGCGACAGCAAATCGCCGCTGATGTTCGTGGCGGTGGCATGCGTGGTCAACATTTTCGGAGACCTGCTGCTCGTTGCCGTATTCCACATGGACGCGGCAGGTGCTGCGCTGGCGACGGTCGCGGCACAGGCGGTCAGCGTGATTTACGCGCTGCTGCGGCTGAAGAAGCTGGGGCTCCCCTTCCCCATCAGCAAGAAGGATTTCCGGCTGAATGTCCAGTGTAAAAAAGCGTTTCTGGTCGGCTTGCCGCTGGCGCTGCAGGAGTTTCTGACGCAGATTTCCTTCCTCGCGCTGTGCGCCTTCGTCAACCGGCTGGGTCTGGAGGCATCTTCCGGCTACGGTGTGGCATGCAAGGTCGTCAACTTCGCTATGCTCGTCCCGAGCGCACTGATGCAGTCAATGTCGTCCTTCGTGTCGCAGAACGTCGGCGCCGGCAAGGAGCATCGTGCACGTCAGGCGCTGTTCACCGGCATGGGTGTCGGGCTGGTCATCGGCTGCCTCGTGTTCACGCTCGTGCTGTTCAAGGGCGACTGGCTGTGCAGCATCTTCACGAGCGAGGATGCGGTGATCCAGCGCGGCTTCGACTACTTGAAAGGCTTCGCGCCCGAAACCATCGCAACGGCGCTGCTCTTCAGCCTGCTGGGCTACTTCAACGGGCATGACAAAACGATGTTTGTCATGGTGCAGGGGCTGATTCAGACGCTGCTGGTGCGCCTGCCGCTGGCATATTTCATGAGCATCCAGCCGAACGCGAGCCTGACGAATATCGGCCTGTCTGCGCCGATCGCAACGGTTGTCGGCGTCATCCTATGCGCAGGATACTTCCTGCATCTCAGAAAAAAAGAACAAAAGGCATAAAAACAGGGCTGCGGTCATCTCTTCTCCAGGATTCTGTCTCTCAAAAAGGTCAAAGTCATCGTTTCATGGCTGTTTTCATATTCATTTTTTAAAACGCCGATCCTGCGAATTTCTTGCTGGCTTTTGTTGCTTTTTTGATCAAAGTACGGTACAATGTTCATGGTAGGTTCATCTTTCTGCATTTATTTTTTGATTCATTCATTCCCATTTATTTCAGGAGGTGCACCATGCAAAGCTACGTACTGATGACCGACAGCGACAGCGACCTGCCGCTGGGGTTCAAGCAACAGTTTGACATTCCTGTCGTCTATATGCCCTACAGCTTAGATGGTCAGGAGTATTTCGATGACCTCGGTCAGGCACTGGATTACCAGTCGTTTTACAACAAGATGCGCGCAGGCAGTCAGCCGACAACCTCCGCGCTCAATGAAACCGTCTATCTGGACTACTTCGAGCCAATTCTGTCCGCAGGAAAGGATCTGCTCTTCATCGCGTTCTCCAGTCAGCTCAGCGGTACGATTCAGGCGATTTACGCCGCGCGCGAGGAGCTGCTCGCGAAGTATCCGGAGCGCAAGTTCATCGTGGTGGACACGCTGTCCATCTCCGCACCGCAGACATTGCTGGTGCTCAAGGCACACGAGCTCTACCGCGCAGGCAAGCCGATGGAGGAAGTCGCAAAGTGGGTTGAGGACAACAGGCTCCGCGCGCAGGCGTGGTTCACCGTGGATGACCTCAAGTACCTCCAGCGCGGCGGACGCATCTCGGCGACGGCGGCGGCACTCGGCACGCTGCTTGACCTGAAGCCCATCCTGACCGAAACGCGCGACGGAAAGCTCGCCGCAGCCGGCAAGGTTCGCGGACGCCGCAAGGCCATGAGCTTCATCGTGGAAAAGGCCGTCGAGAACGTTGTCGACCAGCATGAATCCATCGGCATCATCCTTCACGCGGACGCGCCTGCCGATGCCGACAAGCTGCACGCCCTTCTCGCGGAGAAGCTGCCGGAAATGGACATCCGCATCTACCATGTCGGTCCCGTCATCGGCACGCACGCCGGTCCGGGAACGATTGCCTTCTGCTTCATGGGGAAGGAAAGGGAGCTATAATGAAGATAACACCGCCCGCAATGGCTGTTTGAGCAGTCAGCGGGCGGTGTTATTTTTAAGGCAACACCGCACAAATGAGGTGGTGCGATGAGCAATGAATTTTGTGTCAGATGCGATTGCAGAAATCGAAGGTTTACTGGATGTAAATCAAGATTTCTGCAAGAAGCAGATGGCGCAAAAGGCATGTTCGGCGGCGTCGCCTTAGTTCGTCCCACGAAAACCCTTGCCGATGATTTCGCCGGTGTTCATAATCAGCACGAAGGCGGAAGGATCGATCTGCTTCACATAGCGCCTGAGCAGGATGGCCTCGCGGCGTGTCATGACCGTCATCAGCACCGTGCGCCCCTCATGCGTGTAGGCACCCTCGCCATGCAGTTCGGTCGCGCCGCGTTTGAGCGTCTGCGTGATGTACGTTTCGATTTCGGCAGGCTTTGTCGTAATAATGTGGAAATATTTATGCGTGTTGATGTTCTCCAGCACCAGGTCAACCAGCAGGCTCTTCATCACCAGACCAAGGATGCAGAACAGCCCTGTTTCCATGCCGAACGCCACGCATGCCATCAACGTAATAACCAAGTCGCTGCACATCAGCGCGCGCCCGATATTCAGGCTCGTGTACTTGCGCAGAATCATCGCGACGATGTCCGTGCCGCCGGAGGATGCATCGAGATTGAACAGAATCGCCGAGCCGACTGCAGGCAGGCTGACCGCGAAAATCAGCTCCAGCAGCGGCTGATTCGTCATCGGCGCATCCATCGGGATGACGCGCTCCAGCACCCATGTCAGCCCCGACATCAGCAGGCTGACGAACGTTGTGCGTCCGCCGAACTCCCTGCCAAGAACTGCGTAGCCGAGAATCAGCAGGAACACGTTGATGATCATCACGAAATCGCCGTTGGACAGCCCCGGAATATAGTGGCTGAGGATAACCGCCATGCCGCTGACACCGCCGGTCGAGAAGTGGTTCGGAAATTTGAAGAAATAAATGCCCAGCACCATCAGCACCGTGCCGGCGATCATCAGCAGGTATTCCTTGATCGTTTCGCGAGCCTTCTGCATGAAAAAGCTCCTTTCAGGGCTTCCCTTTACTCCTTGATGATGCCCTTGCCGTACTGGCTGATCAGGCGATCCCGATCGGCATTCGACACGACCATCGTCAATTCAACACCCGTATCCGTGTATTGTTCCTGAATCACGCGTCCCATTTTGCGGATGCGCCCCGTGAGCGCGAACTGGTCAAACGGAATCGCAAACACAACCGATGTATGGCTCTGCTGAAGCTGCTGTGCGATGCGTTCCTGCAGCTCAAGGAGCCCATCCCCTGTCTTTGCGCTGATCATGACTGCGCCGGGAATGACCATCGGCGCGCCGTGTTCATCCGTGCACAGGTCGCACTTGTTGATCACTTCAATGCGCGGCTGTTCCTGCGCACCGAGCTCAGTCAGCACCTGAATGACCGTGTCGTGCTGCTGCATCATGTCGTCCGATGCGCCGTCATTGACGATGACAAGCACATCAGCGAGCGCCGCCTCCTCCAGCGTTGAGCGGAAGGCGCTAATGAGCGCATGCGGCAGCTTGCGGATGAAACCGACCGTGTCCGTCAGCAGATACGGCGTGTGCTCTGCCGTTTCCATGCGGCGGCTGACGGCATCGAGCGTAGCAAACAGCTGATCCTGCACATACACATCGCTGCCGGTCAGTCGGTTCAGCAGCGTTGACTTGCCCGCATTTGTGTAGCCGACCAATGCGACAACCGGCACTTCATTCTTCTCGCGGCTCTTGCGGCGGAGTTCCCGTTGCTTCTCGACTGTGTCAAGTCGGCGGCGAAGCTCCGTCATGCGCTCACGAATGCGGCGGCGGTTCATCTCGAGCTTCGATTCACCCGGACCGCGTGTGCCGATGCCGCCAGCCAAGCGTGACAGCACCAGTCCCTGACCAATCAGGCGGCTGGAGCGATATTGCAGTTGCGCCAGCTCGACCTGCAGTTTACCTTCTGCCGACGATGCGCGCTGCGCGAAGATGTCCAGAATCAGCGTCGTTCGGTCAACGACCTTCACGTGCAGCAATTCTTCCAAATTGCGCGCCTGAATGCCGGTCAGTTCCTCATCGAGGATGCACACATCCGCCTCAAGCGCCTGACATTCCCTGCACAGCTCATCGGCACGTCCGTGCCCGATGAACAGCGCCGTGTCGGGCTTATCCTTCTTCTGCAGAAACTTCCCGACAACCTCCGCGCCTGCCGTTTCCGCCAGCCGTGCCAGCTCATCGAGCGATTCCATGCTTTCGATGCCCATGAGGACGGCGCGTTCCTTGCCGGTATTTTCCTCCTCGCCGGATTCCCAGCCGACAATGCGGTCGCTTTCCTGCACCTGACGCACCCATTCACTGTCCGGCGTCTTATACCACCGCACCGGTTCCTCCATGAGGATATTCTGCTTTTCCGCAAGGAACGCGCTCTGCACGAAGGTCGGCTCCCCTTTCAGACAGCCAATCGCGACCATCGCGTCATAACGGAACGACCGCAGCGCCGACAAATCAACATCCGACAGACGTCCGTCGCCGTTGGGATGCGTATGAATACAGCGGACGCAGCTCAGCCGCTTTGCATTGCGGCGAAGGCGGTAATCGCGCAGTTCAACATCCCTGTCCGTGCCGACGGAAACATCCACAATCTCGCCGTCGCGCGTGATATAGACAGCAATCTCGCGATTCATCGCCGCCGTGAATCGGGCAAGCACCTGCATCAGTTCGCGCGGCAGGAACGTGTCCTCATCTACCTCATATTCATAGAGCTGCGACAGCGCATCAATCAGCGTATCGCGCACGCCCGTCACATTGCCGTGTACCTGACGTTTCATTCCTGCTCCTTTGGCTCCTTCTTTTCGCGTTCCTTGCGCCGCGGCACATGGAGAATCGGCTTTTTCCTGCCGCGCAGGCTGGTGAAAATCGAATCCGCACAGCCCACAATCAGATAGAGATAATACGTGATAAAGCGCCAGACAAGCAGCGCGACCGACACCGTGCCGCCGGTGAAAATATCACGGAAGTACAGCAGGAAGCCGCCCTCCTGCGCACCGGACGCGCCCGGCAGCGGCGTGTAGTTCGCCGAAACGAACAGCAGGAACGCCACCGTCAGCGTCTGATACCACGGCGTACCGCCCAGCCCCATCGCATAATACACCAGCAGCGGAACCGCCATCAGGCAGAGCATCTCGACAATGGACACAAGCATCTGAATCAGCAGATGCAACGGATGATGCACCAAATCCATGAGCGAGGAGTGGAAATACTCAATCGTCCTGTCCGACGATGCCTGCCATTCCTCTGGATTCTTGCAGATATGGTGTTTCGTCAGGAAGCGGATGCCCCAGCGGACGATGCTTTCCACCCAATTGCGGTGGAAGGAAATCAGCAGAATCGCCGGCACACAGAAGAAATTCACCAAGCAGCCGAGGATGATGACCGGAATGACACCGGCAAGATGCTCCGCCACGAAATTCCAGTTGCACAGCCAGAGAATCACCGCCAGCGCCACCTCAACCACCTGATTGAAGAACGCACGGGCAAGGAGTGCCGATGTCGCAACGCCAGCCGGAATCTGCCGCTGGCTCATCAGATAAATCTGCATCGGCTGACCGCCGGACGAGCCGGGCGTTACGTTCGCATAGTAGATGCCTGCGAACGAGAAATGCGACGCCGTGCTCAGCTTGACCTTATACCCTTCCATGCGCAGGAACGCATACAGCCCCGTTCCTTCCGCCACCACATAGCCGACCATCAGCAGGAGACCGATGACAATCCAGCGCTTATCCATCGTGACGATGACATCCCACGCGTTCATCAGTTCCGAGTTATTGAAGGCAATCAGCACCACAATCAGCATCGACAGCAGTATAAATCCGATGCTGAGGATTCTGCCCCATTTCCTTTTCTTCAAGCAAAGAGGCCCCTTTCGTCAGTTTGCATAGCACATTGTACCATAAATGAATCCCCTGAGTAAAGGGAAAAGGCAAATTCCAATAGAATTTTAACACAATCTGAAAACAGGGCAATGAAAAGACAAAAAAAGGGGGACGAAAGAAAAGGGGGACGAAAGAAAAAGGGGACGAAAGAAAAAGGGGACGAAGTCCCCCCGCGGTATTGCCTTAATCCCCCGAATGCGCGTCAATCCAGCTGACAAATTCCCCCTGCGCATTCCTCCGAATCAGCGGCGCCGGTGTACCGACACGCAGATGCTCCTGCTCCGGCAAATTCCGCACAGGCAAAGCCCCCTTCCGCTCGGGATGTTCCTGCACAGCATGCAGCACATCCTCCGGCACATCCGCCGTGAAGCACCGCACGCCCTGCCGGTATAGCTGTCTGCACAGCGCACGCAGTTCCGCCTCCGTATCGGCACGATGATGCGCATCCAGCATCAGCCCCGGCGAAAGCACATCGCCGCCGAGGTCAATTTCCGCCTCATAGAGCCCTTTCGCCAGCCCGACGCCGATTTCCTGTACGCAGCCGTGCATCAATCGGACATCCGTGAGCACATCCAGACTGTCCGATCGGTTTGCATTCCGTATCAGCATAATACCCTCCTCGTGTACGCTGAAAATTTCGCCGGAATCATCCGATTCTCCTGCCGAAACAGGCATACAAAAACCGGAGGCGGTTTTCGCCGTCTCCGGTGCATGTTTTGGGGGATTACTCAGCCGTCTTGGTCAGGGTGAAGACCATTTCGCCGCCATCCTCGGTGGTGTAGTACTCGGCGGAAGTGTCGAATTCGTAGCCGTCGGGCACCTTAATCACCTGAATATGGTAGGCGAAGGGCACACTGGTGAATGGAATCTCGCCGTTCTCGTCAGCCTTCATCAGCGTGCAGGAGGTGTCGTCGCAGACATTCGCCATGACGCCCTCAACCGGGTTGCCGTCTTGGTCAACGAACGACAGCACATAATCCACATAGCCGTAATCACCCTGCAGACCTTCGGGCGCGACAGCCACTTCATCGGTGGAAGGCAGCGTGCCGTCCGCATAGTGCCAAGAAGCAAAAACGGTCATGCCATAGCTGGTGTTCATATCCTGAATGAAAGCGTTTGCGTTCTGCTCATCGCGGAAGAACGTCATTGCAACAGGATCGGTTTCACTGTCGTACAGGTTGGCATAGGTGTAGAAGCTGCTGTAGGAGTAGCCGTCAACATCCATCGCGCTGACGCCGCCGCTGACCACAAAGGCATCGCCGTCGATGTCAGCATCCGCCAGCTTTACAGCCGTGCCGTCGTAATTGTTGTAGACGGACGCAAGCTCAGCGCTGACATCCTTGCCAATGTAGATATTCGCGGTCACGGTATCGCTGTTCACGACATAGCACTTGCCCAGCGCGGTTTCAAACGTCTCTGCATATTCCGGGTCCGCGTATTCAAACACGATTTCCTTCGCGTCATCGCTGACAAGCTCGGACGACACGCCGGATTCAAGCGCATGGGGATAAACGGGCATGGTAGCAATCAGCGCAGCCGCCTCATCGCCGGTCACGACCTTGACGTTCTTCAGCCAGGCAGTGTCTTCGCCGTCGCTGGAAGCCGCGTCCTTCATGTAGACAAAAACAACCGTGTGCTCGCCGGCAGTCAGCGCAGCCGCGTAGGTCGCCCAGTCCTTCTCGCCGTCAATCACCTTGGAAATCTCGCCGTCCACGAGGACATAGAAGTAGTCATAGCTTTCCTCGCAGGAAACCTTGACGTCGTAGGAGAGCACATCGCCTTCTTCAGCGTTCAGCGTGACAAACACCATGGCGTAGGAGTCATCGACGCCCGCGTTGGTTGCAACCACGCAGCCGTCATCCACCACCCAGGGCCATGCGTATTCATCATCGCTGCTGAAGGACACGGTCAGGTCGCTGCCCTCTGCGAGCATCGCCGCCGCGACATCAGCCACGTCAGGATTTTCCACAGTGGGCTTCACCTTCGGGATTTCAAAGCCGACAAGGGACTCGGAGTAGTCGTCCGCGATGAAGGCATTGAACAGGCGCAGGAAGGTGTCCACAGAGGTGATGGAGCCGGATTCCTGCCAGCAGATCACGCCGTTGCGGTCGATCATGATGGACGTCGGAATGCCGTCATAGTCGAACCAGTCGGTCAGACCGATGGTGTCCGCCGCCATGGGCAGAATGGACAGACCATTCTCTTCCTTGAAGGCGTTGATCACGTCATCGGTGTCGGTAGGCTCGCAGGACACGGCGACAATCGCCAGATCATCCTGCACCTGCGCATAGGCTTCCTCCATGTAGGGGAATTCCTGGCAGCAGGGGTTGCACCAGGTCGCCCAGATGTTGATCAGGACGGCCTTGTGGGTTGCAAGCAGTTCAGAGAACGTCACGGTGGTGCCGTCGCTCAGGGTCAGTGTGAAGTCGCCCATGGTGTCGCCGACCACATAGGCGCGCGTTTCGGTATCCTCCTCGGCAGCAGCGAAGCCGACCATCGTCAGCATCATCGCCAGTGCCAGCAGCAGAGAAACGATTGAATGCAACTTTTTCATCGTCAGATTGTCCTTTCTGGATGATGATTGATCCATGTACAATTATACCGCAATTTTTCATGATTTCAATGAATGAAATATGAATTTTCGGTTTTTTCGGTGTACTTGCATGTTATTTTTCGCGAATCACAACGGGCGAATCCGCCAGCGCGGACTGGATATTCTTGAGTGCCTTCGCCATATAGCCCTGCTGATCATCGCTCATGCCGCCGGGCGCATCGCAGTCGCTCGCAACCACGCGGTATTGATACTGACCGTCTTTCTTCTGCCGCCAGATGTAGGTCGGCGTGTAGGACACCTGCCCGAAACTGATACGCTCGCCGTCCCATGAGATTTGCAGATGCAGCAGAATCGCCGCGACATTGCCGTCTTTGCGCGACTCATTCAGCAGGCTGCCCAGCGACCATGCGCACAATGTCTGCGCGATGGTGCCGTCATCGCTCTTGCGCGTCAGCCATGCAATCGGCTGTACAACGCGCGTACCCGTGCCGACAATCACATCTGCGCCGGCATCGGCGATTTCCTGCGCCAGGGTGCGCTGCGCGTTGGTGGGCTTTGATGCGCCGGATTTGCCCCAGTTGACGGACACAATCACGACTGCCGCGCCCTGTGCACGTGCCTGCGCGATGTCCGCCGCAATGGTATCGCTATCCGCTAACTTAACCGCATAGGAATCACCGGAGGACTTCATTGCCTTCGTGCCTGTCGTGCTGAGTGCTTCCGTATAATGCAGGAATGCAACCGGCACGCCGCCGAGCGTTTTGATGCAGAGCTGGCTGGCCTCTTCCTGCGAGGCATAAGCGCCAATCACCGTCAGATTGCGGTTCTGCAGCGAGGACAGCGTTGATTGCACACCGTCCGTGCCCTTGTCGTACACCTGGTCGAAACCGAGCGCCACCATCTGCACACCGCATTCACGCAGCATGTCCGAAACGGCGTCAGGCGCGTTGAGCGAGGAAACCTTGCTGTCCGGCAGAATCAGGTTCTCCAGCGACAGCATCGTCATATCGCCTGTCATTTCATCCGTCAGGAGCGATAGCATTTCCGTGAAATCATATTTCTGGGCGTCGCTGTAATACCCTGCCTTGCGCACCGCGTCATCCATGCAGACCGAGCCGCCGATGGTCAGCGTGAAGGAGCCGCCAGCCTTAACGGTCGGCGTTGCGGTCGGTGCGGCTGTTGCTGATGCTTCAATCGGCGCGATGGTCTCCTGCTGATTAGCGGATGGCGTAGAAGAAGAAAGGGACGAAGTCCCCGAAGTCCCCGAAGTCCCCGAAGTCCCCGAAGTCCCCGAAGTCCCCGAAGTCCCTGAGGCAGATTGCGTGATCGGGATGTCGTTCAGAGAGAGGGTGGGAATGTCGCCGAGCTGAAGGACGGACAGCACCTCGCGCACATCAATCTGCACGCTCGTGTTGCCCATCAGTCCGGGCAGCACCATCGCGCAGCCGACCAGCACGACGCACGTGATCATCAGCATAATCACCGTGCCCGGCGATATGCGGCGATGCCTTTTGTTCATGGTCGTGTCATCCTTCCGGCTTATTGATAGATCGGAAGCAGCGTGATGAGCGAGGTAATCAGCAGTGCTGCAATGATAACGATGCAAGTAATGCTGATGAAGAGCTGACGCCCGTTACGGGGCTTTTTTTCGCTTTTGCTGGACATAGCAGGATTGCTCCTTTCTATACTTGACTTGATTACACTTGCCTTGATTACGAATTGCTTTCCGGCGATTCCTTTTCCTTCTGCCAGATTCTAACCTGCGTCACGCGGCGCTTTTCCATCCTCGTGACCATACCGCGCAGATGCTCCGTTTCGAAGCGTGCGCCGGTGAAGGGGATGCACCCCATGATTTCGCTGACCCAGCCGCCAACGGTTTCGGCGTTGAAGGTATCCTTCAGACCGAGGCTGTCAAGCAGCTCCGTCAGTTCCATGCTGCCGTCCACCATGCGTGAGCCGTCGGACATCGTCACGCTTTCCACGGACACGTCATCGTGCTCGTCATAGATTTCGCCGACAAGCTCCTCCAGCACGTCCTCCATGGTCACGATGCCTTCGGTGCCGCCGAATTCATCCAGGACAATCAGCAGATGCGTCTTTTCCGTCTGGAACAGCTTGAGCAGCTTGGAAAGCTTCAGCGTCGCCGGTGCATACACAGGCGGCTTCATGAAGCTGGTAATGTCCGTTTCGCCCTCGTGCTGACAGGCGTAAAAATCCTTCTCATTCAGGATGCCGACCACGTGATCCATATCCTCATGGTAGACAGGCAGACGCGTATAGCCCGTTTCGCGGAAGAGCTGCGCCGCCTCGTCCATGGTCGCGGTATCCTCCAGTGCCGTCACATCCACACGCGGTGTCATGATGTTGAGCACATCGCGGTCATCATTAAATTCAATGACCGAGCGAATCATTTCGCCCTCATGCACGTCCATGTCACCATCGTTCTGCGCTTCATCGACCATCGTCATGATTTCCTCTTCAACGAGGCTTTCCTCCTGCGCAGGCTTGATGATCTTGCCGAGCAGTTTCTTCCACAGCGAGAAGAGCGCGTTGAGCGGCGTTGCAATTGTCCGCAGCACCAGCAGGGGCGTTGCAAACAGCAGCGCAAATTTTTCCGGATTCTCCTTTGCAATCGCCTTCGGACTGATTTCACTGAAAATCAGCACGATGATGGTCATCACAACCGTGGAAACGGTCGTTGCGATGGATTGGTTGTTTTTCATCAGCGTCAAAAACAGACCCGTCGCGATGGACGAGGCGCTGATATTAACGATATTGTTGCCGATGAGGATGGTACTCAGCAGCCGGTCGTAATTGTCCGCAAGCTCCAGCGCAATCTGCGCCCGCTTGTGACCCGCCTGTGCCTTCGTCTTGAGCTTCACGCGGTTGACCGACGTGAACGCCGTTTCCGATGCGGAAAAGAAGGCGGAGAGCGCAACGAGCACGACGATGATGGCGATGGTACCGTATAACTCAGGCGTCATGGAAAATCAAGCATTCCTTTCTATGTTCACAGACCCACACGGCAAGGAAGAGATGACCCGTCGGGCATGCAAACGTCTGGGAGGCTGATCCACGAAGCCATCACTCCTTTCAGCATATAATGCTTCAATCATATTATAGCATGAACCATAGCAAAAAGCAAATTCTTTCCGACGCGGCTCGTTCGGCCCAAAAAGGCTTGACTTAAAGTTGACTTCAAGTGCTATGATCTCATTGACCGGAAGAGCGGCCTAGGAGGAATACACGATGAACAGACCCTATATCATTTGCCATATGATGACGGCGGTTGACGGGCGCATTGACTGCGCGATGACCGAGCAATTGCCGGGCACAGACGAATACTATCGCACGCTGGACGCCCTCGATGCGCCGACGCGCGTCAGCGGCCGCGTGACTGCGGAGATGGAGATGGCGCTGCCGGGCAAGTTCACGAGCGAAACCGTCACGGTGCTCGGCGAGGAGGCTTTTTCCAAAGCTGCTTCTGCTGACGGCTATGAGGTCGTGATTGACACGCACGGTACGCTGCTGTGGGAGAACACCATGGACGAAGGGCGTCCGCTGCTGATTGTGACGAGCGAACAAGTCAGCCGTGGATACCTGACCTACCTCGATTCCCAGCAGATTTCATGGATTGCCTGCGGGAAGGCGCATGTTGATCTGCCGCGTGCCTGCGCAATTCTCGCGGACGAATTCGGCGTAAAGCGCATGGCAGTTGTCGGCGGCGGTCACATTAACGCTGGCTTCCTCGCGGAC
Source organism: Anaerovoracaceae bacterium (assembly GCA_963590165.1). GTDB lineage: Bacteria > Bacillota > Clostridia > Christensenellales > Aristaeellaceae > UBA11524. Next base: position 48,148 of record CAVANO010000002.1, read on the forward strand.
AATCTGCTCGATGAGGTCAGCCTGCTCATCGGCGCTGGCATCGACGGGCGCGGCGGCATGTGCGCCGTGTTCGACGGGCTGCCCATGAATCGCCCTGTCACGCCGCTGAAGCTTGAGCACGTAGATCCGTTTGACAGCGGCGCGGTCTGGCTCCGCTACAGCGTGATGAAATAAGGAGGTCATCATCATGGAAAAAAACTTGAAAAAATCGTTCAGACTGCCGGCAGAAACGCGCTCGGCGAATTTGCGCCCGATTTCGCGCATTACAACGACGACATCCTCTTCGGTGAAAACTGGAACAACACCGATATCGACCTGAAGACACGCAGCATCATCACCGTTGTCGCGCTGATGGCACAGGGCATTACGGATTCGTCCCTGAAATTCCACCTGCAGAACGCGAAGAATCACGGCGTCACGCAAAAGGAAATCGCCGCCATCATCACGCATGTCGCGTTCTATGCCGGCTGGCCGAAGGGCTGGGCAGTATTCAATCTCGCCAAGCAGGTTTGGAACCCGGAGGAATAAAAGACGCTTCACCATGACATGCAGAAAACCTTTGACAGGCTGTATGCCGACAGCAAAAACGGTGAAGTTCACACACATAGAGCACCACTTGCACGGCGTTTTAGCACCACCGTCTCGGACGTGAAAGCTAGTGACAGATCGTAGCCGCTTTTGTTTGTCAAGCAAACAGGGTTGACACATATTTTTTGAATTTGTCGACATTCGTAAAGAACTGATAGCCAGCATCACGTGCTGCATCCTGAAGATTTTTATCGGGATTCAGCAGTAACGCTAAAGGTGGCGTGAGTCCTTCCTGAATGCCATTAGGCCAGGCTAGATCAAGAATATACACATCGCCGGAATCGTGATCGACAATCTCTTGATTGCGTGTTCCCTGTTTCAAATGCTGTTCCTTGAGCCAGTCATCAATGGCAGAAATCTCATCATCACCATCATCCACTACAATCGGCGCTGCTGATGCCGAAGAAACAACAGGCGTAGAAATCAGGCTACCATTGTTCAATGAATCCAGCAGCTTGTTTGCAGCTTCAGCGAGTAGCTCTCTGCGTTTTGCAAGAAACTTCTCGTAGTTTTCAATCTTCCAGAACTCTGGATCCATCGGGATCCAATGCGACTCAACAGCACCAGGCGTAGCGGCCACATACTGAGGCATGTAATCCGAGGTAAGCCGATCAGAAATCTTATCGTTCGTTCCCTTCGTCAAAAAGGCGTAGTTTGCTAGTGCATTGACCATTGACTTGGTCATACCAGCATCATAAAGGCGTCTCTTCGGGAAGATGTGATGAAGCTCGAGAGTTGTATTTCTCCCTAGCAATGTGTTATTCAGCTCAATACCAGTCCCCCAATCACGTGCGTGATAGACTCTGGTAAGCATGTAGAGGAGCGGATAAAATCTGCTGCCAGTCGACCAGGTCCAGAAATCTTCTGGCCTAATCCGAAGGTCACCACGCTGCTGACGAAGCAAGCGAATTAAGCCATCAATGCCTTGGCCTTCCTTGAGCACATTAAGGTCTTGATTCAGAACACTTTCAATAGAACCTGCATAACGTCCCCAAAGGAAAGAATGGACATACCAGTACATCAGGCGGTTCCATTCTGCATCTGTCATAGCTACTTTGCCTTTGCTTTTCATATATCCGATCATTGTAGCAATAGCAAAGACGCCGGTCATCACACGAGCATTATTGAGTCCTAGACGCGAAGCAATCTGATCCAAGCATGAACCGATCATCTTATCGACAACAGGAACGGCAGTCTTAATTTTTTCAATTGGCTCATTCCCAAGATGCACGAAAAAAGGCTGCATGGTTAGATAGATCGTAATACAGCGAAGAAGCCAATCCATGGTAAAGGAATAGCCTGCTCTGCTGTATTTTGCAAGGACTGCCCGCAACACATTGCGGCCTTCTTTCCATTGACCGCAAATCTTTGCTAGCGCAAGATCTCCCTTGCTCAGTTTCGTTCCGCCGGAGTTGACGTTATTGAAAATCTCTACGACCTCGTCAATGTTTTTCTCGCTGGTGACAATTTCTACATTCATGTTGAGATTGCGGATGCCATCAAGCTGCGTAAGGCTTTTCCAATGTTGCGTCCAGTATGCAGTACTTTCCGGTGTTTTTTCCAGTTTGCTTTGCATGAAGTTGCCGAGTCCAATCATGAGAAACTCGGTTACATTAATCCATGCGGGGTTGCCGCTCATTTTTTGAGGTGCATAGAACTCGAACGTTTCGGTTTCTACATTAAAATACAGGTTTGTGAAAGCGGAAGCGTTGCCCTCAAAGAACGCTGGCGGTTTACCCCGAAATACGCCATATAGAGAAGTCACCCGTTGCTGTCCATCGAGAATCATATTCACATTGCCCGCAGTCAATGTACCGTCGCCGCGTGCTAAATCAGGGTCTGTTGCTGTATTCCAAACGAGCAGTTCACCAATCGGGTAGCCGCGATAAAGGGAATACATCAGTTTTCGAACCTGATCTCGATTCCAGACATAACCACGCTGGAAAACCGGGAGAGCAAAGGAACCATTATCGATTTGGGACAAAATTTCGCCAATATTGTTTGCCATGCTGTTTGCCATGCCGTTAACCTCCGCGCGTTTTATTTCAGCTTCACGAACCCGTTCTCAAAGCAATCCGGGAAGGCAAACATCTTCACGCCGCCTTCAAAGCGGATATAGATATACTTCTTGGCTGCGTCAATCTTCGTAACGACGCCTGCACCTAAAGTGGGAGACTTGTGAACGACCTGTGTGCCAGGACCGACATGACTGACGTCCACCTTGATTTTCGGCTGAGCGACGGGCATGCTGAGCCCTGATCTGCCTGCAGGCGTGATGGGGCGCGGCGGCACAACCGGCTGCGGATTCTGACGGATGGGTGCACTGCTGACAGGAGTCTGCGGCTTTACGATGGGTGCTGTAGGCTTGGGCTGAGGCTTCGGTGCGATGGGCTGACGTGCAGCTGCAGAACGCTTCGGCTTGCTGACTTCCATGCTCTTCTGCTGCGCACCAAACATCTCGTCGAATTCCTCTTTGCGGAGCACGGTGTCCCAGCCGCCGACATTCTGCTCATCTTCGTGACGGTTGATGCCCGTGTAGTCAAGGCTGCTGTCCTCGTAGCGCTTGAACTGCCAGATGGCCTGATTCATGGTCTCGCCGTTGAACACATTCAGCGAGCAGAGCAGGTCGAAGTCCTTTACGTCCAGACCGGTCGTCAATTTGAAGAGCTTCGGCTCAAGCAGCGTGATGACATCCTTCAGGCACTTCTCGCGGTATTCCGACAGGTACATGAACACAGGAACACGGGTGGCAAACTTAATCAACTTCTCCTGAATCTGCTTGCGCTTGCTCTTGAGCTCCTTCTCCTGCTCAGAGATTTCCTTCTTCTCCTTGGGCGTCAGGTTGTCGCCCTTTTCCTTTTTGGCTTTCTTGATGGCGTCGCTCTTGTTGATGATGGTTTGAATGTCTGCATTCAGGCTGCGGAAGCCCTCAATCTTCATCAGCGCGTCCATGGCTTCCTTGTTGTTCATCAGGCGCGTCAGCGTGTCGTTATCCACGTTCACAAGCAGGGCAGACTCCCAGCGCTTTGCCAGCAAGGTGGCAGAGGTGCCGGCAGTCGTGAAGTCGAGAATGTCCTCGGCGGAGATGTTCGTCATCTTCGCGCCGTCATACGCCAGAACGGGCAGGAACTTGATGAATTCGCCCACGTTCGCTTCCGGGTCGCTGTCCTTGCTGTTGAGCTGGCAGGCGTAGTCGGCAATCTGATGCAGCGCACGGTCAAGCGCAAAGTCGAACACATAGCAATCGCGCTTCATGATGACGGAATTGCCTGCTTCGTCCTTGACTGTCCACGGTGACTGCACACGGAATGCCGTCTGGAAGTAGGTTTCCGGCGACTTCAGATTTCGGAGCATAAACACGCCGCTCCACGGGCGCACAGTAACGCCGGTGGTCAGTTTGCCGCAGGACAGCGTAATCGTCTTGGTGGCGAGCGGATCGCCCATGGCATTCTGAACAGGTGTCAGCGCATCCAGACCGATTCCTGCCTTCGTGCCGGCACACACGACTATCTCATAATCCTGATAGAAGGTATTCGACCTTTCTTTGAGCAGGTTTTTCATGGCGTAGCAGCTAGCGACATTCGGCAGAAACCACAGTGTATGCTGCAGCACGCCGAGCAGACGCGAGTCGGAATACGGCATCGGCGGCTTCTCGCCGACCTTCATTTCTTCGAGGGTTGACGGGAGATACGAACCGCGCATCAGGTTCAGCCACTTCTGGACTTCGTCCTTGAACTTGAAATGCGCGTTTTCAACCTGCCCCTTCGGATATTCAGCAGAGAAAAAGACATTCAGGTCGAACTCGTCAAATTCACCTTCCTGCGCGACATGGCGAATCGCATCCGGAATGCGGTAGGTCATCATAATCATCCGGGGCAGCGCCGCATAGGGGTTATTCGAGCCAACCCAATCCGCCTTTGCCTTCTGTTCGTCGGAATACGTCCAGTTGAAAATCTGCTCCTCGATGAATTCGCCGCTGTTGATGGCGCGGAAAGGCGTGCCGGACAGATAGAGATAGTACGAGGTCGTGATGGGCAGCCACGTTTCGTTGATGGCGTTGTCGGCTTCTTCTTCCTTGTACTGCTCAACGTTGAAGTCGGCAGTCTGCTCGTCATCGGGTATTTCAAAGAGCTTCTTGGCGTTCTCGCGCCATGCGCCGAAATGGTACTCGTCGAAGACGACCAAATCCCAGTTGATATCATGGATGAACTGATTCTTCGCCTTGATGCCGCCGGCTTCGTTGGTGCCGAGCAAATCCTGGAAGGAGCCGAACACGACCATCGGCCGCGACTTGTCCGCATGGGCAAACTGCCAGTCGATGCTGACATCGTTGTTGTGCGCGTCCTTGTTGGAGATGAACTGCCAGCCCTCGAAGTCGACATGGGTCATCAGGTCTTCGCGCCAGGCGGATTCAACGGCAGGCTTGAACGTCAGCACGAGCACGCGCCGAAAGCCCATCTTCTTTGCCAGCTGATAGGCGGCGAACGTCTTGCCGAAGCGCATCTTGGCATTCCAGAGGAACTTGGGCGAACCGCTGGGGTCATCGTTCTTGGCGGATTTGAAATAGCGAATCGTGTCCTGCACGGCATGGTACTGTTCGGGACGCATGGTAAAGTCGGCGCTGCGGTTCTCAAGATTCTCGATGCCGTCGCGCACGGCGATGCAAGCTGCCTTGACATCATTGACGGTGCAGCGGAACCACTCGTTGCGGTCTTCGCCGGCGTTGAGCTGCAGGAAGCCCCTGCGCCGAAGCACAGCATGCACGTCATGGTCGGTGAAGCAGCTGCCATCCGGGCGCATGGCGCTGAAAACCATCTCGGTGCGGTGGGGCATGCCGCTGGTGTGCAGCTGTTCGTTGATGCGTGTTTCCACATCGCGGTCGGTGAAGCCCACCTTCAGATAGCCGAGGTGATTGCCGGGGATGCTGTAGGCGTAGATGGTGGGCGTAACGGCAGGGCGGCTGGAAAAGAAGATGTCGTCGGGCATTACTTGTCGCCTCCGTTCAAATCCATCGGCTTAATCATGGAATCAATAAAAGCGATTTCTTCAGCGGTCAAGTCGTATTTGGCGTACAGCTCTTCGTCTGTCCAGGGCTTGGAGAAGTCTTGAAGAGGAACGAGAGAATAGACTTTTTTGAGCGCATGTTGAGTTGGTTTGCACAGCATTACGAGAAAACGGAATAGTTTTGTTGCAATATATGACATCACATTACTACACTCTTCGGGGGTGCTGAAAGGACCTATTACAACATTCGTTTCTGTGCAAACACTACCCTTATCTCCAAAGAAAGGCTTCCCTAATATCTGATGTGGAAATGCATCGCTTCCACTACCAGCTGCAGAAATAAACACCTTATATTTATCAATTAGCGCTTGATTCTTCTCTATTTCATTTCTATGGACATATCCTTTGCTTTTGTTTCCGTATAAAACAACGGTATCATTGGTTGATACATCAGTTCCAGAAAAAGTCGTTCCAAGTCCAAATGGTTTTTGAGAACTAACCAATGAATCAAAAGTTCCTTTTTTTCATCAGCTAACAATGTTTTCTTGTATATATCAACAGCCTCATTATACCGAATAAAGACATCTAATTTGCCATCAAGCAAAGGTCTAACCTCTGTGATGCCGACTTGATTTCCTTTATGCGTTGTAATTGCACAATCTCCTTTGTTATCGCGATCCCAAAAAAAGTAACAAATACCACCCTTTATTTGAACGCCTGGAAAGCAATCAGATGCTTCTGGATAATCATGAATTTCTCTGATGCTTCGATCATGAAGCATTTCATCCCTAAAAGAATCAAGACCAAAACCACCTGTAAACCAACGAGCTGGAATAATCATCGTAATATATTTGGGCTTTAATTTCTTTGCTTGTGTAACAAAACGATTATACATAGGAATGGCTTGAACGCCAGACCCTCCAGTACTCAGCTGATACGGCGGATTACTAATAATCACATCAAACTTCATGCCAAACAAGTCCTCCGGATTTGCTGTGTGAATCCATTCATACGCATGGGTCTCCAATCCCTCTCCGCGGTCATATTCGCTCTTGCTCGCGCCGCAGTAGATGCACTTGCCGTCTGCCCAGGTGTGCGGTGTGCGGCGGAAGCGGATGTTGCCTTCCGCACGGTCAAATTTCGTCACAGAAAAGGCGCTGTTCGGGTATTTCGAACAGTACAGGCTCCGGCGCGCCAGCAGGCTCGTCAGCTCCGTAATCGCGATGCCGTACAGCTGCTTCTTGAAGATGTGGTCAACGCGCTCCTGCAGGTCGGGAATCTGCTTTTCCAGCCCTTTCAGCAGCCGCCTTGCAATTTCACGCAAAAAAACGCCGCTCTTCGTGGCAGGGTCCAGGAACGTGGTGTCGGGGTTGCTGAAAAGCTCCTGCGGCAGCATGTCCAGCATCTTGTTGACCACGTCCGGCGGCGTGAACACCTCATCGTTGGAGAGGTTCGCCAAGCTCGACAGCACGTCAGGGTTGTAATTGGCACGAATCAGATCAATCGCCATCGCTTTCTGCCTCCTGTATTCTTGTGTAGTGGGTCACGGGGTATTCCGCAATCGGTGCCGGCGTGGGCTGCCCTGTCAACGGGTCAACCATCCAGCTTGCCTCATCTTCCGCTTCTTCCGCAAACAACGAATAATGCATATCGTTCGTGTCGTATGAATTCGGGTCCTTGTTCTCCATCATCAGCACATCCAGCCGGAAGTCGCGCCGCTTCACGCGTCCGCTGCCGACCCAGCTCCATTCGCTGAAGATGATGGGCTGACCGTTGCTTTCTCGCATCGTCAGCGCATCGCCGCACAGGATGTTCCGCCGCAGGATGAAACGCACCGTTTCACGGCACTGGTCGTTGCAGGCTTTTTTGCATGCCTTCGTGTACGCCTCGTCCCAGATTTGAAAGAGCCGCTCGCGGCACTCATCCACATTGTCCTGCAGGATGTCCACGCCGTAGATGCTCATCATTGCTTTGACGGACTCCTGCTGCCATACGCCCGGCTTGTTCTTGCCGACGGTGTCCACCACAGCCAGCTTCCGGCGGATAATTTCTGCTAAAAAATTGCCATTGCCGCATGCCGGCTCCAGAAATGTCGAATCGATGCGCTCCGTTTCCTGCTTCACAAGGTCGAGCATTGCGTTCACTTCGCGCTCCGCCGTGAAAACCTCGCCGTGATCCGCAACGCGCTTCTTGGACTTGATTTGCTTCTCCACTGCGAAGCTCCCTTCATAGGCGTACAAGTGTACACACTTTCTTAAATCATATTATAACATGACATGTTAGAAACGGCAATTGCTGCAAGAAAAAATTATAAAGTTTCCAATTTTTCGTGCAGAAAACTTGACGATCCTCGCGTTAAATGATGACATGCTTTTCATGAATATATCAATCTACAGTATTGTATCCCCCAAAACAAAAAAGGAAGCCATGATTTCTCAAGGCTTCCGAGGCGTGGAGCATAGCGGATTCGAACCGCTGACCCCAACACTGCCAGTGTTGTGCGCTACCAGCTGCGCTAATGCCCCGCAACAGGACAAAGTATAGCACATTTCAGACAGCATGTCAAGGGCTTTGGGAAGAAAAAATGCAGGTGCTCTGTCAAATTTCTTTTCTCTTTCCACTTGACGAACGCCTCATATTGTGGTAGAATAATGAGGCTGGTTCCATTATGGAGAGATGGCCGAGCGGTTGATGGCGCTGGTCTTGAAAACCAGTGATACCGAAAGGTACCGGGGGTTCGAATCCCTCTCTCTCCGCCAGCTTTTGTCTGACAACGCTATACTTGACATGGAGAAGTACCCAAGTGGCCGAAGGGGCTCCCCTGCTAAGGGAGTAGTGTGCGTAAGCGCAGCCCGGGTTCAAATCCCGGCTTCTCCGCTGAAAAGTCCGCAATCGTCTTTCGATGGTTGCGGGCTTTTTTGTGCATGGTACCTTTTCCTGCGCCGTCCGCCGGCAGGTTTTTCTCGGCGTACTGCCGCCGCGGTTGACCTGTCAATTATGTCCGGTAATTTCCCTCTTTTTCCATTCGATTGCAAAAGCATTGTAAATTGTGAAAATAATATCGTTAAGAACTTGACAAAGCACGTATTCTCTGCTACACTGTACTCGTACCCCAGAGCAATGCTTGAGTTTCCCGTCCGGAAGGACGAACGAATCATTAAGGAGAGAGAACAGTATGGCGAAGGAATATCCGATCGTAGACAGCGTGGAAAGCTTCGAGGCGGCACTTGCCCGTGTACGCGCGGCGCAGAAAATCTACGCAACCTATACGCAGGAGCAGGTCGACCATATTTTCAAGGCAGCCGCGCTCGCTGCAAATAACATGCGCATTCCGCTGGCGAAGATGGCGGTTGAGGAGACCGGCATGGGCGTCGTGGAAGACAAGGTGATCAAGAATCACTACGCTGCAGAATATATCTATAATGCTTATAAGGACACGCAGACCGTCGGCGTGCTGGAGCGCAACGAGGCGTACGGCATGATGAAGGTTGCCGAACCGATCGGCGTTGTCGCGGCGGTTATCCCGACGACGAACCCCACCTCCACCGCAATTTTCAAGACGCTGATCTGCCTGAAGACCCGCAACGGCATCATCATTTCTCCGCATCCCCGTGCGAAGAAGTCCACGATCGCCGCCGCGAAGGTCGTGTTGGAAGCTGCTGTGGCAGCCGGCGCGCCGGAAGACATCATCTCCTGGATTGACATCCCGTCCCTGGAACTGACGAACATGGCAATGAAGGAAGCCGACATCATCCTCGCGACCGGCGGTCCGGGCATGGTCAAGGCTGCATATTCCTCCGGCAAGCCCGCGCTGGGTGTCGGCGCCGGCAACACGCCCGCCATCATCGATGATTCCGCGGACGTGCGCGTGGCAGTCAACTCCATCATCCACTCCAAGACGTTCGACAACGGCATGATCTGCGCATCTGAGCAGTCCACCATTGTGCTGGACGGCATCTACGATGCAGTCAAGGCAGAATTCATCAACCGCGGCGCGTACTTCCTCGAAGGTGAGGAGCTGGACAAGGTTCGCAAGACCATCATTATCAACGGCGCACTGAATGCCAAGATCGTCGGTCAGAAGGCGTACACCATTGCCAAGCTCTCCGGCGTTGATGTGCCCGAAACCACCAAGGTCCTCATCGGCGAGGTTGAGTCTGTCGACCTGTCCGAGGAATTTGCGCACGAGAAGCTGTCTCCTGTTCTGGCAATGTACCGCGCCAAGGACATTGACGACGCGTTCGACAAGGCAGAGCACCTCATCGCGGACGGCGGCTACGGCCATACGTCCTCCATCTACCTGAATGCCGTCACCAAGAAGGATCTGATTGACCGCTTCGCCGCGCGCATGAAGACCTGCCGTATTCTGGTCAACACGCCTTCCTCTCAGGGCGGTATCGGCGACCTGTACAACTTCATGCTCCGTCCTTCCCTGACGCTGGGCTGCGGCTCCTGGGGCGGCAACTCCGTCTCCGAGAACGTGGGCGTCAAGCACCTGCTCAACGTCAAGACTGTCGCGATTCGGAGGGAGAATATGCTGTGGTTCCGCGCACCTGAAAAGGTCTACATGAAGAAGGGCTGCCTGCCGGTCGCCCTGAACGAGCTCAAGACCGTCATGGGCAAGAAGCGCTGCTTCATCGTCACCGACGCGTTCCTGTTCAAATCCGGCTTCACGAAGGCCATCACCGATAAGCTCGACGAAATGGGCATCGTCCACACCACGTTCTACGATGTCGCGCCCGACCCGTCCCTTGCCTGCGCGAAGGAAGGCGCCAAGGCCATGACTTCCTTCCAGCCGGACTGCATCATCGCCATCGGCGGCGGTTCCGCAATGGATGCCGGCAAGATCATGTGGGTCATGTACGAACATCCTGAGGTCGACTTCCTCGACATGGCCATGCGCTTCATGGATATCCGCAAGCGTGTGTACACCTTCCCGAAGATGGGTGAAAAGGCATACTTCATCGCGGTTCCGACCTCCGCCGGCACAGGCTCCGAAGTCACGCCGTTCGCCGTCATCACCGACCAGGACTCCGGCGTCAAATATCCGCTGGCCGACTACGAGCTGCTGCCCAAGATGGCCATCGTTGATGCAGACATGATGATGTCCGCGCCGAAGGGGCTGACGTCCGCCTCCGGTATCGATGCGCTGACCCACGCGCTGGAAGCCTATGCCTCCATGATGGCGACCGACTTCACTGACGGTCTCGCCAAGCAGGCGGCACAGCTGATTTTTGAATATCTCCCGGCATGCTATGACAACGGCCAGAATGAGCCTGTCGCCCGCGAAAAGATGGGCAACGCCGCCACGATGGCCGGTATGGCGTTCGCAAATGCCTTCCTGGGTGTTTGCCACTCCATGGCGCATAAGCTTGGCGCGTTCCATCACCTGCCGCACGGCATTGCCAACGCGCTGCTGATTGAGCTGGTCATCCGCTACAACAGCGCCGAGGTTCCTGCGAAGATGGGCACCTTCCCGCAGTACGCCTATCCGCACACGAAGCGCCGTTATGCCGAATTCGGCGAATACCTGGGCTTCAAGGGTGCGAATGACGACGAGACCGTTGAGAACCTCATCCGCAACATCCATGCCCTGAAGGAGCGTGTCGGTATCAAGAATACCATCCGCGACTACGGCGTGGACGAGGAGAAGTTCCTCGCAACGCTCGATGAAATGTCCGAGCAGGCGTTCGATGACCAGTGCACCGCCGCGAACCCCCGTTATCCGCTCATCAGCGAAATCAAGGAAATGTATCTCAAGGCGTATTACGGCGAGTAATCCGAATCACCCCGGCTTGGCAGATGTGCTTCTGCCGGGTCGGGGTTTCCTGTTCTGGCGCGAAAATATTTTCGGTTGTCAGCAGGAATGTCATTTCTGGATGTAGAATAGATAAAATAAGACATTCGCAAAGAATGCAGTTGTCGATTTTTTCAGCGAAACGCGGGCTTGTTTGTCCCGTTTGAATACGCAAGGAGGTTCACTATGGATTTCAGCAATGTGATTGCCGTTCGTGACAATAAGAAGATTTATCGTGACGGCGACAAGGCGATCAAAGTATTTTCCGAAAGCTACAGCAAGGCGGACATCCTCAACGAGGCGCTGAACACCGCACGCGTCGAGGAAACCGGTCTGCCGATTCCCAAGCTTCTGGCGGTCAACACCGTTGACGGTCAGTGGGCAATCACCACCGAATTTATTGAGGGCAAGACGCTCGCGACCATCATGGCAGAGCAGCCCGAACGTGAGGATGAGCTGCTCAATCTGTTCGTTGACATTCAGATGGACGTGCTGGCGCATACCTGCCCGATGCTCAACAACCTGACCGAAAAGATGCAGCGCAAGATTTCCGCGACGACGCTTGATGCCACGACCCGCTATGAGCTGCATACCCGTCTGGCTGCGATGCGCGTCCACCACAAAGTCTGCCACGGCGACTTCAACCCATCCAACATCATCATCACGCCCGAAGGCAAATGGTATCTGCTGGACTGGTCGCATGCGACGCAGGGCAACGCCTCCGCTGACGTGGCGCGCACGTACCTGCTGTTCGTGCTGGACGGCAAGCAGGAGCTGGCGGAAAAGTATATCAACCTCTTCTGCAAGAAGAGCGACACCGCCAAGCAGTATGTCCAGAAGTGGATTCCGATTGTCGCCGCAAGCCAGTCCGTTAAGGGCAAGCCGGAAGAGCGCGAACTGCTGACCCACTGGGCAAGCGTCTGCGAATACGAGTGATTCATCACGCTTTCGTCAAAGCGTCAAATTGCTTTGACGGCACACAAAAACAGGGAGGCTGCCATCAAGCAGCCTCCCCTTATTTTTGCCTTTGATTACGGTTCATTGTCCTCTTCGTACTCAACGCCATCGCTGTAGATAACGAGCTGCGGCTTATTTTCCTCGGGCGGAAAATGGCGCCAGCACTCCTCGCCGCCGGACGTATCCACCAGCACGCTCAGCACCGCGCCGTTATCGAAGCACATCGTGACATCGCCGATGGAATCCACCATCACCGTGCACACGCGGTATGCGCTGGCAAGCAGCAGCGCGTTCATTTCGGCAATGCGGTCATCGAGGCGGTTCGCGCCTTCATCGTCGCAGCGGTAGTCCTCGGGGATAAAGTCCTCCTCATATCCCTGTGCCTGCCATAGCTGCCACATTTTCTCCGAGGGCTGAAAATAATCGCTGTGCGCAAAGACCATGCGACCGTCCTGAACGAAACGATAATAGCACTGAAGCCGCAAAACATGCTCTCGGCTTTCCTGCCCGAGCCCGGCGGGCTCCGCGAAGGTCAGAAGCAGCATCTCGTTTGTCCGGTTCATTTCGGACAGCGTGCAGCCGACAAGGGTATTGAGCGTTTCCTGAACCAGAAGCATGTCCGTATTGTTCATGTTGATCCTTCCTGATTGCAAACCTGATTGTCACGCGCCAAAGGCGGACAGCACCGCCTGTGCCATGGCATCCTTCTCGCAATGCGCCGTATGACGGATCGGCAGCGTCCGCAGTGCACTGACCTGCTCAGGCACCGGCAGACCGGATACTGCGGACAGGCGCTCGGAGCACGCAAATGCATCGAGTCCCTTGACCTCGTCCCGACCGGCAACGGATGCAAGAACATCTGCAGCAAACTTGTACGGGCTTGCCGTCGACACGATGACCGTCTGCGTCATGTCACCCGTCTTTTCGCGGTACTGACGGAGCACGCGGCTTGCCACTGCCGTATGCGTATCCATCAGATAATGATCCTGATGGAAGATGCGAGCGATTTCATCCGCACCCTCGCTGTCATCCGCGTAGCCGGCGGCGAACACGCTCAGCAGCCAGTCGAGCCGCTGTTCGCCGATGGCGTAGCTGTGGGATTCCTTGAGCTGTTCCATCCAGCGCCTGATGAGTGCTCCGTCGCGATCAGCGCATTCAAACAGCAGACGTTCGAGGTTCGAGGAAATCAGGATGTCCATCGAGGGCGATGTCGTCTTGTAGAACTGGCGGCGCGTGTCGTAGACACCGTTCGTGAAGAAGTCCGTCAGCACGTTGTTGCGGTTCGAAGCGCAGATGAGCCGTCCGACCGGCAGACCCATGCAGCGCGCATAATAGCCGGCAAGAATGTTGCCGAAATTGCCCGTCGGCACGACAAAGTTAACCGAATCGCCCAGCGCAATCGCGCCGCTTGCAAGCAGCTCGGCGTAGGCGGAGAAGTAATACACAATCTGCGGCACGAGACGGCCGAAGTTGATGGAATTGGCGGAGGACAGCACCTTGCCGCGCTCAGCAACCTGCTGATGGAATTTCTCCGAGGCAAACAGCGCCTTCACGCCGGACTGCGCATCATCGAAATTGCCGTTAATCGCAATGACATGCGTGTTGCTGCCGCCGGTGGTGGTCATCTGCAGCTTCTGGACATCGCTGACGCCGTCCGTGGGATAGAAGACGGTGCAGGATGTGCCGGGAACATCCTTGAAGCCTTCCAGCGCTGCCTTGCCGGTGTCGCCGCTCGTCGCGACGAGAATGGCAATCTCATGATGCTCACCGTTCTTGCGGGCGGAGAGCGTTGTCAGATGCGGCAGAAGCTGCAGCGCCATGTCCTTGAACGCCAGCGTCGGACCGTGGAACAGCTCCAGCACATGCGTCGTGTCGTTGAGCTTCTTCACCGGCGCGATGGCAGGCGTATCGAACTTGGGCGTGGAATACGCCTCGGCAATCGCCTGTTCCAGCTCGGCAGACGTGAAGTCATCGAGGAAGCCGCGCAGGATGGTCAGCGCACGGGCGCGGTAATCCATCTGTGCGAGCGATGCAATGTCCGCCGGCTTCATCTGCGGAAAGACCGTCGGCACATACAGGCCGCCGTCAGGGGCAAGACCGCGAAGAATGGCTTGGGATGCTGTGACGCAGGCACCGCCGCGGGTGGAAATGAATGACATAAGGTTCACGCTCCTATCCGCGGGTCATGCCCGCTTTAAATCGTTAAACTGCCATGAATGAAAGAAAGGGGACGGCGGCATATGATCGTCCGCCGCCCCTCGGGCTGCTGTAGACAGCGTGGAGTTAGATGATGTAGCCCTTGCAGAAGTCCGGCAGATCCTCAGGATCGGCGCTGACAGAGAGCACGAAGGTTACATCATGCTTTGCCGCGTACTTTGCGAGGCTGTCGAAGAACCACTTCGAGTCGGCAAGGTCGATCTTGATGAGCTTCAGGAACGCGTCGATGAAGACGGTCTTGATGTCATAGTTGCTTGCGAGCATGCCGCCGAGGAAGCCCAGGAACATTTCCGCACCGGAAACGCTGTACTCTTCGACATTCACAAAACGCACCGCGCGATCGACTTCATACATGTAGCTGTCGTTCTTGTCAAGGAAAACGACATTGCCGGCGCTGGTCTTGGCGGTATTGTTGGTCATATCGATCAGCCGCTTGGTCTTACCGGTGCCCTTCTTGCCTGCGATGATCTGAATCATGGGAAACGCCTCCTTGTGAATAAGTGTTTCGTAAAAGTATTATAACCCATTTTGGGTCAATATGCAATCCTTCTAACGAATTTCCTTCATGATTTACAACGATCGGCGACAAAAGCGCATTATGCTCTGTCTACCGCATGCCGATTTGCAGTAAAATCCGCGAATTCAGCGTATTTTCTGCTTGACAAAGCGTTCTTTCTATAGTAAAATAGCATTTGGCATCAATAGCTCCGCTTGCCCCGGAACCTATTGAAACACCCGCGGAGGACATGCGACCATCATGCCGTACCGCACCAACATAGAGACCTACACTTAGGGAGGAAATACCTTTGAAGACGTTCATGCCGAAAGCGGCTGACATTACCCGTCAGTGGTATGTTGTCGATGCCGAGGGTCAGGTGTTTGGCCGTGTGGCCAGCCAGGTCGCGAACATCCTTCGCGGCAAGAATAAGCCGATTTACACCCCCAACGTGGATACCGGCGATTATGTCATTATCATCAATGCGGATAAAATCGTGATGACCGGCAAGAAGCTGGATCAGAAGGTTTATTATCATCACAGCAACTATATCGGCGGTCTGAAGGAAACGAAGTACCGCAAGCTGCTGGCTGAGAAGCCCGAATTTGCAATCCGCCATGCTGTCGTGGGCATGCTGCCCAAGGGACCTCTGGGCCGTCAGATGGCCAAGAAGCTCAAGGTGTACGCTGGTCCGAATCATGACCATGCGGCGCAGAAGCCCGTGAAGTACGACCTCGTGTAAGGCGGAAAGGAGAATAACAAATGGCTAAGGTTGATTACAGCGCAGTTGGCCGCCGTAAGAAGGCTGTTGCCCGCGTCCGCCTGGTCGCCGGCGATGGCAAAGTGACCATCAACAAGCGTGACATTGATAACTATTTCGGTCTTGAAACCCTCAAGATGACCGTTCGTCAGCCCCTGACGCTGACCGGCACGACCTCCTTCGACGTGGTCGTGAACGTGTGCGGCGGCGGTATTTCCGGTCAGGCCGGTGCCATCCGTCACGGCATTTCCCGTGCCCTGTGCAAGGCTGATCCTGAACTCCGCGGCACCCTCAAGAAGGCAGGCTTCCTCACCCGCGATCCTCGTATGAAGGAACGCAAGAAGTACGGCCTCAAGGCTGCCCGTCGTGCACCCCAGTTCAGCAAGCGCTGATTTCTCTTGCGCAAAGCTCCAAAGTCCCGAAAACACTGGGTTTCGGGGCTTTTTCTTTTGTCCTGATTTGTAGTAGGTTTTCTCTTGTGAAACCTTTTTATAGGGGACAACCCGGGGACAACCGCCCCTTTCGGAACCCAAATGGGACAACTTAGGGGACAACCATGGGGACAACTTT
Source organism: Anaerovoracaceae bacterium (assembly GCA_963590165.1). Classification (GTDB taxonomy): domain Bacteria; phylum Bacillota; class Clostridia; order Christensenellales; family Aristaeellaceae; genus UBA11524. The sequence continues at coordinate 64,537 of CAVANO010000002.1, forward strand.
TAGCCGAAAAGTTGTGGGCATATGCCACCATCGGAACCGCAGTCGCACAGATGTTCGACAGCACTCTGCCGGAATTTATACCTAACGCCTTAAACACTCCGTCTTCTGCGCTGTTATAAAAAGCCCTTGCAAGCGCGGTCCCCAGATGATGCCCTCTTGCGGCGGGGAATACCACGAACCGTCCCCAATGGGTCTCACCGTTCTCATTCCATGCAGCCACCGCAGCATAGATCTTTCCGTCCTCCGGTGATTCGGCGCACCAGCAAAGCGGATTTTTGGCCATGAAAGTATCGATGTCGTCGGCTGGAATACCTTGCTCTCCGCTGAAAACATCCGACTGCATGGCAAGAATTCGCGGCATCTCTTCACAAGTTGCGCGTCTGAAAATGTAGTTACTCAAAATAGTCGCTCCTGACTGGTACTTCTTGTTCTTAATTGAATCCCACCAAGCATATCGGAGTACGCTTTGGGGGTAAATTTCTTCGTATCGGACGCAAGAACGCTGTATGCTACTCCGTCCATCGTGAAGCCGTATCCTGTCTCATAAATGCCGTGTCTTGCGTAAAACGCGATTCGCCGCTTCCTCTGCTCGTGGTTATCCGCAACGGGATCCAACGGTTCGACATTGAGGACAATGGTTTTATCTCCGGCCTGCGCATAAGCGTAATTCAAAATCTCACCGCCGATACCGCCCGATCGCATCTCCGGATTTACGGCGAGATAGAGGATGAAGTAGTACCTGTCATTTTCAATGGTGTAGAGAAGTCCGGCAAACTTGTCCGCATCGTAAAACGCAGTGAAATGCGCGTTTTTCCGCAGCGCTCCCAGCAGGAGCAGGAGCACAGGGGTCCGTTCCTTTTTCGGAAAAGCCGATTTCAGCAGCTGAGTGATTTCCCCGAATCCATGGCAGAAAAGGTGCACGGGTTTAGCAGTCAGTTTCATGTTGTTCTATATCAATATCTGGATGAAAATCTGTCGTAGAATTCCATTTTCTCGTCTAGAGAAGTATCCGCATCTATAAACTCTTGTAAGTCTTTTTTCATAGCGGTGTACATTTGTTGATAATGCTCTGCATCGCAAAACCCGGTATGAACCATTTCTCCATATATACCACACGTTATTGCGTAGTATTTCTTACATTTCTCCAGCGTAATTCGACAAACACTCTTGTATTCTTCATCCGCAAGGATTTCACCATTCTCACTGCCGGATGATCCAATTGTATTCAATTGTTCCCACATTAGCGATCACCCTTTCAGAATTATGATTTTCTTAAGTCCAAGGCATTATCAGTCAATGTCATATCTCAGATTTTGAAACTGTCAGCCCACGCAGCCAGTTCTTTTCCTCTTACATGAGAATCGAATCTTTTGCCTTCGAGCAGCTTCGCGCCCTTGCAGCTTGGTGCGAGCTTTTCGTTCGTTTTGCCCATGCCGCTGGTGCCGGAGGTGGCGAACGGGATGATCGCCTTTCCGGTCAGGTCGTAGCTCTCGAGAAAAGTGTTGATAATCGTCGGTGCGACATACCACCAAATCGGGAATCCCACGAAAATGGTGTCGTATTCGCTCATGTTGTCGCGCACGGATTCAATCTCCGGACGGGAAGTGGGGTCATTCATCTCAATGGTGCTGCGGGCGTTCTCATCCATCCAGTTGAGGTCTGCTTCCGTGTACGGAACCTTCGGTGCAATCTCAAAAATATCCGCACCGATTGCTTCTGCCAGCGTCTGCGCAACTTTAGCGGTCACACCAGACGCAGAAAAATATGCTACAAGCTTCTTGCTCATGATGTTCGTCCTCCTTGCTATGGTCTTTATTTTTGCTCCAGTTGCCGCTCAATCCACGCCATCAGCAGACGCACGATACGTTCTTGCTCGTTATCCGTAAGCTCGCGCCCGGGCGGGATGTGATACCACTTGCTGAGGCATCCACGACAGCAGCAGGCGCAGGCATGCTGCGCGATGAATACCGGGTGTCCACGCATTGGCGTCTGCTTGCCGTCATTCGGAATATATGCTGGGGCAAGCCGCGTCCGAACGAAGTCCGCCGCGTGCCGCTGAATTGTATCCATGCCCTTGTCGGCAATATACTGTTTGTCCTTGTCCGTCAGATGAAATCTTGCGCGGAAGGTAGACTTTTGCAGTCGGGCGAAGGTTTGATCTATGGTTGCCATGGTATCTTACTTCGTCACTAAATCTAGCAGACTCTGGTAGCTATCCACCACATCATAAACGACCTCGCCATTACTGATGGCCTTGAAATGCTCCCTTGCGCAGTGGATCTTCGATTCCTCGATCAATCGCAGCTGCATGGAAGACATGGAACCCTTCGTCTCGGCAACGAAATAGATGTGCTTCACTGTTCCCTCATAGAAGGCAATCGCCCAGTCAGGATTATAGTGACCTATCGGCGTGGAGATATAGAATCCGTCCGGTAGCTTCACATACACGGCAACATTCGTGTTGGTATCAAGGTCAGTGGCAAACTTCTGCTCGTTGGTGGAGTCGTACACGATGTGATCATACAGATGCTTTTTCGCCTTCATGGCATTCACACCAAGACGTCCCTTAATGGTCGGATCTGTGAAGATGTCCGTACCATAGTAGTCATCCATCACGTCATAGGTGATATGCTCAATGACAGCCGTGGCCTTCTCTTCGTTGATGAGCGTTGCAGCTTTAATGATGAATTCTTCCGGATTGTCCTTGAATTGCCCGAACACGCTTGGCTGAATGCCTTGCAGTATACGGACAATCGCCTTGCGAGTCAGCTGCGTTTCTTCCACCAGCTTGCCTACAAGGTCGTATTTCACACTGTTGCTGACAGCTATTTTTCTGCTGTCCATCGCATCTGACTTTTCTTTCACAAAGGACTCACCTTTTTCAAGCTCTTCCTTGGATTTGATCTGTTCCATGGTGCCCGTCTCAACCTTGAAGAAGATTTTCGACACGCGCAGCTTGCGATCCAGCGAGCCGATTGCTTTCTGAATTAGTTCCTCCGTATCGAAATCCACCACATACACGGTTTTTGCATTGATCTTCGACCACAGTGCCTTGAATTCCGGCATTGCAAGCTTATCTTTATCCACATGAAGCTCCACATTGTTGCTGCGGGCGTTTTCAGGCATCATGGACTTGCCGTCATAAATAGAGTCGATGATCTCAATAATAGCTGCGGCAGAATCCGCCACTTCCTCAGCAACCTTGATTTCACCATTAGCCTTGTCAGCATAATATTTATCGGTAAGAATGCCCTTCTTGTCGATATAGCCATTCACAATTAGATCAAACTGAATAGCTCTGGCTGTATCTGCATCAACAACCTGTTCATTGCCCTTATCGTCCTTGATAACCTTGCCTGCAAACATTTCGGCTGTAACGGCACGCGGACGATCAGCCACAGCGTCGGCAAGTTCGGTCTGCAAACCTTTGGCAAAGCTGTCATAGCTCTCGCTGGCAATGACAGTCAATACATTCACATTGTGAACATCATTGCCGAGAACGTTGGTGTCCATGCGTTCGCCGTCCTGATTGACGCACAGACGCAGACCACGCCCAACTTCCTGACGCTTGCGCACCTCGCTGGAGCTCTGTTTGAGCGTGCAAATTTGGAACACATTCGGATTATCCCAGCCCTCGCGCAGAGCGGAGTGCGAGAAAATAAAGCGAACCGGAGACCGCTTCGGATCACGATCCAACAGCAGCTCCTTGTTTTTCATGATCAGCTCGTAGGCATCGACGTCATCGGTGGTAGTTTCCTTGCGTCCGACGGTCGGGTCAACCATCTTGCCCTTTTTATCAATAGAAAAGTAACCTGCGTGGGTTCTCTCAGCAGGGATAGCCTCCAAATACTTCAGATAGTCATCCTCGCCGATGGCAATCTGCAAGTTTCCGATGATATCCTTATATTCTTCTTCGAACATCTGCGCATAGGTGCCGTTTTGCGCCTGACCCGCATCATCATAAACGC
>CAVANO010000003.1:0-18550 GCA_963590165.1 Anaerovoracaceae bacterium
AAGGTACCTTTGTTCAAGGTTGCCAACGGCATCAGACACAGGTAAATACGGAAGCACTTCACGGTGAAGTCTGCATAGTAAGCACTCTCATTGGCCGCGCCGAACAGCATGGCAATTTGCAGCGGGAATACCTCTACGATCACCAGTGCAACCACGCCAACAATCAATTCTGCCAGCAGCAGTCTGGAAAACAGCGTTTTAGCACGATCTCTTTTCTTTGCGCCGATGTTATATCCGGCAATCGGAATACAGCCAGCTGCCATGCCGATGGCGATGGAAATGGCGATCTGGAAGAACTTCATCACAATGCCAAGAACGGCAAGCGGAATTTGTGCATATTCCGGTTGCCCGAAAACAGGATCTTGCGCACCATATTTCATGCACATATTCTGCACCGCCGCCATCGAGACGACCAGCGAGATCTGTGCGAGGAAGCTGGTCAGCCCCAGCACAAGGAACTTCGGGATCAGCTTTCCGTCCAGCCGGAAGCTACTCATTTCCAGCTTGACGACCTTCATGTGCCGCAGGTACCAGATAGAGAGCGCCGCCGTCAGTACCTGACCAATCACGGTGGCCACCGCCGCGCCCATCATGCCCCAGTGGAAGCCGTAAATAAAGATGGGGTCAAGGATCACATTGGCAATGGCGCCGGAAACGGTGGCGACCATGGCAAATTTGGGACTACCATCGCTGCGGATCACCGGGTTCATCGCCTGTCCGAACATATAGAACGGGATGCCCAGTGTGATGTAGAAAAAGTATTCCTTTGCAAACACATGGGTTTCCTCATTGACCGTTCCGCCAAACAAGGCAAGGATGGGTTCGCTGAAAATGAGGTAGACTGCCGTCAGCACAAGGCTGCTCACCACGCAGAGTACAACGGCATTGCCGACGGACTTGTGGGCGTCCTCCCGGGCATTGCGCCCCAGAGCAATGCTCACGAATGCACAGCAGCCGTCACCGATAAACACAGCGAGGCCGAGGGCAACTACGGTCATTGGGAAAACGACAGTGTTTGCCGCATTGCCGTAGGAGCCAAGGTAGCTTGCGTTCGCAATAAAAATCTGATCAACGATGTTATAGAGCGCACCCACCAGCAGCGAGATGATGCAGGGGACGGCGTATTGTCGCATGAGTTTTCCGATACGCTCCGTCCCTAAAAATTGATTTCCGGTGTCCATAAAAATCACCTTTCCTTTTAAAAAATAAGAAATGCGTAAAGCTAGAAGCTATCTGGGTTTACGCATTTCTGCTACACGATTTGCTTATAAACTTTTCCCCATTTCCGCAAAAAACGTGCGGCGTTTCTGCAACTGGATTTACGCAGAAACGCCACACGCTGTAGATGCATTATAGCAGATTTGGGCGGAGATTTCAAATGTTTTTTGAAGATTTCTGGATAGAATGGTATTGAAAATAGTCTCTGTCACTCATTGAGAACATCATCCCATCTGTACTGACTACCGCTTCAGAACAATCATGGCTCGCTTCGGCAAAATACTTGTTGGTTGGGATTGAATAGTTTTAATTGTCGCTTTTGCAAAGACGTTGGACTTTACCGTGTCCCAATCTGCCAGTTTCACAATTTCCGCTGTGCCGTTTTCAAAATCAAACCGCAGCTCGCCCCATTCGCCGTCGTTGTCCGCCTGATACAGGTAGACAGCGGCGGCTATTTTTTGTTCTTTTTGCGGCACTCGGTCTGCTTCAGTGTTACGGTATGGACGAGACCGCTTTCCAGCAGCTTCAGGCGCAGTTTGTCAAGCGTCCGCCGGTAAAACCGTTCCGCACCGCTGGCTGTCGTACCCTCGAAATCCACCGCCAAGTCCTCAAAGATGGACTGCGTGGACAAGGGGCTGACGCGCCCGCAGGTCATGCAGATGGCGTTCCGCTTTTCCAGAGCATTTGCAGGACTTCCAGCTTGTAGTCCAGAAACCGCGCTGGGTCATAGCGGTCATATCCGCTGCGGGTGAGAAAGCGGTAGATCACGCCGTTCATCCGCTTTTCAAAGTGGTGCAGGAAGAAGGAAAAGTAGGATAAATCTCTTTTCTGGACAGCTTCGCGTATGTAGTTGTTCAGCTCCATTTGCGGCGTTTCCGGGTCAAGTTGAAAGACGCTCTGGACTTCGCGCATGGTCAAATCGTCGGCGTTATAAAACGGCACTTTTGCCGCATAGCCGTTCAAATCCCATGTCCAGCATGCAAGCTGCGCCATCTGCTTGTCACGATTATCCTTCATATCCGCACCGCCTTCCGCTGTGGATTTTGATTACTTCTTCCTATTCGCTTTCGCTTCTGCCAGCAGCGTCGCCTGCTCCATTTCGGCGGCATAGCTGCCCTGTGCATAGTTATTGTCTTGCAGCGCCTTTTCCAGCTTGCTTTTTGCAAGTGCTTTCTCGGAAAACGCCTGCATAAGGTAATCCTCAAACTGCTTTCTGTCCAAACGGGAGAACGGCGAGACATCGTGCAGCGCGTAAATGATAGCCTGTCCTGCCTCCTGCGCTTTCGGAAGAAGCTGCATATCTACATTCTTTAAGCCAATGCCGGTCAGCAGTTGATTCAGGATCATGCACGGCGCGTCCAGTCGTGTGATCGTTTCGTCGGGGATGTTCAATACCGCACAGCCAATCGTGCCGGTCGGCATGACGCTGCCCGCGTAGGTTACGGTATCCTGCCAGAAATCCAGAGATCAAACATTGTGGCTGATAAGTTCCTGTGCCATGCTGCGTCCTCCTGTCATGTTTTTTGAAATGAACTTGTCATGCCATCCGCCTGTCCGCAGAAAATCTGAACATAAAACAGACAGAGAGGTGAAGAAATTGTCTCTTGAATCTATTTTACGGAGGATAACAGCATGAACCTTTTTCAAAACGTCAAGTATGGCGTCAATTGCCACGAAGTGGCGGAGCGATACGGCCTGACCGTCCGGCGCGGCGGCATGACCTGTTGTCTCTTCCACAAGTCCCTGCAATGGACTTCACCGGCTACATCCTCCTGAAAGGGGATATGTCGGTCAGTTCCGCCATGTACAGCCTCTGGTGCGACGAAAACGGTCTTGTCCCCATGAAGCAACGCACCTTCAGCGATTTCCTTGTCGCCAACCCAAAAAGTATAATCGGGAGCACACCAACACCGTCCCCAACGCCGCAGACCGCCGAGTATGGGTGTCCTGGGCATTGAGGTCACAGCGCGCCCCTGTATATCCGGGGATTGGGGCAAATCGCTATGTACATACCTACGGAATGAGAAATGACTCACGCGGCAGGCGGAAATCCCACGCTTCCGTGAAAACAGCGTGAAAAAGAGCCGCTCTCATCTGTACGGTACGTACGTACGCAGCAAAAAGGCAGAAACCGCAGATATATGAAAAACCGCGCCAAGAAGATAGTCAAAAAGAAAGAGCAAAACCCAAGCCCTGTGAAATCCGTGAAGAAATATGCCGCAGACCGAACGCAGTACATCCAATGGTGATTTACCATGTCGTAAAGACGTTGCACCGGTCTGCGACGTTTCTTCCCGTTCCGTATGCTCTCATGCAGATTGATGAATCCAATAGTGTGCTGCTGTGAACAGGGCATCACGGGTGGAAATCTGAGCAGATTTGCCATGCGGCAGATTTTTCACCGCAACGCGCACACAGTTCACTTACTCAAAAACCAATATCACGAAAAAATGGAGGTAAAAAGTTGATGAAATCCAATCTGAGAAATGAGATCAAGTCGTATATTGTCCGTCAGGGAATGACCATGCAGGAGGTCGTTGATCTGCTGCGGGACGAACACGGCTGGTCTGACAGCGTTTCCAATCTTTCAAACAAGCTCCAGCGGGAATCCATGCGCTATGTCGAAGCCGTCCAGCTTGCCGACGCGCTGGGCTATGAGATCGTCTGGCAGAAACGAAGATAAGGGGGATTTTTCACATGACGGATACGGAAAAAAAGCTGTTGCAGGCGCAGCACCGATTGGAAGAAGCGCAGGCGCGGGATCGGGTCAAAGAACGCAAAGCCAGAACGCGCAGGCTTATTCAGGAGGGTGCGATTCTGGAAAAGAACGTTTCCTTGAAGTATGCCGATTCCTGCGGGAGAAAGCCAAGTAGAAAAAGGTGCTGACCGCCGAGCTGAAAACGCTCAGCGCAACGAGCTTTCTGCGCCGTGGGGAAATCAAACGGGAGCTGGCTGCTGTCACCGAGGATGTGGAAGAACTGAAATCCGAGCTGTCCATGCTGCTTTCCAGGTTTGGCAAAACAGACCCGGATGGCATGAAGAAGGTCAGACAGCGGCTTGACGCTATGAACGCCAGCAAAACAGGGCTTGATACCATTGCGGCAAAAGCCGCAGACAGCATGGATGCCGAAGTGGAAAAATTCCGCGCATTGCAGGAACAGGCAAAGGAAGTTGACACAGACGAGTTGCACACCGCCCGTATGGAACTGCGCGGCGAAATGACCACAGACGTGAGGGAGAAGATCAAGGACACCTTTGGCAAGACCTATGACTACGACTGCTTCCGTCAGGCTGACCGGGATGTGTCCGAGCTGCTGGGTGAGCCGCATCCGGACGCGCAGCGGTCTGTGCTTCATGAACTGCACCGTGCGCAGGAACAGCCTGCTGCTGAAAAGCAGAACCGTACCCACAAAAACGAACAGGAATTATGAGAAAGGAATTGTATATGGAAAAAGTCATCAATATTGAAAAGATTAACCGCGCCGTTATGACCGGTACGCCAGAAGAAGTGATCGAGCTTTGCAGGTTCATCCACATTGAAAGCTGCTTCGATTATGCCTGTGAGCCGCCCACTGATTTTCTGGAACAGTGCGAAAAATACTGGTCTGGGCGTCACAGCTTTTGCGGGACGGTCGAGCGCAAGATCGGCAACACATGGTACACCGTCGAAACCTTTTGTGACGGAAATGAGCCGCTTACCCAAAAGGTAAAACGGCTCATTTTTTCTGACCGGGAGGTGGCTTGTTAATGACAGCGACACAAAACTATGGTACTATAAATATAAGCACACCGATTCTGTCGGCTGACCCGAACGTGAAGGAGGACGTTATGACGGATCAGCAAAAAATCACGATACTCTACTGCCGCCTCAGCAATGAGGATAAATTGGAAGTCGAGTCGAATTCAATACAGAATCAACGCGAGCTTTTAACCAAATACGCACAGGATCATGGCTACACAAACCTGAAAATTCTGGTGGACGATGGCTACACCTGCAACTTCAAAACCTACTCCAAGTCCTACAAGCTGAAAAAGCGGATTCCCAACAATCCGGAGGATATGTTCATCGTACCGGATACGCAGGAAGCGATCGTTTCTCAGGCGCAATGGGACAGAGTGCAGGAGCTGCGCAAAAATAAGCGCCGCCTTGCAAAAGCGGAACGGCAGGGACTGTTCTCCGGGCTGCTGTATTGCGCGGACTGCGGCGGCAAGCTCCATTTTGCCACCTACAAGAGCTATGAGGGCAAACAGGATCACTACGTCTGCTCCAAATACAAGAGTGGGCGCGGCGATTGCTCGGCGCATTATATCCGTGAGGATGTCCTGCGGGAGCTGGTGCTGGAACGGATTCAGGCGGTCAATGAGTACATCCGCGGCGACGTGGAGGGCTTTCAGGAGGAATGGCTGCGCTATCGCCGCGCAGACCAGGAACGGGACATCCGGGAAGATCAGAAGCGCGTGGAGCAGGCAAGAAAACGCCTTGCCAATCTTGATGTGGTCATGTCCCGGCTCTATGAGGATTATGCCCTCGGTGAGATCAGCAAAGAGAAGTATAAGAAAATGACGGCTGATTATGAGGCGGAGCAGGAACGGTTAAAGCTCGAAATTGAAACAACAGAGGAATGGGTCGAGCAGCGGCAGGCAATGGGCGACGATCTGGACGCTTTCATTGCGCTGACGAAAAAGTATGTGGATGTCACAGAGCTGACGCAGACGATTGTCAACGAGTACACCAAGAAGATCATCATCCACGCACCGGACAAGTCTGGCGGCAAGCGCAGACAGAAGGTGGAGATCATCTTCAACTTCGTGGACGAGGTGGAAATCCCCGTACTGGCAGAACCCATGATTGCAGAATCTACCCTTGGACGCAGAAAAACGGCGTGACCTTCACGGTCACACCGTTCTCTGCCCGAACCACGAGACTTATAGTTCCTTACGACTGTTAAGCCTTAGCATTCGGGGGCTTGCTTTAGTACGCCATGAGGAAGGGCGCGAGCGGCAGACCATTCTGCCCGAACAGCGTGACCTTGCCCCAGTTCACATACGCATAGCGAACGCACATGGGATGCGCGACTTTCGGGCTTGACAGCTTTAGCTCGCAGCCGTTTATCTCAATGCTCTCCGCAGGGACGTACACGCCATCCTCGCCGGCAATTTCCAGCAGGGACGCTTCTTCCGCATGGCAGACGACCGGCTGGCTCAGTTGCACAGTCAGGACGTTCTCTTTCGTGAATTTCCGCAGGGCGCGCGGATTTTCCGGCGCGTTCAGCCCATATACGACACGCAGAGCAGCATCGCAGAGCCGTTCGCCGGGCGTACGCTTGTTGGTAGGGTGAATGTTATTGCGCTCACCGCAGTCGATGAGCACCGCCAGACCGGCGGCTCGCAGTGTGTCGGATACCTTCTGCTGCTGCAAACGGATGCGCGGCCAGTCGCGGTTGTTTTCGTCCTCCGATGCATGCCACATCGGCAGCTGCACGTTGAGGAAGGGAAGCGAATCGTCGCGGAACAGCTCGCGCAGACGCTTGACCATCGTCATCAGCAACAGGTCGTACTGCGTCGTTTTGGGTGCATCGTCCTCACCTTGATAATACAGGATACCGGTCAGGGTGGTCGGTGCGACGCGCTTGGTCATGGTTTCGACCAGTCCGCACGGGCGGTACATCGAGCCGGGACCGACGGGCGGATGCCACGGACAATCGCCGACCTGCGCAGTCAGGTCATCCCACGAGATGTCGGGATTTGTTTCTTTCACGCGGGCAACATGGTCGTTCCATGCCGCCATTTCCTGCTGAAAGGCGTCCTCTTCGCGCTGCCACTGTTCAAGCGGCTTGTTGCCGCCCTGTTCGCAGTAGCGTTCGATGTATTTCTGCCCTTCTGCCGTTTGCTCGAGCGTTTCACGGTCAATCCAGCAGGTAACGGACGTTGCACCGCAGTAGCAGTCGATGATGCCGACAGGACAGTCGATCTCATGCGCAAGCTTGCAGGCGAAGAAGTACGCAACGGCAGACATATCCCGAGCCATGCCGGGACGGACACGTTCCCAGTGGGACGCTTTCTCTGCGGCAATTGCCTCATCATTCCAGATGCCGCGCTTCGGGACATTGAAGTAATGCACGAACGGCTCATCATGCACGGGAATGAGCGTCTGACCCTCGTCAGCATTCTGCAGTTCCAGTTCCATGTTGCTCTGACCGGAGGCAAAGTACACGTCACCGACCGATATGTTTGTTGATTGCAGGGTTGTCATACCGTCGGAGAGGATCAGCGTGCAGCCGAGTGCTTTTTCCATCGGCGGAAGCAGCAGCAGAAAGCGGTTGTCCGCCGCCGTGCAGATGCCTTCGCTGAGCACGTCGTTCGTTGCGGACAGCACGCGTGCAGTGACGGTTCTGCCGGATTCGGCGTCTCCGAAAAGACGAACTTCCTTGCGGCGGCAAAGCACCGCCCCATCGCCGAAAATCGGGGCAAGCGTCAATAAAACAGCCATGTGTCTCCTCTTACTTGCATTTCAGATAGGCAAGATTGCGGTCAATCAGCTCGCAGCGCTGCTTCACGCAGTCCGGCGAGCGCAATGGGTCGGCAGGCGTGTTCAGCACGTAGTCGCACATGCGGTCGAGGTCGGTTTCCGCAACGTGCAGCCGCGTGTCGGACGAGGCGTAGTAGATGTACAGTTTGCCGTCGTCATCTGCAATCGCGCCGTTCGTGAATACGACATTGCTGACATCGCCGATGCGCTCACGTCCGAGCGGTCCCAGCAACAGACCGGACGGCTCGGCAATGACCTTCGACGGGTCATCAAGCGCGGTCATGAAGGCGTAGAGCACATAGCGCAGACCGGCAGCCGTGTTGCGGACGCCGTGTGCAATGTGCAGCCAGCCGCGCTTCGTGCGGATCGGCGGTGCGCCGGCACCGTTCTTGCTCTCGGTGATGGTATGATAGCGCCGCAGGGAGATGATTTTTTCCTCATCGATGACGGCATTCGTGATATCATCGCACAGCCCAAAGCCGATGCCGCCGCCGGAGCCTGTCTCGATGAAGTCATCCATCGGGCGAGTGTAGAAGGCGTACTTGCCGCCGACAAACTCGGGATGCAGGACAACGTTGCGCTGCTGCGGCGAGCGGAGCGTCACCAGATTCGGCAGACGTTCCCAGTTCACCAAATCTTTCGTGCGGACGATGCCTGCTGCTGCGACTGCAGCGGACAAATCGGGATTGCTTCTGTCCTTGCTCTCCGAGCAGAATACGCCGTAAATCCAGCCGTCCTCGTGCCGCGTCAGGCGCATGTCATAGACGTTCGTCTCCTCGAGGCAGGTGTCGGGCAGAACAACGGGATAGTCGCGGAAGCGGAAGCCCTCAGTTGGCTTGTCGGATTCGGCAACGGCGAAAAAGGACTTGCGGTCAGCACCTTCCGTCCGCACGACAAGGCAGTACTTGCCGTTCAGCTTGATGGCGCCGCTGTTCATGACGGCATTGACGCCGAGACGCTGCATCATGAAGGGATTCGTTTCGGGATTCGCATCGTACATCCAGAACGGCGGAATGTGCTCGCGCGTCAGTACGGGAAAGCGATAGCGCGCGTACAGCCCATTGTAGAAATGGTCGTTGACAGGATTCGGGCGCGCAATCAGACGCTCATATTGCTCCATGAGCGAGGAAAAGCTGCGAATCTGCATCGCCGGATGCTCCTTTCCTTTGTATGCGCTGATTAATAGTTATCCTTGGCGATCTCGTCGCCGTACTGCAACTTGGAATGCGCCTTGATGTACGTGACGACCTTGTCCACCGTCGTGAACGCCAGACCGACATTCGTGTCCGCTGCACCGTAGTAAATGGCGATGCGGCCGGTGTCGCCGTCCTGCAGCGTTGCACACGGGAACACGACATTCGGCACGAAGCCGGTGGTCTCGTAAGGCTCTTCGGGCGTCAGCAGGTGATTTTCGCAGCGATAGAGCACCTTCGAGGGCTCGTTGATGTCCAGAATTGCACCGCCCATGGAGTACACATAGCCGTTGCAGGTCGTCGCGACACCGTGATAGAACAGCAGCCAGCCTTCGGTCGTTTCAATCGGGGCAGCACCGCCGCCGATTTTGACGGACTCCCACCAGTTATTGCCGCGTCCCATCAGATGGCGATGGCAGCCCCAGTACGTCATGTCGGGCGATTCGGAGATGAAGATATCGCCGAAGGGCGTGTGACCGGAGTCAGACGGACGGGAAAGCAGCTTGAATTTGCCGTTAATCTTGCGCGGGAAGAGCACGGCATTGCGGTTGAAGGGGATGAAGGGGTTTTCGATGCGCGTGAAGGTCTTGAAGTCCTTCGTCTTTGCCATGCCGATGGATGCACCGTAGAAGTCAGTGCACCAGATGATGTAATACGTGTCCTCGACCTTCACCAGACGCGGGTCATAGGCGTAATGCGGCATCTTGGGGTTGCCGTCCTCATCGACAAAGGGCACCTTGTTGCGCTCGACATCCCAATGAATGCCGTCCTTGGAGTGACCGAGGTAGACATACGGGATGCCGTTGACCTGTTCGCCGCGAAGCACGGCAATGTAGCCGTCCTCCCACGGCACGACGGCGGAGTTGAAGATACGGGCGATTTCCGGCGTGGGATTGCGCCCCATGACCGGGTTCCCGCTGTAGCGCCAGACAGGAGAGGCCGTTTTGTGGTCGGCAGGCTGATCCTGCCACGGGATATTCGGAAGGGAAGAAACGTTCAGCATCTTGACAGCCATGCTTTTCGTACCTCTTTCTTTGTCGGTAGAGTGTGGTTGATTACTTGAGGGGTGCTGCTGAATCACGGAAAACGCATTCGCCGCTGACGACGATGCGTCCGACAGCCTTTGTATCGCCGGCACAGCGCTCTTGAATGAGCTTAACGGCTGTCCGGCACATGACGGGAAAGTTGACGCGGTAGGTGGTCAGTTCCGGTACGGTGGATACCCACGGGCAGAAATCATCGAAGCCGACAACGGAGATGTCCTCCGGCACGCGGTAGCCGCGGTGCTGCAGGTCGGTGATGAGCGTCTGCGCAGCCATGTCGCAGTTGCAGACGATGGCAGTCGGGAGTTTTTCCGGCAATGGGAAGACCTGGAACATGTTGCCGTCCTCATCGCGGTCAGGCAGGACACATTCGGGGCGTATCGGCAGTTTCCGCATCATCATCGCGGAGAGGAAGCCGAGGTAGCGCTCCATGATGGAGGTTGTTGCACGCACTGCGCCAACAAAGCCGATATCGCGGTGCCCCTGCTCGATGAGCCAGTAAGTGAGCTGAGCTGCGCCGAAGGTGTTGTCGCTGATGATGGCGTCAGTGACTACGAACGGGTCATAGAAGTCCAGGCAGATGACCGGCATATTCTGACGGGAGAGCAGTTTCATGTATGGTGAGGACAGCTGACCTAAGCAGATGAGTGCGTCCACATGGCGGCGGCGAAGCAGATTCGGCAACGCGAGCGTGTTCTGCATGTCCTGCGAAATCAGCTCCATGATCCCGTAATGACCGGCATCGGTCAGCGCCTGTACGAGGTGCTTGTAGAAGGTCGCGTAGAAGGAAACAATCGAGAAAAAGTGGTCGGGAATCAGGATGCCGATATCCAGACCGGTTGCGGTGGTCTGCGCGGCGGCGTTGGGGTTGACGTAGCCGAGCTCCGAAGCGCGCCGGATGATTTTCTGGCGCATCTCCTCGCTGACGCCGGATTTTCCGGCAAGCGCCTTCGAGACCGTTACGGCGCTGACGCCGAGTTCTTTGCCGATATCGCGCATGGTAATGCCGCTCAATGGATTCACCTCCGATAAAATAATAATAGGATAGGGGAGAATCAGCAGTGCTCCATCACGCGCAGGCACATCCGCCCGTTGTGGTAGGGGCACTTCCACTCCTCGACAATGGGCTTGTCGGTCGGGATGCCGTCCTCGGATGTTGACCAGAACCATTCGCCACCGGGACGCTTGTCCGCAAAGACACGCAGGATGTACGCAAGCTGTGCGTTCGCCTGACGCAGCCAGTCCTCGCAGCCGGTCAACTCATAGGCATTCACGAAGCCCAGCACTGTTTCCGCCTGCACCCACCAGACGCGCGTTTCATCGATGTCACCCTCGGTAACCTCGTTCTTCAGCCCATGGTCGGTGAAGGCACGCTCGCGGACAGCCTCTGCCAGCGTCAGGCACATGTTTGCGTAGGGGCTTTGCTGAGAAACGGGCAGCAGCGTTTCCGCCGCGTCCCAAATCAGCCATGAACCCTCGATGTCGTGCCCGAAGGACTGCATGTCGAGCAGCGACCGGTAATTGCGGTCGAAGAAAACCTCCAGGCGGCGCTTTTCCGGCGAATACATGACGTGCAGGAAACGCTCGAGGCATTTCTGCCCTGCCTGACGCACTGCATCGTCCGGTACGGCACGGTACAGCTCCGCATAAGCCTCCAGCACGTGCAGCAACGTGTTCATTGTGCGGCTTGCTGTTTCATGGCGCGCCATCAGTTTGGGGTTATCCGAAAGCTTGTCGTTGCTGACAGGCTGAAAATCCGGCTCATACGCCTCACCGTAGCCGCCTTCATCGCTGCACTTGTCTTCAATCAGCCGAAAGAGAGCAAACGCCCTGTCGTAAGCCGGCTGGTAATCCGGGTCATCCTTGCTGACAGCCCGCAGGAACGCCGCAAGCCCGTAAATCGCGAATGCCTGACAGTACGTGTGCTTCGTGCAGTCGAGCGGCCGACCGTCCGCCGTGACCGACCAGTACAGTCCGCCGAGCGATGCATCCTCAAAGCGGGGCATGAACGCAAGCGCATGACGCGCATAGCGAAGCAGGGAAGCGTCCTGCAGGACGCGCGCTGCCGTCGAGAAGGTCCACAGAATGCGGCTGTTCAGGATGCAGCCCTTGTGCGCCTCGCGGTTGACCTGAAGCGACGAATCCACATAGCCGTAGAAACCGCCGCGCTCCCAGTCAGCGAGATTCTCCCAGAAGGGAAGGATGGTTTGGCGGAGGTGGCGGCTGCAATCCTGTTTCAGCATCATGCATGTCCTCTCTTTGTTAGCTTAACAGTTAGGTATAATGGTATTATAGCGTAGAAAAATGGTCTTGTCAAGAGATAAAATAGAAAAATAGCTTTTGCATATGGGAAAATTCACGCCATAATCAACAAATAACGAGAAAATTAGTAAACTAACGTGTTAGCTTGAGAAGCTTCATCCGGAAAAGCACGGTAAATCATCCGGAAAACAAAAAAGCCGCCTGGCGGTGAAGCGAAAACGAAATTATAAAAAGGAAACAGAAACGCTTGCTTTCAGCCGTAAAATGTGGCAAAATAGAAGAGTCAAGCTGTGCTGGATGAGATTGTGCAGCGGCGACATGATTTGGAGGGAGAATATAGGAAATGGCGGAAACACAAAAAATCGTCATCCTGAACTTTGGCGGACAGTATACGCAGCTGATTGCGCGCCGCGTGCGCGAGTGCCGCGTGTACTCCTGCGTTTTGCCATATGACGCGACCATCGAGCAGATTCGCGAATTGAACCCGGTCGGCGTGATTCTGTCCGGCGGCCCTGCGAGCGTGCTGGAGGAAAATGCGCCTCGCTGTGATGAAGGCGTGTATACCTTGGGCGTGCCGGTGCTGGGCATCTGCTATGGCATGCAGCTGACGGCGTATTTGCTCGGCGGCACGGTGCAGAAGGCGGAACAGCGCGAATACGGGCGTATCACCGTCACCATGGACGACAAGGCGACGCTGCTGTCCGGCATGTCGGATGCTTCCTCCTGCTGGATGAGTCACACGTATCAGGTGAAGGAATGCCCTGAGGGATTCCATCCCATCGCGCATAGCCAGAATTGCCCGGTTGCAGCCATGGCGAACGATGAGAAGCATATTTACGGCGTGCAGTTCCATCCCGAGGTCACCCATTCCGATGAGGGACGCAAGGTCATCGAAAACTTCTTGAAGCAGTGCCATTGCGTAGGCGACTGGTCGATGGAAACGTTCGCGCAGACTGCCATCCGCAATATCCGCGACATCGTCGGCGAGAAGGGTACTGTCTTGCTTGGATTGTCCGGCGGCGTTGACTCCTCCGTCGCGGCAGCGCTGATTTATAAGGCAATCGGCGACCGCTTGACCTGCGTCTATGTCGACCACGGCTTCATGCGCAAGGGTGAAACCGAGCAGGTCGTCGATGTGTTCACCCACACATTCCCTGTTCGACTGGTTGCTGCAGACGGCAGCAAGATTTTCTATGAGGATTTGAAGGGCGTGTCCGATCCTGAGCAGAAGCGCAAGATCATCGGCCGCGACTTCCTGCAGGTGTTCAAGGCAGAGTCCGAGAAGCTCGGAAAACTCGACTTCTTTGCGCAGGGCACCATATACCCGGATGTTATCGAAAGCGGTCAGGCAACCGGTGCGGCCGTCATCAAGAGCCATCACAACGTCGGCGGTCTGCCAAAGGAACTTGGTTTCACGCAGCTGATTGAGCCGTTGCGCATGCTGTTCAAGGATGAAGTGCGTGCACTGGGCGAAACGCTCGGTCTGCCGCATGACCTTGTCTGGCGCCAGCCGTTCCCTGGTCCCGGTCTTGCCATCCGCGTCATCGGTGACCTTACGCCTGAAAAGGTTGAAATCGTCCGCGAGAGTGATGCCGTCCTCCGCGAGGAGATCGCCAAGGCCGGTCTCGACGCCGACATCCATCAATATTTCACTGTCCTGACCGGCATCCGCTCCGTGGGCGTTATGGGCGATGAACGCACGTATGACTATACCGTCGCCATCCGCGCCGTCACCACTGACGACTTCATGACCGCCGACTGGGCACGCATCCCCTACGACGTTGTACGCACCATCTCCGCCCGCATCGTCAACGAGGTGCCGCATGTCAACCGCGTCGTGCTTGATGTAACCACCAAGCCCCCGGCGAGTATTGAGTGGGAATAATCAAAACGTGTCTATCAAGGCCTGAACCCTTTGAAAACACTGGCTTTCAGAAATGACATTCCCCGATTTGATAGCAAAATGATAGCAGAAACCTGAGACACATTGTTCATTTTCCTGAAATGCGCGTGCGGCTTGCGGGTGGGGCTATCCATCCGAATTCCATAAGAGCAAAACTCTGTCGTCTTCCTGCGGTAGGAAGCTGGCAGAGTTTTTTGTTGGGAGGAATTGAGGATGACGGGATGAGCGAACTGCAACCAATTCGACTTAAACATGGATGTATAGTATAATGAACACGCAACTAAACATAAACGCTTAGAAGGCAAGAGGGGGAGTGTCACAATGGCGGCATTTAAGGACAAGAAGAATGGCACGTGGTATGTGCAATTTCGCTTCACGGACTGGCGCGGTGAACGTCAGCAGAAGCTGAAACGTGGCTTTGCATCGAAGAAGGAAGCGCAGAACTGGGAGCGCGAGTTCCTGATGCAGAAGCAGGCTGATGTGAACATGAGCTTTGAAAGCTTTGTGGAACTGTATGAGAAGGATGTGAAGCCCAAGCTGAAGCTCAATACCTGGCTCAGCAAAGAGCACATCATCCGTACGAAGATTCTGCCGTACTTCAAGAAGCGCAAGCGGTCGGAGATCACTGCACGCGATGTCATTGACTGGCAGAACGAAATTCGGAAGATCACGAAGACGGACGGCGAGACCTACTCACCGGATTATCTCAAAAATGCGCACACCCAACTCAGCTGCATTTTCAACCACGCCATAAAGTATTACGGTCTGCAGGTCAACCCTGCGGCAAAGGCCGGTACCATGGGAGGCGAGCAGCCGAAAGAAATGCTGTTCTGGACGAAGGAGGAGTATCTCAAGTTTATCGATGTCATGATGGACAAGCCGATGCTTTACTACGCTTTTGAGATTCTGTACTGGTGCGGAATCCGTGAGGGTGAACTGTTGGCGCTGACTCCCGCAGACTTTGATTTTAAAAAGAAGACGCTTCGCATCAACAAGTTATATCAGCGTTTGTAGGGTAAAGATGTCATTACCACGCCGAAAACGAAGAAAAGCAACCGTGTGATTCAGATCCCGGATTTCCTCTGTGACGAGATGCAGGACTACTTCAAGCAGTTATATGGTCTGGAGCCTGACAGCCGGCTCTTTCCGCTGACGAAGCACACGCTGAAGCGCGGCATGGAGTTTGGCTGCAAGGAGGCCGGCGTCAAGGTCATCCGAATCAATGACTTGCGACACAGCCACGTTTCCCTGCTCATCAACATGGGGTATTCCGCCGTTGCGATCGGCAATCGTGTAGGGCATGAAAGCGTGGAAATCACTTGCCGTTATGCGTATCTGTTCCCAACCGTACAGAAGGAAATGGCTGAAAAGCTGAATATCGAGAGGAGAAATTGACCATGTCACTGAAAAACAGAGACAATCACAACCGTTGGCGCAACAAAACTGTGGCATTCCGTGTGTCGCCGGAGGAGGACACGCAGCTGGAAACGTTTGTAAAGTTCGCCGGGCTGACGAAACAGGACTACATCACCCGCCGTCTGCTTTGCAGAGATGTGGTGGTACAGGGCAACCCCAGAGTGTACAAAGCGCAGCGTGATCAGCTGGCAGCCGTGCTGGAAGAACTCAAACGCATTGAAGCCGGTGCCGGCGTGAATGATGAACTGCTGGACGTCATTGAGATGATCGCCGTTATCATGGACGGGATGAAGGAGGAAAGCGCCTATGATGTATGAATCCCAGGAAAAGAAAACGACCGCCCTTCTTCCATCTGTTGGCGCAGATGGAGGGCAGTCGTCACGAAAGTTTACTGACCAAAGTATACCAGATGATAATCCGGAAATCAATCCCGATTCAGAAAGTCTGGAGGATATGCTCCGGAAAATGCGGCGTATGACCGATCCGCATTATCTGCATACCATCTCCATGACGGAGCTCTATCAGACCACCTATAAGAGCAGACCGCCGATCGTCGACGGTTTGCTCTATGCCGGAGCTTACATCCTGGCTGGTGCGCCGAAAATCGGCAAATCCTTTCTGGTGGCACAGATTGCCTATCATGTGAGCGTGGGCGAAAAGCTGTGGGAATACGAAGTCCATCAAGGTACGGTTTTGTATCTCACGCTGGAGGATGACTATCAGAGAATCCAGAGCCGCATGTTTATGATGTACGGCGTGGAGGATACCGACAAGCTCCACTTCGCAACAGCGGCCAATAAGCTGGGCGGTGGTCTTGACGAACAGTTGGATGGCTTTATGCTAGAGCATCCTGATACGAAGCTTATCATTATCGACACCATGCAGAAAGTCCGTGAGGCCGGCGGTGAAGCCTACAGTTATGCCAGCGATTATGAAGTTATCGGCAAGCTCAAGCTGTTTGCCGATAGGCATGGGATTTGTGTTTTGATCGTTCATCACACGCGGAAGCAACCAGCCGGAGACAGCTTTGAGATGATCTCCGGAACAACAGGTTTGCTCGGATGTGCAGACGGCGCTCTGTTGATGCAGAAGAAAAAGCGCACTGCATTGGAGGCTACCGTTGATGTAGTCGGTCGTGATCAGCAAGATCAGGTTCTGTATCTCAAAAAGGATCCGGATACACAGATTTGGAATCTTGAAAAAGTTGAAAACGAGCTCCACAAAGAACCGCCGAATACCGTGCTGGAGGCAGTGTCCGGATTGGTTTCTACCGATAGAAGAGAATGGATCGGGAGTCCTACAGAACTTGCCGAGCAAGTCAATATCGGCATGGCGGCAAATACCCTTGCCAAGTATCTGAATGTCAAGTCCGGAAGACTACTGGAAGAGTACCATGTTGGCTATGAGAACAAGCCTCGACACGCAGGTCGCCAAGTGAAACTGACCTACATGTTGATCGACGAAGTCGAGTATGAGGTGACCGGATAAACCAAAGCGCGACGATAGCGACGGTCGCGACGGTGAAAATGATACCGTCAAAAACACCGTCGCTATCGTCGCAACCGTCGCGGACAGGATCGGATCAATGGGAGCGTCGGGAATTTACTGCATTTATTGCATTTCCTGCATGAGTGCGACGAACGGTTTTTTCAGTTTTGTATTATGCGCGATGTGAGCGATTTGTTGGAATACGGTCATTTCATGCGAAGTCCGTTTCGTAGAATTAAGCACCGACAGGCGCGCTGCCGAAGATGAAATCTTCGATTTATGGAGTTTTGGGAAAGCTCCTCAACAAGCAAAATGAGAAGTTCCGTCTCCGGGCGGAATTTTTCATTTTTGAGCGATCCTGTACAGGATCGCATTGCTTGCGCAGGTTATACCAAATCAAGAATTGCGGCGCGATGTGTGGAAAAGCACAGAGCTCATGCCGAATACCGTCACGCTTCGTTACAGTATTCGCAATCGCCTCCTGCAAGATGGTGGCATGCCGATTGCCAAGCAAGGGGGTGAACGAAATGTTCACTCCCTATATATGACGATGGAGTAACACTAACTGTCTCTGTTATACCACGGATGTAAAGGGGGTACGTTATTTCCGTCGCTCTGCTCCGTCTGGACGCAAATGAGCGCAACCTCGTTTCAATCGAGGGTGGCTTCAATATTTTTTACAAAGGGGTCATTGAAACGGTGACCCCTTATTCTTTCCTGTTCAGGTGTGTAACGAAACGTTATACTCCTGGCACGAGTTATACTAAAAACATTTGACTTTTCACGGGAACGGCGTATACTGTAATCAACGTTACAGAACGCTCGTTATAGAATGCAAATCACAGATTGGAGAGCTGTTATGCCACCGAAAGCAAGATTTACAAAAGAACAGATAACGCAGACAGCGCTTGCTGTCGTTTCGCAAAAAGGAGTGCAGGCACTGACTGCAAAGGAGTTAGGTGCGGCTCTCGGCACATCCACTACACCGATCTTCACTGTCTTTTCTTCTATGCAAGAGGTACATGATACGGTTAAAGATGCCGCCTTGGCAAAGTTTGAAGAATACGCCGATAAATCGGAGCCGAGTCAACCGATTTTCAAGCAGGTAGGGATGCAGATGATTCTGTTTGCAAAGGAAGAACCTAAGCTGTATCAGTTCCTTTTCATGTTGCCTAACGAAGACACGCAGAACTTTGATGATATTTATTACAGCATTGGTCCGACGGCCACTGAATGTATTAGGGTTATCGGGCAAGAATATGGGATGAATGCTGCAGATGCGAAGGTGCTGTTTGAACATGTTTGGATCCACATCTTCGGCATCGGTGCTCTGTGCGCTACAGAGATGTGCAATTTCTCTATTGAGGAAATATCCGCAATGCTGTCGGAGAATTTTATCGCAATGATGATGCTGATAAAGTCGGGCAAGCAAAATTTGAAGTAGTGCAACTTACCCCTTGCTTTTTACAACTTACAGGGCTGAATATGGATAATCTGA
>CAVANO010000004.1:0-14476 GCA_963590165.1 Anaerovoracaceae bacterium
GGCGAAATAAAGTTTTATTTCGCCGCCGCAGATGGCGCAAAAGGCATGTTCAGCGGCGCCACTGAATTGTGTGGTATTGCCTTGGCAGGACAAATTTCTATCCGAAAGTTGCAGGAGAAGAGGGAGGAAGTCCCTTCATTTTCGACTTGCCATCCGGCATAAACCCTGATACAATAAAGCTCGAAAAGGGGTGTGCACATGAAGAAAAACGATGTGCTGATGCTCACGGCGGATAGCCTGGGCGCGGATTTGGAAGGTGTCTGCCATGCTCAGGACGGCATGGCGGTTTTTGTGCCGGGCATGCTGACGGGCGAAACGGCGGCGGTGCGCATCGTCAAGTGTCAGCCGCGGTTTGCCTTCGGGCGCGTGGAAGGGAAGATTCAGCAGCCCTCGGCGGAGCGGCGCGCGGTGGATTGCCCGGCATATCCGCGCTGCGGCGGCTGCACGGGGCGTCATATGCGCTATGAAACAACGCTGGAGGCGAAGCGCAGTCAGGTACGCGAATGCTTCCGGCGGATCGGGCATATCGAGGTGGATGTGCCGCCGGTCATCGGTATGGATGACCCGACGCATTACCGCAATAAGACAGCACTGCCGGTCGGCGGAACGGTCGATGCACCGGCGGCAGGCTTTTTCGCGCCAAGGAGTCATCAGCTGATTCCCGTCACATCGTGCGCCAATGCCATGCAGCCGTCGGACGAGCTGTGCAGGCGCGTGCTGGGCTGGATGAAGCGCTTCCGCGTCGCGCCGTATGCGGAGGAAACGCACAGCGGGCTCGTCCGTCATATCGTCATCCGCGTCAACCGCGCGCAGGAGGCGATGGTGGTGCTGGTGGTGAACGGCGCGTCGCTGCCGCACGAAAAGGAACTGGTTGACTCCCTGCGGGCTGCCGGCGCTGTCAGCGTCATCCTCAACGAAAATACCGACAAAACGAATGTCATCATGGGCAGGCGCTTCCGAACGCTTTTCGGGCGCGATACACTTTCGGACACGCTCTGCGGACTGCGCTTTGAGCTGTCGCCGGCGGCATTTTTCCAGGTGAATCCTGTGCAGACGGAACGTCTGTATCAGACAGCGCTTGATTTTGCCGGACTGACGGGCAGCGAACGCGTCTGCGACGTCTACTGCGGCGCTGGCACCATCACGCTGATGATGGCAAAACATTGCCGCGAGGTGCTCGGCATCGAGATTGTTCCGCAAGCCATCGAGAACGCGAAGGAAAACGCTGTCCGCAACGGCATTGGCAACGCTTCCTTCCGCTGCGGCGCCGCCGAGGAACTCCTGCCGAAGCTCGTTGCCGAGGGGCTGCGCCCCAATGTTATTGTGATTGATCCGCCGCGCAAGGGGGTTGAACCGCCTGTCATTGATGCCATTGCTGAGGCATCCCCGGAACGCGTCGTTTATGTCAGCTGTAACCCCGCGACCCTTGCTCGCGATGCAGCGCTCTTCCTCGAACACGGCTACCATGTGCAGAAGGTGCAGAGTGTCGACATGTTCTGCTGGACAAGTGGCGTGGAGAACGTGTGCGTTTTGTCTAAACTGAAGGACGCCAAACATATCGACATTCACTCAACATGAGTGAATTGACGCGGTCGAAAAGCCCTGTTGAACAGCGAAGATAAAGCGCGGATCGCCCAGTGTATCACGGAAAATCCCGCGATCACCCTGGAAGAACTCCGCACACAGCTTGGGCTGAAGGTCAGCATTCAGACGATGAGCCGAGTGGTTCGTTCGCTGGGATTAAAACGTGCTAATTCCAACGCTTCATCAGGGTGACATCGTTGTTATGGACCAACATGCGATCGCACCATATCAAGGGCGTAGAAGAAACGATACGCTCAACAGGGGCAATTCCGCTCTATCTGCCGCCATACAGTCCGGATTTGAACCCGATTGAGATGATGTGGTCGAAGATGAAAGCCATTTTGCGCAAGTGGGGCTGCCGCATCGCCGAATTTTTGCCGCAGATGATTGTCAAGGCACTTTCCCGCGTTTCACCTAACGACTGCTTGGGGTGGTTTGAAACTGACGGTTATTGACTGGATTTTTGAGAAGTACTACAAATTTCTTTTCTCTTTTGGAAAAAAGTGCAGGCGCGAATTGTAAAAATCCGTCTGAAGTTTGCGGCGAAAGTGGACTTTCACGGCGCGATATGGTATGATAGGTTGGTATGAATGCATCACAATCCATTGGGAGGTTTTTATATGAAACGGATCATGGCGTGGCTGTGCGTGCTGCTGATGCTGATGCCGTGTGCGATGGCGGAAGAAGTAGAAAACCAGACGAAGTCCGAAGACCAGACGAAGTTCGAAGACCAGACGAAGTCTGAACTGAGAGGGTATCAGAAGGGCGAAGGCTATGTGTATGTGACGCTGGGGCAGTGCCCGCAGGACGCGGACGGCGGCATCGAGCCGATTCTCTGGCGCGTGCTGAGCGTGGAGGACGGCAAGGCGTATCTGCTGAGCGAGTATGTGCTCGAGGCGAGGCCGATTCACAGCGATTATCAGGAATATGCCAACAAGCCGACAAACAAGAAGAAGCCCGGCTTTGACGGCGATTTTACGAAGACCGAAATGAGCATTTACCTCTGCGGCGAGTTCGCTGAAAACTGCTTCACCGAGGAGGAACGCGCGATGCTGACGCCGCACGAGGAGTTCGGCCTGTTCTTCCTCGCAAGCTCTGCGGATTTGAAAAACAAATCATACGGCTTCACGGACAACGAGAGCCGCAAGGCGTGGGGGACGGCGTATGCGCTGGCGAACGGCCTGTTCAAGTATGGCAGCCAGCGCGGCGGACATTCGCCGTACTGGACGCGCACACAATCCACTACAGATGCGCGGCACGCCTGCTGCACCAAGTCCAAGGGCGAACTCGGACGCATCAATGTCATCACGCTGGATGAGGGCATGCGGCCTGCCTGTCTGCTGAATGTCAGCAGTGCGGTCATTTCCGGCGGCAGCGGCACAAAGGATGACCCGTACACGCTTGCCCTCGCGGAGGATTGACATGCGCAAAATCCTGCTATGTTTGCTGGCAGCTGTGCTGCTTTTGACCGGCACGGCGCTGGCGGAAAAGACCGTCACCATCACCTTCACCGGCGACATCACGCTCGGCGGCGAGGATTATCTGCGCACGGCGGAGGACAGTTTCGCATCGGTGTATGAGCGTGAGGGTGCCTCGTACTTCCTTCAAAATTTTGCGGATTTTTTCGCTGAAGATGACCTGACTGTCGTGAACCTGGAAGGCGTGCTGACGGACAATGACGGACTGCTTGCGCGCGATAAAGGCAAGGGCGGCGACGGCTACTGGTTCCGCGGCAAGACGGAATATGCAAAGGTGTTGTCCTCCGCGAGCGTGGAGGTCGTGTCGCTGGCGAACAACCACTCCTTCGATTACGGTTCGCAGGGTCGGCGCGATACCATTGCCGCGGTGGAGGCACAGGGCATCGAGTGGTTCGGTACCTACAACCGCAACAAGGATCCTGAAACCGAGAAATTCTACTTTTACACCAAGGACGGCGTGACCATCTGCCTGATGAGCTTGCTTTGGGATGATTACGGGGTTGACAACGCCGACGGAAACGGTGCGTACCTGCGCGAGCAGATTACCGCCATCAAGGAATCCGGTCAGGCGGACGCGGTTATCGCCATCCTGCACGGCGGTCAGGAGTACGGCCGCCATCGCACGAAACCGCAGACCGTTTTCACGAAAGTGGCGATTTCCGCCGGCGCTGATCTTGTCATCTGCCATCACGCGCATGTCGTCATGGGTATGGATGTTATCTCGAACCGCAGCGCGTTCTATTCGCTGGGCAACTTCTGCTTCGGCGGCAACCGGAAGGCGTATTCGATTGACAGCAGCCGCAAGCCGAACGTGCAGGATGCCGCGCCTGCGCTGATTCTCCGCGCTGTGCTGACATTCGATGATGACGGCACGTATCTCGGACAGCAGATTACGCTCTATCCCGTGCAGACGACGAGTGTTGACCGGCAGGAGAACGAAACGGAGCAAGTCAACGATTACCAGCCGAAATTCGTGACAGGACCGCTTGCGGCGCATGTGCTGCACCTGATGCAGATTGACATGAATTACGATGCGAATCAGACGCCGAAATACCTGAGCAAGGAGTCTCTCAACAAGACGCTGCGTGCGCTCGTGATGGCACGCGAGGAGGAACTCGACGCGATGGATTCATCCGAGGGCATGGAAGCGCTGACGCTGCCGTATCTGCCTGCAACATCAGAGGAATAAAAGAAGAGCCCGTACACCCGATTTTGCTCGGATGTGCGGGCTTTGTTTATAAGCAGACAATGTCTGTCAGACAATGTCTGTCAGACAATGTCTGTCAGACGAAGTCTGCCAGGCGAAGTCTGTAGGGCATTATGCCTGGGCTTCAGTCGTGCTGGCAGGAGAACCGCACTCAATGGCGATCTTCCGCGCGGTCTTCGGGGCTTCAGGGACTTCCTTCGGCAGCGTTACGGTCAGGACACCATTCTCGCAATGCGCGGTGATGTCGTTTTCGCGGACGCCTTCCAGCGAGAAGCGGCGCTCCATATGGCCGCTCTGACGCTCTGAGTACAGGTAGCCGTTCTTGTTCTCCTTCTTCTCGTTGTTGATGTCGGCGGCGATGGTCAGCACGCCGTTCTCAGCGGTCAGCGAGATGTTGTCCAAGCTGACGCCCGGCATTTCAGCCTCCAACACGTAGGCATCGGGCTGTTCCTTCACGTCCACGCGGAAGCCGGCAGGACCGACAGCATCGCTCATGTCGAAGAAGTGACGGAAGAAGCGGTCATTCATAAAGTCATCCATCGGGTTCATCAGGTTACGGGCAGTACGGAACGGAATCACATTGAACATAAAACAGACCTCCTTGATCGTCGCAAACGGCGAATAAACATATTCTATACGGGGGAGTGCCTTCCGGGTTATGCCGGAGGTCATTTCCTCGGCGGTCCTCTTCCTGAACCACGAGTATAGAATACTACAAAGGTCAAAGAAAGTCAAGAGCAAATAAGGTTAAATTATGTAAACGTTCCGTAAACAGTCTGCAAACAGAATATGAACATCACAGCGATGATGCACGGGTCAACAGCCGCCGCATGACCGGCAGCACAGTTGATGGATTGCCGCTCGTTTCCAGCGTGACGCGCCCGATGCCGGTGCTGTCCGTGAGCAATCCGCCCTCCGTCAGCACGCGCCGAAGCTGACGCGCTGTGCCTTCATTGCCGTCAAGCACCTGCACGTGCGGCGGCAGCATGGCGCGCAGAATCGGTCGCAGGAACACATAGTGCGTGCAGCCGAGCACCACCGCATCGACATGGTCAAGGTCATACGGGCTGAACAACTCCGTCAGGTATCGTTCAGCCTGCGCATCCGCCTCTTGCTCGACCAGCTCCATCAGCCCGGGGCAGGGCAGAGGAATCGCACCCTCGCCGTACCGCGCATACAGCTGCTGAAACTTCTCCAACCGCAGCGTCATCGGCGTAGCAAGCACGAGAATATCGCCGCCGTGGCGGATGGCATGGGCAGGCTTGAGGGCAGGCTCCATGCCCAGAATCGGCAGCGTGTACTGTTCCCGAAGCGCCTTCGCCGCGACCGCGGTCGCCGTATTGCACGCAATCACAACCGCCTTCACGTCTTGCGAAAGCAGATGCGCCATGACTTGCCCGACGCATGCCATGACTTCCTCGCGCGGCTTCGTGCCGTAGGGAGCATGCGCCGTGTCACCGAAATACAGGAAGTCCTCCGAGGGCAGCTCCTTCTGCAGGGCACTGAGCGTGCCGATGCCGCCGACACCGCTGTCAAAAACGCCGATGGGATGCTGATTCGCCATTTCGCGTACCTCCTTGCCTTACGGACATTATACGCCGAATGCACCGGAAAAGCAAATCAGCCGCCATGGTATGGCTTACCGATTGGTTGCGCTGTGCTGCGAAACGACGCGCTGCACGTCTTCATCAAAGTCAAGCGTGATAAAATAATCTCGGGGCGTTTCGGCGCGGCGAATCATGCGGTAGCCGCCGTCAGCCGTGTAGAGAATTTCTGCCGAGCGCAGGCGTCCGTTGTAGTTATAGCCCATGGCATGCCCGTGCGCGCCGGTATCGTGGATGACGAGCAGGTCGCCGACGGCAATCTCCGGCAGCTTCCGGTCAATGGCAAACTTGTCGTTGTTCTCGCACAGGCTGCCGGTTACGTCGTAGACATTGTCGTGCGGCATCGATTCCTTGCCGCAGACGGTGATGTGGTGGTACGCGCCGTACATTGCCGGACGCATCAAATCCGCCGCGCAGGCATCCACGCCGATATATTCCTTGTACGTGTGCTTTTCGTGGATGGCGCGCGTGACGAGCCAGCCCATGCTGCCGGTCATCCAGCGGCCGAGTTCCGTCTTGAGCGCTACGCCGCCCTGCGGGAAGATTTCTTCATAGACGCGGCGGACACCCTCGCCGACAGCCATTACATCGGTTGCAGGCTGGTCAGGACGATACGGGATGCCGACGCCGCCGGACAGGTTGATGAACGCCAGCTCCATGCCGGTTTCGGCGGCAAGGTCGCGTCCGCACGTGAACAGAATCCGCGCCAGCGCCGGATAGTAGTTATCATCCGTGTTGTTGGAGGACAGGAACGCATGCAGCCCGAAGCGCTTTGCGCCCAGCGCTTTCAGCTGCTTCAGCCCTTCCTGCAGCTGCGGATACGTAAAGCCGTACTTCGCATCGCCGGGATTGCCCATGATTTCATTGCCAATCTTGAAATCACCGCCGGGATTATAGCGGCAGCAGATGGTTTCCGGAATGCCGCCGTGCTTTTCCAGCAGCGGAATGTGCGTGATGTCATCGAGATTGACAAAAGCATTCAGTTTTCTTGCATAATCAAACTCGCGGTAGGGCATGGCATTCGCAGAGAACATGATGTTGCGTCCGGAAAAGCCGCACGCCTCGGCGAGCATCAGTTCCGTCTCACTCGAACAGTCTACGCCGCAGCCTTCCTCTTTGAGGATGCGGAGAATGGACGGGTTCGGCAGTGCCTTGATGGCAAAGTATTCCTGGAAGTCCTTGCACCAGCTGAATGCGCGGTTGAGCGTCTGCGCGTTGCGGCGGATGCCGGCTTCATCGTAGAGGTGGAAGGGGGTCGGGAATTGTGCGGCAGCGTTCTCAAAAACGCTGTCATTCAGCGAAAAATTCGGCATGGGTGATCACTCCGATTCATGAAGGGGTAGGCGGTTAGATGCATCATACCCCCAAATATCCTGCATTAATATACCATACATTCTATATGGAAGCAAGTTTTTCTGATGTTCTATCTCAAGGGCAAACCTTTTATGAAGTTTGCTAAGCTCAACGATGGAAGCAAAACTTGCATACCCCAATGGGTTCGGGGGCGACCGAAAAGCCCCGAAGACTGCATAGCAAATCAAGCAAAGAAAAGGGGACGAAAAGAAAAAAAGGGACGAAAAAAAGGGGACGAAAAAAAGGGGACGAAGTCCCCGACGTATTGATTTTTTCCGGAATCAGGGCTATGATAGACACAGCACAAAAAATCAACAAAGAAGGCATCAAATATGTGGATTCTGTATGCATTCGGCTCGGCGCTGTTTGCCGGTTTAACGTCTGTCCTTGCGAAATGCGGCATCCGTAAGACGGATTCAACCGTCGCAACGGCGATTCGCACCATCGTTGTGCTGGCGTTCTCGTGGCTGATGGTGTTCATCGTCGGCTCGCAGGGGCAAATCACCCAAATCGACACAAAGACGCTGATTTTCCTGATTGTATCCGGCCTTGCAACCGGCGCAAGCTGGCTATGCTACTTCCGTGCGCTGCAGCTCGGCGATGTCAATAAGGTCGTGCCGATTGATAAATCCAGCACGGTGCTCACGATTCTGCTTGCGGTGATTTTTCTCGGCGAAGGGCTGTCGTGGCTGAAGGTCGTCTGCATGGTGCTGATTGCTGCCGGCACGCTGCTGATGATTGAGAAGAAGGAAAGCACAGGCGCAGCAGCGAAGGATTCGCGCTGGCTGCTCTATGCCGTCGGGTCGGCGGTGTTCGCGAGCCTGACCGCGATTCTGGGCAAAATCGGCATTTCGGGTGTCGAATCAAATCTCGGCACCGCCATCCGCACGGCAGTTGTGCTGATCATGTCGTGGCTGATGGTGTTCGTAACCGGCAAGACGAAGGCGCTGACCGACATTCCGCGCGGCGAGCTGGGCTTTATCGCGTTGTCCGGCCTTGCGACCGGCGGCAGCTGGCTGTGCTATTATCGCGCCCTGCAGCTGGGACCGGCGAGCATTGTTGTGCCGATTGACAAGCTGAGCATCCTCGTGTCCATTCTCTTCTCCTACATCGTCTTTCATGAGCGGCTGTCGAAAAAGGCGCTCATCGGGCTGATTGCGATCGTCGGCGGCACGCTGCTGATGCTCATGGCGTAAAGGCAACTGATATTTTACATAAGCTTTACAGGACATCGCTTTTGCTCTTTACATTTCAGCGGTATCATACACTCGTACCCAAGGAAAAGAAATGAGCAAGAATGTGAAAGGAAGGTCTTTTCTATGAAGAAGCTTGCTGCGATGATCCTGGCTCTGGCGCTGACCCTGTCGGTTGCGCTGGCTGATTCCATCTATGTTGTGTCCCGTGAGGACGGCTCCGGCACGCGTTCCGCTTTCATCGAGCTGACCGGTGTTGAGCAGAAGGACGAAAACGGCAACAAGGTTGACATGACGACCGTTGAGGCGGCGATTTACTCCGGTACCTCTGAGGTCAAGACCACGGTTTCTCAGGACACCGCCGCGATCGGCTACATCTCCCTCGGCTCCATGGACGAATCCGTGAAGGCACTCAAGGTTGCAAAGAACCCTGAGGAAGGCGAAGAAGCGGTGTATGTCGAGGCAACGGCTGAGAACGTTGCGAACGGCACCTACGCGATTGCCCGTCCGTTCAATATCGCTTACAAGGCTGACTCCCTGTCCGCAACCGCTCAGGATTTCGTGAACTGGATCCTGTCTGCGGAAGGTCAGGCGATCATCACCGAGCAGAAGTATGTTGCCCTTGATCCTGTTGAATACGAAGCGGCTCCTGTCGCCGGCAAGATCGTCATCGGCGGTTCCTCTTCCGTCGGACCGCTGATGCAGAAGCTTGAGGAAGCCTACGAAGCGCTTCATCCGGAAGTGGACATCGAGGTGCAGATCTCTGACTCCTCTACCGGCATGCGCGGTGCTGCTGACGGCAGCTTTGACATCGGCATGGCTTCCCGTGAAGTAAAGTCCTCCGAACTGGAAGCTGGTCTGACCCCTGTGACCATCTGCCGCGACGGCATCGCGGTCATCGTCAACAACGACAACGAGGTTGAAGGCCTGACGCTCGCTCAGATCTGCGGCATCTTCACCGGTGAGATTGTTGACTGGGACGAAGTCAAGTAATCAAACAGCCTGACAACTGAACACGAGCGCACCTGAGGAGCAATCCTTGGGTGCGCTTTTTCGGACTTCGTCCGTTTTTTTTAGAACATCTTCGCAGTGCATAGATCCGAAGCGGGTTTTCCAGAGGGCTTTGCGATCGCCCTCTGGACTCCTTCGCAGCGCACATTACCGAAGTGGCTTTTCCAGAGGGCTTTGCGGTCGCCCTCTGGACTCCTTCGCAGTGCATATTTCCGGCGTGGTTTTGTAAAGCAACTCTTTATCGTGTGGCAAAATTCAACGATGAAAGTGTAACCAAACATGGAACCGAAGGGGTCAAGGGGGCGACCGGAAAGCCCCCTTGAAGCTTCTGACAAACCCAACTAAGAAGATGGAATCAAGCATGGCGCCGAAGGAATCAAAGAAAACAGACGAAGTCCGCGATCGCAGGCTTCGCCTGGTTTATAGCTTCGCCTGGTTTATAGCTTCGCCTGGTTTATAGCCTCTTGTTGCAAGACAAATGAAACATTGAGAAGAACGTAGCTCCAAAATCACGCATAAAAAGAGCAGCACCGTGCGATGCTGCTCTTATGTATTTACTTCTTCAGGCTGATTCCCTGTGCATCAAGCCGTGCAACGATGCTGTCGACGACATTCTGCACCTCTTCGCGCTGGAGCGTGCGTTCGGGATGCGAGAAGGACAGGCGGATGGTAATCGTCTTGCCGGCGATGTCCGTGTAGGTGCCCAGCACGGTCAGCTTGCGAATCAGCGGCGAATGCTCCGCGCTGACGGCATCGAGAATCGGCTGGCACTTCTCGGCGACAAACGTCAAATCCTGCTCCATGCCCGGGAAACGGGACGGTTCGCTGTAGACAATCGGCGCGGGAACGACCTCAGCGAGCTGCTTCACGTCAATCTCCGCAAAGACGATGGACGCCTTCTTGTCGATGTTCTTGCCGACCGTGGGATGCACAACGCCGATTTCGCCCAGCGCTTGACCGTCCATCATCACGGCGTTCAGGTTCTTGGGATGCTCGTAGGCGTGGGACGCGGTCATTGCGGCGAACGTCAGCGGCTTGTGGAAGATATCATCCGCAGCCACGCAGAGCATGTCGCGCAGGCGGAAATACAGCGTCTGCACGTCATCCGTCTTGCTGAACAGGGTGATGCAGAGCTTCTTGTGTTCCTTCGCGAGGCCGTTTTCATCGACGCCGTCCACCGTGCGGCCGATTTCAAAGATGCCGAAGGACGGCGCGTAACCCGTGTTGACCTTCACTTGGCAGAGCTGTGTGGGAATCATGGAGC
Organism: Anaerovoracaceae bacterium; assembly: GCA_963590165.1. Taxonomy (GTDB): domain Bacteria; phylum Bacillota; class Clostridia; order Christensenellales; family Aristaeellaceae; genus UBA11524. Next base: position 10,695 of record CAVANO010000004.1, read on the forward strand.
GGCGCAGCGTCTCGATGTTGGGGTTTGACGCGTTAAGCAGCTTCACGTTGTCCTCGACCGGCATGCCGAGCTTCTTGTATTCATCGGCGTACTGCCAGATGTAGGAATGCACCTCATGCAGCGAATACCGCTTGACGAGCAGGTCCTTCAGCTTGTCCTCGACCGTCTTTTCGGTGGACATGCGCACGGGGTACAGGGGCGATTCCGCCGTATGGATATCGAAATTGTCATAGCCGTAGATGCGCGTGATTTCCTCGATGATGTCCGCCTTGATGGTGACATCCTTCGTCGCACGCCAGGAGGGAACATCTGCCGTGAAGCTGTCGCCGTCACGCGCCATCTTGAAGCCGAGGGACGTCAGCGTATGCATGATTTCATCGCCGCTGATTTCGATGCCGGTGTAACGGTCGACAAATGCCTTGTCGAAGGTCAGCTTCACCTGCGGATAGTGGAACGCGTATTCATCCGTCAGGCAGGAGGTGACGCGCATTTCGGGGTCGTAGTCCTGCAGGAGCTTTACAAAGCGTGCGATGGCGGTCACGGTCATTTCCGGGTCAAGGCTCTTTTCGTAGCGCGCGGACGCGTCGGTGCGGTGGGCGAGGCGGACAGAGCTCTTGCGGACGGATGCCGCGTCAAACGTGGCAGATTCCAGCGTCAGGCTCGTCGTGTCATCGACAATTTCGCTGTCGAGACCGCCCATGATGCCTGCGATGGCGACCGGCTTGTCACCGTTGCAAATCATCAGCGTGTTCGGGTCAATTGTGCGCTCGACCTTGTCCAGCGTCTGGAACGTGAACGTCTCGGGGAAGCGGCGGATGCGGATTTTCTCGACCTTGCGGCTGTCGAAGGCGTGCATCGGCTGACCCATCTCGAGCATCAGGTAGTTCGTCAGGTCGGCGAGGAAGTTGATGTCGCGCATGCCGCAGTAGTTCAGGCGGATTCGCATGGCAGCCGGGCTGACATGGCGGTTGATGTTCTCCACGCGCAGGCAGGAATAGCGCTGGCACAGCGGATCTTCAATCTTCATGTCGATGGCAGGCAGATTCTTGTAGGCTTCGAGGTCAGCAACGGGCAGCGCCTTGAGCGGACGTCCGGCGAGCGTCGCAAATTCACGCGCCATGCCGTAATGTCCCCACAGGTCGGGGCGGTTCGTCAGAGACTTGTTGTCCACCTCGAAGATGATGTCATCAATCGGGTAAAGCGCCTTCAAATCGGTGCCGCACGGTACATCCTCCGGAATGTCCATGATGCCGGCATGGTTTTCGCTGATGCCGATTTCCTTCTCGGAGCAGCACATGCCGTAGGAAGTGTAGCCAGCCAGCACGCGCGGGCTGATGGTGATGTCGCCCAGATGCGCGCCGACTTTCGCGAACGCCGTCTTCATACCGAGCTGCACGTTCGGTGCACCGCAGACGACATCCGTCAGCTTGCCGTCGCCTGCATCGACCTTGAGCAGGTGCAGCTTATGCGAATCGGGGTGATTCTCGATGGAAACAATCTGCGCGACGACGACGCCGGAAACATCCGCGCCCTTATGGAAAATCTCGTTCTCGACCTCAGCCGTGGACAGGGAGAACTGGCGGATGAGCGCCATCTTGTCCAGACCGGTCAAATCAACGAAGTCGGAAATCCAGTTCATTGAAATCAGCATTTTGACATTTCCTCCGCATTACTCATCGTCCGTGAACTGGCCAAGCCGCGTCAGGCTGCCGCTGTTCAGGTCGCGAATGTCCTTGACGCCGTACTTCATCATCGCCAGACGGGTCATGCCCAGACCGAAGGCGAAGCCGGTGTATTGCTCCGGGTCGATGCCGCCGGCCTTCAGCACTTCTGGGTGAATCATGCCGCAGGGGCACAGCTCCAGCCAGCCGGAGTGCTTGCAGGACGGGCAGCCCGTGCCGCCGCAAATCAGGCAGGAGATATCCAGCTCGAAGCCGGGTTCAACGAACGGGAAGAAACCCGGGCGCAGGCGCACCTTGATGTCCTTGCGGAACACCTCGCTGAGCATCGTCTTCATGAAGTAAATCAGGTTGGCGATGGAAATGTCTTTGTCCACCATGATGCCTTCCATCTGGAAGAACGTGTTCTCATGGCAGGCATCGGTTGCCTCGTTGCGGAAGCAGCGTCCGGGGAAAATCGCCTTAATCGGCACGCCGTCATTGACCAGCGCATCGCGGTAGCGGCGGTAAATGGCATTCTGCGCGGCGGACGTCTGCGTCTTGAGCAGCTGACCGTTGTCCAGATAATACGTATCCTGCATGTCGCGCGCCGGATGGAACTTGGGGATATTGAGCGACTCGAAGCACTCGTAGTCCGTCACGACTTCGGCGTAATCCTCAACCGTGAAGCCCATCGACTTGAACACCTGCTCGCACTGGCGCTGCACCAGCGTGATGGGATGATAGGAGCCGCGGGACAAATCCGGCGGCATGGACAGGTCGAATTCCGGCAGCGCATCGATTTCGCGCTGAAGCTCCTGCGCCTTGAGCGCCTCCAGCTTTTCAGCCAGCGCCACGGTGATGGCAGTCTTGAGCTCGTTCGTCTCGCGTCCGACCGTCTTCTTCATCTCATCGGTCATCGTGCCCATGCCCTTGAGCGCATCGGTCACCTTGCCCTTGCGCCCGAGGTAGCTGACACGGAGCGCCTCGAGATCGACCATGCTGGCAATCTTCTTCAGCTCCGAATCAAAGCTGTTTTTCAGCGCTTCGATTTTTTCGTTCATTCCGTTTTTCCTCCTTACATTGACGGACATGAAAAAGCCCGCCTCATCGTTTTCTGATGAGACGGACTGAATCCGCGGTACCACTCGTCTTGCAGCGAACAAAGCCGCTGCCGCTCCTGATGGGCATTCAGGCTGCCCGACCCCCTTCAGGAATACCCCAAGGGAAACTCACGGGACGAAGATTCACGCATTGTCCCTGCCGCCTCGCACCGTCCGGCGGCTCTCTGAAAGGGTTGCTCCCTGCGCTACTGTTTCCCGGTCATGGTTTGAATATGGGATTGTCCATCGGTTTGAACCGACATGGATACTTTACCATAAAATATGGCTTTTTTCAAGGGGTAGCGGAGCAGTTTTTTACTTGCGGAGCGTGATGACGATATGACGCTTGGGTTCTTCACCCTCGGAGTGGGTGTCAACCAACTCATTGGGCTGGAGCGCGGAGTGAATAATGCGGCGCTCATAAGGATTCATGGGTTCAAGGCTGACCTTGCGGCCGGTCTTGACAGCGCGGTTCGCCATGCGGTTCGCGAGGCGGATCAGCGTATCTTCACGCTTGGCACGATAGTTTTCGGTGTCGAGCGTAACGCGCGTGTAATGCTCCTGCCCCTTGTTGATGTTCAGGCTCGTCAGGTATTGCAGTGCATCGAGCGTTTCGCCGCGGCGGCCGATGAGGATGCCGAGCGTGTCACCGGTCATCTGGACGAACACGTTGCCTTCCGCATCATTGCCGACAGCGACGGTGACGTCAACCCCCATCAGGTGCGTGAGTTCCTTCAGGAAGCGCTGCGCATGACCGGCAGGGGAATCGGGATCGACCTGATCATCCGGAATGTAGGTGACAACAGGCTTTTCGAGCGGGATAGCAGGTGCCTTGGGCGGCAGAGGCTTGCGCTCAGGCTTATTTGCCGTTTTCTGCTCATTGTCGTTCTTGGCAGGACGCGGCGGACGCTCCTTTTTCGGGCGAGCGGTGCGCTGCACAACCGCCGGCTTCGCCGGATTTTCCGGCGCGACCGGTGCGACCGGTGCGACCGGTGCGACCGGTGCGACCGGTGCGACCGGT
>CAVANO010000005.1:0-11226 GCA_963590165.1 Anaerovoracaceae bacterium
GGCTCGAACCTGTGACCCTCTGCTTGTAAGGCAGATGCTCTCCCAGCTGAGCTATGCTCCCAAGCCCTGCACCCATGCCGAAGCGTTTACCTCGACCTTTGCGCACCATCGCCAAATGGTGTCTGTGCGGCGCCGTTCATGCGAACCGCGGCGACTTCATTATGATAACACAGATTCAGTCATCTGTCAATACCCATTGCAGGATTTTTTTCGCGGACTTCGTCCGTTTTTTTGACCCCTTCGGAACCATACTTGATTTCATTTTCATCGTTGATTTGGGCAAACTACCAAGGGGGCTTTCCGGTCGCAGACTTCGTCCGTTTTTTTGACCCCTTCGGCACCATACTTGATTTCACTTTCGTAGATGATTTGGGCAAACTTTATAAGAGTTGCATAACAAACCTACTACGGAAAAGTGCATTGCGAAGCAGTCCAGAGGGCGATCGCAAAGCCCTCTGGTCGCCTCCGCAGAGGCGAAACCACCTGCCATTATGACGATCAAGGCATGCCTAATCAACAAAATCTGAGAATCGCCGGAAATCCGCGCCATTTTCACAAAAGCATTTGCAATAGCAGCCAAAATTCTGTATAATAAGCATGATGCATGAACCATATTAAGGAGTTGAACCAATCGATGACCATCCGTGAAACGATGCATAAAAGCATTTCACTTTATCGCCATTCCGCCGTTGACCTGCTCCGCGCAGAGGGCATGACGCTCGCGGTCTGGGCAATGTGCCTGTGTCCGCTGCTGTTCCTGCTGTCCGCGCAGACAACCTGCCTGGCGCTGCTTTGTCCGCTGATGATGCTCCTGCTGGCGCTGCCCATGCGGCAGAGCGAAGCAGAGGCGATGCAATGCTTCCTCAGCGGCGAACCGATGGCAAGCGTGCATATGCTGCCGATCGCGCATTACGGCAAAAAGTTCCTGCGGTCGCTGGCGATGCTGCTTCTGCTGACGCTGTGGGCGCTGCCGTTCCTGACGATGGCGATTGCGGCGCTCATCGCGAAGGACGGCGGTCTTGACGGCAGCCTCGATATCATGACGCTGCTGACCATCGTGCTGGACATCGGCGGCGGCAACCTCGAGGCGGGTGTATACCGCTATGTGGTTGCCGCGCTCCTGACGCTCCTGCTGCCGCTCTTCGGCGTGATGTTCCACAGCGGCACGCGCCATGCATATGCCCTCGGCGGACGCAAATGCCTGAAGGGGCACCGCGGCAAAGTGATTCTGCTCTGGCTGTGCGGTCTGGTGTTCATTCTGCCGCTCGTGGCGTGTCTGATTGCGCTGACGGTTTCCTTCAGCACTTCGGTGGTATCGTTCACGACCTCGTGGTTTAATGACCTGACGAAGGTGCCGAGCCTGTCCGCGCTGATGCCGCCGGTGTGGCTGCTGATTGCGACGGGCGTGTCGGCATTGCTCCTCCTGCTTTTCAATCCGATGCGCGCGCTGCTGCCGGCGATTTACCTGCGCGGCGTGCAGGAAGAAGAGGGGCACCATGACACTGCGGCTTGACCGGTTGCTGGTGACGCTCGGCAAAGGCAGCCGCTCTGAACTGCAGCGGCTCATCCGTGCAGGGCGCATCAGCGTGCAGGGATGCGTTCAGCGCGACCCCGGCGCACAGGTGTCAGACGGCGACGCAGTCACGCTCGATGGTACGCCGCTCGATACGCGGCTGACGCGCCATGTCATGCTGAACAAGCCTGCCGGACTGCTGACCGCCGCGCGCGACAAAAAGCAGCCGACCGTCATGTCGCTGCTGCCGCCGGAATACGGGACGCTGGGCTGCATGCCGGTAGGTCGGCTGGACAAGGACACGACCGGTCTGCTGCTGCTGACGACGGACGGTACGCTCAATCACCGCCTGCTCGCACCGCAGCGCCATGTGGACAAGACATACACCGCGCTGCTGGATGCGCCGGTCACGGAAAGCGACATTGCTGCATTCGCCGCCGGACTTTCGCTCAGCGATTTCGAGGCGGAAAGCGCGGTTTTGGAGGCGCTGCCGGACAACCGCGCACGCGTCACCATCCATGAAGGCAAGTTCCATCAGGTGAAGCGGATGTTCGGTGCGGTCGGGCGCGAGGTGCTTGCGCTGCATCGGGAAACATTCGGCTCGCTGGTGCTGGACGAATCGCTGCCGTGCGGGCAGTGGCGCGAACTGACACCGAAGGAAATTTCCGCGCTCTATGCAGATGCGCAGATGGAGGAGAGCCATGGCTGAACAGTATTTTGCCGCCGACCCGTCCTGCGAATCGAATCAGAAGCCGTGTGCTTTCGTGTACCGCGGACGTGCCGTGAGCTGCATGACGGACGCCGGCGTATTCTCGCGCGGCGAGTTGGATGACGGCACCCGGCTGCTGCTGGACGCGCTGCCGCCGCTCTACGGTGAGGTGCTTGACCTCGGCTGCGGCTGGGGCGCTGTCGGCATTGCCGTCAAGAAGGCGTATCCTGACGTTCACGTCACCATGGCGGATGTCAACCGCCGCGCGCTTGACCTGTGCCGCTTCAACGCTGTGCGCAACGGCATCACGGCGGAATGTGTCGAGTCAGACGGTCTGGCAGCGCTGACCGGTCAGCAGTTTGACTTCATCATCACCAATCCGCCCATCCGCGCCGGCAAGGCAGTTGTCTACCGGATGCTGCAGGAGTCGGCGGACGCGCTGGCGGACAAGGGCTCGCTCTACGTCGTCATCCGCAAACAGCAGGGCGCCGAGAGCTGCATGAAATATCTGCGGACGCTGTTCCGCTCGGTCGAGAAAATCGCCAAATCCGGCGGCTTCTGGGTGCTTCGCGCCGTGCAGCCGGAATCAAAAATGACCGCGCAGGAGGAATCACCCGATGCACACGTATGATGATGCCTATTTTGACGCAGGACTCGACCGCCGCGGCACGCGCTGCGAAAAGTGGGACGGCACGGAAAAGCCGGACGTCCTGCCGCTGTGGGTGGCGGACATGGACTTTCCGAGTCCGCCGGAAGTGGCGGAAGCACTCGCCTGCCGCGCCCTTCACCCGACCTACGGCTATACGCAGACGCTGCCCGATGACTCCTCTGCCCTGACGGACTTCTGGCAGCGCCGCCATCATCTGTCTGTCCCTGCGGACTGGGTCATGATGATCCCGTGCGTCGTGACAGGGATTCGCCTTGCACTGCTGGCGATGACGCAGCCCGGCGACGGCATTATCATTCAGTCGCCTGTGTACGGACCGTTCCGCTTTTCCGTCGAGGCGACCGGACGCACGCTGATGGATGCACCGCTCAGCCGCGGTGAGGACGGCCGATACAGCATGGATTTGGGCGCCGTGGAAGCGCAGCTTCGTGCCGGTGCAAAAGCGATGGTGCTGTGCAGCCCGCACAACCCGGTGTCGCGCGTCTGGACAAAGGAGGAACTGTCGCAGCTGCTTGCCCTGCTCAAGCGCTACCGTGCCTTCCTGATTGTCGATGAGATTCACGCCGATTTCGTGTATCAGCCGGCGGAATTCGTCCCGGCACTTTCGCTCGCGCAGGAGAACGTCATCTCCCTGTGCGCCGCGAGCAAGACGTTCAACCTCGCAGGGCTGGAACAGGCGGCGATGCTCGTGCCGGATGAAAGGATCCGCGCAAAAATCACCGCTGAAATGGAGCGTGCAGGCGTGCGCAGCGGCAACCTCTTCGCGCTGGTCGGCACAAGAGCCGCGTATCAGCATGGGGACGCGTGGCTGGACGGGCTGCTGCGCTATCTTGACGGCAACCGGAAGCATCTGGCGGAGCTGGTCGCGCATGAGCTGCCCCGCGCGGTGCTGACGCCGCTGGAAGCAACGTATCTGGGCTGGCTCGACCTGCGCGCATACGGCTTTGACTGCGAAACGCTGATGCAGCGGACGCTCGCGCACGGTGTGCAATTCACTGAGGGCACCTTCTTCGGCGAATGCGGTAACGGCTTCCTGCGCATCAACATCGGCTGTCCGCGCCGATTCATCACGGAGGGAATCCGCCGACTGAAGGCCGCATTGGAGGAGGACGACCATGGCACGCATTGAATCGGCAGGGGCAGTGCTCTACACCGAGGATGACGGCATCCGCCGGTACGTGCTCGTTGTGGAGAAGAACAACAGTGTCGGGCTGCCCAAGGGACATGTCGAGCCCGGCGAAACGCTCGCGGAGACGGCGCTGCGCGAGGTGTGGGAAGAAACCGGCATCTGCGCCATCCTGCACACGATGCAGCCGGTAATTGTGGATGAATACCCCATCGCCGGCGGCGACACGAAGCGCGTCAGCTGGTTTGTGGCGCACTATCATGACCAAGTGCCGAATGCCGACATCACGCAGGTGCTCGATGTACGTGTTCTGCCGTACAGGGAGGCAATCAACATGCTTACCTACGGCAGCACAAGGGCGATTCTGCGGGAGATTGAGGAGCGCCTCGGTGCAGTCAGGAGAAGATGATCCATTTCCAAGCTTGATGCGTTTGCTGCTTTCGGGGGCAACAGAACAGGCGAAGCCTGCAATCACCCCCGAACCCCTTCGCAATGCATTTTCCCGCACTTGAATTTGGAAAGCAACAATATAAAAATCCCCCAGCAATGACGCTGGAACAGAAAGAAGGACAATTATCATGAACGTAATGACCACGCGTGAGCTGAAAGAACGCCTGAATGAGCTTCAGGGCGAAACCGTGACGCTTCAGGGCTGGATCCGCAATCACCGGAAGCAGAAGAACATGGGCTTCATCGACTTCTACGACGGAACCTGCTTCAAAAATCCGCAGGTCGTCTATGACAGCACCATCGCGGATTACGCATCCATCCAGACCCTGCATGTCGGCGCGGCCATCACCGTGACCGGCAAGGTCGTTCCGTCCTATAAGGATCCCACGACGCCCGAGGTGCAGGCAGTTTCCATCACCCTTGAAGGCGACTGCCCGGAGGATTATCCGCTTCAGCCCAAGCGCCACAGCGTGGAGTACCTGCGCGAAATCGCCTATCTGCGTCCGCGCACGCGCCTTTTCCAGGCAGTATTCCGCATCCGCAGCGTCGCGAGCATGGCCATTCATACGTATTTCCAGGATCGCGGCTACCTCTACGTGCATACGCCGCTGATTACCGCCAATGACGCCGAGGGTGCGGGCAACACCTTCACCGTCACGACCCTTCCGCCGCAGGAGCAGAAGGACGGCAGCAACGACTTCTTCGGCAAGCCGACCTCGCTGGCTGTGACCGGTCAGCTCGAAGCGGAAACGTTCGCGATGGCGTTCAGCAAGGTGTACACCTTCGGTCCGACCTTCCGCGCCGAGAACAGCAACACCAAGACGCATGCCGCCGAGTTCTGGATGATTGAGCCGGAAATCGCCTTCTGCGACATTCATCAGCTGATGGACATCGAGGAGGATTTCCTGAAGTACATCGTCAAGACGGTGCTGGAAAAGTGCCCGGACGAGCTGGAGTTCCTGGACAAGTACACCGGCGGCGGTCTGCTGGACAAGCTGAATCATCTGGCGGTCACCGGTGCGGCACGCATCACGCACGACGAGGCAATCACCATCCTGCGCAAGGTGAAGGATCGCTTCCAGTTTGAGCCGAAGTACGGCGAGGATACCGCGAAGGAGCACGAGAAGTACCTGACGGAGGAATACTTCCACAGCCCCGTGTTCGTCTACGACTGGCCGAAGGACATCAAGGCCTTCTACATGTATCAGAACGACGACGGCAAGACCGTTGCCGCGGTTGACCTGCTCGTGCCCGGCGCCGGCGAGCTGATGGGCGGTTCCCAGCGTGAAACGCGCATGGACAAGCTGACCGAGCGCATGGATGCACTGCATATCTCCAAGGAAGCCATGTACTGGTATGTCAACCTGCGCCGCTACGGCGGATGCACGCATTCCGGCTTCGGCATGGGCTTCGAGCGCCTGCTGATTTACCTCACCGGCGTGGACAACATCCGCGATGTCATCCCGTATGCGCGCACGCCCATGAACTGCGACTTCTAAGGAGGGATTCTCCATCGCAAAGAGCAACCGGAAAACGATCCTCCGCCGCGTGCTGACGATTCTGCTCGCCGTTGTGCTGATGATCGTGTTCTACCTTGCCGTCATTGTCGGACAGCCGCAGGAAGATGAAACATCATCAACCGTCACGCCGAGGCAGGATCAGCTGCTGCTGACAGAAGCATCGGACTTACAGGTCATCACGGACGCTTCGGCGCTGTCTGACCTGCTGTCCGGCTTTCCGGCACCCGCGCTGACATCCGGCTCGTCCATGACGCTGCTGGCCGGACTCGTGCAGGATATCGCCTATGAGGATGGATACGCGCGCATGCTGACGCTGACGTATCAGGTATCGGACGAGGTGGAAATCACGCTGACAAGCATCTATCCGGCACGGGCGCTGTCCCTGGTGGAAAAAGGCGATTACCGCATTTCGTCCTCGCTCGGGCCGACCATGGCGGGGCTGCGCACCGTCCGCATGGACAGCGCCGATTCCATCCGCCTGCACGCGCAGGGGGAGGAGTCCATCTACGTGCTGATTGCGCCGCAGATGGACAGCGCGTCCCTGCGCACAATCGCAGGCCTGCTGACGCTCACGGAATAACGGAAGATTTGCCGCAAAAAGCGGTTAATCAAAAAAACAAGAGGAGATGTAGGAAAATGGATCTGGAAAAAATCATCAAGAAGGTTACCGAGGCGCTGAACGGCAACGAAAAGCTGATTCAGGAGTTCCTGAGCAACCCCGTGAAGGTGCTCGAAAGCAAGCTGGGCATTGACCTGCCCGACGACCAGATTAACGCGGTGGTGGAAGGCGTAAAGGCGAAGCTGAACCTGGACAAGGGCATTGAGAGCGCCAAGAGCGTCCTGAACGCCGTGCAGGGGCTCTTCGGCAGCAAAAAGTAACAGAATTCACCTGCTTTTCAGGGAGGAACCGCTATGAGCAACTACCGCAGCAGACGCACCATGACCGGCAGCATCGTGCATTACAATGATCAAGGCGAAGTCCTCGGCGAAAGCATCGAGGGCATTCTGCCCGGCTCACGCCTGCATTACGGAAAAGACGGTGCGTATCTCGGGCGCACGGATGAAGACATGCTGCCCGGCTCGTTCACGACGCGCGATGCATCGGGCGATGTCCTCTTCCGCTCGAATGAAAGCTGGGACGGCTCTGTCCGCCATTACGGCAATGACGACCGTCTGCTCGGCACGACCTCACCGGAGCTGTTCGGCAGCCGCACCGAGATGGACAGAGATCCTCTGGACAGAGTTCCTCTGAGCAGAGATTCTCTGAACAGAGATTCTCTGGACAACGAAAGCCTGTTCAGCGATGACATGCCCGATGATTTCGACTTTTAATCATCCAATCCTTAGCAAATTCTAATCTGTTTCGCTTGTGATTCACAGAAAAAATGTCGTATACTGAGTTTGTCCGAAAGGACGAAAGGAGTGACATTGATGGCTGGAATTGATCAGATTTTGAAGGATGTTTTGTACGGCGGTGTCGGTGCAGCGGCAACCCTGATTGAAAAGAGCGGCGATGTTGCGCGCCTGTGCGCCGAAAAGGGCGGCAAGCTGGCACGCAAGTGGGTCGAGAAGGGGCAGGAAACTGTCCGCAGCAGTCAGCCTGCTGCCGACGACATCAAGCGCCGCCTGCAGGAGTTCTGCGACGACCTCATCAAGCGCGGTGAAATCGACATCACGAAACTAACGCCCGAACAGCGTTCTGAGCTCCGGCATCAGCTGGAGGAAATGGACTGCCGTGCGGAACGCGAAGAAGCGGAAAAGGCGGAAGAATCGTCCGAATGCCCCTGCGGTGAGGATGTCCCGACGATGGACGTGCCTGTCGAGGATGCACCCACGGATGACGGCACGCCCTGCACCTGCGAACCGGATGCGTCCGATGATGCGTGCGAGTGCCCCTGCACGGCAAACGCGCCGACCATCGAAGTGCCCGATGAAGCTGCTTCGCAGGTTTTTTCATCCGAGCCTGCTTCGCAGGATTTCTCATCCGACGACCTCTGCGAAAAGGACGAAACCTGGGTATAACATCATAGAAAAGCGCCCTGCGATGCAGGGCGCTTCTTTATGCACTTACAAGGGAATCAGTAGTTTTCCGCACGCACCATGAAGTAGCTCTGCGGATGATTGCAAACCGGGCAGACTGCCGGCGCCTTCTTGCCGACAACGATGTGACCGCAGTTAGCGCATTCCCAGATGACATCGCCGTCCTTGGAGAACACGAGGTCACCCTCGACATTGCTGAGCAGGCGGCGATAGCGTTCTTCATGTGCCTTCTCGATGGCGCCGACCATGCGGAACTTCCGCGCGATGTCATGGAAACCCTCTGCATCGGCCTCCTCTGCCATCCGCACATACATGTCCGTCCACTCGGCATTCTCGCCTTCAGCCGCATGGCGCAGGTTCGTCGCGGTATCCTGAATACTGCCGCCTTCCAGGAGCTTGAACCACATCTTGGCATGCTCCTTCTCATTCGCGGCGGTTGCCTCGAACAGGTCGGCAATCTGCTCATAGCCGTCCTTGCGCGCCTTCGATGCGAAATAGGTGTACTTATTGCGAGCCATGGATTCGCCCGCGAATGCTTCCATCAGGTTCTTTTCGGTCTTCGTGCCCTTCAAATCAGTCATGTCAGTTTCCTCCTGTCGTTGTGTGATTGATTTCCTCACGCTATGAAGTATACCCGCTTTTCGCAGGTGTGAAACAGGATTTGCGAAAAAAACTGATTATTTTTTCTCCGCTGACAGCATGCCCCGATTGAAGTGCTTCCGGCAAAGGCTGACGTACTGGTCGCTGCCGCCGAGCAGCACCTGTTCGCCGTCCTTTACGACACGCCCATCGATGACGCGCGCGTTGCAGAGCGCCTTTCTGCCGCACCAGCAGATGGTCTTGATTTCCTCGATGGTGTCCGCCCACGCCAGCAGCCACTGACTGCCCTCGAACAGGTTGTTCCGGAAGTCCGCCCGAAGTCCATACGCGATGACCGGCACGTTGTGGTCATCGACAATGCGCACAAGCAGCGCCACCTGTTCCTTCGTCAGGAACTGCTCTTCATCGACAATGACGCAGTCATAGCGGTCGGCGTCCGATTCGGTGATGTCCTCGATATAGCGGCAGGTCGTTTCCAGCCCGCAGCGGGAGCGGATCACAAGCGCACCGTCACGATTATCCAGGCGCGGCTTGAGCATCAGCACGCGCTGTCCGCGTTCCTCATAGTTGTACTGCACCATGATGGCATTCGCGGTTTTGCTTGAGCCCATCGCGCCATAGCGGAAATAGAGCTTTGCCATAGTCTTGTATCCTCTGCGTCAAGTGTTCTCAAAATAGTGGTACTTCTTCCTGAGTGCAATCAGGAAGGTCATCGACACGATGAATGCGAGCCCCTCTGCGGAGGTTGCAGCCCACCAAAGTCCATCCGCGCCGAGAATCAGCGGCAGCACCAGCACCGATGCCGTCTGGAAAATCAGCGTGCGCAGGAACGAAATCGCCGCGGATACGCCGCCGTTGTTCAGCGCCGTGAAGAAGGACGATGCATAGATGTTGAAGCCAGCCAGCAGGAAGGAGAACGCATAGATGTGGAAGGCATTTTCCGTCAGGGTGCAAAGCGTTGCGTCGTAGCCGACGAAAATATTCGCAAGCGCCGGTGCCAGCAGGATGGCGGCAGCGAACATCAGCGCATCCAGCACACCCATGATGATCATACTCTTCTTCAGCAGCCCGCGCAGCTCCGGATGATTCTGCGCACCGTAATGGTAGCTGACAATCGGCGAGGAACCGACCGCATAGCCGAAATGAATGGCGACAAAGATGAACTGCACATACATGACGACGCCGTACGCCGACACGCCGTCCTCGCCGAAGTATTTCATCAGCTGGAAGTTGTACAGTGCGCTGATGAGCGAAGAGGAAATATTGCTCATCAGCTCCGACGAGCCGTTCCAGCTTGCCTGAATCAGCGGACGCGCCTCGAACTTCGCCCAGCCCAGCCGCAGCAGGCTCTTGTTCGGCATGGCGAAGTAAATCAGCGGCAGCAGTCCGCCGACAGACTGGCTGATGCCCGTTGCAATCGCCGCGCCTGCCACGCCGCCGCCCATCACGCCGACAAACAGCCAGTCCAGCACCATGTTCGTCACACCGGCGAGCACCGTCGCCAGCAGACCGAGTTTCGGCTTTTCCGCCGCAATCAGGAAGGACTGGAACATGTTCTGCAGCATGAACGGGATGATAAAGGACGCGACAATCCGCCCGTAAAGGACGCAGTCTTCAATCATTGCTTCCGTTGCGCCGAGCATCACGGCAACGGGGCGCACCGTCAGCAGTCCGACCGCCGTCAGAATCGCGCCCAGCACAATCGCGAAGAGCACAAGCATCGAGAAATAGCGGTTCGCGAGTTCCTTCTTGCCTTCGCCCATGACACGCGACACGAGCGCCGTACCGCCGGTGCCCAGCATGAAGCCGAAACTGCCCAGAATAATCAGGAACGGCATAATCAGGTTGATAGCCGCAAACGCCGTTTTGCCGGCATAGTTCGACACGAACAGCCCGTCCACCACGCCGTAAATCGATGTGAACACCATCATCACGACAGACGGCAGCACAAACCGGAACAGACGGGTATACGTAAAATGGTCGGAAAGAGCAATCTTCTGTCTGCTCATGAAATATCTACCTCTTGTTGATCAGTATCGGGAAAAACAGTCAGCATGGCGGTACTCATTTTGTTGAGGAGCGTGCAGAGTTGCCGGAACTCCTCCTCGGAGAACTGCGCAAGCGCGCGCTGCTCCGTCCTCAGCACGCGATCCGCCGTTTTTTGCGCCAGCGCATGACCAGCCGCGGTCAGCCGGATGATCTTCGTGCGCTTGCACGCTTCGCTCTGCATCGTCAGCAGCCCATCCGCCTCCATTTTCTTGAGCGCGGAATTGATGGTCTGCTTCGGCTCATGCATAAATTCGCAGATGCGGCTCTGCGTGATGCCGTCCGGCTCAAGGCGCAAGGCATAGAGGATCCAGAGCATCGTCTCCGTGATGCCGAGTGCGCGTGCCATTTGCTGATAGGTGTTGTCGTTCGTTTTCCACGCGCTGTTATAGCTGGTCAGCCGCGGATCCGCCTGCGCTTCCAACAGTATCCCCCCTTATATCGTCCGAAAACGGACAAAGGCATTATAATCCGATTTCGGACGATTGTCAACAGAAAAATTAAGGCAACACCGCACAAATGAGGTGGTACGATGAACAATGAATTTTGTGTCAG
>CAVANO010000006.1:0-3576 GCA_963590165.1 Anaerovoracaceae bacterium
ATCACCAGAGGAAGTCTTTTATGATACGGTGTTGCACTTGACTTGACAATTCAAGGATAAAAAACGCTGAACGAATTTGCGGATTACACCTCGCGTCCGACCGCCTCTGCGATTTTGCGGACGTCATTCATGACGTTGACGAAGCCTTCAGGCTTGATAGACTGTGCACCGTCGCACAGCGCATGAGCCGGGTCGTTGTGCACCTCAATCATCAGACCGTCAGCGCCGACGGCGATGGCAGCGCGCGCGATGGGCTGCACCATCCAGTATTTGCCGGTGGAATGGCTCGGATCGACAATGACCGGCAGGTGGCTGAGTTTCTTGACGGCGCAGATGGCAGACAAATCAACCGTGTTGCGCGTGTATGTTTCGAAGGTGCGGATGCCGCGCTCGCACAGGATGACCTGGTCGTTGCCGCCAGCCATGATGTATTCGGCGCTCATCAGCCACTCCTCGATGGTGGCGGACAGGCCGCGCTTGAGCAGAATCGGCTTGCGGATTTTGCCGAGCTGCTTGAGCAGGTCGAAATTCTGCATGTTGCGTGCGCCGACCTGGATGCAGTCCACCTTGTCGACGAATGTATCGATGTCATAAGGGGACATCAGCTCGGTGACGATGGGCAGACCAGTCTGTTCGCGTGCATGGCAGAGCATGTCAAGCCCTTCGTACGCCAGCCCCTGGAAGGAGTACGGAGATGTACGCGGCTTGAACGCGCCGCCGCGCAGCACGGTCGCGCCGGCATCCTTGACTGCCTTGGCCACCTCGGTGATTTGTTCGTTGCTTTCCACCGAGCAGGGACCGGCCATGACGACGAGCTTCTTGCCGCCAACGACCGCATCACCGATTTTGACCTCGCTGGGTGCGGGATGGAACATACGGTTTGCCTTCTTGAAAGGCTCGGCGACCTTCATGATGCGCTCGACGCAACGGAAGGATTCAATCTGATTCGGGTCGATGCGGCTCGTGTCGCCGGTCAGACCGAGAATGGTCATTTCGGAGCCGACAATGGGGCTGACGGATACGCCGTGCGCGACGACCGCATCGGTCAGCGTGTCGATTTCCTTCTGGGTGGTGCCCTGCTTGAGAACAATAATCATGCGCTTTGCCTCCTAAAATCAATGGGACGAAAAAACGCGAAAGCCCGCAAAGAGCTTCCGCGCATCATAAATCCGACAATCTGCGGCGGCTGCCTTACGGTACGTCAACAAACCCGGCGGTAAAGGCCGGGAACGTAAACGTAAACAGCACCGCAAACATCATGATGGATTCCTCCGTCCTACGGCATCATTGCCGTATGCTCACGGCTATTATAGCCCCCGAAGAAGGAACTTGTCAAGGCTGGAATTGTATATTTGCTGATTTTCCACGAAAAAAGTTTGCAGCGACTAACTTTGACCGGATGTGACAAATGAAAAGCACTCAAATGGGACAAACGGCGTGCAGAAGTACACAAAAAGACGGAAAAAAGCCATGAATTGCACTTGACAAGTGGAATATCTGGGCATTATAATAACCATAATGACGATTGTGTCATCTGGTTAAGGAGGACGAGGGTATGGAATCTTACCTGTTTGCAGATATCGATGCTGCGCCGGATACCATGGTGGTTGAGGGGTATCATAAGCCGGGCAGCCTGACGCGCTCCAGCGGCGCATGGATTCATGCGGCTGGTACGGCGATGTTTGAGGCAGGCAGACGCCCGATTAAGCCGCATGACCAGTGGATCTGGTTCGCGGTGGAGGCGGGTGAGGCGACCCTCGTCTGGCAGGGCAACGAGCTGACGCTCAAGGAAGAGGAAACGTGCTTCCTGCCTGCAGGCAATCGAGAGGCGGCACTGCAGATTGATAACCAGGTGCGCTGCGTGTGGATTGCGCTGGAAGGGCCGCTTGCGCCGATGGTTGTGCGCAAGATGGGTGCACTGCTGCACATGCCGCTCAAGCAGGGTGCACTGCCGAGTCAGATGTATCTGGCGAAGCAGATTGTGCAGGTGATCGTTCGTCATACGGGCACGAGCGATGCCACCTATCAGCTGCAGCACCTAATGTACGGCATGCTGGCAAGCCATTGGGGTCAGCCGGTTGCCATGGATGCGATGCTTTCGCACGAGATTGCGAAGGTCGTTGACACGTTGCGCGCGAATCAGTATCGGGATAACTTCTCGCTGGCGGAAATGGCGGCGATTTCCCGTATGCCGATGGAGACGTTCCGCAAGCGCTTTGTCAGCGAGGTCGGTATGCCGCCGCTGTCGTATGTGCTGCACTGCAAGATGGAACGCGCGAAGGAACTCCTGCGCGAGGAGGGTCACACGGTTCGTCAGGCAGGCATCGAGGTCGGCATGCAGGATCCGTACCACTTCTCCAAGCAGTTCAAGAACATTGTCGGCATCAGCCCGTCTGCCTTCATGAAGCAGGCAGCGAAGCCCGATGCAACCATCCGCGGCAGCAAGCGGAATGAAAAGAAGTAAAACCACCGCAATAAAAAACGTCCGTCGGCGAACATGCCGGCGGACGTTTCCATATCATCAATCGAGTCCGAGACTGCCGGCAGCGATGAAGCCGCGGACAAGCTGACCGTTCACGGTCGTCTCGATGTAGTTCCATGCGGAACGGTTGAAGAAGCTCGTCAGGAACGTCACCTGTGTGCCTGCAGGGAGCGTTGCAATGGCGGTGCCGAGCCTTGCCGGGTCATCCGTCAGCACGGCGGATTCGGTGAGCACGGCGGCCGTGTAGTCAAACGTCAGCGTGGTGTCCATCGGGACGCCGCCGCGGATGTCAGAGCCGTTCACGTATCCGACGCGTACGGAGCCGCTGTTTGTTTCGTACATGACGAGCAGCCAGCCGTTTTCCCAGCCGGCGCTGTAAATCGCGCCGTTTGTGCCGACCTCCGCCTTGCCGTTCGCACCGCGCCACGAGGTGGTGGAAGGCGCCGAGTACACCGGCAGCACCTGATTGGCGCGGAGTTGGACGTACTCAAAGCCGACGAGCGTATCGAAGCCGGAGGAGTAGGAATCCCAGATGGACGCGCCGTAATCGCCGTTCAGCTGCTTGTATTCGCGAACCTCCTTAATCAGGTGGTAATTCGTCCATTCAATTTGGCTGACGTAGGGGTATACGGCACGCTGATTGTTGGAGTCGGCGTTGGGCGTGTACCACGGCATGCTGGAGAAGTAGTAGTCATACTTTTCGCCGGGGATGAAGACATAGCCGTGCCGCGCGAAAATCTCGTTGAATGCGTAGCCGAGCGACTCATAATCCCACTCAGCAACCTCCTCCCATGTCAGCTCACGCGTATCGCTTTCCGGCAGGACGTACATCCGGTCAGCAAGGGCGGATGAAAAGCACAACATCAGCGCGAGGACGGCAGACAGAAGACGCAGCATGTTTTTCATATAACCAGCTCCTTCACGGTCTTGGGCAACACCGCACAATTCGGCGGCGTCGCTGAACATGCCTTTTGCGCCATCTGCCTGCTTCTTGCAGAAATCTTGATTTACATCCAGTAAACCTTCGATTTCTGCAATCGCATCTGACACAAAATTCATTGTTCATCGTACCACCTCATTTGTGCGGTGTTGCC
>CAVANO010000007.1:0-42532 GCA_963590165.1 Anaerovoracaceae bacterium
AATGTTCGCTTTGATGCCACTTCTTTTTGTGTTGCACTTAGATTATAAATTCAAGACTATAAGGACAGGGGAAGCAAAATCGGCAGCGAGATTGGCGCCGGTCTGACGATGCTTTTCCTCGGCATCTGCGGCGTTTTCATCAACATGCAGGTGTTTACGCAGATTCGCTTGGGCAGCAATCTCGCGACGAATGGCGAAATCCTGGCGCAGTGCTGGTTCCTGTCAATGTTCTTCGCCTGCATCGGGAGCCTGCTCATGGGGCTGATTGCCAGAATGCCGCTCATTCAGACCGGCGGCATGAGTCTGAGTATGCTGCTATTGTCGATGTACGGCAGCATGACGGGACTGACGTATTACAATCTGCTGTTTGTGTGCTTTGTTGCGTCTATTGTGTATACGCTGCTGAATATCATTCCGGGCGTGAACGCATTCTTCTGCCGGATGATTCCGCAGCCTGTGCGCAAGGCGCTTCCTGCGGCGGCTGGTCTGCTGATGGCTTGGATTGCCATTCAGCTGACAGGACTTGTCTCCGCAGACAGCAGCGCCATTTCTGCCTACGGCGCAGGTGTGCAGCTGCCGTCCATGAGCGATTCAGTGGCGATGTTCCATACAATTTCGCTTTCGGAGTACGGCTATTCCACCGATCGCTATCATCCGCTGCTGCTCGTGACGGCCATTTCCGTGGTGCTGACAGTTGTCCTCTATTGCGTTCTCCGCGGGCGCTGCAAAAAGAGCGTGCTCATCAGCTTCCTTGGCGGCACGGCATGCTTTTTTGCACTGTATCTGCTTGTTGTCTGCTATGACTTCAAGACAGGCAATTTCATTCCGGAATCACTCTTCGGCAGACTGTGGATGGTCGGCGGCGAGGATGCCATGTTCTACCATCTGGATACAACGCTGCGCAGCATCTCCTTCGGGCGCATCTTTGCAAAGGGCGTTGACTTCACCGCGTTCAAAGAGGCTGGCGGCAGCATGACGCAACTGTTTGCATTCGGCATCCTGAACTATGTGCTCATCAGTACACTGAGCAATGATGCTGTTCTGCAGACTGCTGCGGATGACATCGGTGATGCGTCGCTGGCAGAAGGAAAATCGCGCACGCTGGTTTATGCCTGCAGCGGTCTCATCAACATCGCTGCGCCCATGTACGGCTGCGGTCCGCTCATGATCGGCGAAGCATCCGCCGCCGGCACGAAGGACAACGCCAAATCCGGCATTGCTGCGATTGTCGCCGCCGTCGGCTTTGGTGCGTCGACCGTGATTATGCTGCTTCCGGCGCTGTTTGCTACTTCCTACACCTATGAACTGGAATTCAACATGTATGGGCATTACGGCAAGGTGTTTGAATATTTTTGCCGGTGCGGCTTCGCAGTCGCGGATATCGTTATGGTGATGGTTGGACTGCATATGGCGGTCAAATCGCTGAAAATCGACTGGTCGGATTCCGTTGCAGTTGCCTCCTTCTTTGCGACTGTGATGGGCACGATATTCACCGGCAGCATTGCAGTCGGCACCTGCATCGGTGTGCCGGTGTACGTGCTGACGTTGCTTACCCGCAAGCGCACGGAGCAGACTGCCGCAACGAAGCGTGACCTGCTTCCTGTGCTGCTGATGACGGTTATTTCCATTGCCCTGATTGCCCTGACGATTCACTAAATTCAGCATTCCTTGAGAAACAAACATCCCCGAACCTGCCTGCAAGGACAAGTCCGGGGTGTTTTCATATGGATTAGATCGTTTTTCTTCAGCAAAGGCGGTCGTAAAATCCATGCAACGATTTTGGACTGTGGAATTACTTGGCGAAGCTGAGGCTGCCCAGCACCTGCTCGAGCGCAGTGGTGGAAGCCAGTTCAAGATCCTCGTCAGCAACTTCAGTATCTTCATTCGCATTGTTCTCATAGAAGCTGTACACCGTCACCACATAGCATCCGCCATCAAAGTTGCGGGCATAGAAGCTGGTTGTGATGGTGTTTTCACCGTCAGATGCTTCGCAATCGGTAACGAACCATTCAACCGTGTCCGGCTCATTAAAGAAGGCGGAGTCGGTCATGACCTCAGTGCCAAACGCGTCTGCCACGCCAGCCATGTAGGAAGCCGCATCAGTGTCAGCAAGCACCTTGATGGTGAAGTAAACAGATTCAGCTGTTTCAGGGAGGTAGACGCCTTCGACCGTGCCGTTTTCGCTGATGATGACGCTGAAGTCATCCTTGCTGTAGGTGAAGGTCGCGCCGTTATCGGTGGTTACAGTGGTGGTGCCGTCATCATTGGTGGTTTCGGTCATGTCGGCAAGCGCGAAGGTAGCAGTCAGCAGCATCATCGCAGCAAGGACCAGAGACAGAAGCTTTTTCATAGGAATATTCCTCCTCATTTGGGCTGCCTGCACAGCGGCGGGCGCCTCTTTTTCCCGGGCTGTATTGCCCGGACATCCATCTAACGATTCACGAGGAGCGTTTATTCCTGAAAAACAGAAAATTTTTAACTATTTTTTTGATTTGCACCCATTCAGCGTGGTCGAACACAACCATCGCATGCACAAAGGCTCCGATGACGGAGCAAAGCAATGCAATGGCAATCAGCCCAAGCCACGAGGACGGGTAATAAATCCTGCTGATCAGCGCGAAAACAGCAACGAGCAGGATGCTGCTGAGCGTGTGCCTAATGAGCGTCGGGTAGAAAGCTGTTTTCTTCACCTGCAGACAATGCGACACATACAGCGGATTGAACACGAAATTTACCAGCCACGATAGGATGGTGGTGGTCAATACGACTGCGTAAATGCCCATGCCGCAATACTGGATGAGCACATACATGCCTCCGACATTCAGCAAGCCGGAAAGAATCGTGATAAAGCAGGGAATTTTGACCTTGACCGTCAGATTATAGCCGTAATAAAGCGGATAGACAGCGCCCTCGATGACGCAGCCGATGATGGTCACAATGGTGATGCCCTGCAGCAGACTGATATCCTGATTGGGCGTCCACAACTGATAATATGCGGTGCCGAACACAGCAAGCCCTGCAAAGGCGATATTCGATACCATGCCGTTCAGCTTGATGCCCAGCTTAAAGGAAGAAATCAGCGCATCTTTGTTTCCGCTGGCGTAGTATTTCAGCTGCATCGGCTGAAATGCAGTCGAAACAAGCTGGAAGAGTGTCGAAAAGATGGTCGAGAACGTCTTGACGATTGCCAGCTGACCGGCTGTGTAGGGCGACAGGAGCATGTTCGTAATCAGCAAATCAAGCCCCGTGTTCAGCGTATTGCCGAGGCTGTTCAAGGAGCTCCAGATGCCTGAACTCAGCAGCTGCCTCACCGCCCCGATGGAAAAGCAGTCTTTTTGCAGCCTGAGCTCCGGCGTATAGCGGCGTGTCAGCCCGATGTTCATGAGGAGGATGACGGCGGAGGAGATGATCAGCCCGATGCCCACATAGTAAACATGCGGCGTAAGCATCGAAAACGCAATCAGCAGGAAGGCTGCCTCCGCGAGATAGGAAATTACGCGTGCAAGGCTGCCCATTTCAAGGCGGTTTCTAATGGTCGTTGCCGTTTGAAATACCGTGCTGCAGGAGAGAATCAGGAAATTCAGCACATCCAGCAGAAAGAGTTTCTTGACATCCTCAAGCAGATGCGACGGAATCGTCAGGAAGGCATCGAGCCTTGCGATGATGACACCTGCCAGCATGAAGATTGCAATCGCCAGAAGAAGATCCGCAGCAAACACGGAATTGAAGTAGGTATTCGCCTGCTTCATATTGCCCTGATGATATTCAATCGAGATGTACCGGGCAGAAAAGGAATTGAGCGCGATGGTGAAAATCAGCGCGTAATCGGCGAATGTCTTTGCCAGCGAAACAAAGCCGTATGCCTCCGTACCGATGGTTTCGGTAATCATCGGGGTCAGCACAAGCGAAATCAGATAGTTCAGCGCGACGGCAAAGAACGAAAAGAGCACCGAAATGATTAATTGCTTGCCTGTGCTTCTTGATGCCATGAACTTTCCTCTCCTGATTTGCAAGGTGTTTCTCGGGCAGTCACGGGCTTGTCGGAACAAAAGACAGCGCTCAGCACGGCAAGATCGTAGAAGAACATGGACACTGCCTGACCGAAATAGTTTTCCATCATACTCATGATAAAAAAGAGCAGCTGCACGTAAAACGAGAAATCAAGGGCAAGATTCGAGCCGCTCCTTTTCTTTTTGAGCGTGCGGATGAAAATCCAGAAGATGGGTGCAAACCAGATGACTGTGCCGATAACGCCTCGCTCGACAAGCACTGTCAAATAGGCGTTGTCCACCAGGGAGCCGCCGCCTGCCTCAATCCCCTGACCCACGCCGTAACCGAAGAGCGGATGGTTCCAGAAGTTATCCAGTGCCGTACGCCAAATCTCCTGCCGGCCGTTGAGCAAATTACCCGAAAGCCGAGAGAACTTGTCCAGCAGTCCCTGCATGCCCGGAATCTTGTCGATGCCGAAGGACAGCAGGAACGCGATGCCCGCAATCAGCAGCAGGAAGCGCGACACCTTGCTGTGACTCGTATCAAAGTACACGATCATGAGAATCAGGAACAGCGCGAGTATGGAGCCTCGGCGCGTCGTGAACAGCACACCGGTGGTGAAGAGCGCAATCAGCATAATATGGATGAGCCGTTGCCGTTTTTGCTTTGCATATCGGGCGAGAACTGCCGCAGTGATGGCACCGATGGTCATGTACATTGCTGTCATGCTCGTCTGCACCGTAAAGCCGTAATAGGACGCGTTGTAGGTCATCTGGAGAATGATGTCACTGTGCGCATAGGACGGCAGCAGGGGCATGATCACCGCTTTGTATACTTCAGGCAGCAGCACCTGCAGGTAAATGCACAGCAGATGGACAATGCAGAATGCCAGTGTGAATTTGAGCAGCCGCTCAGCGGATACATGACGCGCTATCATCGCAGCAACACCGAGATAAATAAAGAAGTAGAGCGCACCGATGACCGAATTCCATGCGTCTGCAGCAAAAAAACACAGTGGCAGCCCGACAAGCAGGCTTAGAAACAGAACTGCCTCCGTTTTCTTGACCGGCTGTTTTTTCCAGAAAAGGCTGACGGCACCGATGCCGAACATGACAGGCCAGAAAACCTGCGGATTCAATCGCAGTACAAAGGAGGAGGCAAAGAAAAAATGCCACAGGATGATGAAGGCTGCCAGCTCATACAGCTTCGATGATTTGGAGACGCTGCGCAGGGATATCATCCTTTTTCCTCCTTTCCTGCGAATCTTATGCGCCGGTCAGCCTGTCAAGCAGCTGCCGCATATTTCTTTGCCAATCATATGTTTTCTCATAGTATTCGCTAATGCGCGGGTCAGCCGCTGCGGTTCTTTCCTCCGCATACGTCCGCAGAAGCTGCCGCAGTTGCGCTTCGTCCGCAAAGACATCTCCTGTCACGCCCTGCACGATCAGCTCCTGCAAACCGTTGATGGCAGAAGCAATGACCGGCTTGCTGAACTTGTACGCAATCGGTAGCACGCCGCTTTGGGATGCCTCGCGGTATGGCAGGACGACTACCCCGCAATGTTCGAACAGCCAGATCATTTCGCCGTCAGTGATGAAACGGCAGATGCAGATGGTTTGATTGTCCGCCGAGGTCATGTAACTTTCGCCGGTTAGGTTGATGCCGGCAATAACCAAAGGCAGATGATAGGAAGCATCGCGGCAGTTCACTGCCTGCGCCTGAATCAGCCGGTCAACGCACTTATAAACGTCGATGCGCCCAAAGAAGAGTGCAAAACCATCCAAATCATCAAACTGTGCCAGTTCCTTCGGCATGACGGGCTCGGCAGGCATCACATGCGCACCCAACGGAAAAAGCACGGCCTTGTTGACATGCTGTGGATATTTTTCGCGGAAAAGCTGAAGGGAATGCCGCGACAGCAGAATAATCGTCTGAACGTGCCGATACGCACGCCGTGCCATGAATTTGCGGAATTTTTCGGACAGCTCGCTGTAGAGTGTCGGATGATGCGGATGCGGATTCACATCATGAATCACCATGGCGCAATTCACACGCCCTGCAAGCGCGTTCATGATGGCGGCGCACCTGACCGTGTCATCCGTTGCAATGACGCAGCGAGGCCGTATCGCCGTAATTTGCTCTGCCAACGCCCGAACGTGCTTTTCCGAGCCGTGTGCGAATTTCGGAAAGCGATATTCGCTGATTGCATCGCAGAGAATGTCAGGACACTTTTCCTTCGTTCCTTCAGGCACGAAAAGCACAAAGGGCACGGCCATATTTTGAAGCGTCATCGCCATTTGGTTCGTGAACTGCAGCAATCCGCCATGATTGAGCGCCGTAAACAGAACGATTTTTTCATGCATGCGGTTCATCTGCCTTTCGTGCGCATTGCTGATATACCTTGTCAAGCGCCGCCTTATATGCACCGCAGTCAAGCAGTGAAACTGCCTTGCTGCTGACCGCATCATGCAGACGATTGTACAGCATGTCATCCGTCAGAAGGTTAACGGCGGCATCTGCGAGTTCGTCATTGTTCTTACGCAGGAAACCGGTACAGCCTTCCTCAATCAGTTCTGCCAAACCGTCCGCAGGAGTGCTGACAATCGGTACGCCGAGCGCCATTGCCTCCAGTGCGCACATCGGCAGCCCTTCCCAGCGCGAGGTCATCAGCATCAAACGGGCACTTTGGATGATCTTGTATGGATTCGTGCAGTAACCGAGCAGGTCAACACAATCCTCCAAATGCAATGCCTGACGTTTTTTTTCGACTGCATCAAGCAACTCACCCGTCCCGATGACGGCAGCCTTCATGGTCGGGCAGCGCTTCGCAATTGCGGCGAGTACATCCATCAGCCGTTCTGGATTCTTGGAATAGGTCAGCCGACCGACATAGACGATATCGTAGCTGTATTCAGCCGTGTCCATCGCTGCCCTTTTCCGAACTTCGTCAATGTCGATGACGTTGTACAGAATGCTGCTTTTTTCCGCAAAGCAGCGGCAAAGCGCGTAGCCCTCATACGCCGATTGCGATACCCAGAAGATGTGTTTCGCCTTGCACGCAGCGAAGGCATACGCTACAGCCTTCAGGGAAAGAATGCGCGAGTCATAATTGTTGTTGTGAATATGTGAAATCAGCGGGATTTTACCGCATGTCAGCGCCGCGAAAAGGCTTGCCTTCATGTCATGCGCATGAATAATGTCCGGCTGTACTTCACGGATAACGCGCGCGACTTCCTTCGGCGAACGAACTGCAATCGGGACAAAAGGAACGTGTCTGTATTCGAGCGCCGCGCGGATGTTGTCTCCTTCAACGCCGCAGAAAAGCATCTCCGTGTCAGGATCATGCCGGTACATCGCAACGATTTGGCAAACGACATTTTCCGCACCGGAAAAAGCGTCTGCCATTGTGATGTGTAAAATTCTTCTCATTGCATTTCCTTCAGATTGACTCATAAATTGCCTGATAAGCCGCCACGACATTCGCGAGATCATAGGGCGTCACAGTCTGTCTGTTCGCCGCTGCCAGAGCAGCACGGAATTTCACATCCGTCATCCGGCGCATCAAATCTGCCAGTGCATGCGCATCATTCGGTGCAAAAAGGCATGCATCATTGTGCAGCAGATCCGTATTGCCGCGGATCTTGCTGGCAATGCACGGCATTCCGGCAGCCATTGCTTCCATCAGCGCACACGGCAATCCCTCGCGGCGAGACGGAAAAACAAAGCAGTCGCAGGCTTTGAGGATCATCGGGACATCGGTACGAAATCCAAGGAACAGGATGCGATCCGCTACGTGACGGTGCTGTGCAGCCTTGCGCAGCGGATGCTCCTGTTCGCCCATGCCGCAGATAACATAATATGAATTGGGAATATCCGCCTCGGCAAATGCGCGGATGGCGGTCATGTGGTTTTTGTTGTCATCGAGCTCGCCGACAGACAGGAAGATGAACGCATCCGCCGGAATGCCGAGCGACTGTCTGAATAATGCAGGATCAGCTGTCTGTGAAGCGAATCGTCCGATATCCACGCCAACGCCCGGTACTTTGATAACACGTCCGTTCTTCTTCAGGCGGAAGCGCTGTGCACGCTCGAAATCTTCGCGGTTGACTGTCATCAGCAGGTCGGTGTCATGGGCAAGCATGCGTTCCACAGGATAGTAGCAAATCCAGTTGATAAGCGGTGCACCCTGCCAGAAATGAAAGCCGTGCGCCTGATAGATCACGCACGGAATGCCGGCTTTCTTTGCACAGATTCTGCCCAGCACCCCACCGATGGGCGTGTTACAATGGACAGCGTCATATTTTTCGCGCCGCATGAGTGCAAGAAGCTGTTTTTTTGCCTGCGTGTAGTTGCTTAGTGCCAGCGGATTCCGGACGAAATCGATGTGCTCAGCCGTAATGCCGTATACCCGACAGTCCTCGCGGTAAAGCGCCTGATCTGCATCATTCATGTTGCAGGCGATTGTGAAATCAATGTTCAACCGCCGTGCAGCAAGAATTGCCGAACGCATGAAAGCGTTGATCCGCCGTCCGGACAGGCTGGTGACATATAGCAGCTTCATGCAGCAACCTCCTGTCAGTTAATTCAGCATATCCAGACTATTATATGGTTTTCTTTGAAATGTGTCAATGGCATTTTCCTGTGCAGCACGCCGATTATACGCTCTTCACAATCTTTGCCGGACTTTCGCCTGCCTCGTGCATTTTCCGAAGCAGCAGGTTTGCCAGCTCATCGCGGATGGATCCATAGGTCGGGTCGCCTACGAGATTGTGCAGCTGGAACGGGTCATTCGCCAGATCGTAGAGAAAGTCATCCGCATAGAGGTCGGCATCTGCATATTCGCCGCCGTTTTTTCCCGGCGCGTATACGCTGTAGAGGTAGCGCGGCGTACGGACGCACCGTCCGACACGGCTTTCGCTGATTTGCGCGAAGATGACATTCTCGCGGTCAGTGAGTGCGCCGTCTGCTACCTGGCGCAGGTCTTCGCCGATCATATCAGCGGACACACCAGCCACAGCAAGAAATGTCTTCGGCAGACTTGCAGTGCTGACAAGCTCTTTGATGCGTCGTCCGCCGCGGAAGCCCGGTCCGCGAATGACGAGCGGTACGTGCAGACAGGCATCATGGCAGGAACGCTTGTAGTCATCGCCGCCGCAGAGGTGCGCATCACGGTTGCGTGTTTTGAAATGGGAGCCGTGGTCGGACGCGAAGACAATCACTGTGTTCTCGAAGATGCCCATGCTTTTCAGCTTGCTGACAAGCTGCGCAAGGTTGTCATCGAGTGAACGGCAGCAGCCGAGATAGTCCGGATATTCCTCCACCGCGTTGCCGCCGAGTGCTGCTAAATCCGGCGGAAGGGTGAAGTCCGCAAAGCGATCCTTTGAGCCGATGGGTCCCTGATAATGCCCTACATCGTTCTGATGATGCGGTTCAATCTGCGAAACGGTCAGGAAAAACGGGTGCTTGCCGTCATAGCCGTTCAAAAATTCCAGTGCGAAATCGGCAATGCAGTCCGCCCGATAACCGGTGAAGCTGCGTTTGTTCATGTGCTCATCGAACACATAGCCGTCATAGCCGTGCGAGGTGAATTCCAGTACGTCCGCCGCACGCCAGAATCCGCGATAGCCGCCTCTGCGCTCCGGCGGAATGGCTGTAACGGTGTAGTCGATATCAGGCTTCTGGTCGAGTGCGCCGCTGCTTGCCAGATGCCACTTGCCGACATAGGCGGTTTCGTAGCCAGACTCCTCGAAATAGTCCGCCAGCGTTTTGACATTCTCCGGCAGGGCGAGATTGTTGCGGAAGCAGCCAAGCTGCGTTGCCCATTGCCCCGTCTGGAACACGGCGCGGCACGGACCGCACACGGGCTGCGGGCTGTACGCCTGCTCAAAGCAGACACCATCTTCTGCCAGCGCGTCAAGGCATGGCGTGACAGGTAGCGGCTGACCCATGCAGCCGAGCGTATCCCAACGCTGCTGGTCGGTGAAGTAAAAAAGGATATTCGGACGCATGGAATTTCCTCCTCATTTGATTTGCTTTCGGAGCATGACGGCAATTTTTGTCAGCAGCGGCAAGGCTTCGTGCAGAAAGTCAGCATAGCCGCAAAAATTCTCGCGGCGAATGCACATGGCTTCGCGCATTCTGGGGCATCCACCGCCGCACAACTGGAAATACGCGCATTTGCTGCACAGGGACGGCAGCGGCTTCTGCAGGCGCTTGGAGATTGGCGGCGCTGCCAGCATTGATTTGAGCGAGTCGGTCAGCAGATTGCCGCTGCGGAAATCGTCCGTGCAGTAAAAATCGCAGGGATACACACTGCCGTCAGCCTCAACCACAAGTTGCGGTCGGCAGCGTCCATCCAGTCCGCAGGCGGAGGTTCGACCAGTCACCAGAAGTTCAATCAGGTCATCGAACAGCTTAACGCTGCATGGGTTCCTGCTGCCGAGTTCGCTCGCCCAAAGTCGGAAGATCGTCTTGTAGAAAGCTGCAAAGCCTTCCGGCGTCAGCTGATACAGCGAAGATGCCCCATCGAGCGCACCCAAGCACGGCGTAAACTGGATGTATGGAATATCCAGCGCCCGAAGCGTCTTCCAGACGATTTCAGGCTGGGCAGCAGCTTCACGGGTGAGCGTGCTGAGCACATTGAAGGGCATACCGTGTCGGTGGAGGAGTGAAATCGCTTGTCGTACACGTTCGGAAGTGCCATTGCCTGACGCATCCTTCCGGAGCGCGTCATGTACCGTCAGCGGCAGGTCGAGCGACACACCCATCAGCAGATTCGGATGCTTGAGCATCCTGCACCAGTCGTCATCCAGCAACAGCCCGTTTGTCTGGAAGGCATAGGACACGCGAAATTCTCGCTCCCAAGCCGCCGTGATGCTGAAGAAACGGCGGTAGAAAGGCAGCCCTGCCAATGTGGGCTCGCCGCCCTGAAACACGAAGCAGACCGCGTCACCAGGAGCCAGGGAAGCACGGATGTTTTCCATCAAGCGGGTCAATACGCTTTCTGTCATTACGGGCAGGCATCGATTTGCCCGATGCGCACTGACATCAGCGTAAAAGCAATAGCTGCAGCGCATGTTGCACGCAGACGAGGCTGGTTTCATCAAAAACGTCAGCGCCTTCATGAACCGTTCCCTTCGTCTTTCTCGCTTGCACCTGTATATTTGCCCGGACTCGTGCCGGTCAGCCGCTTGAATGTCTTGATAAAATGGAAATAATCATTGAAACCTACGCGATCACACACCTCGGCAATGGACAAACTGCTGGTCGCGAGCAGTTCTTTCGCCTTCTCAACGCGCAGCTCTGTCAGATATTTGCGGTAGGTCGTGCCGGATTCGCGGCTGAACAGGCGGCTGACATAGGCAGGCGTCATGTGGAGGACATCCGCGAGCGTATTCAGGGACAAGTCGTCTGCATAATGCCGATGGATATACCGGATGATTTGCAGGAAATGGATGTTGCTGCTCTCAAACGCCGTATCCGCTGATGCTGCCGGTTCCTCCGTAAGCCGGATGAGGTCGCTCAGCATCTCCTGCATGCTGCCGTACATGGACAGCAGATGGCTCAAGTCATAGGCATAGCCGCTTTCGTCCTCCTCAAAGGATGGGTTAAAGCGATAGTTATGCACCATGTTGCTGATTCGCAACGCGCAGCCGATACTGATGTCCGGCAAATGCTCCTGCATGTCCAGAAGCAGCTGCACCAGCCGCACATCATCTCGCCCGGCAATTGTATCCTGTAGGCGTGACAGCACGATTCGGTCATCTGCTCCGCAGATGCAGATTGCCTGATGCCTGCCTGTGATGAATCGGTGAAGCGCCATTGCGACCGCAGTTCGCAAATCGGATGGCAGGGTTAAAGCACTGCTTGGCGAAGTCAGGTAGCCCAGTCCATTCAGCTGATAGCGGTGAACGGTTTCATCCGCTTGCCTCTGCGTCAGCGGCCGGTCAAGAAAAAAGCAGGGACGCCCCTTCCGGCTGCGGACACTGCCGCGCCCTAAATGGATGCGCTCGGCACCGCCGCCGTCCGCCACTGCGATATAAAAGCAATCGGGATTCAGTCCGAAGTTGCGCAGTGCGTTCCGGATGACATTGGTTTGTTCCTCTGCAATCGCGGCGGCCAGCTGTTCTTCGCGGCTCGGTGCAGCGTTGCGTTCCAGATGCAGTACCGCCTTCTTGAGGTATGCGCACAAATCCGCTGCATCAACCGGCTTCAGGCAGTAGCCGATGACGCCGCACTCAAACGCCTTCTGCGCATAGGCGAAATCCGCATGACCGCTGACAATAATGCCCTGCGTATCCGGCGAAAGCTGCGTCAGCTCGCGGAACAGCTCAAGTCCGCTGCCGCCGGGCATCTTGATGTCCGACACAACGATGTGAAACGGCTGCTGTCTTGCCAGCGTCAGCGCCTGTGCCATGCTGGATGCTTCGCCGGCGACCTCCAAATTCATCGATGCCCACGGAATGCTCTCCTTGAGCGAAACAATCACGTTCTCCTCATCATCTACAATCAGCACCCGATACATGATGTCTCCTCCTTTTGTGTTTCTTCCGCATACCTGACCGGCAGACGAACCGTCACCTTCGTGCCGCTGCCTGGCGCGCTGTCGATGGTCAGCCCGTATGGTGCACCGCAGGATAGCCGGATACGGCGGTGAATGTTGCGCAGCCCGATTTGTCCGCCTTCCTGTACTTCGCTGTCAAGTGAGCCTCGGATTTCCTCGAGTCGCTCGGCATTCATGCCTTCGCCGTCATCTTGCACAGTAATAAGTAAATCATTTTTCTCTGTATGGGCGCTGATGTACAGCGTGCCTTCCTCCTTGTTTTCCAGCCCGTGAATGACGGCATTCTCCGCAAGCGGCTGAAGCAGCATTTTCGGCACCATCAGCATCCGGCAGCTTTCCGGAATGTTCATGATAGCATCGAAACGGTTGCCGAAACGTGTTTTCTGGATGCGCAGATACGCGTCAGCAATCTCCATTTCTTCTGAAAGCGTGACGGTAACAGCGCCCTTGATGCTGTAGCGTGAGATTTTGCCGATGGCGGTAGCGATGTCGGCAATTTCCGGCACGTTGTGGCGAATCGCAAGCCCCTTGATGGATTCGAGCGTATTATAAAGGAAGTGCGGGTTAATCTGACTGCGCAGATGGGCGATTTCAGCCTTCTGCCGCTCGATGTCGGCAGCGTAGAGCGTCTCAACCGTTTTGACGAGCTGCTCCTCAAGGGAGAGAATCTGCGCGAGCATGCCGTTGAATTCACTGCTCAATTCGCTGATTTCGCTGCATCCCGTCAGCTTCAGCGGCTCCTGCATGGCTTGGCGGTTGCCGCTGCGGATGGAATGGATGTGTTCGTGAAAGTCCCTGAGCGGGAGTACGACGCCGCGCAACAGCAGCAGAAAGGCAGAAAGCAGGAACAGGGTGAACAGCACAATTGCGAGCAGCACATACAGGCGCGTGCCATCCAAATCGGATGCAGTTTCCCACTTGTCGATGGCGCTGACGATGTAGAAATCGGAATCCGGCAGGAGTAGGCACACGTAGTCGTATCGCTCGGTGGACATGTTGACCGGAATGCTGCTGGAGATGTTGAACAGTTCACTGTGTGCGCGGATGTCTGCTTCTACTGCATTGGCCGCATCATCATCGCCCCGGAAGGGGTATAAAGACGTCTGGCTAATGCCGAGAAAGTGATGTGCCGTCAAGCTCGTCTGTTCGGGGAACAACGCACTGTCTGCCGTGAAGTGCGACAAATTTACTGACAGGAACAGGCAGCCGCTCGGTTCCTGACTGCCGCTTGAAAACACGTTGCAGCCGAACACGAGGAACGGCATCGGTGACTCATTCTGCGTCAGCAACCGTGTATCAACCATGCCGAGGCATTGCACGCCGCGGCGATTGCCCATTTGCGTCCAAAGCTGATCCAGCACGGCGGTGGAATAGATGACAGAACGGTGTGAATGGCGTCCGGCGATGGAAATGTCCGGTATGTCAGGGTTTGTCGCAACAAAGGCAAAAAGCGTATCAGACAGCCGCCGGACAAGCGCAACCGTGTTTTCATCGAGCGGATCGTTCAGGAAGGACTGTATATCGGCATTCGATGCCAGCAAACCGCTGATGTTTGTCACTCGCAGGAATAGATCGTTCATGCTGTAAGCATAGGACAGACTGCTGTTCATGGCATAACCATGGTTTTTCTTGTTCAGCAGGTCGCACATGCCCTGATATGCCGCCATACTGAGCCCGGCGAACGACAGCGATAGGACAACGACAATCGCCATAAACTGGGTTCGGATGCTGTGTCTGCCCATGCGCAGCCTCCTTCCGTGCAGGTCGCGTAGTGCTTGAAAACGATTTGCTTGAATGATGGTTTTATTATAGCACAGCCGATGCGTGTTGGCTATATGGAATTCTTCTGCCGGAAACAAAAAAAGACAACAGGTTGAAGCAAATGGACAAACAATGACATAAAGGGAACAAATTAAACCATTTTCCCCATGCAATTTTCGAACTATAATAGAGTCACGATGAAAGAAAACGCAGAACAGGCATCAAGCAGCGGAAGGAGCGAACGCAGCATGACGGCAATGAGACGTACCCGGCCTACCGGCAAACTATGGCGGCGAATGTGGAATTGCCGCGTGTTGTACCTGCTGATTTTACCGTTGCTTGTCTGGTATGTGATGTTTTGCTATGTACCCATGGCAGGTTTGTATCTTGCTTTCGAGAAATTCTCCTACAAGGGCGGCATCTGGGGCAGCACCTTTGTCGGGTTGAACAACTTCAAGGATTTCTTCACCGACAAGGAATTCATCCGCGCGTTGCGCAATACCGTTATCTTCAGCCTCGGCAAGCTGGCACTGCAGTTCCCGACCGCCATTATTCTGGCGCTCGCACTCAATGAACTGCGTCAGCCGCGCATTAAGAAGCTGTATCAGACGGTGTTCACGTTCCCGCACTTCATCTCATGGGTTGTCATGGCCGGCATCCTCAAGAACATGTTTGCCTCGAACGGCGTCATCAATCAGCTGCTGACCGTTTGGGGCTTCGAGACGATTTCGCCGTTGCTGAGCCAATCGGGCTTCCGGCCGTTCATCTGGCTCTCGAACATCTGGAAGGAGGCCGGCTGGGATACCATCATCTATATGGCTGCGCTGGCCGGTATCGATCCCGGGCTGTATGAGGCGGCGGAGATTGACGGTGCGAACCGCTGGCGGAAAATCTGGCACATTACGCTGCCCGGCATTCGCTCGACCATCCTCATCATGCTGATTCTGGAAATCGGACGCATCATGACGACCGGTGCGAGCTTCGACCAGGTGTTCAACCTGTACTCCTCACCGGTGTACGAGGTCGCGGACACCATCGACACGTACATCTACCGCACGTCCTTCGGCGGCACGAAGAATTTCGGCTACACAACGGCTGTCGGCTTGAGCAAATCCATCATCGGCGTGCTGATGATGCTCGGCGCGAACAGGCTGGTCACTGCCTGCGGCGAAGACGGGCTGTTCTGAGAAAGGAGTGAGGTGCCCATGACGAATGTCCGCAAAAAGAAGCGCATCCACGCCTTTGATGTCATCCTGATTATCCTTCTGGGTATCCTTGCTCTGATTACGGTCTATCCGTTTTACAACGTGCTGATCCTGTCCTTCTCCAACATTGCGGCGCAGGCAAAGCACACGCCGTACATGTGGTTCTGGGCGCTCGATTTGGAAGGCTACAAGACCATCGTTGGCGATCAGTACTTCTTCATGTCACTGGGCAACACAGTGTTCGTGACAATTGTCGGCACGACGATCAACATGCTGCTCTCCGTCACCGGCGCATACGTGCTATCCAAGAAGCGGCTGCCGGGACGAAATTTCCTGCTAACGTTCGTTGTCATCCCGATGCTCTTTTCCGGCGGCATGATTCCGACCTACCTCGTCATGAAGAGTTACGGGCTGATCAACTCCATCTGGTCAATGATCCTGCCGTGGGCGGTCAGCTCGTACTACGTCATCATCATGAAAAACTACTTTAATTCGATTTCACCGAGCCTCGAAGAAGCGGCACTGATTGACGGCGCGGGCGATTTGCAGATTCTGATCAGAATCATCCTGCCGATTTCGATGCCCTTCACGATGACGTTCCTGCTCTTCTACGCGGTTGAACGCTGGAACGAGTGGTGGAACGCATACCTGTACATCAATGAAAAGACGTTGTACCCGCTGCAGATTTACCTGCGCGAGGTGCTCATCAACATGAACAACCAGCTCTCTCTGATGGCGCAGATTACGTCGGGCAAGAAGATTCCGGCGCAGTCCGTGCAGATGGGCACTATCATCATCACTGCGTTGCCGATTCTCTGCGTGTACCCGTTCGTGCAGAAGTACTTCGTCAAGGGCGTGATGATCGGCTCCATCAAGGAGTAAGTTTTAGGCTTCGACCGCCGGATGGATGGCGGTGGAATAGATTACCTAACGAAAAAAAAGGAGGATCCCCATGAAGAAACTGCTGAGCTTCCTGCTGTTGCTGGCGATGGTGCTGACGATGATCACCTCCGCGCTGGCGGACGACGTTGTGACCATCCGCATTGCCCACTGGGATGTGGAGTCTGCTCTCGGTGTCGGCGAGGACGCTGTACGCGACATCATCGAGCAGAAATTCGGCATCCGCCTCGAAGCGATGAACACCACGTGGGACGACTATGTGCAGAAGATTCAGGCGTGGGCCGCGGCAGACTCCCTGCCGGACATCTTCTCCATTGACGCAATCTGCACGCCGAACTACTACGCATGGATTAACGACGAAGTCGTGCATGCGTTGCCGGCTGACCTGAGCGCCTATCCGAATCTGATGGCATATCTCGATGTGGACGACATTCAGGCGCTGAAGATTGACGGCCAGCTCTACTGCATCCCACGCAAGACGTATCCGGATAACTACTGGAACATTTGCGACCGCGTGATTTGCTACCGCTGGGATCTTGCCCAGAAGGCCGGCATCACCAAGGAACCCGAAACGTTCGACGAATTCCGCGAGATGATTCAGGCGATCATCAAGGCCGACCCGGAAGGCAAGCAGATTCAGGGTCTGACCGCGCTGCAGGCCAAGCAGCTCGACGGCTTCATCTTCGCCTACAGCATGCCTGCTGCGATGTCCGACGGCAGCGGCAGCGACTACAAGTGGTCCAAGGGCGAGGATGGCATCTATCGTCCGACGTACTTCACCACCGATATGCTCTCCGCCTTCCAGCTCGCACGTGACATGTACGAGGAAGGCACCATTGAGAAGGACTACGCGCTGACGACGTCCTCCACCGCCTCTGAAAAATTCCTGACCGGTCAGTCCGCGGCCATCCTCGGCGGCGGCGGCGTGGCAGCATGCTATGGGCGCTTCGGCAAGGATTGGGCAGCAGCAAACGACGGCCGCGACTTCTTCGATGACGTCCGCATCCTGGGCGTGCTCGAGGGTAAGGATGGCCTGCGCACCTTCCCGATTTTCCGCACTTCTTGGTCTGAAAGCTACATCTCCGCACATGTGGACGACGTGAAGCTCGACAAGATTCTGCAGCTCTACGACTTCCTCGTGTCCGACGAAGGCCAGATGCTGGTCAACTGGGGCATCGAAGACGTTGATTACAAGATGGTGGACGGCAAGGCGGTTTCCCTGTTGGAAGACGGCGTGACGCTCGGCACCAAGTATCCCTCGACTAACCTGCTGATTGGTCTGGCAAGCTGGGGGCAGTCCAACACGAATCGTACCTATCCTGCGAGTGCACCGACCGAATCCTACCGTGACGGCGACTTCGACCTCTATGAGCAGGCGAAATCGACGGGCGATCTGCCGGATTACGACATGCGCATTACCTACATGTCCACGCCTCTCAAGGATCAGTTCATCATCTATCAGGCGGACGATCTGATTGCCGTCATGATGGGCACAGAACCGGTCGAGAAGATGGTGGAGGATCTGCTGAAGTCTTATGAGGAGAAGGGTCTCAGCGCTATGATCGATGAAGTGAACGCAAAGGCGGCAGAGCTGGGCTATTAAGCTCAATCTGCGCACAACACCCGAAGGGAGCGCAAGCGCGCTCCCTTCTTCTGTCAGAAAGGAACCGGAAATGGCGGAACAATTGAATTTTGACTGGATTGCAAAGGAGTTAGGTGCAGAGATGCCGATTCGCTTTGCATCGGGCATCAGCGGCATTGAACTGCGCAAGGAGGAAGACGGCTGGACGGCGCAGTTGGCGCAGCCGTGGATGGCAGGACGTGCCGTCGGACTGATTCTGGCAAATGCGGATGCACCGTCTGGCTTCATGCTGCACGAAACGCCTGTTTTCGATCGTCTTGGCGTCATGCTGGATTGCTCGCGCAATGCCGTGCCGCACGTGGAAACGGTCAAGCACCTGCTGCGCATTCTTTCGCGGATGGGTTTTTCCACGCTGCAGCTGTACATGGAGGACGTTTTTCAGCTGGCGGATTACCCCTATTTCGGCTACGGCAGGATGGGCTACACCGATGACGAGCTGACGGCGCTGGACGATTACGCCGCATCGCTGGGCATGGAGCTGGTTCCTGCCGTGCAGACGCTGGCGCATTTGATGCAGACACTCAAGTGGGATGCCATGCGCGATTATGTGGACGTGAATGACATCTTGCTGGCGGATGACGAAAAGACATTGCAGCTGATTGAAGCGATTTTCTCAAAGATGCGCAAATGTTTCCGAACAAACCGCATCAACATCGGCATGGACGAAGCGCATATGCTGGGGCTTGGCAACTATCTGCAGAAACACGGCTTTACCGACCGCACGCAGCTCATCCTGCGCCACTTTGAGCGTGTCCACACGCTGGCGAACAAGTATGGCTTCCAGCCGATGATGTGGAGCGACATGTTCTTCCGCCTAGCGGCCGGCGGTGAGTATTATCAAGCGGACTGCAAAATCGACGCAACTGTCGGCGAGAAGTTACCTGAGGACACAACACTCATCTACTGGGATTACTACAGTTTTGACCAAAAGCATTATGATGATATGCTGAATGCACATCTGCAAATCACGCCGAACATCGCTTTTGCCGCCGGCGCACGCAAGTCCAATAGCCTTGTACCGTGCAACCATTTCAGCATCGAATGCGCGAAGCATGCGTTTCCGGCATGCAAGGCACGCGGCATCCGCGATGTGTTCGTGACAGTTTGGGGTGATAATGGTGCGGAGGCATCGCTGTTTGGTATTCTGCCGACGCTGCAATACTGGGCAGAGCTCTGCTGGCGTGGTCAGGCAGAGGATGATGCGCTTCGCACCGCCTTTTTTGCCTGCACCAGCGGCAATTGGGATGACTTCCTCACACTGGGTGAATCGGTCTTTACGCCGGACAATCCTAAACCCGGGCGCATCGCCGTCAACGCCTCGAAAACGCTGCTGTATGAGGATATCCTGACGCCGCTGTTCTCCGATCAGATGGATATGCCGGCTTATACGGCACATCTGACAGAAAATCTTGCGCAGTATCCAGTCGAAAGTGGCATTTGGCAACCGCTGTTTGCCTGCGGCAAAGCCTTCACCCGACTGCTACTGAAGAAATGCACGCTGACACACAAGTTGCATGCAGCATGGCAATCAAAGGATTGCGAAACGCTGCGGCACATCAGCGAAAGCGATCTACCGGTACTGTGTGAAATGCTGGACGATTTCATCCGCACGCTTCATGCGCGCTGGCTCTGGGAAAGCAAGCCTGCCGGAATGGACGTGCTCGACTTGCGGCTCGGTGGCATGCGTCAGCGCTTCCTGACCGCGCAAGAACGGCTGCGCAGCTACCTGAACGGAGAAATCACGACCATTGAGGAACTTGACATCGCGCTGCTGCCATTCTCAGATGTCGCTGCGGCACAGGGGCACTGCGAGGGTTCTGCCCCCTTCTGGCACAGAATCGTGTCAGCGTCTTCCGTTGCGGAAATATAAGGCAGCACCGCACAAATGAGATAGTACGATGAATGGTGAATTTTGTACCAAAGGCAGACCGGCGAAATAATTCCTTATTTCGCCGGTCTCATATAATGCAAAAGGCATATTCAGCAGTGCCGAATTGTGCGGCATGACCATAACAATGGTAACGCCATCTTTGAACCGCAATTATGCTTCAAACCGCTTACATGTTCACCGGCTCGAAACATATCGCGAATCTCTCAATTCTTGGGAACTTGCTGTCAATATCTTTTTCACAATCAATGTTTTACGGTTTCTCTGGAAATACCCTTGATGGATGAAATCACCCAGTCGTAGCCAGAGTTTTCAATCACAGAATCGCAATACGGGCACTTGGCAAAACGATTGGCATCCACCGCTGCGCCGCAATTGGGGCAGTTGATCGTGCGCTTGGCATGAATTTGCTCACTGCGTTCCAGTGTCCACTCGTAGTGCATATAGATTTCATCTTTGCGGCTGCCGCGAACCACCTTGCCATTCCTGTCGGTCAGATAATTGACAAAGCGCGTACGCAGGGAGACATACAGAAAGTCAGGCTTTTGGTCGTCTGTTGCAGGAATACAGCCAAGCAAGTTGACCTCCAGCACCGCTATATGCTCCAAATGGCTGGTGATGCCCTTGTCAGTAAATTCCCGTTTCAGCTGGGATGCCATCTGTGCATAATAAGGGGCAGTCAAAAGCGGTTCGACAGGGGACAAATCTCCCTTTGCCCATGCTTCCTGCAGGCGGATATACATATTGGACAGACGACCAGTCAGTTCGCTCTCATTGAAATTATTCAGAGCGCTGACAGGCTTCAATGCGGATGGATCCACACCCTTGGCACCCTTGGCACCCTTGAAACGTTTTTTTCTTTTTTCAGAAATGCTGTCGACAATCGCAACCACCGCGATTATTCCAACGGTAATGATCACGATTTCGAAGCTCCATTCGCCATCATCATCATCATAATAATAGCTGTCATCGCTGCTGTAATCCGAGCTGCTGTAGTCCGATCCGCCGTAGTCGGAATCGCCCGAAAAATCGCCGAAATCGGCACGGCTCAAGGTGCATGCAGAAAAAAGAAGCATGAGGAGTACCGACAGACAAAGAAGACGTTTTTTCATGGTTATTCCTCTTTCAAATGATTTTTAATGATGCGGATAGGGAAAAGCAAGAACAGCAAAAGCCTGTAGTTGCTCAATCGTATCATTCAGGCAACTATAGCACATGATTGTGCTTACTTTTCCGAATCTAACTACAGTGCTATTATATCATCTGCGAAAGGAAATGACAACACTTCACAAACCATCATTCTGATTTTGACGAGAATCTCCTCGAACTTGCTCTGAACCAGTTCTTAATGCATCATTAATAAGCAAAGCCGGAATCCCATTGCTGAGGTTCCGGCTCTTCGTGTAATGTTAAAATATACGGTTTAGGAAATTAGTTGCTGCCCTTTGCAAGTTCAACCGCATTCTCAGCCGCGATCATGCCCCAGGTCACGCAGTTGCCGTGCGCCATGCCGCCGACAGAGGAATGACCTGCGATGTTGTCGCTGCCGACCTGCTCGCCGCACTGGTACAGACCAACGATGGGTGTGCCGTCCTCGCGGATGATGTTGGCATTCTCGTTCATCGCAACGCCGCCGTTCGTCATCATGACGTAAGGCATGGTCTTGATGGCATAGAGCTTGCCGCCGTTCTCGAGGGAAATCATGTTCTCGGTGCGGCCGAAAGGATCCTCAGCCTCACCGGCGCATGCCTTGTTGTATGCTTCGACCGTCGCAGTCAGGCCTTCAACATCGATACCTGCCTTCTGGGCAAGTTCTTCGATGGTGTCCGCTTCCCAGACGTTCTCGCCGAGCGCAAGCTGCTCTTCCCAAGCCGCCTGCAGATCGGTTACGCCGTAGAGAATGGTGGACGGATCCGACAGCATCGCCTCGTTGAAGATTACATACACGAGGTTATCCGTCGCAGCGTTCCAAGCATTGGACTGGTCGGTGGAGTTCGCAGCAGGCTCGTTGGTCAGGCGGTTGCCTTCCAGCGTCACCCAGATCGGCTGCTTGTTGGTGTACAGGTTAGCGCTCAGCACCTTGTGGAAGCTGCCGGTGTTGATGCCGCCAGCGTACGCGGAAACCCAATCCATGCCGGAGAGCGCCGCACCCAGTTCAAGTGCAAAGGTGTAGCCGTCGCCGCGAGCCGTGTCTGCGCAGGTCGTCAGCACGTTCTTGAAGTTGTAGGTCTTGAGCATTTCCTCGTTGCCGCCGTAGCCGCCGCACGCCAGGATGACAGCAGGCGCATTGTATGTGCGCTCACCGTAGGCGTTGGTCGCCGTCACGCCGGTCACCTTTTCGCCGTCGTAGTTGACGCCGGTCACCTGCGTGTTCAGCATCAGGCAAACATTGCCGTTCGCAATGCCTTCGTCAACCTTGGCACTGAGAGCGGAAGCATAACCGGAGCCGCCCTTGCCGCTGGACTTGCTGACATCGCCGTCAGCCGGAACAGCATAATGCACGCGGGGCACGTTCAGCGCCACATAGCCGCCATAGGTCGGCACGCGGTCGCCAAAGTTCACGCCGACATACGTATCCAGCCAGTCCACTGCACGACCGCAGTTTTCTGCGAAGGTCTGTGCGAGCGTGGGGTTGTTCATGCCTTCGCCGCCGAGGCGTTCGAAGTCCTGCAGCATCAGTTCAACAGAGTCCTCGATGTTGTTTTCCGCTTCGATGATTGTGTTGACGCCGACCAGAGAGCCGCCGGACAGCAGGGAGCTGCCGCCGACCTTGGACTGCTGCTCAATCAGCAGGACGTTTGCGCCCAGTTCAGCCGCGCGGACAGTTGCCGCCAGACCGCCGAAGCCAGCACCGACAACGATCACATCGATGTGGTCGAACGGAACAATAACTTCCTCTTCGACTTCTTCTTCAACGCCGTCCAGTGCATTTTGGACAGCCGTCTTGATGGCATTGGACGTCACGGTTGCACCTGCCACCGCATCGACATCCGTCGAGTTGGCTGCCACGATTGCCGCCGGAATCTGCTCCAGCGCCGGATCGC
Source organism: Anaerovoracaceae bacterium (assembly GCA_963590165.1). Classification (GTDB taxonomy): domain Bacteria; phylum Bacillota; class Clostridia; order Christensenellales; family Aristaeellaceae; genus UBA11524. The sequence goes on from CAVANO010000007.1 coordinate 22,994, forward strand.
TGACACCGGCAGTCTCATTGTGACTTACAACGGTTACATCGGTTATAACGCCGCCTGCAACCGTCACGGAAACGCGGACATCGCCGCCCATACCCTGTGCAACACCCTCATAGGTGCCGTCAGCCGTTTCGGCGAAAGCAATGCCAGACATCGTCAGGAGCATCGCCACAGCCAGCACAGCTGAAAGAAGCTTGCGAACCATTTTTGTTTTCCTCCTTGCGTATTCGTTTACGCGGCAACTATTATATAGCATTGTTATAGAAATGTCAATATGTTTCTGAAGAATCATGCACATCCGTTTTTTTCTGATATCCAGTAAGCCTTCGATTTCTGCAATCGCATCTGACACAAAATTCATTGTTCATCGTACCGCCTTATTGGTGCGGTATTGCCTATATTATTATAAATAAAAACACCAAAAAACCAGTAACGTACTTGCATAAAATAGTTGCCTGCTGTATTCTTATTCAGACTCTTTATAGGAGGTTTGTGGGCTTGACGAAGTATGTTGTAAAGAAACTGCTGCAGGGCTGCCTGATGGTCTTTGTGGTTTCGATTTTTGTCTTTCTGATGCTCCACTTGATGCCTGGTGATCCTGTTGACCTAATGACCGACCGCAAGGTCAGCGAGGAGAAGAAGCAGGAAATCCGCGTGAAGTATGGCTTAGATAAGTCACTGCCCGAACAGTATATTAACTGGATCGGCAATATATTTCAGGGCGATCTCGGCACGTCAATCCGTACGCGTATGCCTGTCACTACCATGTTTGCGGCAAGACTGCCCGTAACGCTGAAACTGATGGGCATTTCACTGCTCTTGCAGATATTGATCGCTGTTCCGCTCGGGCTTGCGGCGGCATATAAAAAAGACAGCATATTTGATAGAATTGTCGTATCTGTGTCACTTTTCTTTGCAGCGATTCCGTCCTTCTGGGTGGCGGTGATGCTGATTCTTATCTTCGGTGTGACACTGAAGGTGCTGCCGATCAGCGGTTTCACATCCGCCGAATCCTATATTCTGCCGATTGCTGCCATGGTGCTCGGCTCTATCGCGTCTACCATCCGGATGACAAAAAACGAAGTTCTTGATGTTATGCGTGAAAAATATGTGCTGACCGCTTATGCGAAGGGGCTGCCGAAAAAGACGGTGTTAATCAAGCACGTCCTTCGCAATGCTCTGATTCTTGTGGCTGTGATGGTTTTCATGAATATCCCGTGGCTGGTCGGCGGTGCGGTCATTATTGAGAATATATTCGTAATACCCGGCATGGGTGCATTACTGACGAGTTCCATACTGAATCAGGATTTTGCTGTCGTGCAGGCGTGCGTGCTACTGATTTCGGTGCTGACAGTAATCTGTAATCTGCTTTCTGATATCGTAACCGCCATTCTTGACCCGCGCATCCGCGTTTCACTGGAGGGCAACACCAATTGAAAAAAACGCTAAAAAGATTTATACGGAACAAAAACCTGCTCATCGGTTCCATCATGGTGTTGTCTGTCGTTGTGATTGCTGTTTTTGCAGACGTGATTGCACCCTACGGCTATAACACGCCGCATCTGATGGACAAACTGAAAGCACCGTGTGCCGAATACCCCTTCGGTACGGATGACTTTGGCCGTGATATGCTGAGCCGCGTCATTTATGGTGCACAGCCGGCGCTGCGTGTCGCACTTCTGGCAATGTTAATCGAAATGGGCATCGGCATTACGCTGGGACTGCTTGCCGGCTACTATGGCAAGTGGGTGGATCACATCATCACTTTCATAAGTGATCTGACATGGAGTGTTCCGCCAATCGTGTTGTCCATGGCTGTAATTACCCTGATCGGCAAAAGCCTCGATAACGTCATCATTGCCATTGCGCTGGTCAGTTGGGCACAATATACGCGTGTTGTACGCTCAAAGACACAGTCACTGCGATCTATGGCATTTGTCGAAACGGCAATTGCGTTCAATGAGTCGGATCCCGCAATCATGGTGCGGTACATTCTGCCGAATATTCTGCCGTCTATCATCGTGCTTGCCTCATTGTCCATTCCGCAAACAATCATGTCCACAACGGCATTGAGTTTCCTTGGCCTCGGCGCACAGCCGCCGTCTCCTGACTGGGGCTTGGCGCTTTCAAGCTCGTTCTCCTACATCACCACAGCCCCTTGGCTTGCTATTTTTCCGGGACTTGCTCTCGTGTATACCGTTTTCGCCTTCAATCTCCTCGGCGAAGGGCTTCGCGACTGGCTTGACCCCAGACTGAAGGTATAAGCGGAGGACGACATGGATACAACATTACTGGAGCTGAGAAACCTCAGCATTGATTATCCTGTTGAAGGCGGTTACCTTTCTGCCGTCCATCATGTCAATCTGACTATCAACAAGGGCGAGTTTTTCGCGCTTGTCGGCGAAAGCGGCTGCGGCAAATCAACCATCGCGCATGCTATCATGAAGCTTTCGCTTGATCATACAGAACGGTATTCTGGTGAGGTCTGCTTTAATGGGCAGAACCTGATGGCAATGACGGAATCTGAAATTGAAAAACTCCGCGGCAAGGAAATCGGTATGATCTTTCAGAATCCGCTTGATTCCCTGAATCCGGTGTACACGGTTGGCTATCAGGTTGAAGAGGCATTGCTACATGCCGGATTGTCCAAGAAGGAAGCAAAGGAACAAACCATTCAATTGTTCAGGGACGTGCAGATTCCTGATGCAGAAAGGCGCATCAAATCCTTCCCCCATGAGTTGTCCGGCGGTATGCGCCAGCGTGTCATGATTGCCATGATGCTTGCTCAGCATCCGAAACTGCTGATTGCCGACGAACCTACCACAGCGCTTGATGTGACGGTGGAGGCGCAAATCCTCGAAATCATGAAGGAAATGCGTAAAAAAACAAATGCTTCCATTCTGATGATCACACATAACTTCGGTATTGTAGCAGAAACAGCAGATCGGGTCGGTATCATGTATGCAGGCGATCTGGTTGAGTGCGGTACGGTGTATCAAATCTTCGAAAAGCCGTCGCATCCTTATTCGCAGGCGCTCCTGGGGGCACTCCCGCGCATCCGCAAGTCGCAAGGACGCATTGCCACGATTGACGGCTCTGTTCCGCGCATTATCGGCGAATGTCCCGGTTGCCGCTTTGCGAACCGTTGCCCGTATGCCACCGAACTTTGCCGGACCACACCGCCGCCTGTTAGAGAAATGGAGCAGGGGCATTGGATGATGTGCCATAAGGAGGTGTAAACGTGACAGAAATAATCAAAACCAGAGGACTTACAAAAACGTTTACCATCTCATCCGGTTTGTTTGCTAAGAAGAAGGCATCCATCCGTGCACTGGATCGGGTCGATTTGGACATCCATGAAGGCGAAATTGTCGGGCTGATCGGCGAAAGTGGCAGCGGCAAGACAACGCTTGCACGTGTCTTGCTCGGACTGACGGAAGCATCCTCCGGTGAAGCAGCGGTGAACGGCAAGAACATTGTTCATGTCAAGAAGCGTGCTCTGCGTGAAGTTCGGCGTGATGTAGCGGTTGTCTTTCAGGATCCGGCAGCTAATCTGAATCCGCGGCAAACAGTTGAAAACTCTATTACTAGACCGCTTCGCCTGCGCGGCATCGGAAAGAAGGAAGCGCATGCACTGGCAGAGGAGGCACTGAAGAAGGTCAAACTGGATTGCAGTTACTTGTCTGCCTATCCGCATCAACTTTCCGGCGGACAACAGCAGCGCATTGCCATTGCTCGTGCCTTAGTGATGAAGCCGAAATTGATGATTCTCGATGAGCCGACAAGCGCACTGGATATTTCCGTGCAGGCGCAGGTGTTGAATCTGTTGCTCGACCTGCAGGAGGAAATGCACCTGACCTATCTCATCATCACGCACGATATCAACGTTGTCCGCTACGTGGCCGATAAAATTGCGGTAATGTACATGGGCAGGCTGGTTGAATACGGCGATGCGGATGAAATTCTGGAGCATCCGATTCACCCTTACACCATCGACCTTGAAAAATATGTTCCCACGCTGGATCCGCATCAGCGAAGTAACAAGAAAAGCAAAGCGTCAGCAGAATTGAAGCTCAGCGAAATCGCCGAAAACAGCTGCATGCTTGCCGCAACCTGCCCTTATGCTGAAGAACGTTGCCGAAATCAGCGCCCAGAGATGCAAAACCTTTGTGACGGTCATTCTGTTGCCTGTTTCAGGCACGTTGACAAATAAAGAAGGAAGAAGGAATTCATCATGAAACGAATTATTGCAGCACTTGTTTCCCTAGTCATGTTGCTGTCGATTGCTCCAGCGGCGCTTGCTGCAGATGTTAGTCGTGACAGCTTCGTGATCGCTAGCCCAAACGAATGGTGGGGACTTGATGTCACCCAGCTCGATGGCACTGCGTTTGCTCAGAACCTAATTGGCGATGCACTGGTTATCCTCGACCAAAACGGCGACATGCAGCCCAACATGTGTTCCGCAGTGACGGTATCGGATGATTATCTGACCATCACGATGACCTTCCCGGAAGGAAGCTATTTTGCATCCGGCGAACAGCTCGAACCGGAGGATGTGGTTGCTTCGATTGAGCGGATCCAGAAGGTCAGTCCCTTTGCCAGTCAGTATGAAACCATCACCTCGATGGAAATTGACGGCAGAGATGTCATTTTCCATCTTGACCACTACAGCGCTGATTTGTATTCCGCGCTTGCCTCCACTTTCACCACAGTCATGGACAAGGCAGAGCTTGAAAGCAAGACGGATGATGAACTGCTGTGGGATTGCCATCCCTACGGCATGTTCTCCATCAAGGAATACGTGCAGGGCTCTCATCTTGTTCTGACGCGCAATCCTGGCTATGTGACCTACAATCCGCTGGTAGAAAACAAAGGTGCTTCGGCGATTCAGGAGATCACTGTCCGTTTCATCACAGAAGAATTCACCATGGCGCAGGAATTCAATGCAGGTAACGTTCAGCTGATTACCAGCATCTCCTCCAACGGTGCAGACCAGGTGACCGCTGCGAATGCCGTCAAAGCTACGGTTGTGGCGACCCCCAGCGTCAACTATCTCGAACTGAATCTGACGGATGGTTTGATGAGCGATTACACGATTCGCCAGGCAATCGGTCTGGCAATTAACCGCGAGGAGTTCTGCGAAATCTGCAACAACATAATTGAGCCAGCATATTCCTATATTACTGAACGCGTCCGCAATTACGATTCCACCTGGGCGGAAAAATACAAGGCTGAATATTGCAACGATGCAGAAAAAGCAAAGCAGTTGCTTGAGGATGCCGGCTGGATCGACACCGACGGCGATGGCATCCGCGAAAAGGATGGTCAGATGCTGACCATTGACTACGTGCTCGGCAATGTCATCCCAGACACAACCGTTGCGCAGGCTTTGCAGCTTCAGCTCTACGAAGTGGGCATCATGCTGAACCTGAATATTCAGGAAGACAGCTATCATTACGAACTGCTGGCAAACGGTGAGTTCCAGATGGGCGCATCCCGTTTCGGCACGGCTGACCCGGTTTTGCTGATGCAGTGGGCACTGAACTACTATCCGAGCTACGAGTATGTTGGCGGCGAAGAAGCCTTCTTCGCGGCAGTCAGCGAAATTTCTGCAAACCCCAACTCTGATGAGCGCACTGCAGCCTTCTACCCGCTGGAGGAGTTGCTTGGTGCGTCTTATCTGGTGATTCCGCTGTATACGACGTCCCAGATCATCATTTATGCAGATGATGTGACTGCGCCGCTCTATGCCGGCGGCGGTGCTGTGTATTACAACGACATGAAGTAAAAAAGACACACGGCGGACATCATATTTGTTCGCCGTGTATCTTTGAATAAGGAGAAAAGGCAAATGGATCAGTTATATGAAAAGCTGCTGGCTGAAATTCCGGATTATAAGGAGTTTTTGACGGCTGCGGAACTGGATGAAAGTTCCAGAAAACTGGCAGCGGAGCATCCTGAATGTGTTGAGCTGTTCAGCATTGGAAAGTCGCGTGCCGGTCATGATCTGCTCTGCTTGAAGATCGGCAACGGCAGGAAGGCGGCTTTAATGTTCGGCCTGCCGCATCCGAACGAGCCGATTGGCACCATGATGTTGGAGTATTTTACCAAGGCTCTGGCTGAAAGCCCGGCGCTTCGTGAACGCTTTGGCTATACGCTCTATGTCGTGAAGGCCTGGGATTATGACGGCTATCTGCTTAACGAGGGGTGGATCAAGGGGCCGTACACCGTCACCAACTATTCAACCAACTTCTATCGCCCCATCGCCCGTCAGCAGGTGGACTGGACATTCCCCATTGATTACAAAGAACTGCATTTCCATGATGTCATGCCGGAAGCACAGGCAATGATGAAACTGATTGAGCAAATTCGCCCTGATTTCATCTATTCGCTCCATAATTCTGGCTTTGGCGGCGTTTACTGGTACTTTACCAACGATCAGGATCATGCATTGTACGAAAAGCTCTACGAGGCACCGAAGCGTCAGAATATTCCGATTCACTTCGGCGAGCCGGAATCTCCCGCGCTGAAGGTGTTTTATCCTGCTGTGTTTGAAGGCGGCGGCATCGAAGTCGAATACGATTACATGGAGAAGTACGGTATAAAGGACATCGCGAAGGAAATTGACTGTGGCACCTGCTCGGACGAATTTGCCTACAAGCTGTGCGGTGCGATCACCTTCCTAACGGAAATGCCCTATTTCTACGATGCGCGAATCAACGATACCAATCTGTCCGACATGACCCGTGGCGAAGCAATCCGTGAAAAGATCGTGTGGACGCATGACGCGAATGTCAAGCTGAAGCAGGCGCTAAGCATTTCGATCGATGAAATGGACGAAAAGAATCCTTTCAAGGCGGCGGTCGTCAGCTTCATGAAGGATTCCAACGAAGAAGCGCAGCTTAAGATGATCGATGAAGATCCGCTGTACAAGACGCAAGCCACCAATGCGGAAAAATTCGATAGCGTCAACATCAGCAAATTCTATCGTCTGTTGAGCTTCGGCATGCTTGTGCGAGCAAACGAGCTCGAACTTTCCCATACGCAGGATCCTGTCAAACGAGAAAAGCTGGAAAAGGGACGGGATGCGTCCCGGAAACTCTACGATGCACTTGCAGCACAGCTCGAAAAGGAACTTGACTATAGTGTAATTCCTATCCGCAAGCTTGTCAATATACAGCTTGAATGCGGACTAAAAGTTGCGGATTATCTGCTGAATAGGTGAGGATTGTCTCACTTATACACCTTCAGCCCCATATGAGCGTTTCCCGTTCTTTTGCTGCCTGCAACGCTCTGCTCATCCGCTTGCTCTTTTCATGCAGCATGCGCACAATCCACCGAATCGGATAATACACACTGAACATGAGCACCCAGACGGGGCTTTTCGCCCACGGGTGCTCTTTTTGTGTACGCTTGCGGATGTCGTGGAGACACAGTGGCGAGTAGCATTAAGGCAATACCGCACAATTCAGTGGCGCCGCAGATGGCGCAAAAGGCATTGTTCATCGTGCCGCCTCATTAGACCGGCTGCTTTAAGCCAGGATAAGGCGGCGTGGACATCAAAATCAAGCAAGTTTACGAGTAGACATGAATTGGAAAACATATCGTGCGTTATTTATAAGTCTGTTAGAATATGGTGGTGCGAAAGTCAATGCCTCTTGCCGTCGAAGATGTCTATATTGGAGACAAATTGATATATTTTTATCTAATTTTCGCTAATTTTTCGTTCTTTTCGTTGCTGAAACCATTCAGAAGTTCATCTGGCGATTGACTTTCGTTAGTTTTGACAGTATAATCAAATTGTCACATATAGCTACTTTTTGAGGGAAAAAGTAGCTTATAGCGAACACGATAGTGAAGGAGGGCGACCTATGTTCAAAAGGATCGTATCCACTGTCCTCAGCCTTGTCTTGCTTGCAACCATGTGTGCAATGCCTGTCAGCGCTGAAACGACAACCTACTACACCTCCGAGTTTTCCTCCAAGGCAGAAGCCTTGCAGGCAGGCTTGGATCTGAACAAGCAGATTGCCGAAGAAGGCATTGTTCTGGCGAAGAACAATGACAATGTGCTTCCTCTGGCAAAGGGCTCCAAGGTCACGCTGCTGGGCTATAACGCCTATCATCCCAATGCGGGCGGCAGCATGAACGGCGGCGACGCGTCCGGCGGCGTTGCCATTGCGCAGGCGACCATCATCTCCGGCATGGAGGATGCAGGCTTTGAGCTGAATCCTGCTGTCAAGGAGACATACGATGGCCTGGCAGAAAACGAAAACACCAAGAATCTGAGCTCCGATATGGATCTCGTGGCAGCATATCAGGCTGTCTACCCCTACTGGAAGGAATCCATCAGCGAATATAACGATGCCGCAATCATCGTACTCGCTGCTGGCGAAGGCAGCGTTCATGACCTGCAGCTGGATGCTTGCCAGCTGGGCATGATCGACTATGCAGCCGAGAACTTCGAGAAGGTTATCGTGCTGATCAACAGCTGCACGCCCATTGAACTGAAGGCGATTCAGGACAATGAAAAGGTTGATGCTGTGCTGCTGATTGGCGAGGGCGGCGACAACGGCTTTGCGGCTGTTGGTGAGGTTCTCTGCGGTGAAGTCAATCCCTCCGGCCGTACGGTTGATACGTGGGCTGCTGATTTCACGAAGAATCCTTCTTACATGAACTACAACATCAACACTGCTTCCGATGCACACAACACGGATGGCAATGGCACTGAAACTGGCTACACGCAGTACACCGTCAACGGTGAAGCTGTCAACACCTGGTCTGTCGGCTACGAAGAAGGCATCTACGTCGGCTATCGTTACTACGAGACCCGCGCGTACGAAGAAGCCAAGGCTGGCAATGAGGGCTGGTGGGCAGAAAACGTGGTCTATCCCTTCGGCTACGGTCTGAGCTACACCACCTTCGACTGGAAAGTGGAGCCGGCTACTGCGGCTGATTCGACCATTACTGCTGCGGACACGCTGACCTTCAACGTGACCGTGACTAACACCGGCGATGTTGCTGGCAAGGATGTTGTCGAGCTGTACTACACGGCTCCGTACGGTGACGAAACGACCAACGAAACCAAGATCGAAAAGGCTTACACTGTGCTGGGTGACTACGCCAAGACGAGCATTCTCCAGCCCGGTGAGAGTGAGACCGTTACGGTGACCATCGATGTCTCCGACATGGCTTCTTACGACAACGTTACCGATCGCACTTATGTGCTCGATGACGGCAAGTACGGTCTGAAACTCTGCCGCAATGCACACGATGTTGTGGAAGAAATCTCCTACACTGTGGCAGCTAAGGAACTGTGCAACACGGCAGTTACCGGTGCGGAAATCACCAACGCGCTTGATGATGTGACCGAAGGTTTCACCACCGAAGGTTACACGGCACTGTCCCGCGCTGACTTCGAAGGCACCTGGCCGACGACCTACACTGCGTACAAGGAAATCACTGCGGAAGAATACGCAACTTGGGCATATGACGATGCTACGTTCAACGCCTACTACGATGCTGAAACCGTCGGAACGCCAGTTGTTGGCGATGCGGACAGCCGCACCACGGATACCTACAGCATCGTGCTGAGCGATCTGGTCGGTGCTGATGCTGACGACCCGCGCTACGATGAGCTGGTGCAGCAGCTGACGCTTGATGAACTGATCACGCTGGTCAACTACGGCGGCTTCAACAGCTATGCAGTTGACTACATCGGCAAGCCCTATTCCCGTGACACCGACGGACCGAAGGGCTGGACGGGCAACTATACCGACTCCGCTGACCGCTTCAACTACTTCGCTTCCGAACCGTTGATTGCTTCCACTTGGAACAAGGATCTGCTCTACCGCATGGGTCAGATCATCGGTGAAGAAGGTCTGTGGGGTAATTCCACTGTTTCCAGCGGCAAGGTGTACAGCTACACCGGCTGGTATGCTCCTGGCATGAACATCCATCGTTCTCCGTTTGACAGCCGCTATACCGAATACTATTCTGAGGATCCTGTGCTGACCGGCACGCTGGCTGCTTCTGTTTCTCAGGGTGCTCTGACCAAGGGCTGCTACGTCACCATGAAGCACTTTGCCTTCCACAGCGATGGTGGCGGCGCGATGACCTATCGTATGGGCGCTATCGGCAGCGGCACGGCCAATGATGGTCTGTCTGCGTGGATGACCGAGCAGACTGCCCGTGAAATCTACCTGAAGGGCTATCAGATTGCTGTTGAAGATGGCGACGTCCGCTTTGCAATGGGCTCCTTCACACGTATCGGCAAGACATGGTGCGGCGGCAGCTACGCCATTAACCAGCTGATCACCCGCAACGAATGGGGCTTTGATGGCGCGATCGTCACGGACATCACGCTCTATTGGGCTTGCAACGCCTATCAGCTGATCAAGTCCGGCGCCAACATGATGCTCGACGCATTTGTGTATGGTCTGAACTTCGGCGTGTTCCTGGATAAGGATACCATCCTTGCCATGGATGAGAACAGCAAGAACGTCACCATCTACTGCATGCAGCGTGCCGCAAAGGAAATCCTGTACATGGTCGCGAACTCCAACGCTATGCAGATTCCTGCCGGCGCGAAGGTTGTTTACACTGGAAAGACCGTTGTGGATGATGAGGATGTTGACATCAAGCTGAGCAATGCGAAGGTCGGCGAGAGCTACACTTCCGTTGCACTCAACACTGCGACGCTCAACACCTACTACGCTTATTCTCCTGTGACCTACACGGTTGATGGTCTGCCCGAGGGCATGAGCTACGATGCAGATCTCGGCGTGATCACCGGTACGGCAAGTGTTGCCGGCGAATACACCGTGACGGTCACTGCAGCGGCTGAAGGCTACGAATCCGCTTCTGTTTCTTATCCGCTCGTCGTCGAATAACTCGTTTTCCCACCGCACCGGAGTAACCCTCCGGTGCGGGTTCCCCTGCTTTTGGGGTAATGCGCACATCTCATTCTGTTGAAAGGAAATGCGAATATGAAAAAGATTGCAATGCTTCTGTCTGTTGTGCTCTGTTTTGCACTGTTCTGCACTGCTTTCGCTGAAGAAGCAGCAACGACCGAGTATGTTTTCGAAGCCGAGCTGACTGAACTGGAAGGTCTGGAAGGACTCGGTGTTTCCGGCTCTCCGACCGGCATCGGTCTTGCCTCCGAATATGCTGAAGCCAGCAACGAATTCTATGTCGGCAACCTGGGCGTCAACAGCCCCATTACCTTCAAGATCACCTCTGACAAAGCCTGCACTGCAACGCTGAAGATCCGCGTCGGCACGAACGTCCTCGGCACTGTGACCTGGGATCCTACTTCCTTCATCATCAAGGTCAATGATGTTGCACTGGCGTATGAACCGTTTGAAACCGCTCCCGGCGAGACCGTGACGGATCAGCAGAACTTCAAGTGGAAGACCATCGGTGAAATCGAATTGGTCGAGGGTGAAAACACCATCGTGCTGGTTGCCGGCGAAAACACCTATCGCAGCAACATGGCAAGTGCTCCGTCTCTTGACTGCATCAAGTTGATCACCGATGCCGCACTGACGATGGAAGAGTATCCTGAAAACATCGAGTAATCTCCTTGATGACACCATGTAAGTCTGCGCTGTTGCCTTACATGGTGTCTTTCTGTCTAAGGCTGATGATTCTAAGCTGAAGAAAGAAGCGGGTGAAGACATGAAGTTTCTCTTCTCTCACAAAGGGACAAAAATCTGGTCAATCACAACAGCCATCGTGCTTGTCGTGGTCATTGTCCTCAATTGTGTCCTCCTGAATGTTCCAATCGTAACCAACACCTTGAACATTGTCCTCGGCGGTGAACGTGCCGTTGTTGCAGAAACGACAAAAACTGCGACGAAAGAGGAAGTGCTCTCTGCCGCAGAAGACTTTGTTGTCGAAGTCGAAAAAGAGGGTATTACGCTGCTGAAGAACGATAACGCAGCACTGCCCTTTGAAGCAACTGCCAAAGTCAGCGTGTTCGGCAAGAACTCAACGAATCTCGTTTACTCTGGCTCCGGCTCCGCAGGCAATTCTTCCTCGACTGTAAATACACTCTATGAAAGCCTGACTGCCGCTGGAATTGCCTACAATCCGACGCTGAAGGCGTTCTATGATGACAATGCCCGTTCCGGCGACGGGCGTCCATCCAATCCGTCCATGACCTCCGGTCAGCGTCTTTCCGGCTTTGCTACCGGCGAAACGCCTATTTCTTCCTATACCAGCGATTTGGACGAAAGCTACAGCGAATATTCGGATGGTGCTATCGTTGTGATTTCCCGTATCGGCGGCGAAGGTTTTGACCTTCCTCGCAGCATGGCAACGGATTTCACCATGACCACCGCTGTGGCAGGTGCTGAATCTGCCACCGACCATTATCTGCAGCTGGATGCCAATGAAAAGGCTCTGCTTTCCTACGTAAAAGAGCATTTTGACCGTGTTATCGTGGTGCTCAACATTGGCTCAACCATGGAAATCAACGAACTGGAAACTGATCCTGACATTGATGCTATCCTATGGATGGGCTTCCCAGGCTCGACTGGCGTCATGGCACTCGGTCAGATTCTCGTCGGCAAGGATGCTGATGGCAATCAAATCAGCCCTTCCGGTCATACCGTGGATACATGGGCGGTTGATTATACCAGCGATCCGTCATGGTACAACACCGGCGTTTACGGCAGCGAATACGGCAACCGCTACCTGTATAACGGCGAAACCACCGATTTTGCCTTTGTCAACTACATGGAAGGCATTTACGTCGGCTATCGTTATTACGAGACACGTGGCTATGAGGAAACGCGCGCAGATGCATCCTCTACCTGGTATCAGGATAACGTGACGTATCCGTTCGGCTACGGCTTGAGCTATACCACCTTCGATTGGGATGTTTCCTTCGACAAGGCGGATGGCAGCAGCATCACTGCAGACGATACCATTAAAGTCACTGTGAAGGTTACCAATACCGGCAGCTATGCCGGCAAGGATGTCGTTGAGCTGTACTACAGTGCTCCGTACAATTATGATGGTCCTGCCATCGAGAAGTCCTATGTCGTGCTCGGCGATTTCGCTAAGACGAAATTGCTTCAGCCAGGCGAGTCCGACACTGTTGAATTGACGCTTTCGGTCAAGGACATGAAGTCCTACGATTACGCGGATGCAAACGAAAACGGCTTTGCAGGCTATGAGCTGGATGCAGGCACCTACACGCTGATGGTCAGCAAGAATGCGCACGAAGCGCAGTCCACCGCATCCTATAATCTGCAGGAGGGTGTTCAACTGGCAACTGATACGAATGCACAGGGTGAAGAAGTTACCATTGAAAACCGCTTCGACGATGTCAGCGCTGGTATTTTCGGTACAACGACCTATGCATCCTACACCACTCGAAAGGATTTCGCAGGTACTGTTCCAACGGACTATCTCAGCGATGAGGAACGCACGCTGACAGACGAACTAAAGGCAACGCTCGATGCTTCCAAGAAGCGCAAGTACACCACGCCTGATGATGGTCAGCCGTGGGAAGTCACCGGTGAAGCGCCTTCTACCACGGCTGTCAACAATGGAATTTCGCTCAAGAGCATGTTGACAGACGAAAACGGCAACATTACAGCTTCTGTTTCCTACGATGATCCTCGCTGGGAGAAACTGCTTGATGAAATTACGCTGGATGAAATGAAGAGCCTTGTAGGCTTCGGTGCATTCCGCACCAATGCAGTTTCCGGCATTGATGGCGTTGTTGATAAGCCAATGACCACCGATGCTGACGGTCCGTCCGGCTTTACGAGTTTCCTTTCCGAAGCCGAAGTCTACGGCACCTGCTTGTATCAGGCAGAAGCAGTCATGGGCTCCACGTGGAATGTGGAACTCGCCTATGAAATGGGTCAGAAAGTCGGCGATGAAGGTCTCGTCGGCAATGAAAACACGGGCGTTCCATATTCCGGCTGGTATTCTCCGGCAGTCAATATCCACCGTACGCCTTTCGGTGGCAGAAACTGGGAATATTACAGTGAAGACGGTCTTCTGTCTGGCAAATTCGCTGCTAAGGTTGTCCAAGGTGCTGCAGAAAAGGGCGTATACTGCTACGTCAAGCATTTTGCCGTGAACGACCAGGAAACAGACCGCGAATACAATGGCATTCTGGTCTGGGCAAACGAGCAGGCGATGCGCGAAATCTACCTGAAGCCCTTCGAACTGGCTGTTAAAGAAGGCGGCGCCACAGGCATGATGTCCTCCTTCAACCGTCTCGGCACAAAGTGGGCAGGCGGTAGCTATGCGTTGCTGACGCAGATTCTGCGCCAGGAATGGGGATTCCAAGGCATGGTCATCACTGACTACAGCCTGAACACCTACACGCACGTGGACGAAATGATCCGTGCCGGTGGTGACCTGTTCCTCACGCAAGACACGAAGAACTTCTACATGGAGGACGACGCAACACAAATCACGCTGCTTCGCCAGGCTACGAAGAACATTCTTTACACGGTCGTCAACAGTAATGCCATGGAGGTTTCCATCACTGGTTACCTGAAGCCAATTTGGCAGGAAGTGCTGATCTACGTGGACATTGCGCTTGCTGTTGCTTTCATCCTTTGGGGTGTACTCGCAATCCGCAAGGCATGCCGTCTGGATAAGGCGAATAAGGCTGCATAACGATCAAGCAAATTCCGGAAGAAAACTCTGAATCCACCACGTTCAAACGGAACCGGCATGGTGCATTGTGCACCACCGGTTCCGCTTTTTACTTGAAATTAAAATCCAGCCCCGACTTTTTCAGCATCTTGTGATATTCCTCAACAGACGCATCCGTCAGCGTGTTGTCCTCGGCAATATACTTCCCAAAGCGATCGCGCTTATGCAGAATGATATTAACCCAGCGAACAACCCACACGACCGGCAGTAAATCGGGCATTTCTCCAGAATCGGATACATGCCTTTCATCTTATCAAGCGGCAGGAAAATCCGATTCAGCCAGTTGTGCGCCTTTGCCTTTCCGAGCGATCCCTGCTCGTTGACCTGCTTGAGCATCGTCGACTTCAGGCTGTTCTCGTGCGTTCCAAACACGCCACTCGCAAACAACCGATCAGAAATCAGCTGCGAAGCCTCTGTGTGCTCCGCACTGCCGAACCACACATCCAGCATGAGCATCGTATTCGTGTAGAATCGCTCAAGCTGGAGTTGCGTCAGCGTCTGCTGAATATACTTTTCATCCATGTCCTGATACGCCTTACGATACACATACAGGTCGAGCACCTGACGGATGCCAGCACCGGCGTCGCGATAGTGCTTCGCGTAGTGCGTGAAGATGTAAATGAACGTGTCTTCATGGCTCATTTCATAGCGGTAGGGCACGTCAGTCGGCTTTGCCAGTTGCCAGCCATCGCCGTAATAGGCGAAATAATCCTTGTTGTACGACGGAATCAAGCGCTTGTGCAGTTCAACGTGAATGCCGTTCTTGTCCCAGACGTACTCATGGTCGCTGACAACGCCTTCGGTGAAGCCTTCCGCAAGCATCAGCGGACGAATCCGGTCGTACTGCTCCGTCCGAATCAACACGTCAATGTCGCCCATCGATCGCAACGCATCGTTGGGATACAGCGGCTTCATGACGCAACCCTTGAGCGGCATATGGTCGATTTTGTGCGTTGAAAACGAGTCAAACAGCTGATTCGCAAGCGTTAATTGCTTTGTGCTGGTCATTGCCGCCGCAAGTAACTTGTTGCGCGTCGGCTTATCGATTGCAATGTTTGACTGACGTAAACCGGCGATCAGCAACGCTTCAATTTGCTGGGATTTGGCGAAGTTGAGGAGCTCGTCCGGTTGAAAATCAACCGGAAGTTCAGCTGGAATGCCGTCCAACGCCGCACGAATGAGCGAAAGCACCGTTTGCTGATTGACCATATTCACCATCTCCGCTCAGTATTTCCGCCACACCATCTTGTCCACCACGCCGGTATAGCTCTGGATGATTTTTACAACCTTGTCCGACACGTTTTCATCCGTATAGTCCGGCACTGGAATACCAGAATCGCCATTCCGGTTCATTTCGACTGCGACATCAACCGCCTGCAGCAGATGGTCGCCATCGATACCTGCGAGGATGAAACAACCCTTGTCGAGCGCCTCAGGACGTTCAGTGGACGTGCGGATGCAGACCGCCGGGAACGGATGCCCGACGCTGGTGAAAAAACTGCTTTCCTCTGGGAGTGTGCCGGAATCCGATACGACACAGAAGGCATTCATCTGCAGGCAATTGTAGTCGTGGAAGCCAAGCGGCTCGTGCTGGATAACACGCTTATCAAGCTGAAAGCCAGTCGCTTCAAGGCGCTTGCGGCTGCGCGGATGGCAGGAATACAGGATCGGCATGTCGTATTTGGCAGCCAATTTGTTGATTGCTGTGAACAGCGACAGGAAGTTTTTCTCCGTGTCAATGTTCTCCTCGCGGTGTGCCGACAGCAGGATGTACTTGCCCTTTTCGAGTCCAAGCCGCGCATGAATGTCTGATGCTTCGATCTTCGCCAGGTTCTGGTGGAGCACTTCCGCCATCGGCGAACCGGTCACGTAGGTGCGTTCCTTGGGCAAACCGCAGTCCGCCAAATAGCGCCGCGCATGCTCAGAATATGCCATATTGACATCGGAAATAATGTCGACAATACGGCGATTTGTCTCTTCCGGTAAACATTCATCCTTGCAGCGGTTGCCGGCTTCCATGTGGAAAATCGGGATGTGCAGCCGCTTTGCGCCGATGACGGACAGGCAGCTATTTGTGTCGCCAAGAACGAGCACGGCATCCGGCTTGACCGCAACCATCAGCTTGTAGCTCTCGGAAATGATGTTGCCCATGGTCTCGCCGAGGTCAGCGCCGACCGCGTTCAGATAAACATCAGGGTCGGCAAGCTGCAAATCATGGAAGAACACACCGTTCAAGTTGTAATCGTAGTTCTGCCCGGTGTGGGCGAGCAGCACGTCGAAATACTTGCGCGTCTTGTTGATGACCGCAGCAAGACGGATGATTTCCGGACGCGTGCCGACGATGATGAGAAGTTTCAACTTGCCGTTGTTGCGAAAAGAAACGTTGCTATAATCTGCCATATGTATCACCTATACATGTTATTTCGCCTCTGCGGAGGCGACCAGAGCTTTCCGATCGCCCTGGACCTTCGGTTCTATACTTTCTCAAAAAACGTATCCGGATGATTCAGGTCAAAAACCTCGTTGCACGTCATGACAGTGACCAGATTCTCTGTGTCTGACAAATTGATGATGTTATGTGTCCAGCCGGGAATCATGTGTACTGCCTCAATCTTGTCGCCGGACACCTCGAATTCAACCGTCTCGCCGGTGTTGATGTTGCGCTCCTGGATGAGCCCGTGCCCAGCAACCACGATGAACAGCTCCCACTTGCTGTTGTGCCAATGCTGCCCCTTCGTGATGCCCGGTTTGCTGATGTTGACGGATACCTGACCGCAATCAGCTGTGTGGAGCAACTCCGTGAACGAGCCACGAGCATCCACATTCATCCGCAGTGAATACTTGAATTTGTCGGTCGGGAGGTACGTCAAGTACAGCGAATACAACTTTTTCGAGAACGACCCGTCCGGCATTTTCGGCATCAGGAGCGTGGTCGGCTGGCGCTTGAACTCCTGCAGCAGATCGACAATTTCACCCAACGTGACCTTGTGTGTCACAGGCACGCAACAATAGCATCCGTCTGACTTTAACACGGTTTCAATGCCGTCAAACTCGCAATGTTGCTCTTTGCCTTCGAGCAAGTCAAACATACCCTCAACCAGATCGTCTATGTACAGCAGCTCGATTTCGGTTGTGCGATCGTTCACTGTGAACGGCTGATCATTTGCCACAGCCCAGCAGAACGTGCTGACAGCGCTGTTGTACTTCGGTCGGCTGTGCCCCATAAGATTCGGAAAACGGTACACAGCAACCTTTGCACCTGTTTCCTCGGCGTACTGGAAGAATAGCTCCTCGCCAGCCTTCTTGCTGCGCCCATACTCGCTGTTGCCGAAGCGTCCTGCCAATGTTGCCTGAATCGAGGAGGACAGCATGACCGTTGCACGATTGTTGTGTTTCTTCAGGCAATCCAGCAGTTCCGAAGCAAAGCCGAAGTTACCTGCCATGAAGTCTTGCGGATTCTCCGGACGGTTCACGCCGGCAAGGTTGAACACGAAATCCGCCTTCGCGCAGTATTCATCGAGCAGTTCAGGCGTGGAATCGATGTCATATTCGTAGATTTCGCCAATATGCAGGTTCGGACGCGTCTTGTTGCGGCCGTCCTGCAACGTCTTCAGGTTGTTGACAAGTGCTGTACCGACCATGCCCTTTGCGCCGGTGACGAGGATGTTCATGCAAATCACTTCGCTTTCTTTCTTGATTTATGCGTCTGTTTGTTTGCAGTTTCGTAGCGTTTCTGATATAATAGTGGCGTTACAGAGGAGGTCGACCGTATGCCGAATCAGGAAAATCTCCAGCTTTTTGAGGATCAAGCCATCCGCACCGCGTGGAATGAAGAGGCGGAAGAGTGGTATTTTTCCATCGTCGATGTCGTTGCCGTGCTGACGGAGAGTCCGAATCCGAACAATTATTGGAAAGTCTTGAAAAAACGCTTGTTTGATGAAGGAAATGAGTCGGTTACAAATTGTAACCAACTGAAATTGAAGTCCCCCAAGGATGGCAAGCGTTACAAAACCGACGTTGCCAACACGGAGCAGTTGCTTCGCATCATCCAGTCGATTCCTTCACGAAAAGCAGAACCGTTCAAACGTTGGCTTGCGGAAGTCGGTCGTGAGCGCATCGAAGAGACGCTCGACCCCGAGCTGATTGCTGAGCGCCTTGTCGCAACGTACGAGCGCAAGGGCTACACGCGTGAGTGGATTAATCAGCGGTTACAGGCCATTTCGGCGCGCAAGGAGCTCACGGACGAGTGGAGGGATCGCGGCGTACAGCAGGGCAAGGAGTTTGCCATCCTGACGGACGAACTGACCCGCGCTTGGTCGGGCATGACGACGCGGCAGTACAAGACGTTGAAAGGGCTCAAGAAGGAAAGCCTGCGTGACAACATGAGCACGACCGAGCTGACGCTGAATCAGTTGGCAGAGGTTGCCGCACGCGAGCTGTCGCAGCAAGAACAGCCGGCAAACTTCGAGGAAAACAAGCGTGTTGCACAGGCAGGCGGTTCGGTTGCAGGCAATGCGCGGAAGGATCTTGAGGAACGCCTTGGGCGACCAATCATCACCAGCCAACGCGCCGCGCAGCTCAATCATGTCGTTACGCAGATGATTGAAGCAAGTGCTGCAACGGCAGATGAGCCCGAAAAGAAATGACAGATTCAACCTTTTAGCGCATTCTGCACATAATCCGTTGTCAGAATTTTCTTGACGGTTCCATCCACATCAAGCCGTGTCGTATTGTCGCTCGTGTAACTCTCGTCCGCCATCGTGTGCACTTCGCCTTGCACGACAAACTTGTCGTAATTCAGATCGCGGTTGTCAGCGGCAACACGGAAGTACTGCCCCATGTCCTCACTGCGCAGTC
>CAVANO010000008.1:0-21102 GCA_963590165.1 Anaerovoracaceae bacterium
CCGCCCTCGCGGATAGCAAAGCGCAGGCCCTGCTCCAGAGCGATCGGCGTGATCAGGGTGATTTCCATGTCGATGTTGTCACCGGGCATGACCATCTCCGTGCCCTCGGGCAGCTTGATGTTGCCGGTCACGTCGGTGGTGCGGAAGTAGAACTGCGGACGATAGCCGTTGAAGAACGGGGTATGACGGCCGCCTTCTTCCTTCGTCAGGACGTAAACCTGACCGATGAAGTGGGTGTGCGGATGAATGGTGCCGGGCTTGGCCAGAACCTGACCGCGCTCGATTTCGTTGCGCTGAATGCCGCGCAGCAGAGCACCGATGTTGTCGCCGGCTTCCGCCTGGTCGAGCAGCTTGTGGAACATTTCCACGCCGGTAACGACCGTGGACTTCGGCTTATCCATCAGGCCGACGATTTCAACCGTGTCGGAAACCTTCACGGTGCCGCGCTCAACACGGCCAGTCGCGACGGTGCCGCGGCCGGAGATGGAGAACACGTCTTCAACAGGCATCAGGAAGGGCTGGTCGGTTGCACGCTTGGGTTCCGGGATGTAGGTGTCAACCGCGTTCATCAGCTCCCAGATGCACTTGCACTCGGGCGCATTGTCGACGTCGGTGCCGCCGTTGGCGACATACTCCAGCGCCTTCAGAGCAGAGCCCTTGATGATCGGGATATCGTCGCCCGGGAAGTCGTAGCTGCTCAGCAGCTCACGGATTTCCATTTCGACGAGCTCCAGCAGCTCTTCGTCGTCCATCATGTCGGTCTTGTTCATGAAGACCACGATGTACGGAACGCCGACCTGACGGGCAAGCAGGATGTGCTCACGGGTCTGGGGCATCGGGCCGTCGGGGGCAGACACAACCAGGATTGCGCCGTCCATCTGGGCAGCACCGGTGATCATGTTCTTAACATAGTCAGCGTGGCCGGGGCAGTCCACGTGGGCGTAGTGACGGGTAGCCGTCTCATACTCAACGTGGGCGGTGTTAATCGTGATGCCGCGAGCCTTTTCTTCAGGCGCCTTGTCGATTTCGTCGTAACGCATGGCCTGGGCTTCGCCCTTCTGAGCCAGCGTCATGGTGATGGCAGCGGTCAGGGTCGTCTTGCCGTGGTCAACGTGACCGATGGTGCCAATGTTTACGTGGGGCTTTTTGCGCTCGTAACGTTCCTTAGCCATTGGAAAATTCCCTCCAATTATATTTTCTTTTCGCCATGCATCCGGCACGGCATTTTCAATTACTTGTTGCGGTTGCGTTCGCCGATGACCTTTTCAGCCACGGACTTCGGCACTTCCTCGTAATGGTCGAACTGCATGGTGAACATGCCGCGACCCTGCGTGCGGGAGCGCAGGTCAGTGGTGTAGCCGAACATCTCGCTCAGCGGAACAAACGCATGGATGATCTGGTCAGCACCGCGTGCTTCCATACCATCGACACGGCCGCGGCGGCTGGACACGTTGCCCATGACGTCGCCCATGTACTGCTCCGGAACGATGATTTCGACCTTCATCACGGGCTCCATCAGCACGGGGTTCGCCTTCTCCAGCGCGGCCTTGAAAGCCATGGAGCCTGCGATTTCGTACGCCTGTGCGGAGGAGTCAACATCATGATAGGAGCCGTCGACGACAGCTGCCTTGAAGTCCACCAGTTCGAAGCCTTCGTAGCCGCTCTTGGCAGCGCCCTGAATACCGGCATCGATTGGCGCGATGAATTCCTTCGGAATGACGCCGCCGACGATGCGGGATTCGAACTCGTAGCCCTTGCCGGGTTCGTTCGGAGAAACCTCAATCCAGCAGTGACCATACTGGCCGTGACCACCGGTCTGACGGACGAAGCGGCCTTCTGCCTTGACGGTCTTGCGGATGGTTGCCTTGTAGGTAACCTGGGGCTTGCCAACGGTCGCCTCGACCTTGAATTCGCGCAGCAGACGGTCGACAATGATCTCCAGATGGAGCTCGCCCATGCCGGCGATGATGGTCTGACCGGTCTCCTGGTTGGTGTAGGTCTTGAAGGTCGGGTCTTCCTCGGCCAGACGCAGCAGCGCCATGGTCATCTTGTCCTGACCAGCCTTCGTCTTCGGCTCGATGGCAACCTCGATAACCGGATCCGGGAATTCCATGGATTCCAGGATGATCTGGTTGTTTTCGTCGCACAGCGTGTCGCCGGTGGTGGTGTCCTTCAGACCCACAGCGCCGCCGATTTCGCCGGTGTAGATGCAGTCGACTTCTTCGCGGTGGTTGGCGTGCATCATCATGATACGGCTCATACGCTCGCGCTTCTGCTTCGTGGAGTTCATCACGTAGCTGCCGGCGGTCAGCGTGCCGGAATAGACACGGAAGAAGGCCAGCTTGCCGACGAACGGGTCAACCATGATCTTGAACGCGAGGGCGGAGAAGGGCTCGCTATCGGACGGATGGCGCTCCAACTGCTTGTCGGGGTCATGCGGATCGGTGCCCTTGATTGCCGGGATGTCCAGCGGGCTGGGCATGTACTCGACGATGTTGTCCAGCAGCGGCTGCACGCCCTTGTTGCGGTAGGAAGTGCCGCAGCAGACGGGGTTCATCGTGCACTCGATGGTAGCCTTACGGATGGCGTTCTTGATTTCCTCCTGGGAGATTTCCTCACCCTCGAAGTACTTTTCCATCAGCGCTTCATCGGTTTCGGCGACCTTCTCGACCATTTCCGCGTGATACTGCTCCGCCAGCTCCATCATGTCGGCAGGGATCTCTTCCTCACGGACGTCCTTGCCTTCGTCGTCGTAGTAGACCTCCGCCTTCATCTTGACCAGGTCAATGATGCCGCGGAAGGTGTTCTCAGCGCCGATGGGCAGCTGAATCGGAACTGCGTTGGAGTGGAGACGTTCCTTCATCATCTTCACCACGCGGAAGAAGTCAGCGCCGGTGATGTCCATCTTGTTCACGTATGCCATACGCGGAACATGATAGGTCTCGGCCTGTTTCCACACGGTTTCGGACTGGGGCTCAACGCCGCCCTTGGCGCAGAAGACGCAGACAGCGCCGTCCAGCACGCGCAGGGAACGTTCAACCTCAACGGTGAAGTCAACGTGACCAGGGGTGTCGATAATATTGATGCGGTAGGTGCGTTCCTTGTTGTTGGGGTCACGGGGATCACGCCAGCGGCAGGTGGTTGCAGCGGAGGTGATGGTGATACCACGCTCCTGCTCCTGAACCATCCAGTCCATCGTAGCGGCGCCCTCATGCACCTCACCGATGCGGTGCACACGACCGGTGTAGAACAGGATACGTTCCGTGGTGGTCGTCTTGCCGGCATCGATGTGCGCCATGATACCAATGTTGCGCACCCGCTCAAGGGGATGACTGCGAGGCATAGGGTTTGCTCCTTTCAGCAGCGCTGCGCCGGAAAATCAGGCAGCAGCGTTTGGCATATTACCAGCGATAGTGGGCGAAAGCCTTGTTCGCCTCGGCCATGCGGTGCATTTCTTCCTTGCGCTTCACGGCCGCGCCGGTGTTGTTGGCAGCGTCCATGATTTCAGCCGCGAGGCGTTCCGCCATGGTCTTCTCACCGCGCTTGCGGGAGAACTGCACGAGCCAGCGCAGAGCCAGCGTCTGACGGCGTTCCGGGCGGATCTCGATCGGGACCTGATAGGTCGCACCGCCGACACGGCGAGCCTTGACCTCCAGGGACGGCGCAACATTGGCCAGAGCAGCCTGGAAGACTTCAGTCGCATCCTTGCCGGTCTTTTCCTTGATGGTATCGAAGGCTTCGTAGCACACGTTCTGAGCGACGCCACGCTTGCCGTCGAGCATAATCTGATTAATGAGCTTGGTTACGACCGTGGTCCCGTGAACAGGATCCGGCAGCACCTCGCGCTTGGGTACAAAACCGCGACGGGGCATAGTAAATACCTCCAATTAGACGTGTTAGTCAGTCGTAAAGTGTGGATTGCGGAAGCATCCCTCCGGATTTGGGTGATCCTCTCCCAATCGGCAGTGCGCGTCAGCATCGTGCACCTCCGGCCGCGAATCAGGCCGATCGTCCCGGGCAGTTTGCGCCTGTGCCGCCTTCCCTGTTCCCCAGGCAAGCGGAAACTCAGGCCAAGCCGCATTCAGGACGGCCAAGGGCTGCGAAAAGGGATGTTATGAAGCAGGCAAAAGCTTACTTCTTCGGGCGCTTTGCGCCATAGAGGGAACGAGCCTGCATCCGCTTGGCCACACCGGCGGTATCCAGCGCGCCACGGATGATGTGATAACGGACGCCAGGAAGGTCACGGACACGGCCGCCGCGGATCAGCACAACGCTATGCTCCTGCAGGTTGTGGCCGATGCCGGGGATGTAGCAGGTACCTTCGATGGAGTTCGTCAGACGAATACGGGCAATCTTACGAAGAGCAGAGTTCGGCTTCTTGGGCGTCATCGTCTTGACGCTCAGGCAAACGCCGCGCTTCTGAGGGCAGCCCTGAAGAATAGGGGCGGTAGACCGGTTTGTGGTCTTCTCGCGACCCCTGCGAACCAACTGATTGATCGTGGGCATGAGAGCACCTCCAAATTTATGTCCAAAAGTTCCGCAACCCTCGGAAACTGTTTGGCAATGGGAATGGGGTAATGGGGACGAAAAAGAAACTGGGACGAAGAAAGAAGCGGGACGAAGTCCCCCCTTTATTTCAGGATGGCCGCAGCGGCGCAGGGAATTTCCAGCCCGCACGCGGCGCCCAGCGCCTTCGTCTCATCCACGCGGCGGAGCGGCACATTGGCCTCCTCGCACGCACGCGTCACCTTCTGGTAAAGGAAGGTATCGATGTCGCGCGCCACATAGACGCACCGGACAGAACCGGCCTTCAGCGCACGCATGACTGCCTTCGTTCCGACCGCTTTGGACGCAGCGTTTTTCAGTTCATCCACGCTGAAACGCCTCCTTAAAAGAAACTGCCGACCGTGCCCGCTCCCATGAAAAAGCGCACCTGAAAAAGCCGCGCCCCTCACTGGCAGGCGGTCAACTCGTTTATTGTAGCATTTTCGACTTGCCTTGTCAACCTTTTTTGCAGGTTCATGCCGTGTTTTTACAGCTTTTTTCGATTTCCGGACGGCGAATTTTGTACACACGCTTTCTGGCGTGGACTTCTGCATGATTTTTCCTGCCGTGAGAATGCCAGCATGTAAAAAGGAGACCGACATATGTCGATCTCCTCAGAGATTACTGAATTTCAATCAGGCAGGTCTTTGCATTGGCAAATGCCTTTTCAATCGCAGACAGGAGATTGCCGTGCGCATCCGTCAGAGACATCGTCGCACAGGAGATGGCATCCAGCGATGCCTTTTCCTCCTCCGACAGTGCATCCCACTTCGCGATATCCTCTTCCTTGGTGGAAGTGCCGTGCAGTGCGCGTCCGTTCACATCCGAACAGTACGCAGCAACCCATTCGCTTGCTTCAGCAGCCGTCATGCCCTTGAAGACGCTCTCATAGGCATCCATTTCCTGCGTCCATGTTCCGGAATTCATCACGTAGTTCTCGCCCAGATCGCGCTTCGTCTGCCAAGTTGCAAACTGCGCCGTGAACGTTTCCTCGGTCTGCTCCAGCACACCGTCCACCACGCCGTCCGCATCCGCGTCGTTGTTGTAGGACTGTCCCGGCCAACCAGTGAACACATTGTCATAGGCGCCATCGTGGTTCGGCGTAATGACTTCGAGAATATCCGTCGTCAGGTCAGCCATGCGATCCTCGTCGTCATAGAGTGCGCCAGCCAGCACAACGTTGAAGGAATACACCGGCGTACCCTGGTCGTCGCTGCCCGGGCCGAGGCGCGGCGTCACGACAATGCCGAAGCCCATGCGCGCGATGTCCGCATCCGAATCGACAGGCGTCTGATTTTCCGCCGCCTTCTCGATGGCCTCAACAATATTGCCGTGCGCATCCGTCAGAGACATCGTCGCTGTCGAAATAGCATCCAACGATGCCTTTTCATCCTCCGACAAAGCATCCCACTTTGCGATGTCCTCTTCCTTGGCAGAAGTGCCGTGCAGCGCGCGTCCGTTGACATCCGAGCAGTACTTTGCCGCCCACTCCTTGACCTCGGCAGCTGTCATGCCCTTGAAGACACTCTCATAGGCATCCATTTCCTGCGTCCATGTTCCGGAATTCATCACGTAGTTCTCGCCCAGATCGCGTTTCGTCTGCCACGCGCTCAGGTTCGTCGTGAAGGTTTCCTCGGTCTCCTCGTGCGTGCTTTCCACCACGCCGTCCGCATCAGCATCGTTGTTGTAGCTGCTGCCCGGCCAGCCCGCAATGTAGTTGTCGTGCGCGCCGTCATGGTTCGGCGTAATGATTTCCAAGATATCGACTTCGAGGTCAACAATGCGTCCGTCCGCGTCCGTCAGCACATAAGCGGCAACGACGTTGAAGGAGTAGACCGGCACGCCCTGGTCATCACTGCCCGGGCCGAGGCGCGGCGTCACCGTCACGCCGATGCCGTGGTTCAGCGTACCGACCGTCTGTGCCGTGACATCTTCCGATGTTTCCTGCACGTCAGACTCTTCCTGACCCAGCGCCACGCGGATCGCCTTGAACAGGCCGTTGCTTGTGAGGGTTGCGCCGGTCACCGCATCAACACCATCGATGGTGCCTGATGCAAGGATTTCTTCCTTCAGTGAATCAATCGCTGCGCCGCCGACCGTCGGCGTCTGCAACTCAGACGTAATGTCAAGCGATGTGATTTTTCCGCCATCGAGCGTCAGCGACACCTCAATCACGCCGTTTGCAAAGCCGTACGCCTTGCCGGACAGTGTTTCCGCAAAGGCGGCCGTCATGCAGGACAGCATTGCCAGCGTGAGCAGCAGAGAAAAGAGTTTTTTCATCATTCATTCTCCTTATTTTGATATTGGGAAACGCTGATTTCATCATAGCAAGAAACGGACAGCCTGTCAAGCAGCTGTCCGCATTTCTCGCAAAGGAATATTTGTTAGCTGTATATAATTAGCATCGGCTAATTTTGTCAATACTTAACCTCCGACGCCACCAGCTCGCACAGCCAGGTCGTGCCATCGGTTTTGAGCGTTACGAAGCCGGGCACCGTCCAGACCGTGTCGAGTCCCTCACGCTTGACGTACTTCTTGCCGTCGGTCGCGCGCTGATTGCAGGTAATGATGCACAGCTGCGGATTCACCGCGTCGCGGTACGCTTGAACGAGCGCCTGTTTCCCGTGGTGCGGATATTTCAGGACGTCCGCTGCGAGCGCCGTGCCGTACTGCTCCGCCAGTGCCGTCTGCCCCTTCTGTTCGATGTCCGCCGCAAACATCATCGTCCGGTCGCCGTAAGTCAGCAGAATTTGCGCCGAGCGGTCGTTCAGCCTTGTCAGATCGCTGTCGGTCAGCATCCACACGTGCAGCGTTGCGTTGCCGAGCGTCAGCGTGTCGCCGTCCGTAAAGTATTTGACTGCAATGCCGGCCTGCTCCGCCGCCTTGACCGCCTTCGTGCTGTGCGTCGTTTCGTCCGCCGGGAAGCACAGCCAAAGTTCATCAACGCTGATTTCCTTGATGATTTCCGCAAAGCCGCCGATGTGATCCTCATGCGGATGCGTATTGACAACCCGGTCGATCTGCGTGATGCCGAGCTGGCGGCACATGTTCAGAATCCGCTTCGACTGACCGGATGTCGCACAGTCCAGCAGCATCGTTTCGCCGCCGCAGCGCAGGAAAACCGCATCGCAGTCGAGAATCTGCGGAAAAATCACCTCCAGCAGCGGCGCATCCTCCGCAAATGCGAAATCCGCCTCATCCGAAGGATAATTGATGCGGTTGATGACCGTCTTGCGATCCGCCTGCTCTGCGAATCCCGCCGTGCCCAGCAGCATCACCGCCGTCAGGAGCATCGCCGCAAGCTTTTTCACGAGTTTCTTCAACTTTGTATACATCCTTTCCTCCGGTTCTTGTTTTCCACATATTTCCAGAAAAATAGGGCATAATACCCCTTGACAATTACAGAAATGTATGATAGAATTTAAAATTGCATCAGTATCTTTGCATACTGTTGATTTTTCCTGCCCTTGTATTGTACACGGAAACGCGGAAAAATGCAAGAGGGAATTTTCGACAATTTATTTTCGCGCAGCTTCCGCCGAATTCCTGCAAGCGGCAGAAATAATTGCGTGATTTTTCCGGGCAGAGGATGCTGGTCGGACTGATGAAGGGGTGATCATACATCATGGCGCATGAGGTTGCAATGGGTAAGCTCCGGAAGCGCATTAGCTTCTCCCGTATCCATGAAGATCTGGAAATGCCGGATCTCATCGAGGTGCAGAAGAAATCCTATCAGCGTTTCCTTGATACGGATCTCAGAGAGGTTCTCGCGGACGCCTCGCCCATCACCAACTATAACGGAAATCTTGAACTGACCTTCACAGACTATAAGCTGGGAGAGCCGAAAAACTCCGTGGAACGCTGCCGCGAACGTGATATGACGTACGCCGCGCCGCTGAACATCCACGTGCACCTGTACGACAGCGAGACCTCCGAAATCAAGGAGACCGATGTCTACATGGGCGACTTCCCCCTGATGACAGAGAACGGCACGTTTGTCATCAATGGTGCTGACCGCGTGATCGTGTCCCAGCTCGTCCGTTCGCCGGGCTGCTATTATGCCAAGACGCTGGACAAGGCGGGCATGCCGCTGTATTCCAGCCAGATCATCCCCAACCGCGGCGCATGGCTCGAGTACGAAACCGACTCCAACGATGTCATCTGGGTTCGCCTTGACCGCGCCCGCAAGCTCTGCCTGACGACGCTGCTGCGTGCGCTGGGTTATGAGACGGACGATGACATCCGCAATCTGCTGGGCGACGACAAGCGCCTCGAAGCCACCATGGCGAAGGACACCACCGTTGCCGAGGCCTCGAAGGATCGCGGCGGCACGACCCGTACGCTGCGCGAACAGGCGCTCATCACCATCTACAAGAAGCAGAAGCCTGATGAGCCGGAATCCGTTGAAAGCGCGACGAACATGTTCAAGGCGCTGTTCTACGATCCCAAGCGCTATGACGTCATGCGCGTCGGCCGCTACAAGTTCAATAAGAAGCTTTCCATCGCCACCCGCATCAACAAGCACATCGTCGCTGAGGACATCATCGATCCCCGCACGGGCGAGGTCATGTTCCGCGGCGGTCACCGCATCGACCTCGAGACGGCGCGCCGCGTGCAAAACGCAGGCGTCAACCGTGTCCTGCTGGACTGCGAGGGCGAAACGCGCGTTGTTGTCGGCAACAATTTCGTCGATGCGTCCGAATATCTGCCCTTTGACCCTAAGGAGGTCGGCATCCTTGAGATGGTGCATCTGCCCACCCTCAAGGAGATCATCGACAATGTCGAACCGGATCAGCTCAAGCAGGTCGTTGCGGACAACGTGTCCCACCTCGTGCCCAAGCACATCACCGATGACGACATGGTCGCCTCCATCAGCTATCTGCTCGGTCTGCCCTACGGCATCGGCACGACGGACGACATTGACCACCTGGGCAACCGTCGCCTGCGCAGTGTCGGCGAGCTGCTGCAGAATCAGTTCCGTACCGGTCTGGCACGCATGGAGCGCAACGTCCGCGAGCGCATGAGCGCACAGGACGGTTCGCAGGATTATCAGCCCGATTCGCTGATTTCCATCCGCCCCGTGACCGCCGCCATCAAGGAATTCTTCGGTTCTTCGCAGCTGTCGCAGTTTATGGACCAGAACAACCCGCTGGCAGAGCTGACGCATAAGCGCCGTCTGTCCGCGCTGGGTCCCGGCGGTCTGAACCGTGACCGTGCCTCCTTCGAGGTTCGCGACGTTCACTATTCGCATTATTCCCGCATCTGCCCGATTGAGACCCCTGAAGGTCCGAACATCGGTCTGATCGGTTCTCTGGCGACCTATGCGCGCATCAACGAGTACGGTTTCATCGAAGCGCCTTACCGCCGCGTGGACAAGGAGCATCGCCGCGTTACGGACGAGCATGTCTACATGACGGCTGACGAGGAAGACCTCTACCGCATCGCAACTGCGACCGAGCCGCTTGATGAAAACAACTGCTTCGTCAACGACATGATTACCGTCCGCGAGGTCACGGAATACGTGCAGGTACCCGGCAATCAGGTTGACTTCATCGACGTTTCGCCGCGTCAGGTCGTTTCCATCGCAACCGGCATGATTCCGTTCCTGGAGAACGACGACGCAACGCGTGCCCTGATGGGCTCGAACATGCAGCGTCAGGCAGTTCCGCTGCTGGTGCCTGAAGCGCCGTATGTCGGCACGGGTCTTGAATTCAAGGCCGGTCATGACTCCGGCGTTGTCGTGCTGGCGCGTGAGGACGGCGTGGTCGAAAAGGTCTGCGGCGATGAAATCATCATCCGCGATGACCTCGGCGAGCGTCACCGCTATCACCTGACGAAGTTTGCCCGTACGAACCAGTCCAACTGCAATAACCAGCGCCCGGTCGTTTCCGCGGGTCAGCGCGTCTGCAAGGATGACCTGCTGGCGGACGGCCCTTCCACCGAAAAGGGCGAAATCGCGCTTGGCCGCAACGCCCTCATCGGCTTCATGAACTGGGAAGGCTACAACTACGAGGACGCCGTCCTGCTGTCCGAAAAGCTGGTTAAGGAAGATATCTATACCTCCATCCACATGGAGGAGTTCGAGTGCGAGGCGCGCGAAAGCAAGCTCGGCCCGGACGAAATCACCCGTGATATCCCGAATGTCGGCGATGACGCCGTGAAGGACCTCGACGAGCGCGGCATTATCCGCATCGGCGCAGAGGTTCGCGCGGGCGACATCCTTGTCGGCAAGGTTACCCCGAAGGGCGAAACCGAGCTGACGAGCGAGGAGCGCCTGATGCGCGCCATCTTCGGCGAAAAGGCGCGTGAGGTGCGCGATACTTCCCTGCGTGTGCCGCACGGCGAATGGGGCGTTGTGGTCGATGTCAAGATTTTCGACCGCGCGCATTCCGATGAGCTGTCCCCGTCCGTGCAGCAGATGGTTCGCGTCTATATCGCCCAGAAGCGTAAGATTTCTGTCGGCGACAAGATGTCCGGCCGCCACGGCAACAAGGGCGTTGTGTCCCGCGTGCTGCGCGAAGAGGACATGCCTTTCCTGCCCGACGGCACGCCGCTGCAAATCGTGCTGAATCCGCTGGGCGTTCCGTCCCGTATGAATATCGGTCAGGTGCTGGAAGTGCACTTGGGTCTTGCCTGCCGTGCACTTGGCTGGCACATTGCAACACCTGTTTTCGACGGCGCGACGTATCCTGAAATCCGCGAATGCCTCAAGCTGGCTGCCGACACCATGGCGGCACCCATTGACGAGAGCAATCCGCGCATGACGCAGAGCTACTTCCACAACGGCAAGCCGCTCCGTCTGAACCTCGATGAAGAAGGACGCCGCCTGTTCCTCGACGGCAAAATCCGCCTGCGCGACGGCCGCACCGGCAACTGGTTCGAGAACCCCGTCACCGTCGGCGTCATGTACTTCCTGAAGCTGCACCATCTGGTCGACGACAAGATGCACGCCCGTTCCGTCGGTCCGTACTCCCTCGTCACGCAGCAGCCTCTGGGCGGCAAGGCGCAGTTCGGCGGTCAGCGCTTCGGCGAGATGGAAGTCTGGGCGCTGGAAGCGTACGGCGCTGCCAATACCCTGCAGGAAATCCTGACCGTCAAGTCCGACGACACGGTCGGCCGCGTCAAGACCTACGAGGCCATCATCAAGGGCGAGAACATCCCCGCGCCTGGCGTGCCGGAATCCTTCAAGGTGCTGATCAAGGAACTGCAGGCGCTGTGCCTGGACATCACCGTCCTCGACCGCGACCGCAATCCGGTGGAAATCCCCGAACTCGACCCGGACGATCTCGTGCCGCCGACCAAGAACGCACCGCCCGTGCCCGAGAAGCAGGAACCTGTCATTACGCTGCCTGAGGACGACGATGCCGACACCGTCAGCCCCGACTTCCCCGAAACGGATTTCCCCGGTCTGGAGGACGACGGCGACGCCGACATGTCCATCCCGCTGGACTTCAACGCGGACGACGAGGACAACGACGATCTGGATACCATGTCTCTGGATGATCTCGGCTTCAGCGATCTGAATCTGGACGACGAAGATCAGTAATTTTATCACCTGTTTCGCCGCAGCCGGAGAACTGCTTTCCGGTTGCCGGCTTTTCCGAACCGGACATAGGCTCGGTGTTACAATGAAGGGAGTGTGAACCCTTTTGTTTGAGCTGACCAATCTTGATGCCATCCAGATCGGCATGGCCTCTCCCGAGAAGATTCGCGAATGGTCTCACGGCGAGGTCACCAAGCCTGAAACCATCAATTACCGTACGCTCAAGCCTGAAAAGGACGGTCTGTACTGCGAGCGCATTTTCGGACCGACGAAGGACTGGGAATGCGCCTGCGGCAAGCATAAGCGCATCCGTCCGAAAGACAAGAACCTCGTTTGCGATAAGTGCGGTGTTTCCGTCACGCGCGCAAAGGTTCGCCGTGAGCGCATGGGTCATATCGAGCTGGCAGCCCCTGTCAGCCACATCTGGTATTATAAGGGCATTCCCAGCCGCATGGGCATGCTGCTGGAGCTGTCTCCGCGCGTGCTGGACAAGGTGCTCTACTTTGCCAGCTTTATCGTGCTCAATCCCGGCAATACCGCCGTCACGAACGTTTCGCTCCATGACCTGATCAATGATGAGCAGTACCGCTCCATCATGTCCAAGCCCGACCGCGGCGATTTCAAGGCGATGATGGGTGCCGAAGCCGTGCAGGAAATGCTGCGCGAGCTCGACCTGGACAAGCTGAGTGTGGAACTCAAGGCCGAAATCGAAACGCTGACGAGCAAGGAGCGCAATCGCGATACCGAGGGTCAGAAGCGTGCCCACGCGATCAAGCGTCTCGAGGTTGTCGAGTCCTTCCGCGCGAGCGGCAACAAGCCGGAATGGATGATCCTGACCGTGCTGCCCGTTATTCCGCCGGATCTTCGCCCGATGGTGCAGCTCGACGGCGGCCGCTTTGCCGCGTCCGACCTGAACGACCTGTACCGCCGCGTCATCAACCGCAACAACCGCCTGAAGCGCCTGCTGGAGCTCGGCGCGCCGGAAATTATTGTCCGCAACGAGAAGCGCATGCTGCAGGAATCTGTTGACGCGCTGATCGACAATGGCCGCCGCGGCCGCGCCGTGACGGGTCCCGGCGGACGAGCGCTGCGCAGCCTGTCCCACACGCTGTCCGGCAAGCAGGGTCGTTTCCGTCAGAACCTGCTGGGCAAGCGTGTTGACTACTCCGGCCGTTCCGTTATCGTTGTCGGTCCTGAAATGAAGCTGCATCAGTGCGGTCTGCCGAAGGAGATGGCGCTGGAGCTCTTCAAGCCCTTTGTCATGCAGCAGCTGCAGGCACGCAATAAGGGCATGAACGTCAAGAGTGCCAAGCGTGCGGTCGAAAAGATGAAGCCGGAGGTCTGGGACATCCTCGAAGATGTCATCAAGGATCACCCCGTGCTGCTCAACCGTGCACCTACGCTGCACCGCCTGGGCATTCAGGCGTTCGAGCCGATTCTGGTGGACGGCAAAGCGATCAAGCTGCATCCGCTCGCCTGTACCGCCTTCAACGCTGACTTCGACGGCGACCAGATGGCTGTCCATGTACCGCTGTCCCTCGAGGCGCAGGCGGAAGCCCGCTTCCTGATGCTCGCGCACAACAACATCCTCAAGCCGCAGGACGGCAAGCCGGTTATTTCGCCTTCTCAGGACATGGTAATCGGTTGCTACTATCTGACCATCGAAAATCCCAACGGCAAGGGCGCCGGCCGCATCTTCCGCAATCCGGAAGAAGCGCATATGGCGTACGCGCTGGAGCAGATTACCCTGCAGAGCCCCATCAAAGTTCGCATTGAGCGCGAGTTCAACGGCGAAAAGGGCAGCAAGATCATCGATACGACGCTCGGCCGCCTGATCTTCAACGATGCACTGCCGCAGAATCTGGGCTTCAAGAAGCGCGAATGCCTCGATGACATGTTCGAGCTGGAAGTCGATCAGCTGGTCGGCAAGAAGCAGCTCTCCAACATCGTCGACATGTGCTTCCGCTCTCAGGGCGAGCATAAGTGCGCACTGGTGCTGGACGCCATCAAGGCGCTGGGCTATAAGTACGCTACCATCGGCTCGCTGACCGTCTCCGTTGCGGACATCAAGATTCCGCCGACGAAGCAGCAGCTGCTCGATGAGACCGACAAGAAGGTCGCCAACGTCAACGGCAAGTTCGCCGAGGGTCTGCTGAGCGAAGACGAGCGCTACAGCCGCGTCATCAAGCTCTGGAACACCTGCACCGAAACGCTGCGCGATCAGATTCTGCCGAACCTCGACCCCTTCAACCCGATCCGCATGTTCACCGACTCCGGCGCCCGCGGTTCTGCCGCGCAGGTTTCCCAGCTCGCCGGCATGCGCGGCCTGATGGCATCCCCGACCGGCAAGACCGTGGAGCTGCCTATTCGCGCAAACTTCCGCGAGGGTCTGAACGTGCAGGAATTCTTCCTGTCCTCTCACGGCTCCCGTAAGGCTCTGTCCGACACCGCCATGAAGACGGCTGACTCGGGTTACCTGACGCGCCGTCTTGTCGATATTTCCCAGGAGGTCATTGTCCGCGAGGATGACTGCTTCGAGGCGCGCGGTCTGCCGATTCGCGGCATCCACGCCACCGAGCTGGTCAACAGCCGCGACAAGCAGACCATCGAAACGCTTGAAGAGCGTCTGCGCGGCCGTACCGCTGCCGCCGACGTCATCAATCCGACGACCGGCGAGGTCATCGTCCGCCAGAACGAGCTGATTGACCACCAGAAGGCAAAGACCATCTGCGACGCAGGCATCAAGAGCGTGTTTGTCCGCTCCGTGCTGACCTGCTGCACGCGCAACGGCGTCTGCGCACGCTGCTACGGCCAGAACATGGCGCACGGCGGCCGCGTCGATGTCGGCGAGGCAGTCGGTGTCATCGCGGCACAGGCCATCGGCGAGCCCGGCACGCAGTTGACCATGCGTACCTTCCATACCGGCGGTATCGCGTCTGGCGAGGATATCACGCAGGGTCTTCCGCGTGTTGAGGAGCTGTTCGAAGCCCGTAAGCCTAAGCGTGAGGCTGTTCTGTCTGACATCAGCGGCACGGTCTCCATGCGCCAGACGAACCGCAACAAGAACGAACTTGTCATCACCGCCGACGCGGGCAATTACGCGCGTCATCTGCACAAGGCAGCCACCGGCACGATCGTTGTCGAAGTCGGTCAGGCCGTCCGTCAGGGCGATGTGCTGATTTCCGGCGCGACGAAGGCCAAGGTCGCCAAGGACGGCACCAAGAGCACCAAGACAACCGACATCAAAGCAGCTCTCGCCGGCACCGTCACCATGATCAACCCGATCGGCATGCCGGAGGTTGAGGTCACCGCGAGCGTCGCCGACTTCGAGCAGAAGACGTACCCTGTCACCTATGGCAGCCGCCTGCGCGTGCAGGAGGGCGACCATGTGGAAGCCGGCGATGTCCTCATCGAAGGCGCCATCAACCCGCACGATCTGCTGCGCATCCTCGGTCAGAGCGCCGTGCAGGATTACCTGCTGAAGGAAGTTCTGTCCGTCTACCGCTCTCAGGGCGTTGCTGTTGCCGATAAGCATATCGAAATCATCGTCCGTCAGATGCTCCGCAAGGTTCGCGTCGAAGACAACGGCGATACCGAGCTGCTGCCCGGCTCCCTCGTTGACCGCAGCCACCTCGAGGATGCCAACCGCAAGGTGCTTGAATCCACGAAGCTGCGCGTTGAAGATGCCGGCGACACAGGTCTCGATGTCGGCAGCCTGATCGAAGCCGATGAGCTCGATGAGATCAACAACCGCATCCGCACGTCCGGCGGCGCACCTGCCATCGCCCGCGACCTCAAGCCTGCGAGCGTCAAGCGCGTGCTGCTGGGCATCACCCGCGCCTCTCTGGCAACCGACTCCTTCCTCGCCGCCGCGTCCTTCCAGGAAACGAACCGCGTGTTGACCGAGGCCGCCATCAAGGGCAAGATCGATCCGCTGATCGGCCTGAAGGAGAATGTCATCCTCGGCAAGATGATTCCTGCCGGCACGGGCATGCACCGTTACAAGGATATCGAAATCCGCGAAAACTACGGATTCTAATGAAAGAAAGGCGACCATTTTACCTGATGGCCGCCTTTTTTCGAACTTTATCTGAAAGGATACCTGCCATGCGCAACATCGTCCTCATCGGTATGCCCGGCTGCGGCAAATCCACCGTCGGCGTCGTCCTCGCGAAGGCACTCGGCATGGATTTCGTTGATTCCGACCTTGTCATCCAGTCCACCATGCACGATACGCTCGCGCACCTCATCGAACAGCACGGCGACGATGGTTTCCGCGAGATTGAAAACCGCGTCAACGCGTCCATTGATGTCAGCAACAGCATCATTGCCACCGGCGGCAGCGTCATTTACGGCGCGGAAGCCATGGCGCACCTGAAGAACATCGCAACCGTTGTGTATCTGCGGCTGACGTGCCCGAATCTGGCTGAACGTCTGGGCGACCTGCATGCCCGCGGCGTGACGATTAAGCCCGGCTGGACGCTGCAGGATCTCTACAACGAGCGCTGCCCCCTGTATGAGCAGTACGCCGACATCGTGCAGGACTGCGACGGCATGCTGCTGCGCGAAGTTGTGGCTGCGCTGCAAAAGAAGCTCAAGGCATAAAAACACAGGCGGAACGGCAATCCGTTTCGCCTGTTTGTCTGAAAAGGAGGAACTGCGATGCTGTCCAAGCGTGAGCGCCTGTTCTCCGCCATCAAACAGATGAACGGGCTGATTTGTCCGACCTGCCGGAAGCCGCTTGATCGTCAGGGGGATTCGCTCGTCTGCGAAAGCGGCCATCTGCTGAATGTCAACCGGCGCGGCTGCCTGAATCTGCTGTCGGCGCGTGTGGACACGTTCTATGACGCGGCGCTCTTCGCATCCCGCCAGCGCGTGTTCGATGCAGGTTGCTACAGGAGCGTTGCGGATCTCCTCCGCACGATGCTGCCCGACCATCCTGCACGCATCCTCGATGCCGGCTGCGGCGAGGGCTGGTACCTGAATGATTTGCTAACATCCCGTCCTGACTGCATCGGCGCTGGCATTGACATCAGCCGCGACGCGATTCTGCTCGCCGCAAACCATCCATGCAGTGCCGTGTGGTGCGTGGCGGATTTGCGCCGCCTTCCCTTTGCGGACGGAACATTCGACATCGTGCTCGATGTGCTCACCCCTGCGAACTATCAGGAATTTCAGCGCGTGCTCAAGCCGGAAGGGACATTCATCAAGGTCTATCCGGGCGAAGATTACCTGCGTGAAATTCGGGCAGTACGTGGTCTGCCCGCCTATGCCGATGGTCAGGTTGATGCGTACCTGCACGAAAAAGCGACGGTGCTGAAAACGTGTCGCGTGCATGAAGCCGTGACCGTTACACCGTCGCTCTGGCGAGATTTTGTGTATATGACGCCGCTGAATCAGGATTTGTCGGATGCGGAGAAGAAGCAGCTAGCCAGCATGCCGCGCGAGTGCATCACAATTGATTTGCATATCGCACAGTGCCGCCTTCAGTAGCACGCGGAACCTGTAACGCAGATGGCAAACCTTAATCGCGGGATTTTAAAAAGCAGCTGCTCGGATTGAGCTGCTGCTTTTTAGTTACCTGTGCTGCGCTGAAAGCGTTCCGCGGACTTCGTCCGCTTCTCTGTTCAGCGCTCGCGGGGCATGGTTGGTGACATTTTCAAACTGATTCTCTGCCGTTTGGTTGGGGCATTGCCCCAAACCCTACAAGGGGCGCTGCCCCTTGACCCTGCAAGGGAGTTCCTCCCTTGACCCATTTCGCGATCTGGTTGAGCGCTTTTGCATGCAATTTCCGCGTGCTAAGATTAGTTACCCAACTCCACGCTGATGGCGGTGAACGTTTCCAGCAGGTCTTCCACGCGGACCTGCTTTTTTTCTTCCCCTGCTTTATCAATGATGATGTGCCCCTGATGCATCATCAACAGACGGTCGCCGTATTCCACCGCGTAACGCAAATTGTGCGTAACCATCAGCGTCGTCAGATTTTTTTCACGGACAATCTTGTCCGTCAGTGTCATGACGACTTCCGCTGTTTTCGGGTCAAGTGCAGCGGTATGTTCATCGAGAATCAGGAAGTCAATCGGCGTCATGGTTGCCATGAGAAGCGCGAGCACCTGCCGCTGTCCGCCGGAAAGCGAGCCGACAAGCGAGTTTAATTTGTCCTCCAAGCCAAGGCCGAGCGGCGCAAGCATATCGCGGTAGGCGTTGATGCGCTTGCGGTTCGTTCCCGGCGTCAGACCGAACGGCTTGCCCTTGTTGTCCGCCATGGACATGTTCTGCAGAATGGTCATGGAGCCGCACGTGCCCATCGCCGGATTCTGATAAACGCGCCCCATCCGGCAGTAGCGGCGATATTCCTTCATGCGCGTAATGTCCTGTCCGTCCATGAAAATCTGACCGGCATCGACCGGAATGGAGCCGCAGAGCAGATTGAGCATGCTCGTCTTGCCCGAACCGTTACTGCCAACGACGCTGACGAAGCTCCCCTGCTCAATCTGCAGTGAAAAGTCGCGGAACAGGCAGGTTTCCTGCACCGTGCCCGGATTATAGATTTTTGTGATATGCTTCATCTCAAGCATGGATGCGCACCTTCTTTTTCCGAATATTCGACAGCACCAGAATTGCCAGGAACAGGACGGCGGTAATCAGCTTCATGTCCTGCGCGTCCATGCCGAGCGAAATTGCAATCGACACGCACGCCTTGTAGAGAATGGAGCCGATGAGCACCATGGTCGTCGAGCGCATGAAGGACACTCGACGGAACAGGTTCGTGCCGATAATGACAGATGCAAGCCCTGCCACCATGGTGCCCGTGCCCATCGAGATATCGAAGAAACGCTGCTGCTGGCACATGACCGCGCCGCCGAGTGCAACAAGGGCGTTCGCAATCACGAGACCGAGAATCTTGATTTTGCCCTGATCGCAGCTCAGCGTCGTCACGACAGACGGGTTATCGCCCGCGGCACATAGCAGATAACCGCACTTCGTCCGCAGGAAGGCATCGAGGAGAATCTTGGCAAGCACCGCAATCACGAGAATCATCAGCACGGTCGAATACGGCGAAAGCCAGCTCGGCAGCGACTTCGTGAAGGAATTTTTGAACAGCGTGTCGCCCGAAAAGAGCGCAACGTTCGCCTTGCCCGCGATATGCAGGTTAATGGAATACAGACCGGTCATCGTGATAATGCCGCTGAGCAGGTCGCGGACGTGGCACTTGACGTGAATGATACCGGTCACAAGCCCTGCGACCGCGCCCGCCGCCATACCGGCCAGCAACGTCAGCCACGGCGAAACACCCTGCAGCGTCAGCGTAGCAGAAACCGCCGCGCCCAGCGGGAACGAGCTGTCCACCGTCAGATCCGGAAAGTCAAGAATACGATACGTGATCAGGAGCCCCAACGCCATAATGCCATAAATCAGCCCCTGTTCCAGAATGCCAATGAACGAGCTCAGGGTCATAACGTGCACCTCTTCCAAATCCATGTTTAGCCTTCCGGACGATTTTGCAACCATCTGGAAGGCGTCTTTCTTTCTGTTTGATTACTCCGCCGCGGTGACATCAATCGCGCGGTCGGCCAGCTCTTCGGGAAGCGTCAGACCGTAAGCCGCCATTGCTTCGGGATTGATGTACAGGTAGGAGTTGCTGATGGTCTCGTAGGGAATGTCCGCCGCGCTTTCGCCGTTCAGGACGCGCGCAGCCATCTTGCCGGTCTGACGGCCGAGTTCCGTATACTCAAGACCTTCGGAGGCTACGCAACCCAGCTCAACCTGCTCGATTTCGCTGCCGAACACGGGCTTGCCGTACTCCTGGGACTTTTCCAGCACCACCGCCAGATAGCTGACAACCGTATTGTCAGTCAGGTTCGTCGTGCAATCCACCTGAGGCAGCAGCGCGTCGAGCGCCATCGGGAGGTCAGCGCCGGTCGAAATACCCTTGTCGATGATTTCAAAGCCGTACTGCGGTGCCAGTTCCTTGTACAGGGCGAGCGTTGCGTCGCTATTCGTTTCGCTCGTGGTATGCAGAATGCCGATCTTGGTCGCCTCTGGCATCATTGCGCGAATGAGCTTCAGCTGTGCCTCAACGGGCAGCGCATCGCTCGTGCCGGTGATGTTGCCGGGGTTCGTGCCGTCCTCGTTCGCAAGATTCGCGCTGACCGGGTCGCTGACAGCGGTATAAATCACCGGAATACCGGCATCTTCCGCCGCGTTGAACGCCGCCATCGCCGCAGGCGTCGCAATCGCGCAAATCATATCGTACTTGCCAGCCATGATATCAGCAATCTGCGCCGCGATGGACGTGTCTGCCTGCGCATTCTGCACATCAAAAACCACATTTTCGCCTTCGACATAGCCTTCCGCCGCCAGACCTTCAATAAAGCCGGTACGGCAGTTGTCCAGGGAGCCGTGCTCCGCGAATTGCAGGATCCCGATGCGGATTTGATCATCCGCCAGCGCCGTTGCGCTCAGGAGAACCAGAATAGCCATCACCAGTGCCGCCATTTTCTTCAACATAACAAGACCCACCCTTTCATTTCAAGTTGATTGGAATAAAAAAACACCCCAGTCGTTTCCGACTGAGGCGGTATTCCCGCGGTGCCACTCAGCTTCGCTTCCTTCTTGCAAAGGAAACGCACTCATTCGCATACCCTTGATATGCGCCGCCCTGATAACGGGTGCGGATAACCCGTTTTGCCCTACAACACCTGCGTGCATTGGGGCAAACCCTCCGGAGTCCATTCGCTGCAGCCGTTCGCACCGCCGTTCCACTATCAGCGGCTCCCTGGATCGAACTGAGAGCAGTTACTTTTCTCCGTCACCGGTTTATGGCATTATCATACTCGCAGTTTGGTTTCTTGTCAAGAGGGAAAATTGTTTTTGTGTTGTTTTTCGGACTTCGTCCCTTTCAGATGCGATTATCTAAACAAAAATCCCCTCGACATATACAGCCGAGGGGTAAAAGGAATCCGGCAGCGACTTATCCTCCCGGGCCGTTTCCAGCCAAGTACTTTCAGCAC
>CAVANO010000009.1:0-19707 GCA_963590165.1 Anaerovoracaceae bacterium
GTGCTGAAAGTACTTGGCTGGAAACGGCCCGGGAGGATAAGTCGCTGCCGGATTCCTTTTACTCCTCGGCTGTATATGTCGAGGGGATTTTTTAAATAATCACATCTGAAAGGGACGAAGTTGAAGAGGGACGAAGTTAAAGAGGGACGAAGTCCCGTCGACTTGTAAAAACTCGCTCCTGCCTATTGCCTCAGGCTGAAAGCGATGGTATAATAAACAATGTATATTTTATGGAAGGAGCACTTCCGAGTGAAACGATTGATGGCTCTGCTGATGCTGCTTTGCATCGGCTTTACGGAATTGTGCCTGCCGGACAGTACGGCATCGGCCGAGGAAGATGGCACACTGGTCGAAAGTGGCGAGATCGAAGGCTACGATGAGGATGAAGTCATTACAGTCGTCGGCGATGTCTATCCGGATAAGGTGCTGTCTGATTTTGATAGCAGTTCGACCGCGCTGTATACGGCGATGATGCTGGCGAACACGAGCGGCTACACTGAGCGCGATATCGAGAGCAAGCGTGTCTTCCGCATTGGTGATTCTGCCGCGCAGGGCGAGGTTCTCTATGTCGATCCGACATGGGTGATTATGCGCTATAAGGGCGATATTGCCTATGTCAAGCGCCGCCGCATTTACAATGTCAAGGCGATTGATTCTTCGATTACGCCGCCCTATGGCACGCAGAAGCACACGTACATCGCGACGACTGCAACGACCTGCCATGTCCGCAAGTCCATGAGCGACCAGGATGATAGCTGGGTTGTGCTGAACGAGGGCACGATGCTGTCCATCTGGTGCTTTATTGACGGATGGGCTGTTGTGAATTACTGGCGGACGTACGGCTATATCAACGTCAATGAGCTGACGAATTTGATTCCTGTTTCGCCGACGGATGAGCCGATTCGCGAGGACAGTCCCATCGCGGCGTATACGTCCTACTACACGATGGTCGACACAGAGAAGAACCGCAACCGCATCGTTAACATTGCTCTTGGCTGCTCATACATTTCCGATGTGTATGAACCCGGCGAGTCATTTGACGGCAACAAGCGCATGGGTCCGTACAACCGTTCCAAGGGTTACCTGCCTGCCGGCGCTCTGGCGGACGGCACAACAACGACCAGCTACGGCGGCGGCACGTGTCAGGTTTCCTCGACGCTGTACAATGCGCTGCTGCAGTTGCCGGGCATTACCATTTTGTACCGCCGTGCGCACGGCGCGAATGCCGCGAGTTATCTGCCGCACGGGGTTGACGCTGCAGTTGGCAACAACACACAGAACCTGAAGTTCCGCAACGACTACGATTTCCCGATTCGTATCGAGGGTCATACGAGCGGCGACGGTGCGCTGTGTATGCTGATTTACCGCGTCTACGATGAGGACACGGACGAATCCGCCGAATAAAGAACAGGCTGTCTTCCGGATTTTACAGGAAGGCAGCCTGCTTTCGTGTTCGGCAAGAATTCAGGCGGAAAATGCAGGATTTCAGCGGATGCAGGTCGAATTTTTACCATTTGGAATTCAACTCGAAAGGAGAACCATCTGCATGAAACGCCTGCTTCCATGGATTGCCGTGCTGATGCTTATTGCGTTGTCCGTCGCAAGCGCGGAGGAAACCATCCTTGAGCCGCAGTGGGATGTGCCGGAATATGTCGAATGGCTGCTGGATACGGCACGCGGCGAGCTTGGCTATACCGAAGGCGAGCACGGTTATACGAAGTACGGCGAGTGGGCGGGCGACCCGTACGCGCAATGGTGCGCTGAATTCCTGTGCTGGTGCGTGGATCAGGTGGATCAGCAGCACGGCACATCACTGCTCCGGAACATATATCCGTTCTATTCCGGGCAAAACACCGGGCGCAACTGGTTCATCAAGCAGGGGCGGTATGTGACGCGCAACGGCAATCTGGAAGACTGGGGTTATCAGTGGCTCAAGGATGACGATACGTACATCACAACCGGAACGTACATCCCGCAGCCAGGCGACTGGGTGTTCTTCACGTGGACAAGCACAACGGACACCGACCATGTGGCGATGGTGGAGTATTGCTCGCAGGATGAGGACGGCAACATCACCGTGCACGTCATCGAGGGCAACACGCCGACATCCGTCAAGCGAACAGAATACGCGCTGACCTACAACCGCATCTTAGGGTACGGCACGGTGCATGACGTGGCGGATTGGACGATGCGCAGCGGCAACAGCGGTCAGAAGGTG
This sequence comes from Anaerovoracaceae bacterium, assembly GCA_963590165.1. GTDB lineage: Bacteria > Bacillota > Clostridia > Christensenellales > Aristaeellaceae > UBA11524. Next base: position 2,219 of record CAVANO010000009.1, read on the forward strand.
CTGGAGCTGCAGCAGAAGCTGGCGTATCTGGGCTTCCTTGCCGAGGACAAGGTGGATGGTGTATATGGTGCATCGACGGTCGAGGCAGTGAAAAGCTACCAGACGAAGCAGGGCTTGAAGGCGCTTGGTATCGCGAACATGGCGACACAGAAGGCACTGAACGAGGAATATCGCCTGCTGCAGTACACCGACCCGAATGCATGGTCAGGCGTGCAGGACGATGATGAGGAAGATTCCCTCGATTTTTGACGCGATAAAGGAGCATTTGAACATGACAGACCCGATATTTGTCTGCGGACATCGCAATCCCGATACGGATTCAGTTGTGTCCGCGATGGCGTATGCCGCGCTGAACAACGCGCTCGGCGAAAACGGCTATGTTGCGGCGATGCAGGGCGCCCCGAATGACGAAACGCAGTTCCTGCTGGATCGCTTCGGCTTTACCGCGCCTTCTGTGCTGACGAACGTGCGGACGCAGGTGCGCGACATCGACTTCGACCGTCCGCCGACGCTGGGGACAAACGTGCCCATCAGCCACGCGTGGGAGGTGCTGCGCGCGGATGAGAACCTGTCTGCCGTGCCTGTCACAAACGAGGACGGCACGCTCTACGGCATGTTGACCGCAGGCGGCATCGCCGAGAAGGACATGGAGAGCATTTTTAAGCCGGAAATCAGCGACGTGCCGGTCTTCAACCTCCTGTCGGCACTCGAAGGGCACATCATCAATAATGAGGAGGATGCGTTTGACACGATTTCCGGCGAGGTGGTTATTGCGCTCCCGACACCGGGCGAATGTCTGCGCGGCGTCAGCAGCGGCAGCGTCATCATCTGCGGACAGCAGGAGGACGTTGTCGACAAGGCACTGGAAATCGGTGCATCGTGCGTCATCATCTGTCAAGGCTCGATGCCGGAAAAGTACCGCGGCATCTCCAGCAAAACATGCATCATCATGACGCCGCATGACGCCTACCGCGCCGCACGCATGATTTATCAGGCGATTCCGGTGAAACGCATCGCTCAGCATACAGGCGTAGTGTTCTTCCACCTGAATGACTTCATCGATGATGTGCGCGATGCCGTGCTGCAAAGCCGCTACCGCTCTTATCCGGTGCTGGATGAGAATGAGAAGGTTGTCGGCACGCTGAGCCGCTATCATTTGCTGCGTCCGCGGAGAAAGCGCGTCGTGCTCGTCGACCATAACGAGATGAGCCAGTCGATTCCGGGGCTTGAGCAGGCGGAGATCGTCGCCATCATCGACCATCACCGCTTGGCGGACATTCAGACCGGCGGCCCCGTGTTTATGCGCAATGAGCCGGTCGGGTCAACAACGACCATTGTCGCGACGATGTATCAGGAACGCGGTCTGCAGCCGTCGGAAAAACTTGCCGGACTGATGACGGCAGCCATCCTGTCGGACACGGTCATGTTCAAGTCACCGACGTGCACGCCGCGCGACCGGCGTATGGCGGAGCGTCTGGCGCACATTGCTGGAATTGATCTGGAAACACTCGGACGCGAAATGTTCTCTGCAGGCAGCGGCACGGATAAGCCCGTTGAGCAGTTGCTGAACACGGACTTCAAGGAATTCCATATCGCCGGACATAACTTGGGCATTTGCCAGATTACCTGCTTGGACATCGACCGGATGCTGGAACGTCTGCCGGAGATTCTGCCGGAAATGGACAAAATCAAGCAGGCGCATGGCTATGATATGTTCCTGATGATGCTCACGGACGTGCTGCGCTGCGGCACGGAGCTCGTTTTCCTTGGCGGCGAGGACGTGGTGCGTCAGGCGTTCAACATCGAGGATGAAATCGAGAATCACCATGTGTGGCTGCCGAAGGTTGTCAGCCGGAAAAAACAGATTGTGCCTGCGCTGGCGCTTCTATGGGGGTAATGAGAATGGTCAACGGGGCAAAACGGCTGCTGGCGTTGCTGCTTGCCGTCCTTATGATGTGCTCGGCGGCGATGGCAGAGAAGGCGCATTTCACCCTGAACATTTCAGTGGCGGAGGACGCTGCATTCCAGTCGAAGTTGCTGCAGGAGCTCGCGGCGGTTTTGTCGGAGCTGTCGGTGTCTGGCGAGTTAACGCTGTCGGACGACAGCTTCGATGTGCAGCTGCAGCTTTCACTTGACGAGGCACCAGACCGGACAGCGGCGACATTGCGCGTCTTCGGTCTGGACAGCCATTGGGGTGTGCAGGGGAGCATGCTTGGTTCGGAAACGCTGATGATTAACCATCTGGCGTTGTTGGAGTTTGCGAACAAGGCGTATGAGCACCTGTCGTTGCCGCTGCAGCATGTCTGTCTGCTGATTTCGCCGTATGCGCATACGAGCGCGTGGGCAGCCGCAGCGCAGCCGCTGCAGGAGCTGGCGGATTCGGCTGAGGACGGCGTGATTCCGCTGAACGCGATGATGACATGTGCCGAAACGCTGGCACAGCTCGCCGAGGAGGATCGCACGCTGTATTATTATATCGAGGCGATCGGGCGGACAACCGGTGCGGATGAAGAAATTTTCGCGCTGCTTTACGATTTGCCGTATTATCTGGAGGAAATGTATCCGGACGGGCTGACAGTGGAGCAGACAGCGCAGCAGACAACGTGGACAAACGGTGAGGATGTCGTATTCCAGCATTCGGAAACGGAAGAGAGTTGGATGCTCTTGCTGAATCTGCCTGACCTGCTGACGCTGGACATTGCGCTGAATCGGGATGATACGCAGTTCTCCGGCAAGGTTACGATGGCTTCGACCGTGCTGAACGCGGACATATCGTTTGCTGTGCCGGTCAGCTTGACGACTGCATCGGCAATTTCGCTGACGGCGACCGCGGAAGGCATGGCGGTCGGTGAGGAGGCAGTGCAAATCACGGTGTCGGGCGAAAGCGACGGGCAGACAATCAATGTCCGCTGCCTGTCGATGGACAATCAGCCGGTGATGCAGCTGACGGCAGTGCTGAGCGATGTGTCAGCGGATGAAGTGCACTATACGGCGGATGATATCTTCGGCGTGAATGTGCTGTCCGTCAACGGCACGACGCTGTCCGAGCTGATGCACAGCATCGCGCTGCCGCTGGGCAAAACGGCACTGAACTATCTGGTGGTGCTGCCCGCATCGCTGGTGCAGTCGGCAATGGATGAGCTGGAAAGCAGCGGTATTCTGCCGACGTTGGTCGATGCTGTGCTGTACGGCGAACAGGAGGAATATTGAGCATGAAACGCTTTCTTTCGGCAATTATTGCATTTATGATGGGGGTATTTGGCATGGCAAAGGCAGAGGAGTATCGCATGGAAGAGCTGAACATCGAGAAGGAGGACGGCAGCATCATTGCCGGCTGGCTGTATGTGCCCAACGGCGAGGGCAGCTTCCCGACGGTCGTGCTGTGTCACGGCTTTAACGGCTCGTACAAGAACGTCACGGGCTATGCGCAGTATCTGGCGAACCGCGGCTATCTGTGCTACGTGTTCGACTTCTGCGGCGGCGGCACGACCAGCCAGAGCAGCGGTGCCACGACCGACATGACGCTGCTGACGGAACTGGATGACCTCGAACAGGTCATGTCCTTCCTGACGGAATGCGTGGACGAGGTCGATGCGGACAAAGTTGTCATTTCCGGCGAAAGTCAGGGAGGCTTCCTGTCGGCGCTCTATGCGGCGAAACATCCGGATAATGTGCAGGCGGCGATGCTGCTGTATCCGGCGCTGACAATTCCGGATGACGCGCGCGCGAAGTTCCCTGAAGGCACGGAAATCCCTGAAACAGTCAGCTTCCTCGGCATGCAGGTCAGCGGAAAGTACTATGAGATTGCTCGGACGATGGATGCATGGACGGAAATCGCCGCATTCGAGAAGCCGGTGCTGCTCGTGCACGGCACGGACGACAAACTTGTGCCGTACAGCTCCTCCGAAAAGGCACTGACCATCTACAAGAACGCGAAACTCGTGCCCATTGATGGCGCGGGTCACGGTTTCTACCTCGATGACCGCGAAAAGGCCTGCGAGGCGATGTTCGCCTTCCTGCAGGACAACGGGATTCAATAAAGAAAATAGAAATGCACCGCCTTCTGTGCCGGATTGGGCAGGAGGCGGTGCATGTTCATTTAGGGCAATTCAAGGATTTCTTTCTTTTTTTCCTTCACAAGTCAATTACAAAAATGAACTGATTCTAAATCATCGAGATATCGACAACTGCCTTACAATTCCTCATCATCCACCCGAATGCCATCGAGGAGCGCCTGTGGGGTGGCGCAGTTTTCGCCGAAGCGCTTGGCGGCACGGATGCCGGCGAGCGAATGAATCAGCACGGCATAGGCGGTCAGCGAGGCGATAGACAGGTCATCTGGCAGCCGGCGGTGCTGGGCAAGCAGTGCGGTCACGATGCCGGCAAGGACATCGCCGCTGCCGCCTTTGGCAAGGGCAGGTGTACCGAAACGGTTGATGAAGGTGCATTCGCCGTCAGAGATGAGCGTGCGTGCCCCCTTGAGCACCACGCAGCAGCCGCACAGATCATGCAACTGATTGAGCGCGTCGAGCGGCTCGGCGGTGACTTGCTCCGTGGGCAATTCCAGCAGCCGCGCGGCTTCGCCCGGATGCGGCGTGATGACATCGTCCTCCTTGAGCGGCAGAATGCCGTCATGTGAGGAGAGCAGCGTCAGCGCATCGGCGTCCCAAACGATGGGGCAATCCGCCTCGGCGAACACGCGAAGAAGCATCGTGACGTCCGCCGTCAGGCCACAGCCGCAGCCGATGCAGGCGGCATCTGCCTTGGCAAGCGCGTGACGCGTCATCAGCGCCGCTTCAGCCGTCAGCAGACCGTTGATTTCGGGCAGGGCAATGCACGTTGCGCCGGGCGCGAGCGTCTGCAGGAGCGGCAGCAGGCTATCACGGCAGAGCAGCGTCGTCAGTCCGGCACCGGTGCGGATGCACGCGTTGGCGCAGAATGCCGCGGCACCCGCCATGCCCTTCGAGCCACAAAAGATGACAGCGCGTCCGCAGTCGCCCTTGTGGAGGGTCGGCTGGCGGCGGAAGGTGCCGGCAAGGTCGGATGGGTCAAGCATCGTCATGCCCGGAAAATCGCGGTCAAGCGCACTGTCAATGGGCATTAGAATCGGGTGAACGGTTACATTGCCGGTATATTCCGGTCCGTGGCGCAGCAGCAGCCCCTGCTTCATCCGGTGGAAGGTGACGGTTTCCGTCGCGTGGATGACATCGCTGCCGAGCGGAGCGCCGGTCGTGCCGTCAAGACCGCTTGGAATATCGACCGCAATCACGGGGAGTGCCGGATGCTCGTTGCAGCAGCGGATGGCATACGCCGCGTCGCCCTCAATAGCGTGATTCAACCCGGTGCCGTAGAGCGCGTCAACCGCGGCGGTGTAGTCAGCCCATGCAATGTCCTCCACAGAGGAAAGCACGCGGACGCCGTGCAGGAGCGCCAGCTTGCGGTTAGTCAGCGCATCGTCGCGGACGGCGCTTGTGACCTCCCACACATCCGCACGGCCGCCCTGCATTGCCCACAGGCGAGCTGCCGTGTAGCCATCGCCGCCGTTGTTGCCCGGACCGCACAGGAACAGGACACGGCTTCCGGCAGGTGCATGACGGGCAATGGCTTGCAGAACGCCCTGCGCGGCATGTTCCATCAGCAAAACCGCAGGAATGCCGTTTTCAGTCAGGAAACGCGTTTCAAGGGCTTTCATATCGGCAGGTGAGATGGTCATGGGGCACCCTCCTCGGACAATGTATTCTATGCATCAGTATACTGCATTTTCCGGAAAAATCAAGAATTTGGGCTTATTTCTCCCTGCTGCGGTTGTGATCCATGTCAGGAAGCTCCTTACAGGAAAGGGCTGTGAAGGAACATGCTTCGTTCTCCACAGCCCGGTAAAATCACTTATTTTCGACAATCATTTCCTTGATGTCGTTGACAACGTTTGCCATGGACGGATTGTCCTTCACGGCGGATGCAATCTGGTTGCAGCCGTGCAGCACGGTTGTGTGGTCACGGTTGCCGAACACCTGACCGATTTGCGGCAGCGACAGGTTCGTCAGCTCGCGCGTGATGTACATGGCGATTTGGCGCGGCACGGCGATTTCGCGGCGGCGCGTCGGGCGGATGAGGTCATCCACGGTGATGGAATAGTAATTCGCAACGGTCTGCATGATGACCTGCGCGGTCACCTCTCTGCGCACTTTCTTGGCGAAGATGTCGTGGAGCGCCTCCTCGCAGAGCTGCACGGTAATCGGACGGTTCGTCAGCTGAGCATACGCGACAAGCCTCGTCAGGCTGCCTTCCAGCTCACGGATGTTCGACTCAACGCGCGTTGCGATGGCTTCGTAGACCGCGTCATCCATCACAAGATTGTCCTGACGTGCCTTTTCGCGCAGAATGGCAATTCGCGTTTCAACGTCCGGCTTTTTGACATCGCACGTCAGTCCCCATGCGAAGCGGCTCTTCAGGCGATCCTCCAGACGGGCAATTTCCTGCGGCGGACGGTCGGATGTGAGGATAATCTGCTTGCCGGCGGTGTGCAGCGTGTTGAAGGTGTGGAAGAACTCCTCCTGCGTGGACTCTTTGCCAGCAATGAACTGGATATCATCGACCATCAGCACATCAACGCTGCGGAAACGTGTGCGGAACTGCAGATTGCGTCCCTGCTGAATGGCGGAAATCAGCTCATTCGTGAAGGTCTCGCCCGGGATATACAGGATGCGCTTGCTCGGGTCATTCTCGTGGATGAAGTTGCCCACTGCATGCATCAGGTGCGTCTTACCCAGACCGACACCGCCGTAGATGAACAGCGGATTGTAGGCATGCGCCGGGTCGGTCGCGACAGCCAGCGCCGCAGCATGGGCAAAGCGGTTGCCGCTGCCGACAACGAACGTGTCGAACGTGTACTTCGGATTCAGGGCAACGGCACTTTCCAGCACAGTTTCCTGTTCCTCGACTGCCTGCTTCTTGAGCTGCGGACGGGAGTCGATTTCCTCCTGTGTCAGGATTTCAACATCCATCTGATGGCCTGCCGCCTGGCTGAGCGCACGGACAATCATCGAATAATAGCCGTTATTGACCAGAAGCTTCAGGTTTTCCATCACGACGCGCACGACAAGCGTATCGCCGTCAAGCAGCGCCGGCACGAGGTTACTGCTGCCGAGCAGGGAATTATAAACCACCACGTTGACTTCCTCGCGGAGCAGTTCGCACGTCTTCGACCAAAGAGCTTCCATGTCCATCAGGGGATTTCCTCCGTATTCTATGCCGGACGCAGCCGGTATGTCACTGACCGCGCCTTCGCTCAGAGGGCGAAAAAAACACACGACCGTATCACGACCGTGAGCTGCACTGCGGTTGCCTTCGTGACCCAAATTCTTTCCTTATGTATCATATCATAGCTTTTCCAAAATCGCAAGCACCCCATTTTGCCCGTTTTCCTGCATGAATGGGCGAAAACGTGCCATCCGCGGAACAAAATCTTGTAGATAGGCGAAAAGTTGTCCACAATCACCTGTGGATAACATTTGTTTGAATGCATACTTATGCAACAAATACGCATATTTCTTTGGGGCGTAACCGCGAAAAAAAACTCGAAAATGAAAACAAGGGATTTTCGCGTTCCATGTCGAAAAAGAATGCAGGAAAGTGTCCGCATGAAGGGGGAAGCTCTATGGCCATTGCAATTCCGATGGCGCGCGTTCGACAGCTGCTCAGCGGCCGAATCGGCACGGAAATGGCAAATTCCATCGTGTCCAGCAACGTCGTATCGCTGCTGCGCCAATACCGCGCGGGCGATGATTTGGTGGCGTTGGCGCAGTCGCTGCGGGACGGGTTGTTCCATGACCTGTATAAGCGTTTGGGACCGCGCATGAATGTCACCCTGCCGGACGGAAGGAACGTTCGCGTCCGCCTGGAGGAACTGCCTGTTCTGGCGGATGACCTGCTTGGCGTACTGTTCGAAGCGCTTGGCACTACGGGCATGCCGAAGGAGACGCTCATGTCCTTTGCCATGCAATCCGGCAGCCTGTGTGCGATGCGGACGCTGCTGAATCTCTATCCGCTCAGCGAGCAGGAGCGTGTGCTGCTGGAACGCATCGTGCGTGAAAATACAGAATCTGCCGAATAGGGGGGCAATTATCATGAAAAAAAAGCTGTTTGCCGCGATGCTGGCGCTGCTGCTTCTGCCTGCAATCGCCATGGCGGAAACGGTCGTCACCTCGTTTTATCCGATTTACCTGTTTACCTTGAATCTTACTGACGGCATTGACGGGCTGACCGTCCGCAACCTTGCTGCACCGAATACCGGCTGCCTGCATGATTATCAGCTGTCCACCGGCGACATGAAGGTGCTGAATAAGGCAGACGTGTTCCTGATTAACGGCGCCGGCATGGAGAGCTACCTGACGCGCGTCATGGAGACGTTCCCGAAACTGCCCGTGGTTGATGCATCGTCCGGCATTACGCTGCTGTCCGAGGACGGCATGGACGAAATCATTGATGACGGCGAGGATCATACTGGCGAAGCCAATGCCCATATCTGGCTCGATGCGCAGAATGCCGTCGCCATGGTGAATAACCTCGCTGCAGGATTGACGGACGCCATGCCGCAGTTCGCAGACCAGATTGAACTGAACCGCGCTGCCTATGTGGAACGCCTGACCGCGCTCGATGAGGAGCTCAAGAACGGACTCGCGGATGTGCCCAATAAGGACATCGTCACCTTCCACGAGGCGTTCCCGTACTTCGCACGCGCGTATGGGCTGAACGTTGCCGCCGTTGTCAACCATGAGCCGGGCGACGCCATTTCGCCCGCAACGCTTGCACAGCTTGTCGAAACTGTCCGTGCGCTGGGCAATCCGCCGCTGTTTGTCGAGCCGCAGTACGATGATATGGCGGCAGAAACGCTCTCCCGCGAAACGGGCGCGCCGGTCTATACGCTTGACCCTGTCGTGACGGGACCTGAAACGGATATTCCGCTGACGTACTATGAGGACAAGATGCGCGAAAATATGCAGACGTTGCTGACTGCGCTGACGCCCGATTCCAATGCGGAAGGAGAATAACATGCATTTTCTGATTGTGAATGACGATGGGATCAGCAGCCCGTTTCTGCCAATCATGGTGCATGCCTGCGCGAAAGCCGGTCATCACGTGACCGTCTGCGTGCCTGAAACCCAGCAGAGCGGCAAGGCGCATGCCTACACGATTGAGAAGCCCATCCTCGGCAGGCAGGTCGATATGCCGGAGGCGGACGAAGCGTGGGTGCTTGAGGGCACGCCGGCGGATTGCTGCCGAATTGCCCTGATGAGCATCGCAAAGGACGTTCACGCCGTCATCAGCGGCATCAATGTCGGCTACAACACCGGCATGTCGGTCTACGTATCCGGCACGGTCGGTGCGGCGCGTGAGGCAGTTTTCCAGCAGAAACCGGGCGTTGCCGTGTCTGCCGAAAAGCAGACGCCGGCTGACACGCTCGCTTTCCTTGCAGACTGGGCGGTTGAAATGGCGGAAAAGCTCGTGCTCCGCGGTGCACCGCCGATGACCGTCTGCAACCTGAACGCGCCGCCGATTCCTGCCGATGCGCTCAAGGACAAGGTGCTCTGCCCACTGAACCGCGCACCGTATAAGGACAGCTATGAACGCCGCATCAGTCCACGCCATCAGACGTATTTCTGGCTGTCGCCCTTGGCGCAGGAGCCGCCGTTCCCCGGTACGGATCAAGCGCTGCTGGATGATGGGCATCCGACCTGCACCTTCCTGACGATTGATGGTGCCGATCAATCTGAATTTACGTCCTATCTCGTCTAAAGCGGAATTTACATGCAGAGAGCGCGTGAATTGATCAAAAATGTGAACATTTTTCCGGAAAATGATTGCAATGTCCGTTAATTCACGTTATAATGATGGATGTACATTTGTTTGAAGGAGAGATTTCTATGCCATCGGATCTTGAAATCGCGCAGGCGGCGACGCCGAAGAAAATCCGGGATATCGCGGCACAGGCAGGCATCCCCGAACGCGCGCTCAGCCCCTACGGCTCCTATATCGCGAAGGTTGATCCGCAGCAGCTTGATGAAACGGATCATCAGGCGAAGCTGATTCTTGTCACGGCTATTAATCCGACCCCCGCCGGCGAGGGCAAAACGACGGTGTCTGTCGGGCTTGCGGATGGCATGACGAAAATCGGCAGGAAGGCGATGCTGGCGCTTCGTGAGCCGTCGCTCGGACCCGTTTTCGGCATGAAGGGCGGTGCGGCTGGCGGCGGCTATGCGCAGGTGCTGCCCATGGAGCAGATTAATCTGCACTTTACGGGCGATCTGCACGCCATCACTGCGGCGAATAATCTGCTTGCCGCGATGGTCGATAACCATATTCAGCAGGGCAATAAGCTCGGCATTGACCCGCGTCAGGTGACGTGGCGGCGCTGCCTCGACGTGAACGATCGTCAGTTGCGCAACATCGTCAGCGGATTGGGCGGAAAGCCGAACGGCATGCCGCGCGAGGACGGATTTGACATTACTGCGGCGAGCGAGATCATGGCGGTTTTCTGTCTCGCGAAGGATTTGCAGGATTTGAAGGAACGCCTTTCGCGACTGCAGGTGGCGCGCACATACGCCGGAACGCCTGTCACGGCTGGCGATCTCCATGCGGCAGGTGCGATGACGGCACTGCTGCGCGATGCGATTCAGCCGAATCTCGTCCAGACGATTGACGGCACGCCCTGCCTCATGCACGGCGGTCCCTTCGCTAATATTGCACACGGTTGCAATTCCGTCATCGCTACAACGACCGCCATGCGCCTGGCGGATTATGTTGTCACGGAGGCAGGCTTCGGCGCGGATCTCGGCGCAGAGAAATTCATCGACATCAAGTGCCGCATGAGCGGATTGTGGCCGGACGCGGTTGTGCTTGTCGCGACGGTTCGCGCACTGAAGTCGCACGGCGGCTGCCCGAAGGAGGCACTTGCGCAGGAAAATCTCGATGCGCTCGAAAAGGGACTGCCGAATCTGCTCAGCCACATCGACCATATCCGCAATGTGTGGAAGCGTCCGGTCGTTGTTGCCATCAACCGCTTCTCCAGCGACACGGAGGCGGAGATGGCGATGATTCGCAGCGCCTGCGAGGAGAAGAATACCCCCGTGTCCCTTTGCGAAGGCTGGGCGAAGGGCGGCGAAGGCGTGAAGGAGCTGGCGGCGCTCGTCTGTGATCTGGTTGACCATGCGGAAAAGTCCGCACCATCCTACACGTACGAATCAAATCAGCCGCTGAAGGACAAGATTACCGCTGTTGCCACGCGTATCTATGGTGCGGCGGATGTTGCGTTCGGCGCGGGCGTGCTCAAGCAGCTCGAAAAGCTTGAGAGCGAAGGCTGGGGCGACTGCCCGGTCTGCATTGCCAAGACGCAGTATTCCTTCTCCGACAACCCGAAGGCACTCGGCGCGCCGACCGGTCACACGCTTCACATCCGTCAGGTTCGCCTGAGCGCGGGTGCAGGCTTCGTCGTCGCGTTTGCCGGTGATATCATCGCGATGCCCGGCCTGCCGAAGGTTCCTGCCGCCGAAAATATCGATGTCAACGAAAAAGGCGAAATCGTCGGGCTGTTCTGATTTTGCCCCATCAGCATCGTGCGGAAATTTTCCGTGCGATGCTTTTCTCATTTACGGAACAATTCGCCGTTTTTGTTGTTATTGATCTCGTAAAGAAGTAAGGCAACACCGCACAAATGAGGTGGTACGATGAACAATGAATTTTGTGTCAAAGGCAGACCGGCGAATAAGGCATGTTCAGCGGCGACACTGAATTGTGCTGCCTTAAATTGTACTGTCTCTTTTTTATTCTCTTTACGAAACAATCAATCTGTTGTATAATGGAAGTGTAAACCACTCAATAGGAGGCGGAAACATGGCGGACAAAAAGCGCTGTCTGATTGTCGTAGACTACCAGAAGGACTTTGTGGACGGTTCGCTCGGCTTTGATGCGGCTGTGCAACTCGACCACGGGATTGCTGAGGAAGTTCGGCGATATCACCGCAGCGGCGATGATGTCATTTTCACCCTTGACACGCATGGCGAGGACTACCTGTCCACGCAGGAAGGGCAAAACCTGCCTGTTCCGCACTGCATCGCCGGTACAGACGGGCATCAGCTTTACGGCGAAACGGCTTCCTGCCGCACGTCAAAGGATGTCATCTTCCAGAAGCCGGCCTTCGGCTCAATGGCGCTGGCAGAATATCTCCGTGCACATCCTTTTCAGGAAATTGAGCTGGTCGGTGTTGTGACGAATATCTGTGTTCTCTCGAACGCGGTGCTGTGCAAGGCAGCCTTGCCGGAAGCACGCGTGTCCGTCAAGGCATCGCTCTGCGCCTCCAATGACACTTCTCTGCATGAAGCAGCACTTGCCGTCCTGCGCGGCATTCAGGTGCAAGTGATTGAATGAATAAGGACGGGGATAGAAGCATGATGAATGATAACGAAAATCTCACAATGCTCTGTGATTTCTATGAGCTAACCATGGGCAACGGCTACTACCGCAACGGCTTCTACAAGCGGAACGTGTACTTCGACGTGTTCTTCCGCAACGTGCCGGATGGCGGCGGCTTCGCGATTGCTGCAGGTCTGGAGCAGATTGTCGAATATATCCAGCAGTTACACTTCACTGACAGCGATCTCGAATATCTCCGCGGCAAGGGGATCTTTGACGAGGGTTTTCTCGATTATCTGAAGCATTTCAAGTTCCACGGCGATATCTATGCCGTGCCGGAAGGAACACCCGTCTTTCCGGGTGAGCCGTTGCTGACCGTCCGTGCGCCTGCCATCGAGGCTCAGCTGATTGAGACATACCTGCTGCTGGCCATCAACCATCAGTCGCTGATTGCTACGAAGGCAAACCGTATCGTCCGCAGCGCACAAGGCCGTACCGTGCTGGAATTCGGTTCCCGCCGTGCGCAGGGTGTCGGCGGTGCTGTTATCGGCGCACGTGCAGCATATATCGGCGGCGTTGCGGGCACTGCCTGCACACTGACGGACGTGCTTTACGGCGTACCGGCAGGCGGCACGATGGCTCATTCGTGGGTGCAGATGTTTGACAGCGAGTACGAGGCGTTTAAAACGTACTGCGAGCTGTATCCGGACAACGCAACACTGCTGGTTGATACGTATAACACGCTCAAGTCCGGCATTCCCAACGCCATTCGCGCCTTCAAGGAGGTTCTGCTGCCGCGCGGCATCACCAACTGCGCCATCCGCCTCGATTCCGGCGACATCTCGTACCTGTCCAAGAAGGCACGCAAGATGCTCGATGAGGCAGGATTGCCGAATTGCAAGATTACCGCATCCAACTCGCTGGACGAATACCTCATCCGCGACCTGATGATGCAGGGCGCACAGGTCGACACGTTCGGTGTTGGCGAACGGTTGATTACGAGCAAATCCAACCCTGTCTTCGGCGGCGTATATAAGCTGGTCGCGGTCGAGGACGAACAAGGAAACATCATCCCGAAAATCAAAATCAGCGAGAATACAGCAAAGATTACCAATCCGCACTTCAAGCGCCTGTATCGCCTGTATGACCGCGAGAGCGGCAAGGCGATTGCTGATGAGCTGACGTTGCGCGACGAAGTAATTGACGAAACGAAACCGCACGTGATTTTCGACCAGAATGCGACGTGGAAGACGAAGGAACTGACGGACTTCACCGTCCGCGAATTGCAAGTGCCGATTTTCCAGAACGGCGAGCTTGTCTATAATCTGCCTTCACTGCAGGATATCAAGGCATACTGCCGCCAGCAGATCCACACACTGTGGGACGAGGTCAAACGCTTCGAAAATCCGCATACGTACTATGTCGACCTTTCCAAGAAGCTCTGGGACATCAAGCGCGGCTTACTGGAGGCTGCGAAGTAAGCAGCCGTTGCCGAAGGAGGTTCACCCATGATCGTTTCGCAAGAAGGCACACGCCTTGTCATCCGTGACGGACGCAGCATCTGCTGGATCGACCCGTGGGGCTGCGATTCCCTGCGCGTCCGCATGAGTGCCGTCCCTGAGATGGACACGCACGATTGGGCGCTGACAGAACCGGTCAGCAGCAATGATGTCCGCATCGACAGCCGGGAAATCGACACAACCGACCCATGGTATCAAGGCGAGGAGTGGAAGCAATACCACCGCACCGGCATCGAGTGGACGATGACAAACGGCAAAATCTCCGCGTGTGTGTCCGATGAAGGCTGGCTGACGTTCCTGAATCAGCATGGTGATGTGCTGACCGCCGAATACTGGCGCAACCGCGACCGCATCAATCGCTACTGCGCACCGTTGCGCATTCCAGCGCGTGAGCTGAAGCCTGTTCCCGGCAGCACGGATTTTGCACTGACCGCGCGCTTTGAGGCATACGACGACGAAATGATTTTCGGCATGGGACAGTACCAGCACCGCCATCTGAACAAAAAGGGCGCGATTCTGGAACTGGCGCACCGCAATTCGCAGGCAAGCGTGCCGTTCTTCGTATCCAGCCGCGGCTATGGCTTCCTGTGGAACAATCCGGCAATCGGCACCGCTGCCTTCGGCACGAATGTCACCGAATGGACGGCGCGGTCCACCAAGAAGCTGGACTATTTTATCACTGCCGGCGATACACCTGCCGACATTGAGGCGAATTACACCGCCGCCACAGGGCGCACGCCCATGATGCCCGAATACGGCATGGGTTATTGGCAGTGCAAACTCCGCTACCGCACGCAGGAGGAACTGCTCAATGTTGCCCGTGAGATGAAGAAACGCGGCTTGCCACTCGATGCCATCGTCATCGACTTCTTCCACTGGACACGTCAGGGCGATTTTCGCTTCGAGCCGCGCGATTGGCCTGACCCGCAAGCGATGGTTGATGAGCTAAAGACCATGGGCGTCGAGACGGTCGTTTCCGTCTGGCCGACCATCGATGAGAAGAGTGTCAATTTCAGCGAAATGGCCTCAAAGGGGCTGCTTGTCACAGCTGACCGTGGTAATGCCATCGTCATGACGTGGATGGGCAATACGTGCTTCTTTGACGCTACGAATCCCGATGCACAGAAGTTTGTCTGGGAACGTTGCCGCGAAAATTATTACCGATATGGCATCCGCTGTTTCTGGCTCGATGAGGCTGAGCCCGAATACGGTCCGTATGACTTTGACCTCTACCGCTATTACGCTGGTCCCGCGCTGCAATGCTCCAACATTTACCCGGTTGGATACGCCAAGGGCTTCTATGAGGGACTGAAGGCTGCCGGCGAAACTGACATCCTCTCTCTCGTGCGCTGCGCATGGGCAGGCAGTCAGAAGTACGCCGTGCTGACTTGGTCAGGTGATATTCACTCCTCCTTCCGTGCGATGCGTGAACAGCTGCAAGCTGGTTTGAGCATGGGCATGGCAGGTATTCCTTGGTGGACGAGCGACATCGGCGGCTTTCTCGGCGGTGAAATCGACAATCCTGACTTCCGCGAGCTGCTCGTACGCTGGTTCCAGTGGTCATGCTTCTGCCCGGTGTTCCGCATGCACGGCGAACGCAATCCATGGTATGAGCGCGAGCAGGAATATATCAACAATGTCCGGCAACTCACCAGCGGTCAGAGCAATGAGGTCTGGTCATTCGGCGAGGATGCCTATGAAATTCTCAGAAAGTACCTGTTCGTCCGCGAGAACATGCGTCCCTACATTCGCCGCACCATGCGTCAAGCGCATGAGCACGGCGATCCTGTCATGCGTCCCCTGTTCTATGATTTTCCTGCTGACAAGCATGCATGGCAGGTGGAGGATGCGTACCTGTTCGGTTCTGACGTGCTGGTTGCACCGGTTCTCGAAGCCGGGCAAACGGCTCGCGATGTGTATCTTCCTGCCGGCACCGATTGGGTTGATGCTGCTTCCGGTGCGGTCTATTCCGGAGGACAAACCATCCGCATGAACGCGCCGCTTGACACGATTCCTGTGCTCATCCGCAAGGGCAGTGATGTGATGATTTACAATTGATTCCTAAATGGCTCTGTTGAAACAAACAGAGCCGTTTTTATTTGCATCAGAAAAGAGGACTGCTGTTTTGCAGCAGTCCCCTGGGAATATGTTGATTACTCAGAGATGGTGATGGTGCCGGTCAGACCGCCGATGGTGATCGTGTGCTCACCAGCAGTGTCGAACGTAATGTCCATCTGCAGGACACGCCAGCTGCCAGCCGTCAGCGCCATGATCTTTTCGTTCAGATCTTTTTGGTCGATCAGGAAAAAAGATCATTTCAGCAGGAATAATCAATCAGAAAATCAGGCACATTGATAGCAAATTCATTCACTTGTCGGAAGGTTACACGTCATCGTCATCCTTCCAGACTTCCAGCACCGCCCAGCGCATCAGAAAATCGCCGAAGGTACCGTCTGCAAGGCACTTATGCGGCGCTGGCGACAGCAGAATCTGTTCGAGCAGAAACGTAATGCAGCCGCGTGCTTCATCGCGTGTCAGCCGATCAGGGGAGTAATGACGGCATTTCTTGTACACAGCGAAGAAATTGCCATCCGTCCGCATCAGAAAATCAGGGTCATCGCAGACTGCCTGCACCCACGCCTGCCATGCCGGTTCATCCGTGATTTTCATAGGGTCAAGCTCATGGTCAATATCCTCGCTGTAATCGCTTAACATGTTGCAACAAGCAATGCTAAGATCGAGTAGACTTTTGCTCACGCCGGTGACCTTCCTTTCTGCAACTTCCTCCCTACTATAACGCTTTCGCTGCAGCAAGTCAAGCAACAAAACAAAGAAGAATTACGCTGACTGTCGAGTGACAAAAATTCAATTTGCCTCTTGACAAGCGGCAGGATTCGTAATATAATAGTGATGTTGCGAATGACCGATCGCAACACAATTGAAGATGGAGAGTTGGCTGAGTGGTCTAAGGCGCACGACTGGAAATCGTGTGAGGGCTTATACCCCTCCTAGGGTTCAAATCCCTAACTCTCCGCACTTGAGAAGGTGCTCAGGCTTTTGAAACAAAGGCTTGGGCACCTTCCTTTTTGTGATGATTCCACTGCAACAGCAAAAATGTCCGGCTCCCGACATCAGGAACGGGAACCGGACGTTTCTGCTTTTGCGAAGGTGTTGGCGTTACTTGATGATTTTTTTGATGGCGTTCACGACGTTGCTGACCAGGTTGCGATAAGGCTGCAGAAGAATTTCCTTCACTTTGGAAGGGGTTACTGTATTTTGTGCTTTGGAAGGGATCGTTTTAGTTTGCGTTTGGGAAGAATCTGCTTCGCTTGACGTACTTGGGAAGGCCTCCTCAAGGCGCTTGACGACATCATTCTCTGCACGATAATAAAGGTCAAGAAGCGCTTGACTTTCTTCTAACGTATATTCTTCTGGCAAATGATATGTCCAGGCAATTGGGTGATACTCGCTGTCCAATAGATCTTCTTGATTACGAAGTACACGATTGAAGTGCTCCCCTTGTCAAGTACAATTTTGATTTGGTTAGGGTAAAATCTAGAG
>CAVANO010000010.1:0-48126 GCA_963590165.1 Anaerovoracaceae bacterium
CGGACAAGCTCAGCTGCTTGTTCACATTCCTATTATATCACATTTGGGCGTTTTTTGCATTATGCGGTGATGCCCTATCTTGAACCGCCCTTCTGTGCTTCAAAACTTTGCAAATGCGGAATTGTTTCATTTCTCCGCACCATTCGGGCAGTTTCAATTCTTTGTCAGCATACCCTTTTCCTTACCTGCTCAGCTCGAACGCGAAGAAGTTCATCGCGCCGTCGCCGCGGAAGCGGAAAAACAATGCACGGACGCCGTCGTCCATGCGGAAGGGAGCGGTCGCATTCGTCATCTCGCGGTTCGCCTCGACCGGAATCGTTGCGGCAAGGTTCGCGAAATCGCTCGTGTCGCTGACCTCGATGACGCCGCTGCACGGACCCGTCACGGCGCAGCGGATGGCGGAAGCGCCGTCGATCTGGAAATACTTGAAGCCACAGACGCTGCCATCGCGCATGTTCGCGATGTACTGTACGGCGCTCGGGTCGCCGTCCTTGCCGGTCTGCGTGAAGTACGGGTGCTCCTTCTTGGGGAAAGACTTGTCGTATCGGGCGGTGCCGTCTTTGCTCCACAGGTTACAGGCTATGCGCGCCTCGTATTCACCCCTGCCGAGCAGCGGACCGCCGTTCAGACCGCAGCTGGTTACCTCTGACTGCAGGAAATCGCCGTTTTCAGCCTGTTTGAGCGGCTCGGCGCACGCCTGACGCGAGTACGAATGCTGATTCGTCTGCCGATGGTAGAAGATGTACCACTGGTCGTTCAGCTTCACCATGCCGCCGTGCGTGTTGCCCAGATAATTGCTGGCCTTGCTTTCGTCGGCATTGCCGTTCAGGTAGAGGTCGCCGAGGTCGACGAGCGTGCCGCCGTAGCGGTACCCCTCGAGCGGCTTGTCGCTCTCCGCCCAGCAAAGCTCGTGGTTATTCTCCGAGGAATACACGAAGATGTACTTGCCGTCCGCCTTGCGAATCGAACTCGCCTCAAAGAACGCATGCCCGACGAAATCTTTCTGCGGCTGATGATCCTTCTGCGGAAAAATCAGCTTGACATCGCCCTTGATGGTGAGCATGTCGCTCTCCAACTCCATCCCGACACCGCCGGTGTTCTTCAGGTTATGGAAACGGCTCATCAGGAACGGCACCTTCGTAGCAAAGCCGGAGAACAGATACACACGGCCATCGTCATCGACCAGCGCCCCCGGGTCAAACGGGAACTCATCGCCGGAGCGGCTGCCCCATTCGCGGCCATCTGCGAAGTGCACGTGACCGTAGTATTCGTACGGTCCTTGCGGCTTGTCGCTGACCGCGACGCCCATCCGGCCAAGGAAATCGAACGCGTAGTACAGATAATAGCGTCCGTCCGTTCCTTGCACGACATCCGGCGCGAACAGCAGCCGAATCCCCAGTGGATTCAGCGGATCCTGGTTCTTCCGATAAATAACGCCCTCGTACTTCCACGCGGACAGGTCATTGACCGGCGCAGAGTAGCAGACGTAGTCGTTCACGCAGAAGATCGGCGCATTGAACCGATCATGCGAACCGTAGACATACACGCGGTCGCCGAAGACATGCGGCTCCCCATCGGGAATGTACTCGCCTGACGGAAGGTACGGGTTAAACACCTGCATGGGCTCTCTCCTTTCTCTCTTTGTTGTGACTGAAGTGTACCACACTTTTCATTCGATGTTCACGATCCGTTCAAAACCTGTCATTTTTCGTGCAGAATCTGTCGTATACGGTACCTTTCGTTCCGTTTTCGGCAGGTTGCGTCTGTTTTTGACCAATCTGAATGAAAACAAAAATAGGGCTGCGTCAGACCCTTTTCGAGTCTTCGCAGCCCATGGATTATCTCACCTGATAGAACCGAATCATGAAGTACACTGCAGGCAGCGTGAACACAAGCCCTGCATAAAGGAGAAACGCATAATGCCGAATCTTCTTTTTCTCCTTCTTGCGCTTGTAATCGGGGTACTTGACGTACTCCGTCCGCAGGAACGGCAGAAGGATATCCCTCGTTCGGCGCAGCCCGTAGCTCACGCCCGTAAACGCGCCGTGATTATACACCGCTGCCAGCCCTGCGCACAGCATAAGCGTCAGTCCGGGAATCGTGCACGCATCGCATAGGATGCGGTAGCGTTCCGCCTCGGTTTCCGCGTCCGCATAGCCGTAATTGTTGAGCACGGCGAGCATCAACCCTGCCCCGATGAGCATGCAGATGACAAACCCCGTGATCATCGTGATGATTCTTGACTTCTTTTCCTCGTTCAAAGTCCGAATTCCTCTTTATACCTGCGTTCCTCAGAATCGCTGCAGTAGACAAAATGTCCCGGGCAGACCTCGCGGAGCGTAGGCTTCTCGACGCTGTAGTCATGATCCTTGAGGGCATTGTAGATGATTCTTGTGCGTTCTCGTTCGCTGCGCGGATCCGGCAGTGGAATCGCGGACAGCAACGAGCGCGTGTACGGATGCATCGGATGCGCGAAAAGTTCGTCCGTCTCCGCCAGCTCAACCATCTTGCCGTAGTACATGACGCCAATGCGGTTGGAGAAGTACTTAACGACGGACAGGTCATGCGCAATGAAGAGGATGGTCAATCCCAGCCGTTCGCGCAGCTCGTTAAGCAGGTTGATGACCTGTGCCTGAATGGACACGTCCAGTGCGGACACAGGCTCGTCCGCAATCAGCAGTTCGGGGTTCATGACGATGGCGCGCGCAATGCCGATGCGCTGACGCTGACCGCCGGAGAATTCATGCGGATAGCGACCCGCGTGCTCGCGGACAAGGCCGACCAGTTCCAGCATCTCGTACACCTTGTTCGTGATGTACTCCTGATCTTTCACGCCCTGAATGACAAGGCCTTCCGAGATGATTTCCTTGACGGTCATGCGCGGGTCAAGCGAGGCAATCGGATCCTGGAAAATCATCTGAATCTTCGTGATCAGCTTGGTATGCTTGGCGACATTCAGGTCATGCTTGTACTTCTTGCGCAGCAAATCCGCCTCTTCGCCGGACGCATGCTTGAGCTTTTCCTCGTACTCTGCCGTGACCTCCGCTGCGCACTTCTGGGCGTATTCCTTGTCGGAGTGCTTCTGGTCGAACTTGGCCGCCTTAATCTGCTTCTTGTTCTCCTCGATGCATTCGGCAAGTTTCTTCTTCGCGTCAGCGATTTTCGCGTCGTTGTCCGCCTTGTGGGCAGGGTTCGCGGCGGTATCGGTCTGTAGTGCCTTGATTTCTTCCTTCGTATCCTTTTGGGCGTTTTCGATGGCATTGCGGTACGAGAGCGTGCCTGCACCGATGCGCTGACCCTCGAAATAGATGTTGCCGGAGGTAATATTGTAGATCTTGATGATGGATCGTCCGGTTGTCGTCTTGCCGCAGCCGGATTCGCCGACCAGGCCGAATACTTCGCCCTTCTTGATGTCAAAGGAGACATCATCCACCGCCTTGGTGGGGCCGAAGTACTGGCACAGATGCTCTACCCGCAGCAGGGGTTCATCGTTGCGGTTAGGCATTGCTTTCACCTCCGGTTCGCTTTGCGTTCATGCGCGCGATGCGCTCAGTAATCGCCTTGGGTATCTCAACCTTCGGCGCGTCTGGATGGAGCAGCCATGTTGCCGCCTGATGCGTGTCGGACACGCGGAAGAACGGCGGATGCTCCTCGAAGTCAATCTGCATGGCGTACTTGTTGCGCGCAGCAAACGCGTCGCCCTGCGGCGGATAAATCATGTTCGGCGGCGTGCCGGGGATGGCATCGAGCTTTTCCTTCGTGTCCAGGTCGGGCATGGAGGACAGCAGCGCCCACGTGTACGGATGGCGAGGATCGTAGAAGATGTCCTCCGCCGTGCCGACCTCAACAATCTTGCCGGCATACATGACCGCGATG
Source organism: Anaerovoracaceae bacterium (assembly GCA_963590165.1). Lineage (GTDB taxonomy): Bacteria > Bacillota > Clostridia > Christensenellales > Aristaeellaceae > UBA11524. The sequence continues at coordinate 3,877 of CAVANO010000010.1, forward strand.
TTATCCGCCATGTTCGCCACAACACCAAGGTCGTGGGTAATGAAGATGATGGACAGGTTACGTTCCTTCTTGAGCTTGTTGATCAGCTCAAGGATCTGCGCCTGAATCGTCACGTCCAGTGCAGTCGTCGGCTCGTCGCAGATCAGGATGTCCGGGTTCGCCGCGAGAGCAATTGCGATAACAATTCTCTGGCGCATGCCGCCGGAGAACTCGAACGGATACTGATTATAACGCAGGCGCGGCTCATGGATGCCGACCTCGTCCATCAGCTTGATGGCCATTTCCTTTGCCATCGTCTTGGTGACGCGGTAAACGGCGAGCGAGCCTTCCGTCTTGAAGTGCTCAATGAGCTTGTCGGTACGCTCTTCGACGTCAACCTCCTGCGCAAGCAGCTCCCGATAGTGCGCTTCGAGGCGGTCGATTATCTGAAGGATGTTGCCGCGCAGTTCTTCCTGCGAATAGACAACCTTCGGTACGACCTTCCACGTGACATTTCTGCCGCGAGCAATAAGCGCATCGCGCTTGCGGGTCTGACGCGCAAAGCGTGCCTCCTCTTTCGGGTTGTTCTTGAGGAAGTAGAAGTAGCGGTTGATGGCATTCATCAGCGCCGAACGGAACGTGTATGCCGTGCTGTCCTTCAGGTACTCCAGCCGGTCAATCGATGCTTCGACCGCATCGGACAGTTCATTGCACTTTTTCTTCGCTGCGCCCTTTTCGAAGTCAGCCGTATAGAACGCGCGCGCATCCGCCAGCTTCTTCAGCACATCTTCCTTATTTTGGCGTGCTGTATTGTAGGAATACGCCACGCCCTCACGCGCCATCTCGACAAACGTGTCCATGAAGTTATCCTTCAGGTAGGCACCGGCAGTCGCGTTGAGCGCCTCAACTTCCTGATTGAGATCAGCACTTGCACAGTTGAGCTTGTAATAGCCCAAGGAGAAGAAATCCGGCTTCGTCTGGCTCTCGATGCGCTTCATGACTGCTTCGAGCTTTCCGAGCACTTCCTCTGCGCTCTTCTTGCTCGCTTCATCATCCTTGTAGCTTCTTTCGACGTTGCCGAGTTCTGCATACACTGCGTCGATATCACGATGGAAGTCGCGCGCAATGAAGCTCGTGTTGACACGCTTGACCTTGCTGCGGTATTCGCGCAGAAGCGCCTTAGTATCGAGCTTCTGCCCCTTGTCGAGCTTGAAGGACGTATCCTCCGCGTCTGCACCCAGGTCGCTTGCGCTCGTGAAAGCGATGTTATACTCGTTTTCGAGCTTGTTGCTCTCCATGCAGAACTGGTCGAACGTGCTGAACATCCTGTTCACAGTCGCCGCGTCATACTTGCCGGACGCGAGTACGCAACGCTTGAGGGTGTTCATCAGGCGCTTGAATTCCGCCTTTGCTTCCTTGCGGTTGGACTTGTTTTTGAGGAGCGTCGCCTCGGTAATCTGCTTGCCGATTTTGACAATCGGGTTCAGGGACGAGAGCGGATCCTGGAAAATCATAGCGATTTTGTCGCCGCGGATGTGATGGAAGTCATCCTCGCTGATTTTGAGCAGATCCTGCCCGTCGTAGAGGATTTCGCCGCCCTCGATAATGGTGTTGCCGGCGAGAATGCCGAGCATCGCCTTCGCGGTGACGGACTTGCCCGAACCGGATTCGCCGACGATGGCAAGCGTCTTGCCGCGCTCAAGGTTGAACGAGATGTCACGAACAGCCTTCAGCGTGCCCGCCTGCGTGCGGAACGAAACCTTCAGATTTTTTACTTCAAGTATATTATCCATGCTTTAATCCTCCACATTGCGAAGCGAGGGATTGAACGCATCCCGAAGGCCGTTGCCGAACAGGTTGAACGAAATCTCAAGGAGCGAAATGAAGAGCGCAGGCAGAATCATCAGATGCGGATAATTCGTCCAGATGGCGCTCGCGTCAGAAAGCAGCGTGCCCAGCGAAGTGACGCTCGAAGAACCAAGCTTCACGATGCCCAGGTAGCTCAGCATGCTCTCGTTGAAGATAACGCCGGGGATGATCAGCGCAGTGCTGGTCACGATGGTGCCCAGGGAGTTCGGGAAGACATGCTTCCAGATCAGGCGGCGATCCTTCGCGCCGAGCGTCTTCGCAGCAAGCACGAATTCCTGCTTCTTGAAGCGGTAGAACTGCGTGCGGACGCGGTACGCAATGCCGATCCAGCCGTTCAGGACGTATGCGAAGATCAAGCACGGGATAGCACCCACCTTAGCCGACAGATGCATCTGGAACAGCGTCGCAACGATGATAAACGGCACATTGCCGAGGATATCGGAGATGCGCTCCATGATCAGGTCGGCAGTACCGCCGTAGAAGCCTTCAATCGCGCCATAGACAGCGCCGATGATGAAGTTGATAATCGACACGCTGATGGCCAGCAGCAGGCTCAGGCGAAGACCGCCCGCAAGGCGCAGCATCAGGTCATAGCCCTGGCTGTCCGTGCCGAAGATGTATTCCGGCTCATAGCCGTTCTGGTAGATGTAGTAGTTGTAGTACAGCACGCGGATTTTGAGCTGTGCCGTTTCAAACGTACCGCCGCCGGTGTACTCATAGTAAATGAGGTTGCCTTCGCTGTCGCGCTTGTAGTTGTCCTCCAGCACGAGATCTTCAGAGTAGGACATTTTGACGTCCTTGCCGCTCGTGGTGACAACGGGCACATTCTTCTTCGACTTGTACCAGTTGTTCGCGTCGGTGGAATCCACGTTGTACTCGTTATCCTCAATCAGCGGATAGAGCACATGCAGACCGGTTTCCTCTTCGAATGCCTGAATTTGGGCAAGCTCGGACTGCTTGATGCTCTTATACTGGAAGCCAACATTCAGGTACGCATCGGTGCGCGCAGGGTAGTAGGTCTTTTCCTTCTTCTTCGCGTCGATCTGCGTATAGGATTCGCCAAGGCTGATGATAGGCTGGTACTTGCTTTCAAGCGCCTCTGCCATGGTCACGTCATGGCCGTCCCAGTTTTCCGCGCCGGCACCGATACCGATTGCCTTGATCAGACCGACCTCGGAGTAGTTGCCGCTCGTGCCGCCGTCAGCAATGCCGAGGCTGCGCAGCGCGCTGATGCGCGGACCTTTCTTGGCATACACAACATCCATGAAGTTGTTCGCATGCTGCGTAAAGAGCGGCGCCGTAATCGAGAAGAGGCAAATCAGGATAATGATGACAGCCGCGACAACGGATGCCTTGTTCTTGCGGAAACGAATCCATGCGTCCTTGAAATAGCCGATGGGCTTATCGTCGAACTTCGTGTCGGTAAGCCGCTCGTTGATGTTTACAAACGCAAACTTCTCCGGCGCGATTTTCTGCGTAGTCTTATCCGACATTATTTCTCCCCCATTCTGATTCGAGGATCGATAAATCCGTAGCTGAGGTCCATCACGATGCCGGCAAGCAGGCCGATAAACGTGTAGAACACGCAGTCCATCATGAACACGTCATAGTCCAGCAGGTTCAGAGACTTGATGTAGAGCTGCCCGACGCCCGGCACAGCGAAAATCTGCTCAATGATCATCGAGCCGCCCAGCAGCGCGACAAATTCCGACAGGATGGACGGAAGAATCGGCACGAAGGCGTTCTTCAGCGCATGGCGTGCCGTTGCCTGCGCACGGGTCAGACCCTTCGCGCGGGCGAGCAGCATGTATTCGGAGGTCAGCGCTTCGGTCAGCTCGGCACGGACAAAACGCGTGTAGCCCGCGATGGAGCCGAACGACAAGGCGATGATGGCAGGAATCATACTGACGAACATCTTGCCCGTAAAGTAGCTGCCGCCTGCATCCGCGAGAGAGTACATGGTCAGAGGCAGCCAGCCGAGCTTGAAGTACAGGAAATACTGGACGAGGAAGGCGTACACATAGCTCGGGACGGAGATAAACACCATAACCAGCGTGCTGATCAGGTTATCGTCCCACTTATTCTTGCGGATAGCGGCATAAATGCCGAACAGAATGCCGATCGGGACGGAAACAATCATCGAATAGAAGTTGATGAGCACCGTTGGGAGCAATCTGTCGCCGAGCACCTGCGCGGCAGGCGTGCGGTAGGACACATACCACGAGGTGCCGAAGTCCCATTTCGTCACGATGTTCTTGATGTAGATCACAAACTGCGTCATCAGCGGCTCATTGTAGCCGAGCGCTTCCCAGCGTTCTTCGATGGCAGCCTTTTGCACCTTGTCCGTAGGCATTTCTCTGGGCAGCACGCGGATCAGCAGGAAGGTGATCAGCGTGATGATCATGAAGGTCACCAGCATGAGGCCCAGACGCTTGAATACATACTTTGTCACCGATACTCACTCCTTTGGGCATCCGGCGGATTGGATGATTTTTCTTGATGGCAGTCAGGCAGCGGCATCCGTGCCCGACCAGACCGAAGCGCACACTTTCGCGCGTTCCGGAAAGAAAGAAGCGGCTGAGCCATGGGCAATACCGCACAGTTCAGTGTTGCCGCCGAATTGTGCGGTGTTGCCCTCGTTAGACCGAAAGCAGGGGGAGCTTGCGGCTCCCCCTGCCGTTCGGTGTGCTAACAGACAACTTTACACGATCAGCGACCGAGAATTATTCGTAGCTCAGAGCGCCGTCCTGGCTGGCGATGTAATCCGCCCACTCAGCATCGGTGTAGTTGTATTCCATCAGTTCGAAGCCGCCCCAGCCATAAGCGAAGTTGTATTCGGACGTGATGTAGCTGCACTTGTAGGACAGCAGGCTGCAGGACGTGGAGCTTGCCAGCGGAATACGATAGTACTTCTGCAGGTAGAGCTCTTCCATGCTCGCGGTGATCTCGAGCTTGGTCTCCAGGCTCTCGCCCGCGAACACGCCCGTGCCGACCATGGAGCGGGACCATTCAGTCCAGGACATGGTGACTTCTTCGCCGTTGACCGTCAGGGTCAGCATTTCGGTCGCCGGATCCCAGCAGCCAGCCTCGTTGATTTCGTACTGGTCGGTATCGCAGTAGACCTGGAAGTTACGGAACGGATAGAGCGCAGCGCCGCCCCATGCGCCGTAGCCGATGGCGTATTCGCCGTTCGCAACGTCGCCGTAACGGTCGTTGATGTTGCCCAGACCCTCGAGGGTGATGTGGCCGAAGCCGGAGCCTTCAGCAGCAGCGTTGATGTACTTGTTCATCAGCTCAATCTGCTTGTTGTCGGTGGAATCAAGCGCGCCCTTCTTGTAGGCAACACGGATGGTGATGTCGTCGCCCGCGGTGTAGAGGCCGGCGTCAACCAGCTCCTGGCAAGCGGTCGCCATCAGTGCCTGAGCCTCGGTCAGGTTGTAACCATTGATGGACTTGTAAGCATCGGACAGCGTGGCATACGGGGTGCCCTCGCCGTACTCAACGCCATACAGGTTGCAAATGGCCTTCATAGCCGGCTCAGAGTTGCGGTACATGGACTTCGGGTTGTTGTAGAAGTCGTAGTAGTAAACCGTGTTCATCAGGCCGAACGTGGGAGCATAGCCAGCGGTGGCGGTGACCCATTCATTGCGGTCGATGGCGAGGCTGAACGCCTTGCGGAAGTTCACGTTGCTCAGCACGACGGAGTTGGTGTTGCCCTTGGACTCATCCATGGTCTTGAGGTTATCCAGACCGGTGTTGAAGAAGAAGGACATGGTGTAGGTTTCGAGCGCCTTGTACAGCTGCTCGGAAGAGGCGTAGGTAGACAGCTCTTCAGCGGAAGGTGACCACTCGTCGAGCTCGCCCTTCAGGAAGGCCTGCTTGGCGGCGTCGTCGGTCATGACGTCGATGACGAGCTTGGTGGTGCGATAGCGCTGCACATTCTCGCCGTCAACCAGGTAAGGCGTGTAGGACACGAGCGTGCCGTCTTCGCCTTCCTCCCAGCCGTACCAGTTCTCGTTCTGCACGAAAACCATCTGCTTCTCTTCCTGATAGGATTCGAGCTTGTACGGGCCGTAGGACATGGTGTTTTCGATCGTGGTGCCGTAGTCGGTGGTCACGAGCGTGCCGGTGGTGTCCTTGCCTGCTTCGTAGTAGGGCTCATACACCAGCCAGGTGGAGGTGAAGGAGGTCAGCGCGTAGTAGTAGTCGATCTGCGCCTGCATGACGTAATAGATGGTGTAATCATCCGTCTTGTACAGGCCGACCGTGTCAAAGCCGACAACCGGCATTTCCTGCGTGTAGACAAAGTACATCGGCAGGTCAGCCTCGGTCTCGTTCCAGTTCGCGTTGGCGGTGGTCACAGGCGCGAAGAGCGCGTAGTTCGCATCGGTCAGCGGAACAAGGCCGTTCTCGTCGCACAGGGCAACGAGCTCTTCCCAAGTGTCCATGCCGAAGTACTGGTCGCCGTACGCTTCGACATAGTCCTTCAGGGTGTTGCCGCCGAGCTGGGTGTTCAGCACGTAGTCAACAGCGAGGTACATCGGGCAGCCGTCAGCGGTGACATACTGGCCGTTCTCATTGACGGTCAGGTCAGCCATGGTGTACTCGCCGGCGTTCTCATAGTAAGCCGTGCCGCCTGCATAGTAGTAGCCGTTGCCGCCAGCGATGGCAGACTCACCGGCGTAGTACAGGTTCGCGCGGTAGTTCTTCATTTCCGGGTTGAGGAGCTGCTGCATGGAATAGATGTAGGAATCAGCATTGATGGGGGTGCCGTCTTCCCACTTTGCATTCTCATTCAGCTTAATCTCGAAGACATAGCCCTCAGTGACGTCAGCGGCGGTCATGCCGGCCGGCAGGGTGACGTTGTACTTGGTCAGGTCATCCTGATGGGTGGCGGTCACGTCGTTGATTTCAGTGGCCATTTCGTAGACCCACTGATAAACGCCGTTTTCGGTGTCTTCAGCCTGCATGGTAACGAACGGGCTGGAGAGGTAGCCGAGAACCGCATCGTCAGCATTGGTTTCCCAGGTGTGGGGGTTCCAGTTGTTGGCCAGAGAAGAGGAGTAAGTGTTGAAGGTGTAGCTGGGGACGTCACTGGCTGCTTCTTCCGCGGTTGCGCCCATCGTCACAGCGAGAGTGAGCAGCATGCACAGAGCAAGAAGCATGGACAATGCTTTTTTCATGATATTCCTCCTTACAAAATTTATGACCGAAAACGAATTCATATGGCGGTACCCCTTTACCTCCATAAAAATTCTTGGGAATATTTTATCATGAATGAATACAAACGTCAAGTGGAAGTGCAAGACAAATTATGGTTTGCGCATGAAATTACAACGATTTCGGGTGAAAAAGTTATGTCTTTTGTCCTTTTGCTCGCCCAAATGGTGCATGCCCAATCAAGGCACCTGCATATGAAAGCGATTTCTGAATATCAGGCTTCTCTCCGCGGATCAAAATCCAAAATGACGCCGTCCGTTGAAAAAAATGCAACACGCGTTTTTGCGTCCAATATACTTGTCAAATATACAGATTTCATCAAGCGCACGAAAAAAGGAGGCTGCACGAGGCAGTCTCCTTCTGGTTCTCCTGATGTTCACTTCATATCCGTGCGGATGATGTAAACCGTCGTAGCATCCATGCCGTCTGCAACGAGGTCATAATGACCGGCTGCTGCAGCACTGTCCGCCGTTTCGGTGTAGATGCGCAGCGCATCCGCGAGGTCGTCCGTGCAGTAAGGCAGCAGTTTCGCTGCCATTTCCTTCACGCCGTCCGTCAGGCTCGTCTGCAGGGTATTAATGCCGTCAGAAAGCTGCGAGGCACCGTCCGTCAGCGTCGTCGCGCCGGTATGAAGCTCGGTAGCACCTTCTGCCGCCTGGCTGACACCATCCGTATACGCCGTCAGACCCGTCACGAAAGCCGCAACGCTGTCCAGCTGCGTCTTCAGGGAAGACAGCTGCTCACAGCCGGCTTTGATCGAAGCAACTGCTGTTGCAATCTGCGACTGCACTTCATCGGACTGCAGGTTCTGCTCAACTAATGCTTCCATCTGTTCCTGCACGGCGGCATCGAGTTGCGCCTGCACCTCGTCTGTTGCCATCTGCTGCTGCACTGCAGCGGTAATCTGCTGACTCTGCTCGCTCGTGACCTGGCCCGCCGCTACTGCCTGCTGATACGTTTCCGCAGTCATGTCCATGCCGACAGACTGCAGGACAGCCTCCAGCACCTTCGCCTCCACCACGGGTTCAACCGCAGCGCGGATATCGCTTTCCTTCGCCTGAACCGCCTGCTCGACCTGCGCACGTGCCTTCTCGGTCGCCATGTTACGCAGTGCGTCAACGTCAATCGCATCCACAGCGGACTGCAACGCCTCGGCGTAGTTCTCTTGCGTCAGTTCCGGCAGCGTGATGCCTGCCTGGTCAAGCCCAGCAGACGCAAGCTGCGTATTCGCCGTGGCAAGCACCGCGTCGAAGATCTGGCTTGCGGCAGACGTCAGCGTTTCGTTATTCTCCTTCAAGGTCGTCAGACCGGTTTCGAGGGACGTGATACCGGTCGTCAGCTGGTCAGCGCCGTCCTTGAGGGAGGCAGCACCATCGCTAAGCTGCTGCACGCCGTCCGTCAGCTCGTTGATGGTGTCAACAAGCGTCTTCCATTCGCCGCTCATTTCGGGCAGCTCCGTGCCGTTTGCAAGCGCCGTCAGCAATTCGACCGCATTGTCTTTCGCATCGGTCAAATCCAACGCGTCCTCGGTCAGCTCGCTGCAAAGCGCGTCGATCGGCTCGCTCGTTGCAATGGTCATCATCCAGCTGATTTCCGCATGGTCTGCCGTCGCCTTCACCGTGAAGTGGTCAGGCAGTTCAAGCTTTTCATCGACACCAAGAACGGCATAGCCGACAATCACCTGACGGCTGCCTTCCTGCATCAACATCGCGTTTTCCATCGTGATATCCGTCAAGCCTTCCTCAGGCAGCGGCACAACCGTCATCGCGACATAGGGGGCATCCGCCGTGTAGGTGATCGTCAGCTCGACTTCGCCGCTGACATCGGACAATGTCGCTGCGCTGACTTCTTCGCCGTTCACCTTCACCGTGACAGACGGCTTCACGGGCAGCGCCTTATCGCTCTTGCCCTGATAGGTGATATCGTTGCCATTTGCCTGCCACGTCAGCGTTTCACCGTCCAGCATGAACGTCTCATGCCCCGACATATTTTCGACATCCGTCAGGGACGTGCTGTCCGTAATCGTATCCAGTCCGTCATCATTCTGCAGATGGATCGAGTCAATCACCGTCTGCTGTTCGCCGGATGCATCGAGCACCGCAAAGACGCGCTCACGCTTAAGCGTTTCCGCGCAGGCGCAGGTGCCGGTCACAGCCATCGCACCTGCAAGCGCCAGAGAAATCAATTGCTTTTTCATACTTCTTGGCTCCTTTCGTTATTTCGCTTCGCGGGCGTTCTTCATGCCCAGCGTGGTATGGATAATCAGCTTGTCGCAAACCATGAGCAATGCCGGCAGCAGGAACAGCACAACCGCCATCGAGCAGAGTGCGCCGCGCGCCATCAGGCTGCACATGGAGGAAATAATGTCAACATTCGCATACAGACCGACGCCGAACGTCGCTGCGAAGAATCCGAATCCGCTGACAAGCACCGACTGCGCGGAGAATGCAACAGCCGTGCTGACGGCCGTCTTCTTGTCCTGACCCGCCTGACGGTTCTGCAGGTACTTCGTCGTCATCAGGATGGCGTAGTCAACGGTCGAACCGAGCTGAATAGTCGAAATCAGGATAGGCGCCACGAACGGCAGCGTCGTGTTCGTGTAATACGGAATGCACAGGTTGACCGCGATGGCCGCCTCAATCAGCGCAACCAGCGCGACAGGCAGCGAAATCGACTTCAACACGAGTGCAATAATCAGGAAGATGGCAACAATGGAAATCACATTGACAACCTTGAAATCCTGGTCAGTACAGCTGATCAGATCCTTCGTGCAGGGGGCCTCGCCGATGAGCATGCCGCCCTCATCATACTTCTTGAGGATGGCGTTCAGTTCGTCAATCTGCGCGTTCACTGCATCGGTGGAAACCACATATTCGGAAGTGACGAGCATGAGCTGATAGTTGTCGCTCTTGAGGATGGACAGGACATCATCCGGCAGCGTACTTTCCGGAATGCCGGCATCCAGCAGGCTGTCAAGGCAAAGCACCTGCTTCACGCCATCGACCTCCGCCATTTCGTCCGCCATGTCCTTGACCTGCTTCTGGCTGACGTCCGCATCCACCAGCACCAGATGGCTCGTGGAGACATCGAACGTGTCAGACAGCTTCGCGTTTGCCTGCGTGGATGCAAGCGAATCCGGCAGCACAGAGCTCATGTCGTAATAAACCTCGACATTGCTGTAACCGTAGAACGCCGGCACGCAGACAAGCAGCAGGATAACGAACAGCACCTTGTAGTGCTTGGTCACAAATTTCGCAAAGCCCTTCATATCCGGCAGGAGCGGCTTATGCGATGTTTTTTCAATCGCTTTGTCCATGCACAGGATGACGCAAGGCAGCATCGTCACGGTCGCAAGTACGCCGAAGATAACACCCTTGCTCATCACGATGCCGAGGTCGCGGCCAAGCGTAAAGCTCATCGCGCACAACGCCACGAAGCCGGCAACCGTCGTCAGGCTTGAGCCGATGACCGAGGAGAACGTCAGGCGAATTGCCTCCGCCATGGCCTCATTGCGATCCTCATAGACGGCCTTGTTTTCCTTGTAGCTGTGCCAAAGGAAGATGGAGTAGTCCAGCGTTACGGCCAGCTGCAGCACCGCAGCAACTGCCTTCGTGATATAGGAGATTTCTCCGAGGAAGTAGTTGCTGCCCATGTTCCACAGGATGCTCGTGCCGATGCACGCCAGGAAAATCAGCGGCAGCAGGAACGAGTCCATCGTCAGCATCAGCACGATGCAGCTGAGCACAACCGCGATGGCCACGTAGATGCCTTCCTGCTCCTCAACCAGTTTCTTCGTGTCCGTCACAACCGCGGACAGACCGCCCACAAAGCACTTTTCACCGGCAATCCGGCGAATCTCCTGAATGGCTTCCATGGTGCCTTCCGCAGAGGAAGTATCATCGAAGAACACGGCAAACAGGCGGCTGTCATCCTTCTGGAAGATTTCGCGGAAATTGTCCGGCAGAATCTCCACAGGGATGTCGCCCTTGACAATGGACGCATAACCGATAACGGAGTCCACATGGTCAACATTGCGGATGGCTTCCTCCAAATCCTCCTGTTCGACTTCAGTCAGACCCTCGGTGACGCACAAACTGAATGCACCCTTGCCGAAGTCCTCCATGAGGATGTTCTGACCACGCACCGTGTCCAGATCCTCAGGCAAATAATAAAGCAGGTCATACTTGACCTTCGTGGACGCCATGCCGAACACTGACGGAATCAGCAGCAGCAGGCACAAAATGATGACCAGCGCCTTATGACGCACCAGCCATCTGGAAAATGTCTTCACAATCCATCCTCCTTTTCTCAATGCTCGTCAAGTTATCAAACATTGTGTTGACTTTGTCAACGAAACGTATTATAATAGCTTCTGTGATGAAAATCAATCAACAGTTGATTCACTGGTCGTTGGTTAATCAACATGGATTGAGACATCGCGATGCTTATTCAACAAGATAAGCATAAATTGTTGAGAAACTTTCTCGACAAAATGAAAAGCGAGGCATCAAGCAATGACGGAGAAGAAGGAAGACAGGCGTGTACGCCGGACAAAGAAACTCCTGACGCAGGGACTGACCGAGCTGTTGCAGCGCAAGCCCGTGCAGGATATCACCGTCCGCGAGCTGGCGGAGCATGTCGATGTGAACCGTGGCACCTTCTATCTGTACTATCGGGATATTTTCGATATGCTCACCCAAATCGAGGAAGAGCTGTTCAGCAAGTTCGACCAGATTATCATCTCCCACAAGGATGATGTGGTCATCAGCCATTCCCTGCCCTTTTTGCAGGATTTGTTCAACTTCGTGCAGGAGAATCATGAGATGTGCGACGTCCTCCTCGGTGAGCACGGTGACATGGCGTTCCTGCAGCGGCTGAATCACGTCGTCCATGAGAAGTGCATGGAGGATTGGCAGCGTCTGCGTGAGCCCTGCTCGCCGGAAGAATTCAACTACCGCTACGACTTCGTTGTCTTCGGCTGCATCGGACTGATTCGCACGTGGCTGACGCGGCAGTGCAAGGAATCCGCCTCCAATATGGCACACCTTGCCAGCGAGATGATTCTGCGCGGTTCGAGCTCACTGGAAAAAGCATAAGGAGACAGCCGCATGGAAATCATCAAGCGTTCGAATGCCGAAGAAAAGCAATACGCCGCCAGAAAGGTGCTTGAAGCGCTGCCCGAATGGTTCGGCATGGCCGATTCGCGCGAGGAGTACATTGCCAATGTGTCTTCCCTCCCCTGCTGGTGCGCCGAAGAGGATGGGCGGATCGCCGGCTTCCTCGCGCTCAAGGAAACAGGACGGGACACCGCTGAATTGTACGTCATGGGCGTACTGAAGGCATACCACCGCTGCGGCATCGGTAAAGCGTTGTTTTCCGCCGCGTATGCCTATGCAAAATCACAGGGCTATTCCTTCCTGCAGGTAAAAACCGTGCAGATGGGACACTATGAGGCCTATGACCGCACAAACCGCTTTTACCGCGCGCTCGGCTTCAAGGAGTTCGAGGTCTTTCCGACGCTTTGGGACAAATGGAATCCCTGTCAGGTGTATGTCATGTCAATTGCATAAAAAAGGACTGCCGCAGCATATGCAGCAGTCCCCTTTTTATTTGGTTCGTTTTGCTGAATTACTCAGCCGCCGCCTCTTCGTTGGCATAGTGGAAGGTGATGGTCGAGGGCGTCGTCAGGGGCTCAACAGAGTAGGTCTGCACGCGCTCGTCGTTGATCACGCCGGACCAGTTCAGGCCGTAGGCGAAATCATACGCATGACCGTCCGCATCGACGTAGCATTCCACATCGCGCGGGACGTCTTCGTACTGCGCTTCAACAGCCTCCATGGATGCGGGCTGCTGATACGGCAGCAGAGCGGAGGGCTCATAGTTGCCGGCAGCGATTTCCATCAGCACTTCGGTGTAGCTGGAAGCAGAGCCGTAGTAGTACAGAATGGCATCGCACAGCGGCTCGACCTCGCTCCAAACCATCTGGGCGGAGCCGGAGGAATTGCTCATCAGCACAAGCACCTTCGCGTCACCCTTGACGCTGTACACATACTGCAGGAGCTCAAGGCTGGAATAGTTGCTGCTCTTGCCGACGGTGTTGCCCTGGTAGGAGCGGTTGCCGGTATCCTTGCCGATGGACACTTCACGCGCGTTGGTCGCGGTGTACTCGCCGTACTGGATGGACGCAGGCAGCCAGTTGCCTTCGCTGTCCTGCTCGGAGTCGGTATTCGGGGCGCTCATGGGCACGAGGATGAAGTCGCATGCCGCGATTTCTTCGCTGCTCGCGCGGATGATGTCGTTCTCGGTGTAGGTCGCGTTGCCATCCTCATCGGGGTCGCCGGTAGGTTCGCCGACCGTATCGGTCACGACATTGAAGTTCTTCGACACGATCGAAGTATCCATCGAGGCGGACCAGCTTGCAGGCGTTGCCGCGCCGGAAGAAGAAGCGCCGCTGCCGGCGGAGTAGGTCATGGGCACATAGACGGTCTTCATTTCGCCGTTGTTCTGGGCGATGACGCCGTCATTCTTGAGCATCATGATCGTCTGGAGCTTCTGTTCCTTGGCGATGGCGTCCGTCTCGTTCGTGTAGACAGTGGCAATCGCGTTGTCCAGGTCAACATAGGGGTTCTCGTACAGGCCGACTTCCATCTGCGTCAGGATGAAGTGATAGACTGCATCGCGCAGGATCTTTTCAGCCTCTTCGCTGCCGAGTTCTTCCACGACCAGCTCATAGCCAGCCGCAGCGCCCTCGACGTCGCTCGTGCCGCCAACCTGATGGATGCCGTTCTTGTACAGCAGAGCGAAGCGCTCAGCAACGGTCAGGTCGGTCACCGTGTAGCTGCCGGCACCGCCGTCATCGGTGATCTGCCAGTCAGTCAGGATGAAGCCCTCGAAGCCGTTCTCCTTCAGCAGGCCGATCTTATAGGAGGAATAAGCGCCGCCCATCAGCTCGCCCAGGGAGCCGTCCTCACTGTAGGACATTGCATAGTTCGGCATAACGCCGGAGGAACCAGTGATGCTGCGGGTCAGGTTGAACGCGCCGTCAAAGAAGGGAATCAAGTGCGCCGCGAAATTGTTGCCCGGGAAAACGTCGCTGCGGCCGCCGTCAAAGTGGTCGTTACGGCCGCCTTCGCAAGCGCCGTCGCCGACATAGTGCTTGGCGATGGCATACACGGAGTCAACGCCCCAGCCAAGGTCAGTGCCGTCCTCAGCCCAGGTAGACTGCAGACCGGAGATGTAGGCATCCGCCAGGTCGCGGTTCAGCGCCGGATCCTCGGAATATGCCTGAGAGGAACGAGCCATGGTGGGCTGCGTGCCGATGGAGATCATCGGTCCCAGCAGCATGGTGATGCCGACCGAACGGTACATCTTGCCATGCATCTTGCCCAGCTCAAATGCCAGCTCGGTGTCCATCGTGGCAGCCAGACCGGTCTGGTCAATCGTGCCGGCAATGTTCGCCGGGTCAACGGAAATGGTCGCCGGGATGCCCCAGTTGCCGGTGGATTCGCACAGCGTCTGCAGCGCGTTCACCCAGTCAACGGCCATCGTGGTATTGCCGGAGCTCGCTGCGGAACGAGTCACGCCGCCGCGGCCGCCAGCCTGCACATACTCAAGGTCGGTGCCTTCAATCGTCGAACCGAAGGAAGACCAGCCGCCGTGCGTGAACAGAGGAGTCATTTCCTCCACGCTCAGGCTGTCAGCCAGCGCACGGGCACGGGTCTCGTCATCGAGGCGCCAGTCCTCATACGTATCCAGCTGACCATTGCGGTTCATGTCCTTGAACGCATAGCCGTCCACTTCCAGGATCGTCACGCCGGAGGACTTGCTGTAGCCCAGCGTTTCGCCGCCCTCATTAGTCACCATCGTCCAGCCGTTTGCCGTGCGATTTTCCGACCAGAGCTTGGTCGATTCTTCCGCACTCGCTGCCGGAATTGCCGCTGCGGTCAGCACCATGCTCGCCGTCAGCGCAAGAGACAGGATTTGCTTCTTCATGGGGTTACTCCTTTTAATTTATTTCCAACAGCATATGTCGCTGAAAGCCGATTTAGAGGTGAAGGGCTTGCGAGCCCTCCAACGCCACCTTAGGTTTGTTGATGCACTTCAGCAGCATCTGCTGTTTGGGAACTAAAATGATATGCAAGTGCCAAGGGGGCAGGACAAACTCCCGTCCCCCTGATTTCTGATTGGATTATGCCTTTGCAGCTGCCTTCGCCTTCTTGCGCTTGAGCAGCCAGCGGGTGACCACGAATGCCTCCAGCACAATCACGACCGCAGCCGTGGTCCAATTCACAATCTTGAACAGATTCGCCATATTGTCCACGCTGCTGACTTCCATGGCCGTCGGGTCATTGTAGTAGCCGCTCTTGGACACCATGTACAGGATGTTCTTGCTCGACTGACGCAGAGCCTTCACCAGTGTTGCCGACTCCAGATCTTCCAGCTGGTTCGATTCCGCCATGCCGTAGCCCAGCATCAGGTCATTGCCTGCGCGGACTGCCGCATCCGTAATCTCAAAGCCGTAAGAGCCGTTGTAGTCGGAAATGACCGTGCCGACAAAGCCCCATTCGCCGCGCAGCACCGTCTTCAGCAACGCAGAGCTGCTGATGGTCGGCGTATAACCCAGCCAGTTGTAGGACGTCATGACGCCCATAGAATGGTTCTCGAAATCGAAGTTCTTCACAACGATTTCAAACGGCTTCAGGCAGTTTTCGCGGAAGGTCTGCTCGGTCATCCACGTCGTCAGGCACGCCGTACGGTTCGTTTCCTGATCGTTGCCGGCGAAGTGCTTGATGTACGGATACACGCCCCACTGAGCCGCACCGTTCACCTCGCAGGAGGCAAACAGGCCGGACAGCACCGCGTCTTCGGAGTAGTACTCAAAGTTACGGCCGGAGAACGCGCTGCGGTGCAGGTTCATGGCCGGACCATACCAGCCGTAGTTGTTCGCGTTGGCGAATTCCTGACCCATCGCGGAGCCGATTTCGGTTGCAATATCCTTGCTCCACGTCTGCGCCATCAGGACTTCCGTCGGGAACTGCGTGCCGGTCGAGCCGGTAACGTAGTTGGACAGGCCGGACGGGCCGTCGCAGTCAGAGGTGGCAACCTTGCCGACCGATTCGATGGCAGCCGTCTTCCAGCCGCCGGTGTTGATAAGCGTCACCATGTCGGACACGGACATCTGGTCGAGCAGCAGATCCCACTGTTCGTCATCGTAGTCCTTGCCGACGAGGTCAGACAGCGTCAGACCGTTCTGTGCCTCGGTCGTGGGCATCACGTCGTCCGCATTGTCGTATGCAGTCGGGTCGTACTTGACGACCGTGATGGCACGGATGGTCTTGATGTCATCCTTGGACAGCTCATATTCGCTTTCCGCAGGCTCTGCAACTGCTTCCTGATAGTTGGCGAAATGATCCTTGCGGGAGAGCGTCGCGTGGTCGCTTGCCATATCGCTGAACTGGTTCGTTGCCACCGTGTTGTCGGACGGACGACCGTCAACGCTGTAATCGATGTCGGCATCGAGCGTGAAGGACTTGCTGTCCAGCACCGTGTGGGAGTCGGAACGGACGGACATGGTGTATTCGCCCGCTTCAAGGATGTAACCGCCGTTTGCGGTCTTGATGCAGGAGGAATCATAGGAGGCCATATCCTCCAGTGCGACCGTGAACGTCACCGTCTGGGACGCGCCGGGCTGCAGGAGGTCGGTCTTCTCGAAGTCAATCAGGTTGACGGAGGACTTTTCGATACCGCCATTGTTGTACGGCGGCGTGTAGTACAGCTCAACCGCATCTTTGCCGGCGACATTGCCCGTGTTCGTCACCTTAACGGTCACGGTCACGGAATCGTCGTTCTTCTTGAGGTCGGTAATTTCCTGCGAGAACGTGGTGTAGCTCAGGCCATAGCCGAAAGGATACTGCACGATCGCGCTGTAGTCAATCAGCCCTTCCTCAGCCGCCGTCTCATAGAACTTGTAGCCCATGTAGATGCCTTCCACATAGTCCACGAAGGAAATGACGCCGTTGAAGGTGTTGTCAAGGCGCGCAAGCTGCTTGACAAGATCCTTGGTGTTAGAATACCAGTAGTTGCCGCTGTTGCCGGAATGATTCCACGTCGGCGCCTGCGTCAGGTCATAGAGATACGTATCGGTCGTATGGCCGGACGGATTGACGCTGCCGTTCAGAATCTCGCCCAGCGCGGTCATGCCGGTCGCGCCGGTGCCGGGCGCCAGGATGACTGCGCCGATGTTGTCGTATTCCTCAACCCAGCCCAGCTCCATGGTGTTGTTGGCATTGATGACCACGATGACGTTCTCAAAGTTGGACGTCACCAGCTCAACCAGGTTCTTTTCACTCTGGGACAGCTGGAGGTAGTGGTCGCCCGCCTGGAACTCGTTGTAATCATACGAGTTGTTGTAGAACGTTGCCTTGGTGCTGTTGTAGTTATGGGCAACGCTCTCAAGCACCTCGCTGCTGCGGTCAAAGGTCTTGTTGAGCACAGCGCCCATGTCAGACGGCAGGTCGGCATTCTCGCCGCCGCTGCGCGCGATGACAATCACGGCGGTATCAGAGAAGGCCTTCGCCTCGCTCATGATTTCGTCCGTATAATAGGAAGTCGTGGGTTCGGGCAGGGACCAGTCCTGCGTGGTCATGTTGATGACCGGGCGGTCGCCGCCCCAGTAGTCCTTGCCGTAATCCTCGTACATCTTCGTCAGCGTCTCGTTCGTGGCAAAGCCTGCCGCGTTCAGAGAGCCGATGATGTCCACCGTCGCGTCAGCCGTGTCGCCGCTGGCGGCAGAACCCGTGCCGGAGTACACCGGATGCGCCGATGCCCAGCCGAACACGTTCAGGTTCTTTGTCTTTTCCTGGTTGAGCGGCAGCGTGCCGTCATTCTTGACAAGCACCATGCCCTCCTCGCCGATCTTCTCGATGACGCCCATGGAGTTGCCTACCACGTCGTCAGAGATTTCAGCCTTCGAGGCATTCAGGAAGCCGGAAACAATCGCGTACATCGGACCGTAGCAGACCGAGTTGACGATCACGACAATCGCCGTCAGAAACGCCAGCACCGCCGTCCAGCGGATGACATGGCGCGTGCCCTTCTTGGCAAGCCAGTGCGCCGCAATCAGCAGCACGATCATCACGGCAAACGCGCCGACGCCCCAATAGATGTAATTCTCAATCGCATGGAGGTAGTTCGACACGTCCGTCGCGCTGGCGCCCATATCGACGAACACAGGTGTCAGCAGATTAATGAGCAAATCGATCATGGATTCGTTTTCCTCCTAAAATGCGCAGAGCAGAGAGGACTCTGCCCTGCGCAACGGGTTCGTCAGGGATTACTCATCCGCGTAATGGAAGGTGATGCTTTCGACCTTCGTCAGCGGCTCGACGCTGTAGGTCTGCACGCGCTCATCATTGATGACGCCGGACCAGTTCAGGCCGAAGGCGAAGTCATAGGTGTTGCCGTTCGCGTCGACGTAGCATTCCATGTCGCGCGGCAGGTCTTCCTTCTGAGCTTCCACAGCATCCATCGAAGCAGGCATCTGGAAGGGCAGCAGGCCGCTGGGTTCCACATCGCCGTTGATGATTTCCAGCAGGGACTCTTCGAAGAACCAGCTGGTGGAGCCGTAGTAGTACAGGATAACATCAGACAGGGGCTCAACTTCGCTGAAGACCATGACGCTCGGGCCGGAGGACTTGCTCATCACGGTGACAACCTTCGCGTCACCCTTGATGGTGTTCACGTACTGGAGCAGTTCGAGCTGGTCATAGTTGCCGTCCTTGCCGACGGTGTTGTTGGCGTAGGAGCGGTTGATCTTGACCGTCTGGGACTTCGTGCCGTAGTAGCCGTCATTGACGACCTCGGTCTTCGTGTCCGCAGCAATGGATTCGCGGCGTGCGTTCACAGCCGTGTACTCACCGTACTGGAGGTTTGCAGGCAGCCAGTTGCCGTCGCTGTCCTGCGTGGAGTCCTGAGAAGGCGCATCCATGAACATGAGGATCATGTCGCAGGCCGCGACTTCTTCCGCACTCGCGCGGATGATGTCGTTCTCGGTGTAGGTGGCATTGCCGTCTTCATCGGGATCACCGGTGGGATCGCCGACCGTGTCGGTCACGACATTGAAGTACTTCTCAGCAACCTTGATATCAATCGCGGTTTCCCACTTCGCGGGCGTTGCAGCCGCAGAGGAGGAAGCGCCACTGCCTGAAGAATAATTCATCGGGATATAAACCGTCTTCTTTTCGCCGTTGTTCTGAGCGATCACGCCGCTGTTCTTCAGCATGATGACGGACTTCTGCTGGCCTTCCTTGGCGGCAGCATCCGTGTCATTGTTCCAAACAGTCGCGATGGCATGGTCAAGGTCGATGTAGGGGTTCTCGTACAGGCCGCACTGGAACTGGGTCAGCAGGAAGTGATACACAGCGTTGCGCAGGAGAGCTTCCGCCTCTTCTTCGCCCAGCTCGTCCACGACCAGCTCGTAGCCTTCAGCCGCCGCGTCATTGTCGGAGGAGCCGCCAACCTGATGCACGCCAGCTTCGATCAGCAGGGCATAGCGCTCAGCCGTGGTGTAGTCCTCAACGCCGTAGGTCTGCTGGCCGTCGTTGGTGATCTGCCAGTCGGTCAGGATGAAGCCCTGATAGTCGTTGTCGAGCAGCAGGTTCATCTTGTAGTGGGAGTACGCGCCGCCAACCAGTTCGCCCAGGGAGCCGTCACGGCTGTAGGAGATGGCGTAGTTCGGCATGACGCCGCAGGTCTTGGTCACAGAGTTCTTCAGGTTGAAGGCGCCGTCAAAGAAGGAGATCAGGTGCGCTTCAAAGTTGTAAGCCGGGAAGACGTCGAACTTGCCAGCGTCCATGTGGTCGTTACGGCCGCCTTCGCAAGCGCCGTCGCCGACGAAGTGCTTCGCGATGGCATACCCGGAATCTTCGCCCCAGCCGAGGTCGGTGCCGTCCTCAGCCCAAGTGGACTGCAGACCGGAGATGTAAGCATCCGCCAGGTCACGGGACAGAGCCGGGTCTTCGCTGTAGGCGCCGGTCGCGCGGGTCATGGTCGGCTCCGTGCCGATACCGATCTGCGGGCCGAGCAGCATGGTTACACCAACCGCGCGGTACTGCTTGCCGTGCTCAACACCGAGGTTGAAAGCCTCTTCGGTGGAGAAGGTGGCAGCCAGAGAGTTCTGGTCGATGGTGTTGGAGATGTGGTTCGGGTCAACAGAGATGGTTGCCGGGATGCCCCAGTTGCCGGTGGATTCGCACAGCGTCTGCAGCGCGTTCACCCACTCGACTGCCATGGAGGTGTTGCCCTCGTTGATGGCGGAACGGGTAACGCCCGCACGGCCGCCTTCCTCAACGTAGGTCAGATCCGTGCCCTCGATGGTGGAACCGAAGGACGTCCAGCCGCCGTGGGTGTAAAGAGGCGTCATTTCTTCCACGCTCAGGCTGTCAGCCAGTGCATGAGCACGCGTCTCGTTGTCAAGGCGCCAGTCCTCATACGTATCCAGCTCGCCGTTGCGGTTCAGATCCTTGAAAGCATAGCCGTCCACTTCCAGGATGGTCACGCCGGAGGACTTGCTGTAGCCCAGCGTCTTGCCGCCCTCGTTGGTGACTTCCACCCAGCCGTTTGCGGTGCGCTTTTCAGACCACTTCTTCGTCTCGTCCGCAGAAGCAGTAGAAATCACTGCCGTCAGGGCAAGGCTCAGCGCCAGCACTGTGGAAACGATTCTTTTCATACCGATTCTCCTTTGCTTTTTTTCATTGCTGTTCGCAATGCTTGACTATATGGTAAATCGTTGACCAAATGATTTCAATATCTGTTGGAGGATCGGCTTTTTTCGGCGGTGAAACAGCAAAAAAGCCTTGGAGAAGTGACGATTAACACGGACGAGGTGCAGTTCGTCCATGACGAAACGCATCTTGTGCCCGATTTTCCGGCACAAAAAAGACGCTCCGACCGTTCGGAGCGTCCCAGCAACCAATGATCACCCCTGTCCGCCGACAAGTGACAGGAACTTCGCCTTGACCTCGCCGGAGTGGCTGCGGCCGATGGGAATCCGTGTGCCATCGGAAAGGATGATTTCACCCGGCATGACCGAGTAGATAAACTGATAGTTGACCAGATAGCCCTTATGGACGCGGATGAAGCCCAGCGGTTCGGTCATCTGTTCGAGCTTATCCATGGTCATCTTGACTTCCTTCGGCTCCTCCTGACCGTCCATGTAGAGAATCTGATAATTGCCGCTGCCCTCGATATAGCGGATGTTCTTGCTCTTGACAACTGCAATGCCCGAACGCACCGTCACCTCGAGATTTTCGCCTGCCTCCTCGCGTGAACACGTCTTGAGGTACAAGTCAACCAGGTCGGTGATGTCGTTGAGGAAGTTGCTCTTGCGCACAAAGCTCAGCGGCTGCACCTGAAACGACTCAAACACGCGGCTTTCCGCCTCGGATACAAACACGATTTTCGTGTCGTTGCCCATGGCGCGGAGCTTTTTTCCGACCGCGATGCCGTCCATGTGCGGCATTTCGATATCCAGCAGAATCAGCTGATAACGCGTCTGATCCAGCGAGGCGAGCAGCTTTTCGCCGGAGGTAAACAGCGTCAGGTCAATATCCACACCGCGCCCATGAAATGCCGAGCGTGTTGCGCCTGCAATAATCGGCAGCGTCTTCGTGTTGTCATCACACATAGCGACTTTAATTCTCATGCTTCGCCTCCATGCCCATATGCAGCATCACCTGCGCGATAAAGCGCTGTCCGTCCAGGCGGAAGTCTGAAATGCCGTTGTATTTTTCCGCGAGTTTTGCGATAATCTGCGTGCCGTAGCCGTGCAGTTCCGATTGCTGCTTTGTCGTGCGCAGACCGCGCTTGTTGCGCTCAAGCGTCGTGCGGTCGGTCGTGTTGCTGCACTGAATGAACAGGTAGCTCTGATGCAGATGAAGATCAATCGCGATGCTGACGTTTTCCGTCCCATTTTCACGCAAACGGCGGCACTCCTCGGCGGCGTTGTCAATCAGGTTCGAGAGCACCGCGCAGATGTCCTCATCGCTGAAGGGCAGCACCGGCGGCACCGCCAGCTTATGGCTGAATTCAATCTGGTCGGCACGCAGCTTGGCAAATTCCATGTTCAGCACCGTGTTGACCGTGCGGTTACCGCAGTCAACCACCTGCAGCGGCGCAGGCAGTTCCTTGAGCAGCTCGGCAAAGTATGTTTCCAGCTCGGCATAGCGCTTTTCGCTCAGCAGAATCTGCATGTACGCATACTGATTTTTGAGGTCATGGCGGATGGCACGCAGGTTATGCAGCATCGCCTCGGTCATGCGCGACTGCTCCTGCTCGCTGATGAAACGCTGTTTTTCCGCCTGCAGATCGATGATGACCTGCTGTCCCTGCATCATGGTGTACATCGCGTGAATCGCCAGCAGCCCCATAATCAGCATCGTCGCATAACCCACGAGCATGAGAACAAAAAAATTGTTTTCCGACGTGAAGGTGAGAATTTCCACCACGTTGAGCGTCAGCACAAAAAACATGTCTGCCGCAATCAGCGCCAGTCCGCTTTTCGGGATGGACTGATAATCATCGAAATGATAGTGCCGCAGCCAGAACGCCACGGCGATCAGCATCGCATACATGACGATTCGGGCAACGCCCTCGATTACGCCGCGCCCGATGTTCATACCGACAAGGAAACTGAGCTTGCCTGCGATGGCGAATATGCTCACGCTCGCGGTCATCATGACAAGCCAAAGCAGCACCTTCGAGGAGCGCCGCCAGATTTTCTTATGCAGCATGTATCCCAGCGTAATCACGCTCTGCAGAATGACGCGGATCAGCGGATAAAACGTGTTGGTCGGGCTGTTCCTCAGCACAAAAGCGCCCAGAAGTGTCACCACATTGAACACAACGAACAGCAGCAGGAATTCTCCGCATGCGCGCAATATTGCCTTCGCACCGCGGAACCGCTGCGTCCCCAGAATTACCCAGCTTGCAGACAGAATCGCGAATTCCGTCAGCCAGGCAAAATCAATCATCGAAAACGGGTAGCTCGAAAGTAGCGCCGTCATACAGCGTTCCCTCCTCCCCTTTTTTTCTCCTCAAGACAGAAATTCGGGCGGATTTTGCCCCGATTTGTCCTTTTATGGGCTTCATTATACCATATTCACTTGTAAAACACAAGAAACCGCAAACGCCATTCGTCCATTAAAACTGCGTTTCGTCCCGATAAAAATCGCAATTGAGCACCCTGAAACGCCATTTGTCGGAACCCCCTTGTCTGTTTCCATTCCAATTGATATGCTATACGCATCAGGCTATATTTTAGGAAGATTCTCTTCCTTTATTGAACGAAGGAGAATGACGATGATGGCTTCGCAGCGTAGCATTTTATCGTATTTGAAGGAGCTGGCGTCCGAAGAGCCTAACAAACAGCTGCTTGGCAACAGTGAGCATTGGCTGAGTGCAGGCATGGTACTCTCTCTGGTGGAGCACGTCGCGACGGCGCTGCATCGGATGCGCATCGGCTGCGGCGTAACGGTCGGCGTTCGCTGCACGCGGACGATGGAAACGGCAATTCTGCTGCTGGGACTGCGTGCGGCAGGAGCGCTTGCAGTGTTGTTCGACCCCCGCGAGGACGTGCAGACGGTGCTTCAGAATACGGAGGCAGATATCACCGTGCAGGCAGTCATCGAACAGACCGCACCGACTGTTTTCCGCATCACCCGCGAAGGCGAAAAGCCGTCTTTCCTCGACCTTTTCTCGCTGGCGCCATCCGCCGGCAGTCAACTGCATACCAATTCGCAGGAGCCTGCGTATGTCATCTTCACGTCCGGCTCGACCGGCAAGAGCAAGGCGGTCATGCTGAGCGAAAGCAATCTGGTCAACAACCTGATTGACTCGCTTCCGCTGGGCGATTATCAGCCGGATGACCGCGCCCTCGGTGCCCTGCCGCTTCATCATGTATTCGGGCTCGTGCTGCTCAGCGGCATTGCCGTGCTGGGCTACGGGCTGTTCTTCCCCGAAAAAACGGATATTCCGAGCATTCTGTCCGCCATCGAAAAGCAGCGCCTGACGCGCATGAACGGCGTTCCTTCGCTGTATCTCGCCATGGCAGACCAGTGCAATGGCTACGACCTGTCCTCGCTGCGTGCCGGCTTCATCGGCGGCGGTCCCGTCACCGAGGAGCAGTTCCTGCGCATCGAACGGACGCTCCATATGACGCTGATTTCCGTCTACGGCATGTCCGAATGCATCGGCATTTCCTGCGTCCTTGCGAGTGCGCCGCAGCATCAGCGTGCCACCTCCGTCGGCGCGTTCTATCCCATGAACACCGGCAAAATCATCCGTGCAGACGGTACGGAAGCCGATGTTATGGAAGAAGGCGAAATCTGCGTGACTGGTCCGGCGCGGATGGTGGGCTATTACGGTCACCCGATGCCGCGCGAGGAGCTGCTGCACACCGGCGACCTCGGTTACGTCAGCGAGGACGGCATGGTGCACCTGACCGGCCGCAAGAAGGATATCATCATCCGCAACGGCAACAACCTGTCGCCGAGGAAAATCGAGCAGGCTTTGCTGGCGCTCTCCGGCGTGAAGGAGGCGGTCGTTGTCGGCATTCCCGATGACAAGCAGGGCGAGGTACCTGCTGCGATGGTTGTTATGGGCAAGGCACTCGCGCCGTTGAATCCTGTGCTGGCGAAAAACGAACAGCCTGCCTTCTATCGCTTTGTCGACCATCTGCCGATGACTGCCAGCGGCAAGCCCGACCGGCAGAAAATTCGCGAGGAGCTGATGGCATGTCAGAATGGGTAATGCTGCAATCGCCTGAGGCTTTGCTGCTGTACGGCGGCGGACTGCTGTGCTTCCTGCTGGAACGCGCATGGCATGCCTCGCGCGGTTGGCTGACATGGCTCGGCGGTGCGCTGGTCATCGCGGCAACGGCAGTGCTCATCGTGTTGGGCGGTTCGCTCTGGGAGGCGGCGGCATGGCTGTCCGGCTTCCTGCTGCTGATGATGGAGGAAAAAGCATGAATTTCAATTCCGGTGCATTCCTCCTCTATCTGCCTGCGGTCTTTACGGTTCACTGGCTGCTGCCGCACCGCTTCCGCTGGATTTTCCTGCTGGCAGCTTCGTGGTTCTTCTATATGTACTTCAATCCCGTGCTGATTGTGCTCCTGCTGGCAACGACGCTCGTATCCTACGGCGCGGCGCTGATCATCACGCGCCATCCGCAGCATAAGAAGCTCTGCCTGACGGTGACGCTGATTGTCTGCCTCGGGATTCTGGGTTACTTCAAGTACACCAATTTCTTTCTGGACAGCATCTGCGCCGTCATCGGGTGCGAAAGTCCGTCGCTGAATATTCTGTTGCCCGTCGGCATCTCATTCTACACCTTCCAGACGCTGTCGTACGTCATTGACGTCTACCGCGGCGATTATCCGGCAGAGCCGCATCTTGGCTATTATTCACTCTTCGTCGTGTTCTTTCCGCAGCTTGTCGCAGGACCCATCGAAACGCCGGGTGACCTTCTGCCGCAACTCAAAGCGGAGCGCCATCTGAACGCGGATGACCTGCGCGCCGGCATCCGGCTGCTGCTTTGCGGCTTCTTCCGCAAGTGCGTCGTCGCAGATTTGTGCGGCACGTACGTCAATGCGGTTTTCGGCGACCTCGGCAGTGCAAATGCCCTGTCCGTTGCCGGTGCGAGTGCCCTTTTCTGCATTCAGATGTACTGCGATTTCGCGGGCTATTCGGAGATTGCATCCGGCTGTGCACGGCTTCTCGGCATCCGCCTGACGCGCAACTTCAACCGTCCGTACCTCTCGCAGAGCTACACAGAGTTCTTCCGGCGCTGGCACATCAGCCTGAACCGCTGGTTCACGCAATACCTGTACATTCCGCTTGGCGGCAACCGGCATGGTCAAGCGGCTAAAATCCGCAACACCATCATAGTCTTTGCGCTGTGCGGGCTATGGCACGGCGCCAGCTGGACATATGTGCTGTGGGGGCTGTATGCAGCGTTTTTTGTCTGCATCGAAAGCATGCTGCGCAAGCCGGTTCGCCGCTTTGCCGCAAAGCATGAAATCAACATGCGCCATCCGCTGATTGTCCTTGCGCGGCGCATCGTCATGTTCTTCATCTTCATTCCGGCGGCGCTGCTCTTCCGGGCAGAATCGCTTCCGCAAATCGGCGAGCTTTGCCGGATTCTCGTTTCGGGCGGCTTCGCGCTCACTGATGCGCTGTCATCGCTCGGGCTGAATGCCTATTCGCTCGTACTGCTGGTGCTGATTCTCTGCGCGATGACGCGCCTGCACGTCTGGGGTGAATTTGACCTTCAGCCGGCAGCGAACGCGACCATTCACGCGCGGCGCGATGTCGGGCTCGTGCTGATGACGCTCGCCATTGCCCTTTCGTGGCTTGCCCTGCTTGCAACGCAGGATGCAGCCGGCTTTGCATATTTCCAATTCTGAGGAGGTCGATTTCCGTGCGTCGGCTGCTATCGGTGCTGCTTGCCCTGCTGCTGTGCTGCACAGCGGCGGCACAGGCAGAGAGCATGCTCGTCTTCATTGAGGAAGGCAGCAGCTATACCATTGCAGAAAACGGGCTGCACATCCAGCCGGGCGAGGACGCCGTCTTCACCCTCAAAATGTCGCAGGGGGTTCTGCTGACCGGCACGGACTATTCCGGCGAAGCTACCATCGAGCAGAGCGGGCGCAATGTCACCCTGACACTGCATGATGTGCGCTTTCCGACGCGCGTCAAATTGTCCTTCACCACGAAATACGCCACCATCACCTACGATGCCAACGGCGGTACTGCCATTCAAAGTAAGGAAACAACCGTACAGAAGCGCTACAGCCTGAGCGTGCATCCTCGCCCGAACACTGAAACCGGTGTCAACCTGTTTTCGCGCGACGGCTACACGCTGATTGCGTGGAACACCCGCTCTGATGGGGCAGGCACGCGCATCGGACTCGGCAGCCGCGCAACGCCCGTCAACGGCGAACTCCGGCTGTATGCACAATGGGCGATATGGACGGATGAAAGCTGCTTTGACTGGACAGGCGAGGACAGCATTACCATCACAGGCTATCACGGCAGCGATTCTACTGTCGTCATCCCTTCGACGCTCGGCGGCGGTATCGTGACATGCATCGCATCCGGCGCCTTCACCGATTGCACGGCAGACGCAATCATTCTGCCCGACATGCTGGAAACCATCGAGGACGGCGCGTTTACCGCCTGCGAAATGACCTCTGTCACTCTGCGCGACAACATCGAATCCATCTCCGACAATGCCTTTGTTGACTGCGATCATCTTGCAACGCTCTACATGAATGCTGTCGAAGCGCCCTACGGCTACATTTACCGAAAAGAGAGCGTCTATGCGGACAAGGTGGAGTTGCTCCGAAGCGCGCAAGGAAAGAAAAAACTCGTTTTCTACGGCGGCTGCTCCATGTGGTACAACCTGGACGGTTTTCAGGCAGACAGGCAGTTCGGCAGCGAGTATGTCATCATTGACATGGCACTCAACGGCACGATTTCCTCCGCTGTACAGCTGCAAATCATGGCGGATTATCTTGAGCCGGGCGACATTCTCTTCCATACGCCGGAATTATCCAGCAATCAGCAGATGATGTACCGTTTAGACATGACCGACAACGACAGCATCCTCTGGGCTGGACTGGAAAACAACTACGACCTGCTAACCGCAGTCGATTTCCGCACGATTGACAGCCTGCTGGACAGCTTCACGCACTACCTGTCGCTCAAGGATCGCCGGACGGAATATCAAGCCAACTACACCGATGACGATGAAAACACCTATTTCGACCGTTTCGGCACGCTTTCGTTCTTCCGCGCCGGCACAAAGGAGGAATTGCCCGATCACGTATCGCTTGACCCGACGCTCCTGACAGATGAGTCGCTCGAAACGCTGGCGGAATACTATTCGATGCTGACATCGCGCGGCGTGCGCGTATATGTATCTTTCGCGTGCGTGAATGTCGATGCGCTGGCGGACGGTCAGTTGGAACAAGCGGATGCGGTCGAAGCCGCGCTGCGCGAATGGACGGAAAAGCAGGAAAACGTGACACTCATCTCTCATCTGAGCGATTATTTCTACTATAATGACGATTTCTACGACACGAATTATCATCTCTGCACCGTGCCTGCCCGCGAAAACACGCTGCGCTGGCTGAATGACCTGTCGGTGCAGATGCAAGCAGACGGGCTGTGGGAGGAAACACCATGAAGAAACGGGTGATTTGTGTGCTGGTGCTCCTGCTTCTCCTGCCGACCATCCTGCTGGGCACCGCCGCTTCACTGCCCGACCTCTATCAGGACAGCTACTATGCCGAACTGCCTGCAATGGTCGATTACCTGCGTCAGGCAGAAGGCAACCGGCTGATTCTCATCGGCGGCAGCAACGTAGCGTTCGGCGTGGATACTGCCTTGCTGGAATCGCTGCTCCATGAATACGGCTTTGATTACACGGTTTGCCCGTTCGGCTTCTACGCCGCTGTCGGGACAAGTGCCATGCTTTCCCTTGCACAGGGCGCACTTCGCACAGGTGATGTCGTGGTACTGGCAATTGAGCCGGTCAGCGAAGCGCTGTCTGAATATTTCGGCGCGACCGCATTCCTCAAGGCTGCCGAAGGTCGAACCGACCTGTTCTTTTCGCTGAACAGCACGCAGCAATCGAACGTCATCGGCAACGCGATTCCCTTCCTGCAGGAGAAGGCCGAAATCGTCCGCTCCGGCAATTACCCGAATGCCGACGGCGTGTACGCGCGTTCCTCCTTCGATGAGCGCTGCAACATGGTTTACAATCGTTCGGGCAACATCATGACGCTCGGTTACGACACGACATCGCTCATCGACCTCAAGTGCGTGACAATCTCGTCCGACTTTTCTTCGCAGGTCAACGAATTCTGCAAAACCGCCGAAAAGTGCGGCGCGCAGGTGCTGCTGTCCTTCAGCCCGATGAATGAAAGCGCCATGACCGACACGAGTGATGACGCGTTCCTCACCTTCTATGAGCGGATGCAGGACGCATTTCCCTGCCGAATCATCAGCGACCCGCGCCGCTATATGCTGGAAAGCGGCTGGTTCTACGACTCGAATTTCCACCTGAACAGCGCCGGTGCGGCGTACCGCACGAATCTGCTTGCAGAAGATTTACTCGCCGAATTCGGCTGCTATCAGGCGCTCGATACCGAGCTGCCGACCATGCCCGCGCCTGCAGTGCAGTCCGCCGAATATTCGGAGGACACGGGCGACTTCCTCTTTTCGGAAACAGCAAACGGTCAGGCATACGAAATCACCGGCTTAACCGAGCAGGGCAAGACAAAAGCCACGCTGTATCTGCCGTCCTCCTATCAGGGCAAGACAGTCGCTGCCATCGCATCCGATGCACTGACAGGCGCTGACCTGCTCGAGGAATTGCATGTGCCGGAAAGCATTGCCGCCCTGCCGGATTACCTTTTCGTGCCATGCACATCGCTTAAGCGGCTTGTTCTCGCGCACACCTCCGCGCCGTGCGGCATTTCGGAGCACTCTCTGGATGGCGCTGAAAAGGCACAGATTCTTGTGCCGTATGCAGCCTATTCGTATTATCGGGACGGCTATGGCTGCGAGGCAAACCAGTGGCAAAGTGTGCTGGAACGGATTAAAACCTACTGACACGCGGTACAAGCAGACTTGCACCACCGAGTTGTTGCCCATGCCGGGCGCACATAGAACACGGCGCGTGTTTCCGAAACCGGAAGCATGCGCCGTGTTGCTGTCTTTACTTGACTTTTTCCACCGTGCACGGATATTTTTCCGCAAGCACCGACAAATCCTGTTCTTTTCCGCCGAGCTCGTTGTACTGCTCTACCATCGCCGCGACATCGCTGCTGGCAATCGTGACGCTGCCGCTTCTGCTGATGCCATCCGCCGCGTTCTCAAAAACCACATCCAGCGTAACGCTCGATTTACCCTTCGCCAGCGCCGTCACAATCGGGTAGCTCGCATCAGACAGAATCAGCGAATAATCTTCCATGTAGATGCCGTCATACTCCGTTGATTCCAGCATCACATCCGTGAAGGTATACTGCTTCTTGTCCACCGTCACAGTGACTGAATCCGCCTGAATGGAGTCAAACAGCGACACCGACAGGCACAGGCGGAATGTCGTAACATCCTCATCCGGCAGAATGACGTAATCCAGATAGGCAATCATTTCATCCTCACCCAACGTCCCTTCATACGGCGGCGTCAGGGCTCGGACGACCGTATTCGCCGTTCCGGGCATCGTGTAGACAAGGTGATCATCGAGTTCCTTGAGGGCATAAAAGTCGAACTCAGCTGACGCAGCTGTCAGAAGAAGAAGCATGGTCAGGAGCAGGGAAAGCAGTTTTTTCATAATAATTCCCTCCTGTAATCAATTGCTCTTATCAATTATACCATTTTCGCGCCTTTATGACAAGAAATCAGGAGGAAATGTTACAATCAAAAACAGCCCCGGCAGGCAGTCACGCGCTGTCGGGGGCTGTTTATTAACGGGGCTTGCGCTCAGCATCGCAATAGGCGCAGCGGTAAATGCGGCGGCTTTTGTCCGCAAGGCGGAACACCTGGTCGAGCGACTGCTCCACCGTCGTGATGCAGCGCGGATTCTTGCAGGAAATGACATTCGTCAGCCGTTCGGGCAGCTCAAGGCGCTTCTTCTCCACCACGACGCCATCCTTGATGATGTTCACGGTCGTGCCGGGATCGACATAGCCCACAACATCGAGGTCTATGTCAATTTCATCATCGATTTTGATGATATCCTTAAGTCCCATGGCTTCGCTGCGGGCGTTCTTGATGATTGCGACAGGACATTGCACTTCGTCCAGATGCAGATAACGGTACAGTTCCATCGCGCGGCCTGCCTGAATGTGGTCAAGCACAATGCCGCGGTGAATCGCATCAATCTTCATACATTTTCCTCCAGCATCTTTGTCATCAGCGCCATACGCACGAAGCGGCCGTTGTGTGCCTGCTCGAAGTACATCGCGCGCGGGTCGTCATCGACCTTCGTGGAGATTTCATTCACGCGCGGCAGCGGATGCAGAATCGCCATGTCCTTCTTCGCCGTCTTGAGCTTCTCATGGTCGAGGATGTACGTATCCTTCAGACGGATGTAGTCCGCCTCATTGAAGAAGCGTTCCTTCTGCACGCGCGTCATGTACAGCACGTCCAGCTCCGGCATGACATCCTCCATGCGCTCAACCTCACGGTACGGAATGCCCTCGTCCTTGAGCTTCTGCAGGATGTAGCCCGGCACACGCAGTTCCGGCGGCGCAATCATCACGAACTGCACGCCCGGATAGCGGCTCATCGCGCCGATCAGGCTATGCACCGTGCGTCCAAACTTGAGGTCGCCGCACAATCCGACGGTCATGTGCCCCAGTTCACCGCGCGTCCTGCGGATGGTCATCAGGTCGGTCAGCGTCTGCGTCGGGTGATTATGTCCGCCGTCGCCGGCATTGATAATCGGGACGATGGATGTCAGGGATGCCGCCATCGGTGCACCCTCCTTCGGGTGACGCATCGCGATGATATCGCAGTAGCCGCTGACGACGCGGATGGTGTCCATCAGACTTTCGCCCTTCGTTGCGGAGGACGTGTCTGCCGAAGAAAAGCCGAGCACGTTGCCGCCCATTGAGAGCATCGCCGACTCAAACGACAGGCGCGTGCGCGTGCTGGGCTCAAAGAACAGCGTTGCGAGGATTCTGCCGTGCATCGTATCGCGATACGCGGCGGGATTCGCCTTCATGCTGTCCGCCAAATCGAGGATGCCGCCGATTTCCTCCACGGACAAATCGGTAATATCAATCAGATGACGCATGTGCATTGCTCCTTTCGGGCTTCAAGGGTTTACAGGGACACTTTTTTGTCCAGCATCCAGCCGCAGCCGAAGAGGCTGAGCAGAATTACCGCCAAATCAAAGACCGCATAGGGAACCATCAGGGGCAGCAGGTCCGAGAAGCTGGCGATTGCAAGCTCTGCGGCTGCGCCGGACGTTGTGTTCGTCACCAGCATGTCGACCGGATTGGGGAACAGTTCCTGCAACTTCATCAGCCCGTAGTACACGGCAATGAAGAGAATCAGCGCGATGAAGCCGCGTCCCTTCATGTTGTGGAAGAACGTATGGCTCAGCGTGATCGCAAAGTATGCGATCGCGAAGAACATCAGCAGCGCCAGCACGACCATCAGCAGATAGAAAACAATCGCCAGGATGATCTGCCCGGTCTGGAAACCCTGCAGCTGCAGGATGCGCAGCCCCTGCTCAAGGAAATACTGCCAATCCTCCTGCGATTCCATCAACAGCCGGACATCCAGTGCGCCCAGTCCGCCGCAGACAGCGCCCAGCAGCAGCGCATTCACGAAGGTGTACAGGTACTTGCTCGCCATGATTTTCGTACCCGAATTCGGCGTCATGAAAATCAGGTACGCGCTTTTCGACTTCAGCTCCGTCGAGTAGCTTGCCACACCGCGAACCATCATATAAATCATCGCGGCATACGATGCAACGAGCAGCAATATCGCCGAAATGGTGGTATGCGTCACATTGTTCTGCGCCCTTGAAATCAGGTAATACACTTCTGCTGCGGCAATGACACCCAGCACCGTCAGCAGCGATGTCCGCGTCCTGCGGAACTCATACTTCAGCAGCTTCCACATGCTTCGTCTGCGCCTCCTCTCCGCCGTAAATGGACAGATACAGGCTCGTCAGCGAGCCGTGCTTCTCTTCCAGCGCCTGACGGTCGCCGATGCGTGCCAGCACGCCGTCCTTCATGAACACCGCAACATCAATGAAGTCGTTCAGTTCCTCCACCAAATGGGTCGAAATGAGCATCGTGCGCCCTGCATTCCGGCTGCGGATGATTTCACGGACGACCTGCGTGCGCGTGAGGATATCAACCCCGTTGAGCGGCTCGTCGAACATCATGACGTACGCGTCACGGCTGAGCGTCAGCGCAAGGCGTACCTTCGCATTCATGCCGGAGGACAGCGTGCGGATTTTGTCCTTCGGATTCAGTTCCATGCGGTCGAGCATAGTCAGGTACTGTTCGCGGTCGAAGTCCGTGAAGAAGTCGGCATAATACTTTCCCGCGTCATCGATGCTCATGTAGGGATAGAAGTAGCTTTCCGTAGGCATGTACGCGATGTGCTTCTTCGTCTTTGCGCCGACCGGCACGCCGTCAAGCGTAATGGTTCCGCTCGTTTGCTTCGTCAGACCGGCAATCATCTTCATCAGTGTCGTTTTGCCGCTGCCGTTCGGTCCAAGCAAGGCATATGTCTTGCCGGTTTCAAACGTTATTGAAAGGTCTGACACCGCCGTTTTGCTGTCGTAGCGGCGCGTCAGATGCTGAATGTCCAGCATAAGGATGTTCCTCCCTTTTGTAAATTAGGCATTCATCCAGCTCTCGTCGGACGGATTCTGACGGAAGCGCTTGAGGCGGTCGATGTCTTCAGGCTTGATGTAGCCTTCCTCCGCCGCAACCTCGCACAGGGTATCGAAGTTCGACAGGCTGTGGTTGATGACGTTTGCTGCAGCAAGCCGCTCAAGCCCTTTCTGCATGCCGTAGGTGAAGATGCTCGCCACGCCCAGCACGTCAGCGCCGGCCTCGCGCAGCACATCGACGACCTCCAGCACCGAGCCGCCGGTAGAAATCAGATCCTCGACAACAACGACCTTCTGCCCCTTCTCCAGCTTGCCTTCAATCTGATTGCCGCGGCCATGATCCTTGTGACCGGAGCGGACATAGCCCATGGGCAGGTTCATCAGGTGCGCGGTGATGGCGGCATGTGCGATGCCGGCGGTAGACGTGCCCATCAGGACTTCCGCATCCGGATAGAACTCCTCGATGACCGCTTTCAGCCCGTTCTCAACATCAGTGCGGACAGCCGGCGCCGTCAGCGTCAGGCGGTTGTCGCAATAAATCGGGGACTTGATGCCGCTCGCCCACGTGAAAGGCTGGTCAGGGCGCAGGAACACAGCGGAAATGGACAAAAGATCCTTGGCAATCTGCTTTTCAATCTGCTGATTCATATGATTTTGCTCCTTCTTTTTTATATAAAATCCTTATTCCCCAAGAAATTCGCGGATGCACCGATTGTAAGCCGCCACCGGATCCGCCGCCGCCGTAATCGGACGCCCGACCACAATGTAATCGCTCCCGCCGAGCCGCGCCTTTTCGGGCGTCATCACGCGCACCTGATCGCCGATATCGCCGTCGGCAAAGCGAATACCAGGCGTCACCGTCAGGAAGTCCTGCCCGCAGGCTTCCTTCACCAGCGCTGCCTCCAGCGGCGAGCACACCACGCCGTTCAACCCTGCCGCCTTTGCATTCATTGCGTACTTCTTGACCGTTTCCGGCATCGTTGCATTGATGAGCAGCTCCTGCTGCATGCGCTCCTCGCTGGTCGAGGTCAGCTGCGTCACAGCAAGCAGCACGCCGCACGTACCGTCTTCCTTCGTCAGCCCTTCCTTCGCCGCCTCCATCATGGCAATCGTGCCCGCTGCATGCAGATTCGTCATGTCAACATCGAGCTTTGAAAGCACCTTCATCGCCTTCTTGACGGTGTTGGGGATATCGTGCAGCTTCAAGTCGAGGAAGATTTTGTGCCCGCGCTTCTTGATTTCGCGGACGATGTCGGGTCCCTCGGCATAGTACAGCTCCATGCCGATCTTCACAAACGGCTTTCTATCCGTGAACTGATCCAGAAACGCCAGCGTTTTCTCCTTGTTTTCAAAGTCCAGCGCGATGATAACGTCCTTTGCCATGCTGATTTTTCCTCCTTATTTACACGCGTTCAATGTCCGACAGCCGTTCAATGCCGAGGCGTTCCATTTCCTGCGGCAGCGCCTCAATGATTTTCTTGCAGGCGAACGGATCCCTGAGGTTTTCCGCGCCGACCTGCACCGCCTTCGCACCGGCCATCATCATCTCGATGACATCCTGCGCACTGCTGATGCCGCCCATGCCGATCACAGGAATATTCACTGCGCCCGTCACCTGATAGACCATGCGCACCGCGACCGGAAACACGCCGGGTCCTGAGTAGCCGCCCATGACGTTTGCAAGCACCGGACGGCGGCGGCGAAGGTCGATGCGCATACCCAGCAGCGTGTTGATGAGCGACAGCCCATCCGCACCGGCATCCTCGCACGCCTTCGCGATGGACACGATGTCCGTCACGTTCGGCGAGAGTTTCATGTACACCGGCTTTGTAGCAACCTGCTTGACGGCGCGGGTGATTTCCGCTGCAGCTTCCGGATTCGTGCCGAACGCCATGCCGCCATGCCGCACGTTCGGGCAGGAGATGTTGACTTCGAGAATTTCGACCTGCTCTTCCTTCGTCAGCAGCGATACGCAGTGCACATATTCCTCCACCGAGAAGCCGCTGATGTTGGCGATGATCGGCTTATGAAAGATTTTGCGCAGCGCAGGCAGCTCGTGCGCAATGACGTGCTCCACGCCCGGGTTTTGCAGTCCGACGGAATTGAGCATCCCGTTCGGGCATTCGGCGATGCGCGGCGTCGGATTGCCGTAGCGTGCGTCCGCCGTTGTTCCCTTGAAAGACAGGCTGCCCAGGATGTTGATGTCATAGTATTCGTTGAATTCCTGCCCGAAACCGAACGTTCCGCTCGCAGGAATGACCGGATTATCCAGCGTCACGCCGGAAAGCGTCACGCGCAAGTCCTTCTCCTTCACCAGATGACCTCCTCTCGATCCAGCACAGGACCTTCCTTGCAGATGCGCTTGTAGCCGCCCTTCACCTTGACCGAGCAGCCCATGCATGCGCCGAAGCCGCAGCCCATGCGTTCCTCGAAGGACAGCTGCGCTGGGTGAGCATCCGCCGCCATGATCGCCTTCAGCATCGGCAGCGGACCGCAGGCGCAGATATCGGTGAACTCAAGCGTCTTCATCGCGTCTGTGACAAGCCCCTTCACACCTGCCGAACCGTCCATCGTTGCCAGTACGAGCGGCGCGCCAAGCTTTTCAATATCCTCGCGCAGGAAAATTTCCTGATCCGTGTTGAAGCCTGCCAGCACCGTCGGATGCTTGCCGTTCTCCAGCAGGCATCGGCACAACCCGACCATCGGTGGAAGCCCGACGCCGCCGCCAATCAGCAGCGGATGATCACCGCAGCGGCCGATATCGAAGCCGTTGCCCAGTCCGGTCAGGATGTCCAGTGCTGTCCCGACCGACATGGTGCGCATCGCGTCCGTGCCGTTGCCGACGACCTTGTACACGAGCGTCAGCGAATTGCCGTCCCAGTCGCACACGGAAATCGGGCGGCGCAGGTAAAAGCCGGGCACCTGCACCTGCACGAACTGTCCGGGTGCCTTCATCGCGGATGTGTCGCCTGCCAGCACCATCCGCCAGACACTGCCCGTCAGCTGTTCATTCTTCGTGATGATCATCTGCATGATGCTTCCTCCCTGCTCATTCCGTCATAGGAGATTCGATTGCCGCAAATCGTCAGCCTGCACGCTGCATGAACCTCCCACCCCTCGAAGGGTGTCGCACGCCCCTTCGACAGGAAGCGTTCCGGATCAATCTTCTCCTTCGCGTGCAGGTCGAACACGGTCAGCGCCGCCTTGTCCCCGACCTGAATGCCGCCGTCAATCCCGAAGCGCTTTCTCGGCGCGTCCGTCATGCGCGACACAAGCGTTTCAAGCGGCACTTTGCCCGTTTCCACCAGCTCCGTATACAGCAGCGGAAACGACGTTTCGATGCCGACAACGCCCATTGCGGAATTGCGAAGCCCCTTTGCCTTTTCCTCGGCAGAATGCGGCGCATGATCCGTCGCAACCATGTCAATCGTGCCGTCAAGCAGCCCTTCCAGCACTGCCTGCTGATCTTCCTTGTCCCGCAGCGGCGGATTCATCTTGAATCGTCCGAGATCCTGCAAATCATCCTGACACAGCAGCAGATAGTGCGGCGCAGTTTCGCAGGTGATGTCCACGCCCTCGCGCTTTGCCTGGCGAATCAGCGCAACCGACTCCTTCGTGCTGACGTGACAGACATGATACCGGCAGCCGGTTTCGCGGCATAGCTCAATATCACGCGCGATGGGAGCCCACTCGCTTTCAGACGGAATGCCCGGAATATCATGCGCCTTCGCAAACGCGCCGTCATGAATCGCGCCGCCCTTCGGGATGAGGTTCATGTCCTCGCAGTGCGCCGCAATGATGCTTCCTGCCGCCTTGCACTGCCTCATCGCCTCGCGCATCGTGTCCGCTGTCTTTACGCCGCGCCCGTCATCGGAAAAGCCGCAGACGTGTCCGGCAAGTGCCGCGAAATCCACCAGCGATCCTTCGCCCTTCTGCCCGACCGTGATGGACGCATACGGACGCACGTCCATGACCGCCTGCTCACGGATGAGTGTTTCCTCAACCTGCAAGTGGTCAATGCTGTCCGGCACCGGCGATAGATTCGGCATGGCACACACGGTTGTGTATCCGCCGTGCGCACACGCCGCACTGCCGGTCGCTATCGTTTCCTTATACGAAAAACCCGGCTCTCGCAGATGCACGTGAACATCCACAAAGCCGGGAAATATGGCTAAATCTCGGCAATCAAACACTTGATCAGCCTGAAATGAAGCGTCTTCACCCCAGGCTGCGATGATGCCGTTGTCAATACAGATATCCGTCTTTCGCCATTTGCCCTCATGCAGGACAGAACCACCCTGAAGCAGTACTCGCACCGTCAGCCCTCCTGTCGTCTCGGGTTATCCGTGTAATTATATCAGATTTTCAGGATGAATGCAAGTGATTCCGCATGTTGACTTTTTGCACGCTTTGCGGTATCATATTCCTGTGCGAGGTGATCAGGCGATCGCGTGCCGGAAACGGTATGAGGAAAGTCCGAGCACCATAGGGCAGGATGCCGGCTAACGGCCGGTGGAGGCGACTCCAAGGAGAGTGCAACAGAGATATACCGCCGTGCCCACAAGGCGCGGTAAGGATGGAAAGGCGAGGTAAGAGCTCACCCACGGCTTGGCGACTTGTCCGTGCTGTAAACCCCATCTGGTGCAAGATGCGTATGAGGACACATGCGGCTGCCCGTCGCGTCCTCGGCATCGCTCGAACCTGCGCGGCAACGCCAGGTCTGGATAGATGATCGTCCCTCGACAGAACTCGGCTTACGGTCACGCTCGCATTTTTTTGATGAATGACAGCCCCGAAGACGGCATATGCTGCTTTCGGGGCTGTTGATTATTCCGCTTCTGTGACTTCGCGGCCGTACACATCGTAGAGGGTAGCTGTGTCTGATTTGCTGTTGTGCCAGACGTTCTTCTCCGGCCAGTGCAAATCGCCCGATTCGTCAGACGAGTCCGTCGCAATCAGCAGCGATCCACCGCTTGCAATCGTCGTCCCTTGCGGAATCACAAACAGCTCGCCGCCGCGTTCAGAGCGGATGAACCAGCCGGACAAATCCGCCGTTTCGCTGCTGTGATTGGCAATAACAAGCGTGTCCGCCTCATTGTCCTTGTCCTCGATGGCGATGCCTTCCTGTATCGCTGGTAACTCGCCGTAATTCAGCACCTCCGCTGTCGCTTTTCCACCCGATACCGTCACGCGGATGCCGCATGTTGCCTGATATGTCTGATAAATCTGCGCACCCGCGTTTTTGAGGACATTGAGCACCTTTTTATCCGGCGATTCGTCTGTGCTCGTGCTGATGACGGCAATTTGCGGCGACACGGCGGACACGAATGCACTTGACGTCGCGTCATCCCGACCGTGATGGGCAACCTTAAGCACCGTACAGGATGGAATAACGCCGGCAGAAAGCAGGTCATCCTCTTCATCGTACTTCATGTCGCCGGTCAACAGGATGCTCCCGTCACCGCCTTGTGCCAGCAACACGAGTGAGTTGTCATTTTCGCTGTCCTCGCACCGCTGAAGAGGCCCCAGCACCGTAATTTTGCCATCACCCAGCGGCAGTGTGTCGCCATATGCCAGCGTTGTAACTTCCGCGCCCTGAAGCGCCGCCGCCTCAACCAGCGGATGCTTCTCCCAGTTATCCTTCTCCCACGCCCATGACGCGTACCAGCCATCTACTTGAATGCCGGACATTGAAAGCGCCGCCGCGCCGCCATCGTGGTCCTTGTCCATATGCGTCACGATCACGCCGGTCAGGTGCGTCACATCAAGCACCTTGAGTGCACAGGAAAGCAGCCCCCAACCTTCATCCGTACCCGTGTCAATCAGGTAGACATCGTCGCCGGCAGTCAGCAGGAGTGCATCCGCCTTGCCGACATTCAGCGCGGTCAGACAGAGCGAATCCTCCGCAAGCGCCGTGCAGCACAGCATCAGCGCCGCAAGGACGATGGTGAACAGCTTTTTCATCGTTTTTCCTCCTGAAAAGGGATTTGGATGTCCGTTCGCGAATGATTTCAATAGAAAGCGAGGTTTCCGCCATGAAGGAACACGAGCACTGGATGCGCATTGCGTTGGACGAAGCAAACCTTGCTGCATCCGCCGGAGAAATTCCCGTCGGCGCGGTCATCGTGCAGAACGGTCAGGAACTGGCACGCGCACACAACCTGCGCGAAACGAGTCACGACCCGACTGCCCATGCAGAGCTGCTCTGCATGCGTGCGGCTGCATTGAAGCTCGGCAGCTGGCATCTTCGCGGCTGCACGCTGTACGTCACGCTGGAGCCTTGTCCCATGTGTGCCGGCGCGATGCTCATGAGCCAGCTAAGCACATGCGTCTACGGCGCTGCAGATGCACATCAAGGCTGCTGCGGAAGCGTCTACGATTTGCCGGCTGACCCGGCGCTGTCGGGCGATGTGCGCTGGCAAGCAGGCGTTTTGGCGGAGGAATGCAGTAGCCTCCTCAGGATTTTCTTTACGCATCGCAGAAATGAATAAACCACATGCAGGTCTGCGCCCATCGTTCGGACGCAGGCCTGCTGTTTTTCTGGGGATGTTTGATTATTTCTTTCGTTCTTGATCGTCATATTGCTTTTGTGAAGCAAGGAGATTACACGTCCACAGACGCTGCAGGGGCTTTCCGATCACCCTCTTCCCCCTTGGCAATGCACATTTCCCATAGTCGTTTTATCATGTTTCTCTTTCGTTTGTCAAAGACCGTTTTCTTGCCCCTTGAATATCAGTTTGCCTGAATGGTGCTTGTAATTCTGCTGGTTGCGCTGCCGGAGGTGTTGCCGGTGCCTTCTGCCCAGACGTACAGGGTGTGACCCGCATCCTCCGCCTGCACGGTGTAGGTCGTGCCGTAGGTCAGAATCTTGTCGTCATCGCGATACCAAGTGATGAGGGCAGTTGCGCCGCTGGGCGATACCGTCGCGACGAGCGTTTCACCAACGGTCGGGTTCAGGTCATTCAGCGACACGCTGTCAATCAGGAACTTCTGCTCAGACGGCACGGTCTGCGTGTAGGCGCTGGTTGCGGTGCCGGTGGTGCTGCCGGTGCCCTGTGCCCAGACGTACACCGAGTGGCCGACATCGGAGCTGGTAATCGTGTAGGTGTCGCCGCTGCCCATGAACACGTTGTCATCGCGGTACCAAAGCAATGTCGCGGTTGCGCCACTGGGCGAAATGGTCGCGGTGATGGTCGTGCCAACGGTCGGTGCATAGTTGCTCAGGGTAACGCCGTTCAGCGTGTAGCTCGGCGTTGCGCCGGACGTGACTGCCTCGGTATACGGGCTTGTCGCGGTGCCGGTGGTGCTGTTCGTGCCTTCAGCATAAGCGAAGATGCGGCGGCCGATGGCAGCTTCCTGCACGGTGTACGTGCTGCCGAAGCCCAGATACGTGCCGTTCTCAAGATACCAGTAGATGTTCGCGGTCGCGCCTGCCGGAGAGAGCGTTGCCGTCAGCGTTGTGCCAACAGTCACGGTCGTGGTGTTCAGCGAGATGCTCTTCAGCTGATAAATCACGCTCGCAGAGCCGTCGCCCTGAATTGCAGTCCAGGAAGAGACAACCGTGCCGGAGGTGCCGTTCGTGCCGGTCGCGCGGACGCGAATCTGATGACCCGCGTCCGTCGTCTTCACGGTGTAGGTGCTGCCGGTGCCCAGGCGGGTACCGGCTTCGTTCAGCCATTCATAGGATACGTTTTTCGTCGACGGATAGACCGATGCGGTCAGCGTTTCGCCAGCCCATGCGGTCGATTTGCCGGTGGACACGCTGGTGATGACAGTCGGTGCAGTCGTCGTCAGGTACGCAGTCATCATGTAGCCGGTCGAGCCGTTGACGTAGATTTTGCACCAGGTTTTGCCGTACTCCAGCACGGTCACCTGCGTGCCGACGTTGTAGGTGCTCAGCACGGTATAATTCGTGCCTGCACCGGAACGCATGCGAACCGGCTTGCCGTTGGACGCATAAACATACGCCGTGTAGGAGGTCGAGGGGGTAACAGAAGACTTCGAGGTGGACAGGAACTTCGTCATCACGTAGCCCGTCACGCTGCCGATGGTCACCTTGCTCCAGTCAGAACCCTTGAGGACAACCGTCACCTGCGTGCCGACGTTGTAGGAACCGAGGACGCTGTAGTCGGTCGACGGGCCGGAGCGCATGCGAACCGGCTTGCCGTTCGCCGCGTAGATGTACATCGTCGTGCCGGTCGAGGGGGTTGTGCCGCCGCTCTTGGTCGTGGACAGATAGCTCTTGTAGATGTAGCCGTACGTGCCGTTCTTCATCACGTAGTACCAGTCACCGGACATGCCGAGCATGGTCACCTGTGTTCCGACAGCGTAGGTCGTGAGGATGCTGTAGTCAGTCGACGGACCGGAGCGCAAACGCACGGGCTTGCCGTTCGCCGCGTAGACGTACATTGTTGTGCCGGTCGTGGACGAGCCGCTGCCGGAAACGGTCAGGTAGCTCTTATACATGTAGCCGTAGTAGCCGTCCTGCGTCTGCACATAGTACCAGTCGCCGGATTTGCCGAGCACGGTCACCTGCGTACCGGTGAAGTAGGAAGCGAGCGTGGTCGAGGAGAAGGATGCCTCGGCGCGCAGCCGCAGCCATCCGCCCTTCACGACGCCCGTTTGGGTGGTGTCGGCGTTTGCCGTCATCAGAAGCATGGATACTGCCAGTACGATTGCCAGCACCAGAGATAAGAACCGCTTCATAAGATTTCCCTCCATCAGGGGCGGTTGCCCGACCCCTCCTCATTTCCTTTTCACCCATAAAACGCATGAGCGAAGGATTTTCTTCCCGCCAAAACAAAAAAATCCGCCTGATTTTCATTTTATTTCAGACGGATTTTTATAAGCAATTATTCAGGCTTTGGCACACACATCTGAATGGTCTCAATCATTTGCTCGATGCTGTCACGGCAGTCATCCAGCAGCCATTCGTTGAGGATTGCCATCAGGCCGCCAAGCTGAAACTTGATGAGGTAGTTCTGCTGCTCCTCCGGCACTTGGAACCGGTTCATAATCGGCACAAACACATTGCGGTTCAACGCATTGAAGGCATCCATCATCTTCAACGTCGCCGCATGCTCCACCGTCGCACGAAAGATGCGCCGATGTTCCTTGATATAATTGAGGTAAGGCTTCAGATATGCCGGCGTAATGAGAAAGAGTTCCATCAGCGGGCAGTTTTCGAGCTTTCCGATGAATTCCGCCGTGTCAAACGGCATACTCGCTGCGAATTGGCGGATGATATGCTGAACGCATTCTTCCAGCAGATCATCCACCGTTTCATAATGCAGATAGAAGGTCGAGCGGTTGACGCCAGCCATCTTGCAGATTTCCTTCACTGTGATAAAGGCAAAATCCTTTTTCTCGAGCAGTGCAAGAAACGCTTCGTCCATGCGTTCCGCAGTGGCAAAGTACTTGCTTTCAGAGCGGTTCAACCGTCTTCGCCTCTCTCATCATCCGTTTGCTTCGACGCAACATCCAAATTGCTGTCACAATCACAGTAAGATGAATGCCGCCACCAGTCAGCGCATTCATCAGCATGCGGTAGCTCCCTTCGTGCGAAGAAAACTGGTCAATCAGCGCCGTTTGCAGCCCGATCAAGGACATCAGCGTCGCCACAAAACTCAGCACCTTCGCTGCCGAAAGGATCAGGCTGCCCAGATGGCGGAAGCGAACGAGATTCACAATCGCCATTGTCATGGTGTAAAAAGTGTACAGTGCCGAAAGGTAGATGACGTAACCCGGATAGGTGTAACCGGCATCGGTCATCACCATCAGCAGAATCATGCCGCCCATCGGGACGTTTAGCACAAACAGCATTTCTGCTGTACGCCGATAACACTTTATTTCGTCAGCAGCGCTATTTCTGCTGTTCAGCAACAGGTAGAGCCGCAACAGTCCAAGCAGCAAATAGTAGCATGCCATGGACAGGAACCACACCGAATGGTACTGAATGCCGACAATCAGCCGAAACAGAACATAAAGGAAGTTGACCGTCATACCCTGCAGAATGCTGATGCGTCCGCGGAAGGCAAGGTCTTTCGAGTACCTGACGCAAAACTCACTGCATGAAATTCCTGCTACCGCCGCCTTAATGGTGCATATCATTTCTCGCTAATTTCTTTCGCAAGTTCAATGATCTCATAGGCGTACTTCTGCTTGCCCTTTGCAAGGATGTGCTTGTAAAGCGGGTAGTTCACGCTTATACCGACCATCCCGATCACGCCGATGATGATGCCTGCGACCAACGAGACGGTCGTCTTGCTGCCAATTTCGCCCATCGAAAGACACATACCCGTGCCGAAAACGAGTGCGGAAACGGTTCCAAACGTATAGGTAAAGATGTTTGCCGGGCGCTTTGCCTTAGCATCGAGTTTGCGAAGCGCCACAACCTTTGAGGTGTCCTTAGGTGCGTACTCATTGGCGAGCTGTTCTGCATAAATCTTGTCAGTGTTCATGGTGAATTGCCTCCTTCATTTGATGACTTGATTATACCAGTACATCGCTGTGCACAGAACAACACAATGCGCAAAATATGTTGTTTTCTGCATTTGCGGTTCATGAAGGATGCTTCTGCCATTCAGGACAAACAAAAAACCGACTCAGAATAGAGTCGGCTTAATGCTCCCCAGGTAGGGCTCGAACCTACAACAACTCGGTTAACAGCCGAGTGCTCTGCCATTGAGCTACTGAGGAATATGGAATCCGGCAGCGACTTATCCTCCCGGGCCGTTTCCAGCCAAGTACTTTCAGCAC
>CAVANO010000011.1:0-129173 GCA_963590165.1 Anaerovoracaceae bacterium
AGGTTGGAAACCCGAAAGGGTTTCCAAGTCTGCCAAAGG
Organism: Anaerovoracaceae bacterium; assembly: GCA_963590165.1. Taxonomy (GTDB): domain Bacteria; phylum Bacillota; class Clostridia; order Christensenellales; family Aristaeellaceae; genus UBA11524. The sequence continues at coordinate 40 of CAVANO010000011.1, forward strand.
CAGACCGGCGAAATAAAGTTTTATTTCGCCGCCGGCAGATGGCGCAAAAGGCATGTTCAGCGATGTTGCCTAATTGTGCGGTGTTGCCCATGATTAAAGGGGGGAAAATCCATGAAGAAACGAACCTGCCTGTGCATCCTGCTGCTTCTGCTGCTGACGCTGTCCGCCGCACTCGCGGAGGGCGCCGAATGGACGGGCTACGAGTGGGACGGCTCGACCGAAGGCGAGGTCGGCGAGCGCAACTGCGACATCGTCTCCATCAACAGGGAGCCGGCGCGCATCGACACCATCCCCTACGACACGGCGGACAATGCCCTCAACGGTGCACGCGACTACCGCAAGGAGCTTTCGCCGTACTATCAGCTGCTCAGCCAGACAAACTGGCGCTTCGCATGGTACGAGAACCACGATGCGGCGGAGGCGGCAGGCGATTTCTACGCCGTCGGCTATGATGACAGCGCGTGGAGCGACATCTTCGTGCCGTCGGTGTGGCAGACGGAAGGCTACGATTACCCGATTTACACGAACAGCACGCAGAAGTTTGCGCGTCAGTCCGGCAACAGCGATGTGGGTTATCCGCGCACGCTGCCGACCGCGCCGACGGTCTACAATCCGGTCGGGCTGTACCGCTATTCGTTCTCCGTGTCGAAGGACTGGGCGGATCGGCGTGTGTACATCGTGTTCGAGGGTGTTGATGCGGCGATGTACCTGTGGGTCAATGGCGTCCGGGTCGGCTACGCGGAGGACAGCTTCACGACGGATGCGTTTGACATCACGCCCTACCTGAATTTTGACGGCGAAAACGTGCTTGCAGTCAAGGTGTACCGCTGGTGCGACGGCAGTTGGGTGGAAGATCAGGATATGTTCGACCTGTCCGGCATCTTCCGCGATGTGTACCTGTACGCGACGCCGAATCTGCAGGTGCGCGACATGAGCATCGTGACCGACTTCGATGACACCTTCACAGACAGCGAACTGAGCGTTACGGCATACGTGCGCAACACGGCAGACATCGTGGGCGATATCAGCCTGACGGTGCATCTGACGGACGCGGAAGGCAATGAGATTTCCCTCGCAGGCAGCGAGGCAACCGTGACGGTGGCGCCGGGCGAGGAACAGGAGGTCGTGCTGACAATGCCGGTCGCCGCGCCGAGAAAGTGGAGCGCGGAGGATCCGTACCTGTACACGCTGGTGCTGGAGGAGGAAACCGCACAGGGCACAGTCTATGAGAGCTATCTGGTCGGCTTCCGCAAAATCACGTACAAGACGACCGAAAGCGGCTGGTATGAGGGCGAAACGACCGATCAGGATCTCATCCGCATCAATGGTCAGCCGATTTCCTTCCGGGGCGTCAACCGCCATGAAACACATCCGGAGTACGGCTACGCGCTGACGAAGGAGGTCATGGAAGAGGACATCCGCATCCTCAAGGAGAACAACATCAACGCCGTGCGCACGTCGCATTATCCGAATAATCCGTACTGGTACTACCTGTGCGACGTATACGGCATCTATGTGGTGGATGAGGCGAACGTGGAGTGCCACAGCAACATGACCACGGAAAACGAGCGCCTGACGGACTACCTGTCCGCATCCATCATTGACCGCGAGTACAACATGGTGCGGCGCGACCGGAATCACGCGAGCGTCGTCATGTGGAGCCTCGGCAACGAGAACAAGAATCCGGAGATCCTGCGGACGATTCTCGTGTCGCCCTATGAGGATCCCGAAGGCGTCACGCGTGTTCTGCATGAGGAAACGAAGGATCGCCCGTGGCACTATGAGCAGGCGAAGGACATGATTGAAACCGGCATCGATGTGCAGAGCGGCATGTACGCGCTGCCGTCGGAGCTGATTGAGCACGGCGAGGCGGACAGCAATCTGCCCATGATTGAGTGCGAATATGAGCACGCGATGGGCAATTCCGTGGGCAACATGGATGAGTACTGGGCTGCTTTCGACACGTACCGCAATCTGCAGGGCGGCTTCATCTGGGATTTGATTGACCAGTCGATTTACCTGACGAACGATGAGGGGGAAACGTATTTCGGCTACGGCGGCGACTACGGCGAGACCATCCATGACGGCAACTTCTGCGCGAATGGTCTGCTGCTGCCCGACCGCACGGTTCAGCCGGAAATGGCGGAAGTCAAGTATCACTATCAAACGCTGAAGTTCTCCGACATCGATGTGATGAACGGCGTGATTGAGCTCAGAAACTACGCGCTTTTCACCGACCCGGCGGACAAGTATGACCTGCACTGGCAGCTCCTGCGCGATGAAACGGTGCTGCAGGAGGGGATAATTTCCGGCGAGGCGCTGCACATGGCGTGCATTGACCCCGACACGAACCAGCCCGGCACGCTCACGCTGCAAATCCCCTACGAGTGGCATGATGAGGACTTGCAGGCAGGCTGCTCGTACTTCCTGAACCTGACAGTCACGCTGCGCGAGGATGAAGGGCTGCTTACGGCAGGTCATGTGACGGCAACGGAGCAGTTCGAGCTGAATCCGGCGCTGCCTGAAGCGAATCAGACCGAGGAACTGCCTGCAGTTCAGACGGCGGATGACGGCGAGACCCTCACCATCACCGGCGAAAGCTTTGTCGTTGCCTTCAACCGGCTGACCGGCCGGATGACGCGCTACGAGGCCGAAAATCAGGCGTTGATTGAGCCGGACGGCGGCGCAGTCGGCAGTTTCTACCGCGGACGCACGGATAATGATACCGGCTTCGGCTACGGGCTGTTCGTGTTTAATCAGGCGTGGAAGGAAACGGGTGAGTACGCGGTGGAGGGATTCACTGTGACAGAGGCGGACACGCAGGTGACCATCGCTGTCCGCGGCACGTATCCGGCGCTCAACGACCTGCGGCTTGACAGCACGTATATCGTTTACGGCGACGGCGCCATCGCGCAGACGGTCACCATCACGCCGAATTACAATGAGTCGCTTGTGTATATTCCGGTCGCCGGCGTGCAGCTGACGATTCCCGCGCAGTACGAGAATATGACGTATCTTGGGCGCGGACCGGAGGAAAACTACATCGACCGCAACAACGGTGTGCGCGTCGGACGATATGCAACGACGGTCACGGACAATTTTGTGCCGTACGTGAAGTCCTCCGAAACCGGCAACAGGACGGATGTCCGCTGGATTGCCCTGACGGATGATACCGGCTTCGGGCTGCTGGCATCGGCGCAGACGACCATGGAGGTCAGCGCGCTGCATTACACCAGCGATGAGCTTGACCGCCATGTCCACCCGTATGAGCTGGAGAAACTCGACAGCACCATCCTGCGGCTGAACGCCATTCAAATCGGCGTGGGCGGCGATAATTCATGGTCGCGCATCGTGACGCATGAGCAGTATCTGCCCTGCGATGAAAGCTACTGCTACACCTTCATTCTGTCGCCGCTGCATGCCGGCGAGGATGCATCTGCAAAGAGTGCGGCGCTTCGTACACGGCTGAGTGCTGAATAATCCGTTTCGGATTTTCCAAATTCATGTGCGCAATTGTCCTGTTTTTTCCCATTGTCCCTATGGTAGAATAATCATGACAAGGTCAGCAGCAGCTGACAGAAGGAATTGTGAAAGGAGACCTAATTTAATGAAGAAGTGGACAAAATTGCTTGCCTGCGTTATGGCGATCCTGATGATGGCGTCTGTGGCATTTGCGGAGGAGGCTGCTGAGAAGCCCTCGATCACCGCACACAAGGCGAATGGCATCACCATCGATGGCAACCTCGACGACTGGAACCTCGATTCCCCCGCAGTGGTGAAGGACGCCACGCAGGTGATCCGTGACGCCGTGCTCTGGAAGGGCGAGGACGACCTCTCCGCGAACTTCTATCTCGCATGGGACGAAACGAACCTCTACATCGCGGCGGAAGTGCATGAAGACACCCCCTTCGGCGCGATTGAAATGCTGCCCATCGACGGCATGGACAACATCAAGCTCTACATCTCCACGAATCCTGCGTCTGACCCGGCCCGCACCGAGTACGACACGAACGACTTCCTCGTGTACTTCATCATGAACCAGGAGTACTGGGATACTGCAATCGACCGCAGCATGGTGCCGAAGGAGAATCGTCAGCGCTTCGTGAGCGTCGGCATCGACGGCGGCGAGAGCGTGCTGGACGGCTATGTGTGCGCTGCTGAGACGACCACCTACGGCTTCACGTGGGAAGCAATCGTGCCGTGGGCATGCTTCTCCAACAACAAGATTGCTGTGTATGAGCCGGCTGTGGGCGACGTGCTTGCCTGCGACTTCGCCATCACCGACATCGACTATCCGTGCCCCGGCACCGAGTACATCCCGCAGATGGCTTGGACCGGCACGCTGAAGATCAACGAGAACCCCAGCCAGTGGGGCAGCGTCACCCTCGCAGAGTAATTTCAACCATCGCACAGGGCAGCAGATCAACCTGCTGTCCTGTTTTTTTGCCGTATGATGGATGCGTATCGCTCTGCGGAGCGAACAGAGGGCTTTGCTGTCGCGGACATCGTCCGTTTTTACCATTCAAGTTGATCTTTATGCAACAATTTGTTAAGCTTGTCAAAACTCAACAATGTAAATGAAACCAAGCATGGTGTCCGAAGCGTTCAAAGAAAACGGACGAAGTCCGCATTTTCGTGTGGCTGTACGCGAATTTCCTGCACATTGTGCCGTATTTTTTTCAGGATATGCGGAAAAGATGAATTTCACCGTTTTTCGTGTTTGAATTTTCTGAAATGAATTGTAAAATCCGTGATAAAATATGCCCAGATGCCGCGGAAGAGATGGTTCCTGTCGGGAGGAACTGTTCCTCAAACGGCAAAAGGTATAAGCGGATGACCGCTGATTGCGGAAATCCGTTCAATGCGAAAGGAGCAAAAGAAGTATGAAGAAGAGTTTGCCCCTGCTGCTGGCTGGCATGCTGCTGTTTGGCTGCGTCGGCGGCGCTTTCGCTGAGGAAGCGGAAGCTACGGAGACGACTGAAACCGTGTCTGCGGCGGAAGTCATGGAAATCCGCGCTGCGGAAACGGACGAGGAAACGACGGCGGCTGAAACTGCTTATCTGCAGAGCAACTGCGAATTCGCCGTGATCGAAGCGGACGAAACGACCGGCCAGATCGAGCTGAGCTATATGCCCGGCACGACGACCATCCTTGAGGTGGACGGCCTGAAGTTCAAGGACCTGGACAAGGACGGCGAACTGGATATCTACGAAGACTGGCGCCAGGAGACCGACGCCCGTGTTGCGGATATCATCAGCAAGATGACGGTTGAAGAGGAAGTCGGCCTGCTGTTCTGCGTGAACACGCAGCTTGCTGACGCGCGTCAGATGATCACCGAATATCAGCTGACCTGCCAGCTGTTCAACCTGAACGGCACCCCCATCACCATCACCAACACGCTGAACAACCTGCAGGCAGCGGCGGAAGCCGAGCGCCTGGGCGTGCCGATGGTCATCACGTCCGACCGTGAGTACAACGCATTCGGCGGCTACATCGACAAGTCCCACGAAGCGTTCGGTACGGCGAACGATCCCGAGCTGGCTTACGAGCTGGCAAGCATCTACGGCAAGGCCATGCGCGCTGTCGGCGTCCATGTGACCTTCGAGCCGTATGCAAACGAAATCGGCGCACAGTACGGTGAGAACCCCGAACTCATCGCTTCGATCGTGCATGAAGAAATCCGTGGTCTGGAAGAAAACGGTCTGGCATCCTGCACGAAGCACTGGATCGGCCGCGGCGGTGACTCCTCCTTCGGCAAGGCTCGCTCCGTTGCCCAGAACTTCGACAATTGGATGGTCGGCTGGACGGCAGCTCTCTCCGCTGGCTCTGAATGGGTCATGACGAACTGCGGCGGCACCGGCATCACCAATACCGTTGACGTCAAGTGGGACAAGACGACCATGAGCTACCTGCGTGACACCCTCGGCTTTGACGGCGTTGTCGTCAGCGACTGGTGGGCACTGGGCGGCGGCCCGAACAACCCCGGCCGTATGACCGGCATCACCGCTGAGGGCGTTGACCTTGGTCAGCAGACCATCGGCTGGCTGTACAACGACGCGCTGGCAAACGGCACCGACATGTTCGGCTCCGGCAGCATGATCCGCGACTACAGCGACTGGGAGTCCTCTCCTTCCTCTAACTATCCGCAGGCTATCATCGACGGTCTGGCTTCCGGCGAAGTCGAGAAGGTCAATGTTGATACTGCTGCAACCCGCATCCTGCGGTTCAAGTTCAACAAGGGTCTGTTTGATAACCCCTACTGCGACGTGGACGAAGCGGTTGCGATCTGCGCGAGCGCTGAGTGGGCAGCGAACCCGACCGAAATCACCAACGACGAAGAGCTGCGCGCTGCTCGTAACCCCGAAGAAGTCGAGCTGACCGAGCGCCTGATGGCTGAATCCGCCGTCCTGGTGAAGAACGACAACAACCTCCTGCCCCTGACCACCGACAAGAAGGTCTATGTGGACGCTTCCAACGCGACGGCCAAGGAAGGCTACAAGAAGTACATGGCTGAAATGGGCGTGACCGTGGTTGAGACCATGGAAGAAGCTGACGTTGTCGTCGGCGACTACGGCTCCATCAGCGACGCGACCGAGCTGTTCATCGAGGACGCTCAGGACGCCGGCAAGCCCATCGTTCTGTCCCTGAACTGCACTGACCCGACCGAATATGCCATCAAGAACTCCGACGCCCTGCTGTACCTGAGCTACAACCAGAGCGCTGACCACGGCTCCACCGAAGGCGGCTTCGTGACCACCACCGCTCCGTGGGTCTATGTGAACCTCCTCTACGGCGTCGTCGAACCCGGCGGCATCATTGTCAAGGAAATCGCCCGCGACACTGTCTCCGACAACGAGCAGTGGAAGGACCTTGCTGGCGACCAGGGCGCTTCTCCCTATGTCCGTCTGATGATCCAGGCGACCATGGAAGACGATGAGAACCATGCTTCTCCCAGCAACTGGGGCGATCCGCTGGTGACCTACCAGTTCGGCATGAGCTACGGCAAGGATCCGGAATTCAAGTATTCCTGCCTGATCCTGCCCACAGTTCAGGAGACCGTCGAGGTTGAATCCGGTTCCTCTACCACCACGCAGACCAACATCTACAACCAGACCAAGGCTGGCGAACCCTTCACGGTCTACTGCCTGCTCCGCAACAACGGTGCTGACGGCTTGACGACTGTGCAGGCGAAGGCTAACGGCGAAGTCGTGGCTGAAAAGATCATGACCGTCGAAGGCGGCAGCTGGCGCGTTGTGCAGATGGAACTGACGCTGGACGCCGGTGAATACACCATCGAAATCGGCGGCCTGACCGGCACCATCACTGTGGTTGAGTAATCCCTAAACAAAGAAGGACGGAGCGCTGGAAACGGCGCTTCGTCCTTTTCAAATGCCGGAAAAAGATTATCCTCTGATCATTCGCCAAATGCCTCTGAAAAAATGTCCGTTCGCGATTTCCAGCATGCCGGGCAGTACGCCGCCTTTCATGCCGCCGGAAATCATCATGCTGCGCAGCGGGCTGCCTGCGGAGGAGTTCATCAGCATGCGGAAGTCGGGATTGGCGTAATCGCGTTTGCCGCCGAAGCCTTTGGCGATGGTTGCCTCGACCGCGCGGTACATGATTTTCATCATCAGGCTGTAGTCCTTCATTTCCATGACCGTGTTGTCCATGGTGAAAGCGCCCTTCTTCAGCACCGGCGGGACATACGGATGACCCAGCAGCTTTTCCCAATCTGCCTGATTCGGCTTGCCTGTGCAGCGCTCGTACCAACTGCCGCGCTGCCACGAGGGGATGGGCAGCGTTTCACCGTCCCGATGAACGGTCGCGGTCAGGTTGCCGACGCGGAGGGTGTACGTGCCTGCCGGAACGCGCCAGCCGTCCTGCCACACCGCAAAGCTGCGGTCAGTCAGCGGAAAACGGATGGTCTGACGTTCGTCCGGCTGGAGAAATACTTTCCGGAAGCCTTTCAATTCCCGAATCGGACGATGGAGCCCGTCCTGCGGCGCCTCGATGAACAGCTGCACGACCTCCGCACCGGCAGTGCTGCCGACGTTCCGGACGGTGACGGACACAATGCTGTCTGTTACGGTCAGATCGGAACAGGCAAAGCTTGTGTAGCTCAGCCCGAAGCCGAAACGCCACCGCACCGGCACGTTCGCCTTGTCGTAATAGCGGTATCCGGTGTAGATGCTCTCCTGATACAGCGCATCGGCAGTTTTGCCGTAAATGTCGGCGGAAGGTACATCCCCGTAGGTGTACGGCCAGCTTTCCGCCAGCTTGCCGGAAGGATTCGCGCGGCCGAAGAGCAGGTCGGCAATGGCCTCGCCGCCTGCCTGACCGGGCAGCCCCATGTACAGGATGCCCTTGACCGCGTCTGCCCATGGGCATTCGACCGGACTGCCGCAGAGCAGCACGACGACCGTGTTTGGATTCGCCCGAACGACCGCGTCAATCATCCGCAGATGACCATCGGGCATGCGCATATGGGCGCGGTCGAAGCCCTCGGATTCATCATGGTCGGGGAGTCCGGCAAATACGACGGCAATCTCCGCACTCGCTGCGGCATGCTGTGCTTCATTCAGCAGTGCATCGGTCGTGCCGCCGCGTTCATCGCAGCCGGGCGCGTATACGGCGTTCGGCAGGAAGTCAAGCGGCTGACTGATTCTGATCGGGTTGATGTGACTGGAGCCGGCACCCTGATAGCGCATGGATTTCGCCATCGCACCGATGACGGCGAGCTTTGCGTGCGGCTTGAGCGGCAGAATACCGCCTTCATTTTTCAGCAGGACGGCACCTTCGGCGGCGGCGCGCTTTGCAAGGGCGTGATGCGCGTCTGCCTCGCTGACTGCCTGTTTCTTCAGCACGTCTGCGGCGCGGAACACGAGCGTCAGGATGCGCCGCACGGATGCATCGATGCAGCTTTCCGGCAGCGTACCGTCTTTGACCGCCGCAAGCGCTTCTTTTTCCATGTACTCGCTGCCGCCGGGCATGTTCAGGTCGCAGCCCGCGCGGAAGCTCTCAATGCGGTCGTTCATGGCGCCCCAGTCCGTCACGACCATGCCGCCAAAACCCCATTCGCTGCGGAGAATGTCGGTCAGCAGCGCTTTGTGATCCGAACAGTGTACGCCGTTCAGTTTGGGATAGGCGCACATGACGGCGGAAGGATTCCCTTCCTTCACGGCAATCTCGAAGGCGGTCAGGTACATCTCACGCAGCGTGCGTTCATCGAGCACACTGTCGGACGTGAAGCGGCAGTGCTCCTGCGAATTGACGGCGAAATGCTTGAGACTCGTGCCGATGCCCTGCCCTTCCGCGCCGCGGATGAAGCCGGCTGCCAGCTTGCCGGCGAGAAACGGATCCTCGCTGAAGTACTCGAAATTCCGGCCGCACAGGGGATTGCGCTTGAGATTTGCGCCGGGACCGAGCACCAGCCCGACGCCTTGCGCCTTTGCCTCTTCCCCGACAGCCGCACCGATTTCCTCCAGAAGCGCAGGATCCCAGCTGCCGGCGGTTGTGACTTCGGCAGGGAAGCATGTCGCGGGGCGCGAGCTGTTGATACCCAGCATGTCGGATGCGTTCTCCTGCTTGCGCAACCCGTGCGGTCCGTCGCACAGGAACAGGGAAGGAATGCCGTATTGCTCGAAACGCTTCGTTTCCCAGAAGTTCGCGCCGGAGCACAGGGCAATTTTGTCCTCCAGCGTCATTTGCTGAAGAATCGTGTCAATTTCCATGATTCACCTCATAGCGTATGCGTGCCGGCAGAGAGCGTCATCGGCGGTTTTCCCGGCAGAAGCACGGTCGCGGTGCAGTTTGCCGGAATGGTGACGGTGTATGTCCAGCCATCCGGCGTCTTTTTCCAGCCGCTTTCGACTCTGCCGTACACGCTGACATAAGCAGCCTTCGCGTGCGTGAAATGTCCGCCGGGATGCGGTGCAATGCGGAAGCGGTTCTCGCCGTCCATGCGGATGCCGCACATGGTGTCGAACAGCCATGCGACCGCTGCACCCTTTGAGTAGTGGTTCAGGGATGCGATGCCGCTGTTTTCGGTGGCGTTGCCTTCCCATGCTTCCCAGATGGTTGTTGCACCGCTTTGGGGCATGAACAGCCAGCCGGGCATGTCCTCGTTTTCCAGCAGACGGTAGGCGTGATTAAGGCCGATATCCGTCAGCACCCCCAGAATCAGCGGCGTGGACAGGAAACCCGTCCCAATGCGCCAGCCGAAATGTTCGAGGGCGGTCAGCAGCCGCTTCTGCGCATACGCCGTCTGCTCCGCATCGAGCAGATGGAATGACAGCGGACGCACGAGCTGCGCCTGACGGTCGGTGTCCAGGGAATAAGCGTCTGTCCGGCGAAGCGCCTGATAGCTTTTCCTGCAGCGGTCAGCAAAATTCCTGTCCGCGTCCGATTCTGCCTGATTGTCCAGCGCTGCCTCGATTTCCGCCATGCAGTCCAGCACATGGGCAGTGTACGCCGTTGCGACTTCGGGATGCGGAACGGCACAGTCCTTCCACGTCATGTGGTGGACGCTTTCCGGCTCCGCCCATTCGCCGTACGCCTGACCTGCGTTGGACAGGTACCGTTTTTCCTCGCCGTGCAGACCGGTGCGCTTGGCGGTCGGATACCACTTGCCGCAGCGATTCTGCATAAACCGCACATAGCGCCGCATGCCGGGCAGAAATTTTCGGAGAACGGTTGTGTCGCCGTACTGCTTCCAGAGCACATAGGGCATCAGCACGCCTGCGTCCGCCCAGCCGACAGAGCCGTTCATGCTCCGCATGTAGAAGTCCGTGCCGCCTTCGGGTGCGATTTGCGGCAGACAGCCGTTCTTCGTCTGCCAGTCGTACAGGTCGTTCAGGTACTTCTCCGCAAAGGGCAGATAGTCAAACAGGTAGCTCGCCGTCGGGCAGAAAATCTGCGCATCGCCTGACCAGCCGTGGCGTTCGCGCGTCGGGCAGTCGGTCGGCAGGTCGGCGTGGTTGTTCTTGGCGCTCCAGACGGTGTTTTCGACGAATTGGTTGAGCAGTGCGTTGTTGCTCTCGAACCATCCGGTGCGTTCCAAATCGGAATAAACTGCAATGGCGGTGAAATCCTCCGGCGAAAAAGGCACATCCGTCTCCACCAGAATATACTGGAAACCGAAAATGGCAAACGTCGTCTTGTAACGATTTTCGCCCTCTTTGCAGGTGTAGACGACCTCCTGACGCGGCGTGACGAAATCTTTGCGGCGAAGCTGGATGTTCTGCTGGGTGAATTCGCCGTCCGCATCAAGCAATTCGCCGAAGCGCAGGCGGATGACCTGCCCTGCATGCGCGTTCACGGTGAAGGACGCGTAACCCGCGATATTCTGCCCGAAGTCGAGCACATTTTTGCCGGACGGCGTGACGAGGCGTACCGGCGTCAGGTGCTCATGCTCTGTCACGGGGACATTGTCGGAGGCGGTCGGCATGACCGGATGACTCGTAACAAGGGCATGTCCGGCATAGCTCGGCTGCATCCGTGCATCGATGATTTCGCCGTCCTTGTTGTCGGCAAAGCGGATTTCACCGTCATTTGACCACGCCCAGCTTTCGTCGCTGATGATGGTCTGCACGCTGCCGTCCGAATGGGTGATTTCCAGCTGGGACAGCAGCTTCGTCTGCGTGCCGTACTGGTTGCGGACGCCCCATGCGCCGGTGCTGCCGCGGTACCAACCGTCAGCAAGGCGAATTGTCAGGACGTTCTCGCCCTTTGCAAGCAGGCTGGTCACGTCATACGTCTGATATTGCACACGCTTGCGGTAATCGGTGATGCCCGGCGCGAGGATGAAGCTGCCAACGCGCTGCTCGTTGATTTTCGCTTCGTACAGTCCGCAGGCAGTGATGTACAGGCGCGCACTGCGGATGTCGGCCGCATCGAAGCGCTTGCGGAAGCAGTCAACCGGATACCGCTGATTTTTGCGGACGCGGTAGTCTCCGGCAATCCACTTCGCCTGCCATGCATCAATGCCGGTTTCAAAGCATGCGGAGGACGGTTCGCCCGATTTGCCGGTTTCGTCCCAGAGCCGCACCGCCCAATGCACGCGTGCCCTTGCCGGAACCGGCATGCCGCCCCAGACGGCGCACATGGCGCTGCTTTCGACCCTGCCGGAATCCCAGAGAAGCGTGCCGGAATCGTTGAACGCGGTGATTTGATAGGCGGATTGCGTTTTGCCGCCCTCGCAGTTCCAGAAAAGGCGCGGCGATGCGAAATCCACCCCGATGGGGTCAAACAGATGCTCCGTTTTCAGTCGAATCGCACGCATGATGCTTCCTCCTGTCGGGCGCGAATCTCCGCCTGTTCCCGGTCAATGTGCTTTTCGACATTCAGGAAAATCAGCAGCACGGCGAGAATGATACCGGTGATGGTTTCCAGCCCGACAAAGCCGAACGTGATGGCATCCTTGACCGCTGCAGTCTGCTCGGCAGCCACGGTTACGCCGCCGATGATTTCCGGCGCGATATAGCCGCTCTGAGCGAGCAGCCCGTTGAAGATGCCGGTGCAGATGCCCACCATGGCGACTGCGATAATGTTGTAGACACTCATAGCGAGCCCGTCGCAGCGGAAGCCGGTCTTCCACTCCACATGGTCGAGCACGTCGGCAAACAGCGCCATGAACACGTACGAACAGGGCAGTCCGCCGATGTTCTTGATGAACTGACCGACGAGCATGATGACCATATTGGTCGGAAACATCCAGCAGATGGCGCTGCCGATGGCATAAAGCACAAAGCCTGCCGCCGTCACGTTACGCTTGCCGAAGCGCTTTGCCAGCGGCCACACGGCGAAAATACCGATGCCCATCGGGATGCCGCCGATGACGGAAATCAGCGTCTGCGTGATACCGTCATTATAGGAGCCGAGCACGTAATTGCAGAAATAGACGAGGCTGATGTTTTTGACGGTGCTGCCAACGGTGTAAATCAGGAAATACGCGTAGATGAGGAGCATGTATTTGTCGGTGAAAATCGCCTTGAGCTGCTTCATAAACGGCACGGCAGGCTCATCGCTTTGCTGCGCTTCCAGCGTGACGCGCTCCTTCGTGAAGTAGTACTCCAGCAGCGTCAGCGGCAGCGCGAGAATGGACAGGATGCTCATGAGGATAATCCACTTGCTCTGGTCCACACCAATCATCGGCATAATGACCATCGGGAATACAAGCGCCACCAGAATGCCGCTCATCATGATGGTGGCAATCTGGTTGAAGACTGACAGGCTGCCGCGCTGCGTGGTGTTGCGCGTGGACAGCGGCACCATCAGGTTGTGGCTCATGTTGAAGATGGTGTAGGCGAAGGAATAGAACAGGTTGTAGCTGACCATGACCCAAATCGCCTGCATCGTCTGCGAACCGCCGGGCACGGTGAACAGCAAGATGCCGGTGACTGCCACCAGCGGCGCGGACAGCAGCAGCCACGGGCGCGCTTTGCCCTCCTTGGTGCGCGTGCGGTCGATGATGTAACCCATGAGGACATTCGTGATGGCATCAATGATTTTCGAGATGATGGGGAAAACCACCAGAAACGCGCCGCCCCAAAGCCCGGTCAGCTTCAGCACGTCCGTGTAATAGACATTCAGGTACGTTGCAAGTACGGCATTGAGCAGCAGCGCACCTGCCGGACCGAGCAGATAGCCCAGCCATTTTTCGGCAGGGGTCACGTCCTCGGCGTGAATCCGGCTTTGAAACAGTTTGCGTTCCACGAGTTTTGACATGGCTGATTCCTCCTGGTAAATCGTACGATATGGTGGATTCATGACCAGTATACCACATCCGCAGCGATAAGACTTGCTTCTTTGTAATACAATTGGTATAATTGTAATCAGATGAGGAGGGTGAGCATGGAGAACATCGACTTGCGGTACCTGTGCACGACCATCGGCAATTTGGCGGGCATTCCTGTCCGCATTTTTGAGGACGGCGTGATGACCTTTTTTTATTCTGTCGTTCATCTGCCGAAGGATCCGATGGTGCTCTGTCAGGACGAAATTCTTGCCATCACCGACCATCTGGGCTATTGCGTTACGCCGCAGTTCCATTATTACGGCGTTGTCAGTAGCGGCAGCACCAAAATCGTTGTCGGACCGACGCGGCAGGTTAACGAAACGGAGCAGGAACTGCGGTCACTCGTCTTTCAGCTGGATTTATCCGGCGAGGAGGCGGAACGGATGATTGCCGGCGTGCGGAGCATTGTCCGGATGCCCATGGAAAGCGTGCTGCAGATGCTGTGCACGATTAACTATGTGCTCAATCACGAAAAGCTGGCGCTGACGGACATCAGCATTCAGGCGCAGGAACAGGCGGAGATTGCGGCACGGCAGGCACAGGAACGGCTGAACGCGCCGGAAGGCCAGCAGCAGGCGGAGCATAACACGTATGATATCGAGCAGCGGCTGTTGCGCATGGTGCGCAAGGGCGACCCGGCGGCGCTTCGGGCATGGCTTGCGGCGGCACCTGCGATTCGCGGCGGCGTCATTGCCGGAGAACCGCTGCGTCAGCGCAAGAACCTGTTTATCGTCACCGTCACGCTTGCATCCCGCGCGGCAATTCAAGGCGGCATGCAGGTCGATGATGCCTTCACGCTCAGCGACTCGTACATTCAGCAGTGCGAGTTGCTTTCCTCACCGGAGCGCATTACGAATCTGCAGTACCGGATGCTGTTGGACTATGCGGAGCGCGTCGAGCGGCTGCACTGCGGCAAAGCGCCGTCCCAACTGACGGTTGACGTGGCGAATTACGTTCAGCATCACCTGTCGGAATCCATCAGGACGGCGGATGTTGCCGCTGCGCTCTACATGAGCCGGCCGTATCTCTCGAAGAAATTCACGCAGGACACGGGCGAAAGCATCGCCGACTTCATCCTGCGCGAAAAGACGGAGGAAGCCAAACGCCTCCTGCGATATACGGACAAATCGCTTACCGCCATCAGCGAATACCTTGGATTTTCCTCGCCGAGCCACTTTTCACGGGTGTTCAGGCGATATGCCGGATGCAGCCCGAGGGAATACAGACAGTGACGATTGTAAAAACAAATGCCCTTTGCTTGCAATCTGCATCGAAAATCGCTATACTGATACTATTCGATTAAAATGAGGAGGCGGAACGCATGCAGCCCAGACAAATGGTTCAAAGGCTGATTAACAATATAAGCACCGTCATTGTCGGCAAGGAAGAGGTTGTTGAATACGCGCTGATTGCCCTTTTGTGCAAGGGACATATCCTGCTGGAGGACGTGCCCGGCGTCGGCAAGACAACACTTGCGAGCGCACTGGCGAAGTCGCTGGACTGCACGTTCCGGCGCATTCAGTTCACCCCCGACCTGATGCCGTCGGACGTTACCGGCTATACGCTGGTGAATTTCAAGACCGGCGAAACGGAGTATCGCGAGGGTGCGGTGATGAGCCAGATTGTGCTGGCGGACGAAATCAATCGCACGAGTCCCAAGACGCAGTCGGCGCTGCTGGAAGTCATGGAGGAGTATCAGGTGACGGTGGACGGCGTGACGCACCCCGTGCCGCAGCCCTTCATCGTGCTGGCGACGCAGAATCCGGGCGAGTTCGTCGGCACCTATCCGCTGCCGGAAGCGCAGATGGATCGCTTCTTCATGCGCCTGTCCATCGGTTATCCGACGATTGAGCAGGAGATGGACGTGCTGGAGCGTTATTCGGGCGTGGTGAAGCCGATGCAGACGCTGACGCCGGTATGCTCGGCAGCGGACGTCATCGCCATGCAGCAGATGGTCACGCAGATTTACTGCTCGCCGGAGGTGCGGTCGTATGTCGCGACCATTGCCGCCGCAACGCGTCAGGATGCGTCCTTGCAGCTGGGCGCATCCACCCGTGCTGCCATCGCGCTGATTCACGGTGCGCAGGCGTGCGCGCTGCTCGCGGGGCGTGATTACATCATTCCGGAGGACGTGCAGCATATGGCGGTGCAGGTGCTTGCGCACCGTCTGGTGCTCAGCCCGGAGGCACGCATGAAGGGCGTTTCGGCGGAAAGCATCGTCCGGCGGATTGTCCGCAGCACGCCCGTGCCGGTGAAGCTGTGAGGCAGCAAACGAACAGGCGGCAGGTGAAGCTGCACCTGACCATGCCGCTGCTGCTGACGGTGACGCTGTATGCCGCCGCCTTTTCGACCGGCAGCCCTGTGTTCCTGACGCCGGCGATTCTGGTGACGCTGCTGACGCTGACCGGCATATTCGGCGTGCTGCAGGCATCGCGGACGCTGCAAATTTCCGCGTCATCCGCTGCTGACCGGGTGCAGCGCGGCGATGATGTGACGCTGATGGTGGAAATCACCTGCCGGAGTTTGATTCCGCTTGCGCCGATGTGGGTGGAGCTGACCGGCGCCGACGCGCAGAGTATGCAGTTGACGGGACGCGTCCGGCAGACGATGACGGTGCCCTTCCATGCGGCGCATGTGGGTGCCGTTGCACCGGGCGTGAAACGCGTGACGATGACGGACTTCTTCGGCATCTGCACCGTCTGTCAGGAGCCGGAAAACGCCGAAAAACCCCTGCTGGTGCTGCCGCAGCTCTTTGACATCGACCCGCTGCACCTGTCCGCCGGCGAAACAGGCACCGAGGCGATGGCACGCGCATCGGAGGATATCACAAACCCGACGGACGTCCGCAGCTATCAGCCGGGCGACCCGCTCAAAAAAATCCACTGGAAGCTATCTGCCCGAAAGCAGGAACTGCTTGTCCGCCGCTTTGAGGATCCTGTTCAGCCGGATTTGCTGGTGCTGATGGATTCTGCCGTCCCGAAACAGCCGGATCATCCCGAGGCGGAGGCGGATTTGCGCGATACGCTGATTGAAACGGCGGCATCCGTGATGGCGGAGGCAGATCAATCCGAGCATCCGGCGCGTCTGCCGCTGACCGGCGAACATCCCGTTGTGCTGGACAAGGACATGGGACTCAAGCGCGTGCTGGAAGGTTTGGCACGGGCTGATTTTTCCGCGCCGGAATCGTTCGTGCGCGTCATGATGATGGAAATGCGGCAGATGCGCAAGGTCGGCTGTACGGTTGTCATCACGGCGCGGCTGGACAGCCGGATGGTGGAAATGATGACCGCGATGCGCCGGATGGGACCGAATATGCGGTTGTATCTGGTCACGCCTGTGCCGGATGATTCGCAGATGCTGCCGCTGGTGAGGAAACTGCAGGAAGTTGGGGTGGAGGTTGGCTACGTCAAGCCGCTGCCGATGTAAAAAGTTTCAAGGGGCTTTCCGATCGCCCCCTTGACCCCTTCGGCAGCACGCAATATCAATCATGATACCGAAAAACAGCAACGAAAAAGAGCTGCGTGCAAATACGCAATTGAAGGAGGTGTTTCTGCTGTCTGAGAAGGGACGCACGATGTTATCCCGTGGCGTGGTGGCGCTGATGATGGCATCAGGCATGCTTCTGCCGCTGCTGATTGTCACGGGGACGCAGCGTCTGTGGCTGCCTGCCATTGCCTGTGCGCTGCCGGTGATTGCGGTGCTGGCAATCCGCCACCTTCATCCGCTGGGAAACATCCTCACCGGTGCAGCGTTCGGTATATTCTTTCTCATCTGGGCTGTTTGCGGCGGCATCGCGGATGCGGCGGAAGTTGTCCGCGCCCTGCTGCTGTATTTTTCCGGTCTGACAACGGCACTGCCGATGGTCAGCCAGACCTTCGCGTGCCTGACAGGCGTTGTGTGCGCCTTCATCGGCTATGCGCTGACGAGCCGCCGAGTAGGGGCGTATCCGGCACTGGCGGCGGTGCTGCTGATTGCGGTGCTGCTGTGGCTCGATGACCGTCCCGACGCGCTGTGGGGGCTGCTGCCGGCGGTCGTGCCGAGCGTGGCGATGCTGATGGTTTCCGGCTATGACGGCGTGCCGATGCGCCGCGTGCTGCCGCTGACGCTGATTGTTGTACTGCTGAGCTTCGTCGGCGTTGCAGTCGGCGGCGTGACCATTGCACCGATGAAGGATGCGGCGGACACGCTCCGGCAGAAAATCTATGATTACTTCTTTTTCACGAGCACGCGCGACGTGTTTTCCATCTCCTCGCAGGGCTTTTATCCGCAGGGGCAGACGCAGCTGGGCGGTCCTGCCGAGCCGAACGACCAGCCTGTCATGACCGTGCGCGGCGAAGGGCGCATTTACCTGCGCGCCGTCAGCAAGAGCACGTACACGGGCAGCATGTGGGTCGATGAAACCGGCGGTCGGCGGTATCTGTGGAGCAGTCTGCGCTGGCAGAGCGTCCGCAATACCGTGTTCGAGCAGGACATGCCGGCGGACTCGGCCGGCGCGACCTTGCCTGTCAAGCAGGTGACCGTCACGATGCTGACGGACAGCGCAAGCAGTCTGTTTGTTCCGCAGCGCCTTTTGAGTCTCAAGACGGGCAGTACGATTGTGCCGTACTTCAACGCGAGCGGCGAGGTGTTTGCGACGCACAGCCTTGAATCCGGCGACACATGGACGGCGGAGTATGTCGACCTGATTGCCGGTCAATCGGGACTGACGGAGCTGATTGACGCCTGCGCGCAGCTGCCGGATGAACAGTATGAATCGATGCGCGAAACATATACCGTGTTGCCGTCGCACCTGGAGCAGCGGCTGTTTGATTTTGCGCGCGATGCCGCCGGCGACACGACCGACCCATACGAAATGGCGCGGAATATTCAGTCGTACCTGCAGTCGTACTGCAGTTACAACCTTGACATCGCGCAGCAGCAGGAGAATCTCGACTTTGTGGCGACCTTCCTGCTGATGACGCGCGAAGGCTACTGCACGCATTTCGCGTCCGCCATGACGGTGCTCTGCCGGATGGTCGGGCTGCCTGCACGGTATGTGGAGGGCTTTGTCGCGGACATCGGCGAATCGGGCAGCGCCGTCATCACCGGTGAAAGTGCCCATGCATGGACGGAAGTTTATTTCAGCGGACTTGGCTGGGTGACGTTCGACGCGACGCCGTGGGCAGGGGCTTCATCGGATTCGTCCTCGGATGACCCGTCGACATTGCCGCCGCCGTCCGCATCGCCGTCTGCAACACCATCCCCTTCGCCTTCTCCTTCGCCGTCCCCATCCCCCTCGCCGTCGCCCTCGCCTTCGGATGATTCACAGGATGAGCAGGAGACACCGCTGCCTACCGATTCGCCGACGCCGTCGCCGACCGTTCCGTCTGCAACGGACATGCCGTCACCGACGCCGGAAAGCGAGCCGAATCAGCCGGATGAGCCGAATGACCTGTCATGGCTGTGGTGGCTGCTGCTGATGCTGCTGCTGATTGCGGCCATTGCGGCGCGCATCTGGTGGACGCTTCCGCAGACGTGCGAAAAGCGCGCGAAAGACGAGAACGACCGCAGCACGGTTTACCTGCAGGCGGTGCATGATGCGCTGCGCGTTGCGGGTCTTGTCCGCGCGAATACCGAAACGCCGCAGATGTTCTTCCGTCGGGCGGAGCAGGCAGGCTGGACGGAGGCGTCCGCTGCCGGAACCATCGAGGAACTGCGCTTCTATGCGCATGCGGAATCATCACCTGAGCAGACGGATGTGCTGCGTCAGGCATATGCCGGCATGCGGCAGAAAATGAATGTGTGGCAGCGCATGCGGTTTGTGCTGCTGAGGGCTGCCGTGCCGCTGAAAATGCGGCTATTCACGGGCAAATAGCCGAACAAGCAGAATGGATTGAGGAACAACAATGAAAGCAGCTATTTTGTGTAGCTGCTTTTTTTCATCCTTTTTTGCTGTTTTTCTCCTGTTTTTTGGCGAAAGTCTCTTGCAATTTTGCCTGAAATCATGTATGATAGGCGCATGGAACGTTTTTCACCCTGTGGGCGATAATCGTCCCACATGAATAAGAAAGAAATTATGAAGGAGGTGCACGCAATGGAGCGTGTATATAATTTTTCGCCGGGACCGTCGATGCTGGCTGAACCGGTGCTGGAGAAGGCACAGAAGGATCTGATGGTGTACGGCAATGCCGGCATGTCCGTGATGGAAATGTCCCACCGCAGCAAGATGTACACCGATATTTTCGACAAGACCATCGCAGACCTCCGCGCACTGATGAAGATCAGCGATGATTATGAGGTGCTGATGATGCAGGGCGGCGCGACGCTGGAATTCTCCGCGGTTCCGCTGAACCTGATGGTCAAGGGCAAGGCGGACTATATCGATTCGGGCAACTTCGCGCATCTTGCGGCGGAGGAAGCCAAGCGCTACGGCGAGGTGAACATCGCCGCATCCAGCCGTGAGGACAATTATACCTACGTGCCGGACATGAAGGACGTGAAACTCGATCCTGATGCGGATTATGTCCACATCACCCAGAACAACACGATTTACGGCACGCGCTATATCGAGTTGCCGGACGCGAAGGCACCGATTGTTGCGGATGCGAGCTCCATGATTCTTTCCGAGCCGATGGATGTCAACCGTTACGGCGTGATTTATGCCGGTGCGCAGAAGAACATCGGCCCGTCCGGCCTGTGCATCGTCATCGTCCGCAAGGATTTGCTCGGCCATGCGAAGGACATCTGCCCGAAGCTGATGAACTGGAAGGTCGAGGCGGACAAGGGCAGCATGTACAACACGCCCAACACGTGGGGCATCTACCTTGCCGGACTGACGTTTGACTGGCTGCGTGCGCAGGGCGGTGTTGAGGCCATCTACAAGGTGAATCTGGAGAAGGCGGCGCTGCTTTACGACTTCCTGGACAACAGCAAGCTGTTCAAGCCGACGGCGCAGAAGAAGTACCGCAGCCTGATGAACGTGACGTTCGTGACCGGCGATGCGGACAAGGATGCGGCGTTCGTGAAGGCAGCGGCGGCACAGGGATTGGTGAACCTGAAGGGTCACCGGACGGTCGGCGGTATGCGTGCGTCCATCTATAACGCCATGCCGATGGAAGGCGTCAAGAAGCTGGTTGCATTCATGAAGCAGTTCGAGCTGGAGAATGCCTAAAAAGGGTCAAGGGGGGGACTTCGTCCCTTTTCCTGTCCCTTGCAGGGCTTGGGCAACGCCCCAACCTGTTATTCGCAGCCGAGCGGACGGACTTCGTCCGTTTTCGTTGAACCCCTTCTTCGAACTTGATTTGTAATGTGGCTTTTATAGGGCTGCCTTAAGTTTAGGAAAGGGCATTGCGAAGAGGCTTGGACAGAAATCAGATGAAGTCGAAAAACCAGGCGAAGCAAAAAACCAGGCGAAGCAAAAAACCAGGCGAAGCCTGCGGGAGAAAACAAGATGTATAAGATTAAGACACTGAATTCGATTTCCGATATCATCCATGAGGAACTGTCGGCGGAGCAGTACGCCATCAGCGCGGAAGAGCCTGTGCCGGAAGGCATCCTTGTGCGCTCTGCCGCGATGCATGACATGGCGCTTGGCGATGAACTGCTCGGCATTGCCCGTGCGGGTGCCGGCGTGAATAACATTCCGCTGGATCAGTGCACGAAGCAGGGCATCGCTGTGTTCAACACACCCGGCGCGAATGCCAATGCAGTGGCTGAGCTGGTGCTCGGTGCGCTCGTCATCGGCAGCCGCAATGTGGCGCCTGCCATTCGTTGGGCGGACACGCTCAAGGGGCAGGGTGACGTGGCAAAGCTGGTCGAAAAGGGCAAGTCGCAGTTCGTCGGACCGGAGCTGCGCGGTAAGACGCTGGGTGTCATTGGTTTGGGCGCTATCGGCCGACTGGTCGCAAATGCTGCGTCCGCCGGTTACGGCATGAAGGTTGTCGGCTGCGACCCGTTCCTCTCGGTTGAAAGCGCATGGGCGCTGAACAGCAGCGTCCGCCGTGCCGCAACGAATGACGACCTGTACGCGCAGGCGGACTACATCACCTTCCACGTACCGCTCAACGACAAGACGCGCGGCTCCATTGATGCGGCGGCGTTCGCGAAGATGAAGAAGGGTGTTATCCTGCTGAACTTTTCGCGCGGTGAGCTGGTCAACGTTGCTGACCTCAAGCAGGCGATTGCGGATGGTCAGGTCGGCGGTTATGTGACGGATTTCCCGTGCGATGAGCTGCTCGGCGTGGACAAGGTGACGTGCATTCCCCATCTGGGTGCATCGACGCCGGAGAGCGAGGACAACTGCGCGCGCATGGCGGCGGCTGAACTGCGCGATTATCTGGAGTTCGGCTCGATTCACAACAGCGTGAATCTGCCCGAGCTGCCGATGGGCAAGCCTGAAAACGTGCGTGTGCTTGTCATCCACGAGAACATCCCCAACATGGTCGCGACCATCACGACCTGCATCTCGGCGGAGCACATCAACATCGACAACCTGCAGAACAAGTCGAAGAAGGATGTCGCCGTGACCGTGATGGAAATGGCGGAAATGCCCTCGCGGCAGGCGCTGAATGTCATCCGCACGATTGCCGGCGTCATTCGGGTCAGGGTGTTTGAGTAATTCTGAACAATCAAAAGAAGCGGGTTCATTGCTGATGAAGGCAGTGAATCCGCTGTTTTGACCTCTTCGGACATGCAGGATTGGAAGAAATTTGGCGTTTTGCATCCGATTGTGTTATGATGACATAATAACAGAAAGGAAGTGCACCCCTGATGCCCAATGACATCATTCGCCCGATTACCGCCGATGACGATGCGAAAATCGCCGCCATCATTCGTGCGAATTTCCGCGCGTTTCACCTCGATCAACCCGGCACCGCTTATTTTGACCCAGAGCTCGATACGCTCAGCCGTTTTTACGGCGCAAAGCCTGATCAGCGTGCGTATCTGATTGCCGCGGACGAAAACGGGGCAGTCCTCGGCGGCGTTGGCTTTGCGGAATTCACCGCCTTTGAGGATTGCGCAGAGATTCAAAAGCTGTATCTGTCCGATGATGCCAAGGGTCACGGGCTCGGCAAGCGGCTGCTCGCAAGCGCGGAGGATGCGGCGCGTGCGATGGGCTACCGTCGATTGTACCTTGAAACGCATTCGTGCCTTCAAGTGGCCATTCTGCTGTACGAAAAGCACGGCTATCGGCAGATTGAGAAACCCTCGTGCGTTCGGCATTGCGCCATGGATCGCTTCTTTATGAAGGAGCTCGATTAAGCCGCCTTTTCCGGCAGCGCAGCGGTGCTCTTCTTCATCGCGGCGGCAGCGTATACCGCTGTCAGCAGTTCCGTAATCGGCATGGCGAACCATAGGCTTTCCGCCCCGAAGAGCCACGGCAGCACGAAAATCAGCACGCCGCTGATGACCAGCCCGCGCCCGACCGACACGACAAATGCCGACTGCGGACGCAGAATCGCCGGGAAGTAATAGGTCGAGAAGATGTTGAACGGCAGCAGCAGGAACGACAGCGCGTATCGCCTGATCATCATCGGTGCGATGGCGAGGACACCGTCGGTCGGCGTCATGAACAGGTGGACATACAGGTTCGGCACAAGCAGGCTCAGCAGCGTCCAGAAGGCGCTCATCACCGCCGCCGTCAGCAGGGCGTAACGCAATGTTTCCCGGATGCGCTTCGGCTGACCCGCGCCGTAGTTCATTGAAAGAATGGGCTGAGCGGCCTGTCCGACGCTGTACGCGCAGCACTGCACGAAGGTCGACACGTTAATCAGGCAGCCGTAAACCGCCAGCGCGTCCGTGCCCTGCAGGCGCATAATCTGCCGGTTGAACAGCACGGTCAGGATGCCCATCGCCACGTCAATGAAGAAGGACGAGAAACCTGCCGCGCTGATGTCGAGGCACTTTTTGCCGATTTGCGCGGTCTTGACAAGGCGAAGCGTGTTCTTTTTGCTGACGAAGTGCATCAGCATCACGCAGCACGACAGGCAAGCGCCGATGGCGGTCGCGAGTCCGGCACCGTAAATGCCCATGTCCAGCGTAAACACGCAGAAGATGTCGCCGAAAACGTTGAAGATGCCGCCGGTCAGCACCGCTGCAGTCGCCAATCCCGGAGCACCGTCGTTGCGCAGGAATGCCGCCAGCATCTGGTTAAACAGGTACACTGGCAGGACGACAAGCACCGGCCGCAGATACGCCTGTGCCAGCGACAGCAAATCATCATCCGCACCGAAGAAGCGCAGCACCGGCGCCTCAAACACAGCCAGCAGCACCCACGACACGAGCGCGAGCACCACGGAAAACGCAACCGATGCTGTGAAAATCTGGTTCTCATCGCCGGACTGGCTGGATTGACCGCCGCGCTTGGCGCTGAAAATCACGCTGCCGCCGATGCCGGTCAACAGTCCGAGGCTGTAGATGATATTCCACACCGGCGCGACAACGGCGAGTGCTGCCGCACCGTTTGCCCCTTCATACCGCCCGACAACCGCCAAATCGACCACGCCGTAGATGCTCGACACCAGCGCACTGCCGAAAGCGGCGGACAAATAACGGAAAAATAGATTTTTGACCCGATCCTTGAGCAAATCCATAGGGTTTGCCATCCTTTCATGGTTTCTTGTCGCAGGAAAAAGGCCGGGCAAGGTACAGGCATTTCAACCTGCGCCTTGTCCGGCCGACCGTTTCTTCAGAACGCTCTGCCCTCCGACGAACGAGATTATTATAGCTGATTTTGGCGCAAAGTCAAGGGGACTTCGTCCCCTTTTCTTCTTCGTCCCCTTTTCTTTCGTCCCTTTTCTTTTGTCCCTTTTCTTTTGTCCCTTTTCGCAGGACTTCGTCCTTTCTCGCTTGACAGCATCTGCAAACAGGTTCCGCGTGCTGCACTTGACAAATCACGCTGCGTTCGTTACCATAACAGTGGCTGTTTTGATGGCCTGCAGAAAGGAAGGATATTTTGTCAAGCGGTTTTTCCAAGCGGTCAGTCATCATGATGCTCCTCGGCAGCACGATTCAGGCGGCAGGCATGTGCAATATCCATGCGCATTCGGGCGTGACGGAAGGCGGTGTGCTCGGGCTGACACTGCTGCTGGAGCATTTGCTGTCCATTTCGCCGGCACTGTCGGCACTCGTGCTGAATGTTGCCTGCTATGTGCTGGGTTGGCGGACGCTGGGACGCGGTTTCCTGCTGAATTCGGCGGTTGCGTGCCTGTGGTATTCCGCCGTGTATGCGCTGATGGAGCCGTTCGCACCGCTTGTGCCTGCGCTGGTGGCGTCAAAACTGCTTGCGGCAGTTGTGGGGGCGCTCTTTGTCGGCATTGGCGCAGGGCTGTGTGTCCGATATGGCGGGGCTCCCGGCGGCGATGATGCGCTCGCGATGTCCGTCAGCAGATTGACGCGCCTTCCGATTCAATGGGTGTACCTGCTGTCCGACCTCATCGTGCTCGGACTGTCGCTGTGTTATATACCGCTTCGGCAGATTGCCTATTCGCTGCTGACTGTGATTCTGTCCGGACAAATCATCGGCATTGTTGAACGATTTGACGGCGATATGCTGCGCCAAAAAGGTCTTGGCACCGCGCTTTGGGCAGCGGCAGGGAGGAAATGCAAATGAAAGATGAAAAGCATCGTGCGGCACCGCACGGGATTGCGCTGGCGCTGCTGGCTGCCGCGCTGTATGCGCTGAATGCGCCGTTCTCGAAGCTGCTGCTCAGCGAGGTGCAGCCGACCGTCATGGCTGGGCTGCTGTATCTCGGCGCAGGCGTCGGCATGGGTGCAATTGCACTCATCCGCCGGCAGACCGGCCGCATCGGGCGCGAAATGCACCTGACCCGCGCTGATTTGCCGTACGTCATCGCGATGATTCTGCTGGACATTGCCGCGCCTGTCTGCCTGATGCTCGGGCTGAACAGCACGACTGCCGCAAATGCGTCGCTGCTGAATAACTTCGAGATTGTTGCGACGGCGCTGGTGGCGCTGCTCGTGTTCCGTGAGGCAATTTCGGCGCGGCTGTGGCTCGGCATTCTGCTCGTGACGCTCTCCTGTGCGCTGCTGTCCTTCGAGGACATATCAAGCCTGCAGTTTTCGGGCGGTTCGCTGCTCGTGCTGCTGGCGGCAGTTTGCTGGGGCTTCGAGAACAACTGCACGCGCAAGCTGTCCAACAGCGATCCGCTGGAAATCGTGCTGCTCAAGGGCATTTTCTCCGGCGGCGGCTCGCTTGTGATCGGGCTGTGCATCGGTGAACAGCTGCCTGCGCTCCGGTTCGTGCTCGCGGCGCTGGCGGTCGGCTTTGTCGCCTACGGGCTGAGCATCTACTTCTACGTATATGCACAGCGCGTGCTCGGTGCGGCACGGACAAGCGCGTATTATGCCGTGGCGCCGTTCATTGCCGCGCTGCTGTCGCTGCTCATCTTCCGCGAGATGCCGTCCGAATACTATCTGGCGGCGCTGGCGCTCATGGCGCTCGGCGCGTGGCTGTCTGCATAATAAAATTCATTATTTTTGATCAATCGGGAACAATTTCAGTTTCTCCATCGTTCTTTATGGTGCAAGGAGGTAATCAAACCTCCCGAAAAATACAGACCGAAAGGACGGACTTGACTTATGAAGAAACTGCTTGCGATCCTGACTGCAATGATGATGCTCGTGATGACCTTCGCGATGGCGGAGACTGCTGACACGACGACAAGTGCTGATCTGGGCACCATGACCGGCGCATGGGCAAGCTGGACGGGTGACCCGACCGAGATTCCCGACGAAATCCGCGCTTCCTTTGACAAGGCGATGGAAGGTCTGCTTGGCTGCAGCTACGAACCGATTGCGATTCTCGGAACGCAAATCGTGTCCGGCACCAACTACTGCCTGCTCTGCAAGACAACCGTGATTACGCCTGACGCGCCCGTTTCCTACACGCTCGTCTACATCTATCAGCCGCTGAACGGCGACGCGCAGCTCCTGCGGATTCAGGATCTCGTGTTCGACGCAAGCGAAGCGTAAAAAATACTTTGCAGCATGCAAAAGGGTCAGGGGAGAAATCCCCTGACCCCTATTTTATTCCTGATAATCCTGCAGGGAGACGGAAACCATTCTGCTGACGCCCTGCTCCTCCATCGCTACGCCGAAAAGGCTGTTGCACCGTTCCATCGTACCCTTGCGGTGCGTCACGACGATAAACTGCGTTCCCTTGGAATATTCCTTCAGATAATCTGCATAATAGCCGATGTTTGCATCATCGAGCGCCGCCTCAATCTCATCGAGAATGCAGAACGGCGTCGGCTTGAGCTTGAGCATCGCAAACAGAATCGCAATAGCGGTCAGCGCCCTTTCACCGCCGGACAGCAGCGACAGCAGCTGCAGTTTCTTTCCCGGCGGCTGTGCGTTCACCTCGATGCCGCAGTTCAGCGGGTCGTCCGGGTCGGTCAGCTTGAGCTCCGCCTTGCCGCCGCCGAATAGACGCGTGAATGTCTCTGAGAAATACTCCTGCATCTTGGAGAAGTTCTCCACAAACGTCGAGCGCATCTGAATCAGCAGCCGTTCAATCAGCTCGCGCAAATCCGCCTCCGCCTGCTTGAGATCCTGCCGCTGGGTTGTCAGCTCATCGGCACGCGCCTTCGTTTCGGCGTACTCCTCTACGGCACCGACATTGACCGTGCCAAGCGCACGGATCTGTGCTTGCAGCTCATTGGCGCGGCGGTCGCTTTCCTTCTCGTTGATTTCGCGGCGGAATTCCTCCGCACCGGCGTAGGTCAGCTTGTATGTGTCCCAGATGCGGTTCTGCAGATTTTTCAGGTCATTCTCGACACGTGCCTTGGCGAGCTCGGTCTTGTGGAGCTTGTCACTGTCGCGGTTATAGCCCTCGTGCAGGCGCTCCATGTCGGAGAGAATGCCGCGCAGCGACTCCTGCGCACCGGCGCGGCGCTGCTCAATCGCCTGTGAAGCGGCCTCCTGCTGCGTCTGCGCCTCCTGACGGCGGACAGCCTCCTGCTCTTCGCGCTTTGCCTCTTCTTCATCGGCGGCGTCCTGTGCATCCATGTCCTTCAGTTGCTGACTGCGCCGCTCCTGATCCCTGTCAAGCTGCGAACGATCCTGCTCATTGTGCGCCGCGTCACGTTCCATGTTGCTGAGCGTATGGCGCAGTTCGGACAGCTGCAGCGTGCGCACCATCAGGCGGTCATTCGCCTCGGCGGAGGCGGCACGGGCATCCGCAAGCGCCTGCTGCAGCTCCTGCGTGTGCTGCGTCATGGTGCTCTGGCTGTCCTGCTCGCCGTCGCTTTGCTGCTCAATGGTCTCGAGCTGATGACGGATATCCTCCATTGACTGATGGAGCTGCTCACTTGCCTGACGCGTTTCCGCGCTTCGCTGCTCGTGCGCGGACAGCTCCGAACGGGCACTTTCGAGATGCGCCTGTTCGCGTGCCACGGCGATTTCCTGCTGATGCAGCGCATCAACGGCTTCACTGACGCGGCTTCGCAGCGCCTGCACTGCGGACTGCTTTTCCGTCAGTGACTGACGGCACTGGTTCATTGTCTCGCGCTCAGACTGGAGACGGTCGGTCAGCTCCTTCAGCTCACGTTCACGGCTGAGCAGGTTCGATACTTTTGACTGTGCCGAGCCGCCCGTCATCGAACCGCCGGAGTGCATGACGTCACCCTCGAGCGTGACGAGACGGAAGGCGTGGTTGCCCGCGCGCATAATCGGGATACCGTGGTCGAGGCTGTCGGCGATGACCGTGCGTCCGAGCAGATTTTCGATAATCGCGCGGTATTCCGGTGCACATTGCACCAGTTCGCTGGCGACGCCGATGCAGCCCGGCAGCCGGAGTGCATTTCGTTCATTCGCCGAGAGCGTCTTGCCGCGGATGGCGCTGATCGGCAGGAAGGTTGCGCGGCCGAGGCGGTTCTGGCGCAGGTACTGGATGAGCTCTTTCGCCGTCTCCTCGGTGTCGGTCACGATGTTCTGCTGCGCCGCGCCGAGCGCCATATCAATCGCCGTTTCGTATGCCTGCGGAACGGTCATCAGCTGCGCGAGTACGCCGCGGACACCCTTGATATTGCGCTGCTTGGCGTAGGTGACGGCGCGCCGGACGGCCATGTTGTAGCCTTCCATGTCGCGCGTCATTTCGGCAAGGACGTTGTGGCGGCTTTCCATTGCCTTCAGTTCTGCGCTGCGCTTTTCGGCATCGCTGCGGAGCTGCACGAAGGCGCTTTCCGCTGCGTTTGCTTCGCTTTCCGCCTGCCGGAGTGCGTCCGTGCAGGTTTTCTGCCGATCCATTTCCGCCTGCAGCTGATTTTTCGCTGCCTCCGCCGCCTGCCGGAGCGATGCTCCCTGCGATTGCAGGGCATCGGCGGATTCTTCGATTTCCTTCAGACGCGCTTCCATCTGCGCGTACATCGTGTTCAGGCGCGTCTTGTCGTTGCGGACGTCGGACAGGCGGTTCATCTGCTCGATGATGGCGGCCTTGTGCCGTTCGAGCGATGCGTCTGCCTCCTGCTCTGCCGACTGCGCCTGCTGTGCGGACTGTTTGGCATCCTCGAGCAGCTGCTCCGCTGTGGCAATCAGCTCGCGTTGCTTCTCGGCATCGGCAAGCGTCTTTTGCTGCTCCTGCTCAATCGCGCCGAGCCGCTCCGCTGCCTCTTGCTGCTCCTGATGGATGCGTGCGCGGTTCTCGCTGCGTGCCTCGCGGCGGCTCTGAATGGATGACAGGTTCTGCTGCGTTTCATGGACGCGCTCGGCGCACTGCATCAGCGCATCGTGCGCCGCGGCGATGTCCTCCTCGAGCTGCGCGATGCGGTTCTGCGTTTCGTCGCGCTGCGCGGACTTCTCCGATAGCGCGTTCTCTGTGTCCGTCAGAATCGTCTGGACGGTCAGCAGGTCGGTTTCCAGCTCAGAAAGCCGTTCCTGCGCCCGGTCGGAGCGAATCAGGAACAGGTTCAAATCAAGATCCTTCAGCTCGGTTGACAGCTCCAGATAAATCCGCGCGTTGCGGCTCTGTTCCTCCAGCGGCTTCAGGCGTCTGTTCAGCTCATCGAGAATATCATCGACGCGGTCGAGGTTTTCCAGCGTGCGCTGCAGTTTTTTGTCCGCCTCTTCCTTGCGTGCCTTGAATTTGACGATGCCGGCGGCCTCCTCGAAAACCTGACGGCGATCCTCGCTCTTGCGCGACAGAATCTCGTCAATGCGCCCTTGCCCGATGATGGAATAGCCTTCTTTGCCGATGCCCGTGTCACGGAAGAGGTCGATGACATCCTTCAGGCGGCACGATGTCTGGTTCAGGTAGTATTCGGATTCGCCGTTGCGGTAGACGCGGCGCGTGACCATCACCTCCGCCGCCTCGACTGCCAGCGCATGATCCTCATTATCAAAGAGCAGGGACACCTCGCAGTACGACAGCGGCTTACGCTTCTGCGTGCCGTTGAAAATGACGTCGGACATGCTCGCGCCGCGCAGCGTCTTGGCACTCTGCTCCCCTAATACCCAGCGGACTGCATCGCCGATGTTGCTTTTGCCTGACCCGTTGGGGCCGACAATGCCCGTAATGCCGTCATCGAAGACGATTTCTGTCCGCTGTGCAAATGACTTAAAGCCGTAAAGCTCCAGCTTCTTTAATTTCATACCGTCTATAACTCCCTAACGATGGACTGTTTCGCCATCTGTTCCAGTATAACACAAATGGAAAGTTAGGGCAACAAGCGCAAGGGCGGAATTTGACTGAAAGCCCCTGCTCGCCTCCGCAGAGGCGAAACCCCATTGCGGCAAAGAAAATCAATCATGGAAAAAAGCAGTTGCTCGGATTAAACAACGTATGAAAAAGA
This sequence comes from Anaerovoracaceae bacterium, assembly GCA_963590165.1. Classification (GTDB taxonomy): domain Bacteria; phylum Bacillota; class Clostridia; order Christensenellales; family Aristaeellaceae; genus UBA11524. The sequence goes on from CAVANO010000011.1 coordinate 30,622, forward strand.
AAATTGCATGCCCGAAGGGTGCAGGGGCGACCGGAAAGCCCCTGCTCGCCTCCGCAGAGGCGAAAACCCATTGCGACAAAGAAAACCAATCATGGGAAAAAGCAGTTGCTCGGATTGAACAAAGTATGGAAAAGAAAATTGCATGCCCGAAGGGTGCAGGGGCGACCGGAAAGCCCCTGCTCGCCTCCGCAGAGGCGAAAACCCATTGCGACAAGAAAATCAATTGTGGAAAAAAGCAGTTGCTCGGATTGAACAACTGCTCTTTAGGTGCTGGCAGGGACGCTGCCCCTGTACCCCGCGTGCGGCTTAGCTGCGCACCCCCAGCGGATTCTTCCCCGGTGTTCCTGCCTTGCGCGGGTAACTCCGGGGCGTTTTTGTTTTCTTGTCGATGGGAAGGAGCAAATGCTGCCAGTCGCGGCCGGGCACATCGGTCGGAATCGCCTCCTGCAGCTTGCCGCCCAGCAGGAACGCGGCGCGTTTGCCTGTTTCCAGCTCATCGCGCACAGAAGGCCCCTTCCAGCAGATTGCCTTGCCGCCGATTTTCACGAACGGCAGCAGATACTCCGCGAGCACCGGCAGCGATGCCACGGCGCGCGCCGCAGCGATGTCGTACTGCTCGCGATGCGCCGCCATGCGTGCACCGTCCTCCGCACGGGCGTGAACGAGCGTCACGTTCTGCACGTGCAGCGCATCAATGACCGCTTGCAGGAACGTCAGCCGCTTCTGCTGCGCGTCCATGAGCGTAACGTGTAAATCCTCCCGAGCGAGCGCAAGCGGCAGCCCCGGAAAGCCTGCACCTGTTCCGACATCAATCAGCGATGCGCCCTGCGGAATCAGTTCCGGCACGGTCAGCGCCAGCAGGCTGTCCACATAGTGCCGGTCGAGCATGTCGCTCTCCTCGGTCACGGCGGTCAAATCCATCTTTTCGTTCCATTCCAGCAACAGCGTGTGATAGGTGAGCAGCCTGCCCGGCAGCGCATCGGTGACGGGAATGCCGCACTCCGTCAGCCGTGCCCGAATCATTTCTTCCGTCATGAATTTTCACTCCAGCGGCAGATGAAGGTACTTCACTGCCCAATATTTGCACCATGCCAGCGCCTCGCGCCCATGGTTTTTCAGCCAAAACCGCATGCCGAGCTTTGTCGGTGCGCCGATGCCGTACGCTGTCAGACCGTCATCCTCCGCAATCGCCAGCGCGCGCGGCAGATGATAATCGCTCGTGACAATCAGCACCTTCGTGACGTTCCTGTCTGCGAGCAGCGCCATCGCGTTGCGGATGTTGGAATGCGTGCTGACCGAGGTCGTGTCGGTCAGAATCATGTCGGCATCCACGCCGAGGGAAATCAGCTCCTCGCGCATGACCTCCGCCTCCGGTGCAGGTTCATTTTTGCCCTGTCCGCCGCAGACGACGACCGGCACCTTCTTCTGCTGATACGCCTCCGCCGCCTTTTCCAGCCGCCATTGCAGCTGCAGCGAGGGTTCGCCGTCCGGCTTGACCTGCGCGCCGAGGACAATCATCGCCTCATAATCCATGCCGGGCGTGGGCACGTGCGTCTCCTTCCAGCAGACCATCAGCACGATGCCGATATACACGAGCGCGCCGAGCAGAATCAAAATCAGCAGCGCTTTCAGAAGCTTTTTCACTCTTCTTGCCATTGCGTATTCTCCTTCTGTATGTCCGTTTGGGGGAAATCGGAGGTTGCAGCGCAAAGTTCTTCGAACTGCACGCCGATTTGGTCGCCCAGCCGCCGTACCTCGCCGAGCACGCGCCTGCGTCCTTCCGCCGACTTGTACCAGTCATCCCGATTGACGCCGTCTTCGCGTCCCGGGCAGACGAGGATTTTCGTGTTGGGCAGCGCCGTCTGATAATACAGCAGCGCGCGCCGCGCATGAAACGGCCGGCAGCACAGAATCGCCGTCCTGACCGCCACGCCGTGCTTTGACAGCACCGATGCGGACTTCCGCGCGTTATCCCACGTGAAGGTCGCCTCGTCCTCGCGCAGAATCGCCGCATCCGGCACGCCGTTCCGTCTCAGCACATCGCGCAGAAACGCCCATTCCGTGGGATATTCCGCCGGATAATCCGCCTTGAGCGCTTCCGGAACACCGATGAAATGCGTCTGCGATGCGCCATGATTTCCTGACGGCAGGACGAGCGGCGCATAGCCTGCCCGATAGAGCGCTGCAGCACGCAGCACATGCCCGATGTGCCTTGAACCGGGAATCAGAATGACGTCTGCCTTTTCCGGCTCATCCGCTGCAAACACGAAATCCGTCACCGCATCGATGAACCGCCACGCGCCGCCGTCACCCATGCTGCCTCCACTGATTCAACGCCTTTTCGCGCTCATTCGCCGTCATGGGCGTAAATGCCTGCTGATAGATTTCACGCAGCTGCTGTTTGTTCAGCGGCTCCGGATGATTGCCCAGCCGCTCCGGATTGACCGATGCGGCGAGATAGTCCAGCATCGCATCATCCGGCATCGGCAGATTGTCCAGCTCAAGCGACGCCAGCAGCCCCTTGAGCAGCAGCGCGCCGTCCTGCGCCGTTTTGCCGCCGCAGAGTGCGGAAAGTGCATCCAGCATTGGCTGATTCTGCGGATACTGCGCCAGATGCAGCCACAGATATGGCAGCGTCAGCATGCATGCGTGACCGTGAGCCGCGCCGAGCTTCTTGGTGATTTGGTAGCTCATGGCATGCGCCGCCGTCGTCCGCGTCGTGAGAATCGCCAGACCGGATTCATACGCCGCGTGAAGCATGGCATCCTGCGCGTCCGCATCGCCTGCCATGTACTTGGTCAGATGGTCGAGCACGCCGTGAATCGCGTTTTCGGCATGGACGCGGCTGTCTGCCGTTGCTTTGCGCGCCCACCACGACTCAATGCCCTGCGCCAGCGCATCCATTGCGCACGACTTCCGGTGATATTCCGGCAGCGTATCCAGCAGGGAACCGTCCAGCAGCACGCCGTCCGGCAGCAGCGTCTGATGGTCAACAGACAGTTTCTGATTGTTTTCGTACAGCACGGCGACCGCGGTCGTTTCCGCGCCGGTGCCGGCCGTTGCCGGAATCGCGAGGTGCGGCAGGTGCGAATCCGCCGGCAGGTGACTTCTGCGGACATCCGGCAAATCCGCCAAAATCAGCGCTTTCACGCCCTTCGCCGTATCCATGGCTGAGCCGCCGCCGATGGAAATCAGCCCGTCACAGTCCTTCGCGCGGTACAGCGCCGCGCCTGCCTGACAGTCCTCCAAATCGGGATTTGCATGGAACGCGCTGAAAACGGGCAGACGCATCCCTGTCCGCGCGAAAAAAACGTCCTTTGTGCGTGTGCCTGCGACCAGCATCGGGTTCGTCACGCCCAGTTCGCGGAGCATCACGGCGATATTCGCACCGCTGAGGGCACCGCGGCCTTCCTTCAAGCAAATTGGCATGGTTTTTCTTCCCCTTTCACGGGTTCTATTGTACAGCATCGGAAGGTTTTGTGCAACCTTATCAGAAACGGACTTCGTCTGATTTTTTGATTCCTTCGGTATCATGCTTGGTTTCATTTTCATGGTTAGACATTAGCAAATTGACAGGGGGCGATAGAACAGGCAAAGCCTGCGGTCGCGGACTTCGTCCGTTTTCTTCGACCCTTTCGGTATCATGCTTGGTTTCATTTTCATGGTTAGACATTAGCAAAATGACAGGGGGCGATAGAACAGGCAAAGCCTGCGGTCGCGGACTTCGCCCGTTTTCTTCGACCCCTTCGGTATCATGCTTGGTTTCATTTTCATGGTTAGACATTAGCAAATTGACAGGGGGCGATAGAACAGGCAAAGCCTGCGGTCGCGGACTTCGTCCGTTTTCTTCGACCCCTTCGGTATCATACTTGGTTTCATTTTCATGGTTAGACATTAGCAAATTGACAGGGGCTTTCCGGTCGCCCCCTTGACCCCTTCGGTATCATGCTTGGTTTCATTTTCATGGATGATTTTGTTTACGTTTTTCGGGGCTTTGCAATCGCCCCCGAACTCCTTCGCACAACTTGGTTTGTATTGCGGATTTTATTATAAAGCAAGCATGGAAAAAGTGTGCAGCCGAAGGGGTCAGGGGGCGATCGGAAAGCCCCCTGGGAAAGCCTCATAACAAAACTACTATGGAAATGAAAATTGCATGCCAAAGGCAGAAAAAAACCGAGCCTCCCTTGCGAGAGACCCGGCGGAAAGGGTTCCAATCAATCAGAGAATAACCAGCACAACCACCGCACCGATGGCAAGCACTGCGGCGATGATGTTGCCGATGGTCAGCTTGCGGTTGCGGTCGAAGAGGCTGCACAGCAGATGCGCGATGATGCCGATGGCGGCACCGATGGCGATGCTGCTCGTTGCAAGGGCTGCGAGGACGGTCGCGGCGAACACGATGCGGTCATCCGCACGGTCGAAACCGCCCTGCACGGAGGTCATAACCATGTGCAGACCGAGAATTGCCATCACGGCATCCGCAACGATGAAGGAGCAGTCCGTCAGCATCTGCAGGACAACGCCGTAGTGACCATAGAGGTTGAATTCAAGGTCATAGCTGGTCGTTGTCGCGAAGAAGAACGGCACAATCCAGATGAACGCGCTGACGAGCATGCCCAGCGATGCGACAACGCTGCTCAGACCGGAACGTGCACCATCACGGCGCGCGCCGACGCTGCTGATGCTGATGGCCATGGGCGTTACGCCGGCGAGGGAGGACACGATATTCGCACCTGCATTGCACAGCAGGGCGCGTCCGGTTTCCTTCTCGTCCGCCTCATTCACGGTGAGCACCGCGTCCGCCTGCGTCATGCCGGTCAGCAGGAAGGTGACGATGCCGGTCGCGAACATCAGGGCGACATTGCCGCCAGCCTCGGTGAAGGCGGTGAAATCAAAGCCTTCCGTGAGCACCTGACCGAGCGCGAGGTTCTGGAAAATCTGACCGAGGTGGAGGTGCTGTGCGTCCTCGCTGCCGACCATCCACAGGCGTCCCCAGAGCGAACCGAGGTCATACTGAATGGCGCCGTTGCGGCCGACATAGAACACGACAAGACCCAGATAGGACAGGAAATACACGGCAGTGCCGATGAGCAGGGAATACCAGACCGGATGCTTGGACTTCTTTGTGAGCAGATAGCCGGCGAAAGCGGCGATGGCACCAATCATGGCGCACTGAATCCACGGATAGTAGGAATCGCCCTTGTAGCCCAGCGAATTGTAGGTCTGGAAGTCAAACAGGGAGAACAGCGACACGTTGTCGTTCAGCACGCCCGTCCACTTTTTCATGTTGATGGCGGATGTGTTGACACCCTCGATGGACAGTTCCGTCGCGCCGATTTGGACAATGCCGGTCATCTGCAGCATGACGATGACGAGCAGCAGACCGACCGCCGCCGGAGCCGCGCGCCGCACACCTGCCGGAATCGCCTTGAAGATCGCCTTGCGGACAGCCGGAACAGCCATCAGCACGGTGTATACAAGCGAGGACACGAGGCAGACTGCCAGCAGATTCTGGTAGCTCAATCCGGCACCGATGCCGAGGCTGGAAATCAGCACGGTGGACAGCCCGAGCGAAGGAATCTGGCAGATGGGCAGACGCGCGATGAGTCCCATGGCGAGCGTGCCGATGAAGGCGACGATCATGGACAGGAAATAGTACCGCGCGATGACCTCGCAGTTGGCGGCTGTTTCGATGGTTTCTTCGACCGAACCGGTGGAAACGAGCAGCTTGCTCACGAACTGCATGTTCATGAAGATGCAGCAGACTGCCAGCACGCACATCAGCAGACCGGAACCGATTTCGCGTCCGGTGGTGCTGCCGCGGTCAATGTGGTGGAAAAAGCGGTTCAGCGGGCGCTGGGCGGCACGCTCCGCCTTTGCCTGCTTCTTTGCAAGCTTGACAGCTTTCTTCGCCGTAATGGCTTCAGACATGGTGTTTGTCCTCCTTGTAGGGGTGATTTTTCCGCAATGCATCAGGGTGCAGCCGCTTGAACGACCGTCCCTGTCGTGAAAGAGAGAGGGAGACTGCGTTCGGGGCAGTCCCCCTCTCGGAGGGAGTGGAGAAAGCGATTATTGCACAAGCACACCGGATGCCGGCTGATTGAGGCAGCAGTCAACGCGGTCGCTCTGCTGTGCGGGGTTCGCGCCGGGCATATCCATCTGCTGCGGATCCGTCCACAGCTCGGTCTTTGCCTGCTGGAACTCTTCGGTCGGCGCGTCGTCGGTCAGGGTGATTTCCAGTACCGTGGAGACCTGGGAATCGAGCACGTACTCATCGCGGGAGAGTGCCTGGCAGGTCACGTAGTACGTGCCGGCAGACAGCGTGTACTCGTACTTGTCGTAGATGAAGTACAGCGGATTGAGCGATCCGCCGCCCATGCTGCCGCCGGACTCACCGGAGTTCTCCTCATAGCCGTCGGGCTTGTAGAGGAACAGGTCGTTGGCATCCTTCGCGGCTTCGCTGTGATAGCCCCAGATGATGATGACGCCGGGAGGGTTCTTGCTCATGGTTGCGGCAAGATCCTTCAGGTCGACGGTGTCGGTGAACACTTCGTTCGTGCATTCCGCATCGCTGTAGAAGGTGAACTTCATCAGCGGAAGATACTCGTTGTAGCGGTAGTCGCACAGCGTCCACCAGTCGATGACGAGCTGCACGGTGTTGCCGCTGTACATGGCGAGCATTTCCGGACGCTCCAGCGGCAGACCCACGCCGAACTGGCACATGATGTTGATGGGGTCAGGCGTGATGTAATCCGTGCCTGCCGGTGCGAAGGAGCACAGCGAAACGGCGAATTCGCCCCATGCGACGCTGCTCAGGTCGAGCGTGCCGGTGATTTCGCCGGTCTTGCCGCCGCGGATGCGCTTGGAGGAAGAAATGTATTCGCCGGTGATTTCGCCGTCCTTTATCTCGTAGAAGCGGATGAAGTAATAGCCCATGTTCTCGTCATTCGCGACGAAGGAGTAGTTGCCCGTCATCGGGTCGAAGGTGAAATCCGTAGGCGCCTGAAGCGTCTTCTCCTCTGCAGAGGCGAAGCATGCGCACGAAAGCACAAGCATCAGGCACAAAATGGCAGAAATGAACTTTTTCATATGCCTATTCTCCTCATGTTGTTGTGGGGAAACGGGTTCGGCAGGCGATTCCCCTGCTTTTCGTCCGGAGAACCGCCGCCGATGGGGAGCTTCAAATGGCTGCAATGGAAGGGGTCAAGGGGCAATTGCAAAGCCCCTTGTTGACCCCGCAGCGAGAAAGAATCAGTCAGCCAGATTCAGCGTAGAGCAGTACTGATATAGCGCGTTGCGCATGATGTTGTGCAGCATGTAGCGTCCGTACACCGTCTCGGTCGGGTCGCCGTATGCGGCAACATTCTGACGGGAGGTGGCGTAGTTGGAGATGGTCAGCATGCAGCCCTGGATGGACAGCATGGCAGCAGGAGAGTTGTAGCAGTCGCCCGTGCCGCCGTCGCCGTCGGTAATCAGCATGCCCTGCCAGCCCCATTCGTCGCGCATGATGGTCTTGTACATGCCGTAGTGGAACCAGCTCATGCCGATGCGGTTCAGGGAGCCCATGATGCCGTTGGCGTTGTATTCCTTGCAGGAGATTTCATAGGGCATCATGTAGATTTCGCGGATGGCCTGTTCGTTTGCCCAGGTGGTGTTGCCGCCGCGGTTGGTGTCGCCGTCGTTCAGGGCAGCGTGCTTGATGAACACGTTCGTGCCGGTGGACTGGATGCCGGATGTGGCGCTGCCGCCGATGTGACCGGCGATGAAGCCGTCCTCGGAGTAGTATTCGAAGTTACGGCCGCCGAACGGGCTGCGGTGCGTGTTCATGGCAGGCGCGTAGGCATGGATGCCGAACAGGCGGGTCTGATGGCCGTAAGCAACGCCCTCAGCGTATGCGAGGTCGGTGTTCCACGTTGCCGCGATCATGACTGCGCAGGGGAACCAGGTGCCGCCGTTGTACTGACCGTTGCCGGGTTCGCCGGGGCCGTCAACGACCTTCTGCTTTTCCTTGCCGACGGATTCAACCGCGGACACGGCCCAGCCGGAATTGCCCTGGATTTCAACCGCCTCATCGATGGAGGTCATGTTTGCCAGCTTATCGAAGAGTTCAAGACCTTCGTCCGTGTAGATGTCCACACCGGCGAGGTCGGCGGCAGTCAGCTTATGGTAGCTGCCGGAGGTGGGCTCTTCATCGACCACAACGGGGTTGCCCGCTTCGGTCGTTTCGCCCTCGACGACGTAGTAGGTCTGCTCCCACAGGGGGTCAGTCAGCGTAGCAGTGTCAATGCCGTCAGGCGTCGTTTCGCCGTAAGGCATCATGTTGCCGCCGCGCGCGTAGAGCGTCTCGGTGATGGTCGTCTTCACGCCGTTGCGGTAGGTTTCAAACGTGTACTCAATGGTATCCTCATCGGTCGTCGCGAGAACTGCCTCGATGGCATCGGTGACCTTTTCGTTGGCTTCCTCGTCGGACTGGTGGGACATGATCTGCTTCATGCCGCCGGCGATGTCGCTGCGGGACAGATAACCGTCGAGCATGTTGCCGTCGCCCGCGGTCACGTCATCCATGGCGTTCTTGGCAACAGTCTTGTCGGAGGAACGGGCACCCACGCCGTCCTCGTTGTAGATGAGCGCGTCCGCAAGGGTGACCTTCAGGCTGGCGGTCGCGCGGTCGCCCCACTGATGGGCATCGGACTGGATGTTGAAGCTGTATTCGCCGTTCTCCAGCACGTAGCAGCCCTGACCGAAGTTATCGAAGGAAGCGAGGTTGTCGGTATCGAAGGTGATGGTGACTTCCTCAGAAGCGCCGGGTTCAAGCGTGCTCGTCTTGGCAAAGCCGATCAGCACAACCTTCGCCTTTTCCAGACCCACACCCTTGATGCCGAAGCGTTCGGTGTCCGTCTGATACGGCGCGTCCATGTATAGCTCGACCGCACGCTTGCCAGCCACATCGCCGGTGTTGGTGACCTTGACGGTGATGCTGTTTGTGCCATGCGCGGTGAGGGTGACGTCAGAGGCAACGATCTCCTCGGAGAAGGTCGTATAGCTCAGACCATAGCCGAACGGGAACTGAACGACCTGATCATAGCCGGAAACAGCGCCGTTCTTGAATTCGATAGCCTTGAAGTCGTCGGAATCGAAGTAACCGACAGCATCCGCGGTCTCGAAGTAGCGGTAGCCAACATAAATGCCTTCTTCGTACTGGTAGAAGGTCTGACCGTTGGCGTTGGCATAGCGGTTGTTGTCCGTGTTGTAGTAGGTGGGATTGGTGGTCATGTCATAGGCGTAGGTATCCACCAGTCGGCCGGAAGGATTGCTGCGGCCGGTCAGGATGGTGCCGACACCGGTGATGCCTGCTTCGCCCGGATGGCCGATCCACAGGCACGCATCCACGTTGTACTCCTCGCTGTCGATGAAGCCGAGCTCCATGGCGGTTGCGGAGTTGATGAGGACGATGGTGTGGGCGAAATTCGCCTTGCAGTACGCCAGCAGATCCTTCTCGTTCTGGTCGAGCTCGAGGTAGGTCGAGCCGGTCAGCGTCGAGCCGTCGCCGTCGTAGTCCATCGAGGGAGAAGCACCCTCAGCGCCGGAACGGGAGAAAGTGACGATGGCGTAATCCGTGTAGCCGTCCGCGAGGATGTCGGCAGAGCCGGCTTCGTAGACGGACTTGTCAAACTCATGAATCTTCTGGTAGCTCGTCCAGTCGCCGATGCCGGACGGGTCGCACTCGCCGACACCGCGCGCGCCGCCGCAGTTGTCCTCGAGCCAGTACCAGGCGTCTTCGTTGACATCCAGACCGGCTTCGATGAACGCATCCGCCATCATAACGGTGTTGATGTCATCCTTGCCGCCGGCGGAGCCCGTGCCGCCCTCGACGTAGTTGTAGCTCATTGCGCCGAGCAGCGTGACCTTCGTGCCCTCCGCGAGCGGAAGCACATTGTCCTTGTTCTTGAGCAGGACTGCACCTTCAGCGGCGATCTGCACGCTGACGTCATAGCCCTCCGCATAGCACTCGTTCGCGTCGAACGAAGCCATCGCGGGCGCGGCAAAGCTGGTGACCAGCATGGCCGCGGCACAGAGGGTGCTCAGGATCTTCTTGCCGAGTTTCATGATAGAAGTTCCTCCTTTGCTTCTGGCTCTCCCTGCCGCATCGGCGGCGAAGGAGCAGCAACGTTGCCAAGCAGCGGATGAACAGGGCACAATTATGCCGATCATGTCCCGTTCACCGCCTCCTGATTCCAAAGTATAAGAGGTCATGACGAAAGGTCAACGTGCTTGTCGCAAATGGAGCGTTAATCTCCCTAAAAGAGCACTTTAACGGAACGAACGTTGCTCGAAACGGAACAAACGGCAAGAAAACGCCGCTTGTCAGGACAAATGACAGGCGAATTCTTGCTGAATCTTAATCTGCTTTTAAGCTGCATCGATTGCAAAATCTGCCTGCAGCGATTATAATACAAGAGAACAACAAAAGGAGGTGCCAAACGAGTATGAGTAGCAATCGCATGATGTCCCATGGCGCCGGACCCGGCGGCGGCGGACCTGGCGGTGGCGGACCTGGCGGCGGACATCGCGGCGGATTTGGCGGTATGGGTCGCGGCGGTCATCGTCCTCCGCCCGAACCGCCGAGGCGCGGCTTTGGTCATCGGGAACCGCCGCCTCCCAGACGCAGACCGTATCGGGGCTCTTGCCTTGGGTGCGCCGTATGGGTGCTGGGCGCGGCACTGCTGCTGGGGCTGCTGGTGGTGCTTCTGTTTGCCTGATGCACGCGCATCGATCCGTTTTTCCATGCAGGAGAGAGCTTGATGCTCTCTCCTTTCTTTTCATGCTTGACAATGCCTTCCTTTATACGGTACAATAGAACCAACAAACAAGCGAAATCAGCCATACAGGGAGGAATTTGCCATGCAGCAGCTCTATCTGACCGGGCAGGGCGCGTCCGCCGCTGCCGAACGGGTGCTTCGTGCCATCAATGTGCCGACCGCCGGATTTCGCCTGACGCCGTTTTCCGTGTCCGGCGAGGTTCGCGGCGAAGCGCTGCACTTCCTGCTGCCGCCGCCGTCACCGCTGCTCAATGACGTGCCGTGCCGCATCCGCATTCAGAGCGATTCGTGGCAGCTTGTGCCGAAGGTGATGGAGCAGATTGCCGCGCCGGGGCTCCGCGCCTGTCTGGGCACGCTGACGCCTGTGCTGGTCGATACGATTCATCCGGACATGCTTGCCGGCAAGGCATTCTGCGCGGTGCTTGACCAGCTGCAGGCAAGGGAGCGCCTATGCGTGTTTGTCGTGGCGGACGGCGCGGAGAAGAAGCTGCGCCGTATGATGCCGGTCGAACGTCAGCGGTGGTTCCGCGTCACGGACGTGCCGGAGGAAACGCTGATTGAAGCGGCGATGCTGCGCCTCAGCAGCCTGTAATTTTAGGGCAATACCGCACAATTCGGCGGCACCGCTGAACATGCTTTTTGCGCCATCTGCGGCTTGCAAAAATCTCGATTTACATCCAGTAAACCTTCGATTTTTGCAATTGCATCTGACACAAAATTCATTGTTCATCGTACCACCTCATTTGTGCGGTATTGCCTTAGGCAAATAAAAGGAAGGACAGCCGATTATGGTTGTCCTTCTCTTTTTCGGTCAACGCTGATGACCGTCACGGCGGTGCTGATGGTTCGTCCGGTCGAGGGAAACTGCAGGTAAAACAGCCGTTTCAGGCGTTCCATGACGATGTTGCCTGCTTCGACATCCGCATTCGGCAGCAGCACGGCAATGGTGCTGTCGTTTGTGCGCGTGATGACGTCGCTCCGGCGCAGGTTCAGCAGCATGATTTTCACAAGCCCGTTCATCGAGGCATCATGGCGGACACTGCCGCGCTCAAGCTCCGTGAGCGTCAGCAGACCGAGCACTGCCTGACCGCCGCTGCGCTCCATGGAATGGCGCTGCATGCGGAAAAGCGCCTTGAACACGCGGCTGTCGCAGAGAATCGCGCGGCCGTTGTCCTCCTCGCTGAGCAGCTCCTCACGCAGGGCGGACACATCGTTCTCGACCGCCCGAACCGCCTGCTGCACGCGGATCCGGTAGTCGCGCATCTGCTCCTCCATTGCAAATTCGCTGATGCGCGAGGTCAGTTCTGCCTGCTGCGCGGCATCAGCCGTGCGTTCGGTGCTGTTGAGCCCTTCAATTAACCGCTGCTGCAGCGCCTCATTCGTCGGGTCGGCATCAATCGCCTGACGCACCAGCGCGACATAGCGGTGCGCGTGACCCGTTTGCTTCAGAAACTGAAGCCGCGCGTCAATTGCCTGCAGGAACATCTGATGCAGCCGCTCGGCCTTGCCGTTCGTCCATGTCAGCCGGCGGTCTTCCTCCAGCAGCCGCCCCTGATAGAGCGACAGAATCTGTGTGATGACCTCGTCAGGCGGTGCAGGTGCATCGCTCTGCTGATATGGTGCAAGCAGCTGCTCGAACAGCAGCACATCCACCGTCACGCTCGGCTCGCTGACCCAGCGGTAACCGCCGCGGATGGTTGTCAGGCAGTCCGACAGTTCCATTGAAATCGTTCGCAGAAGCGTCCGTTGCCGGCTGACGAGCGTCTTGAGCGCGGATTCGGGTCTTGCGGAGGCCTCCTCCGGCCAAAGCACGCGCATCAGCGTTTTGGCATCCGCCGTCTGATTCGGCGCGAGAATCAGGTATTCCATTAGCAGAATGCCCTTGGGGGAATGGGAAAGCTGCTCATCGACGGACACGCCGTCCTTTTCTACATGAAAGCTGCCAAAGAGATTGATTTTTACATGGCTCATGGGCGTATCTCCTTTTCAACAGTTACATCATAACAAAAATGATGCAAAAGTGCAAGACCCGAAGAGTTCTCACTTCCATCGTCGAGCTTTAGCAAACGAACAAGGGGGCTTTCCGGTCGCCCCCTTAAACCCCTTCGGTTTTGGCGGATTATAATAGAACGCATGCCAGAAGGGTTCTCACTTCCATCGTCGAGTTTTAGCAAACGAAGAAGGGGGCTTTCCGGTCGCCCCCTTAAACCCCTTCGGTTTTGGCGGATTATAGTAGAACGCATGCCAGAAGGGTTCTCACTTCCATCGTCGAGTTTTAGCAAACGAAGAAGGGGGCTTTCCGGTCGCCCCCTTAAACCCCTTCGGTTTTGGCGGATTATAGTAGAACGCATGCCAGAAGGGTTCTCACTTCCATCGTCGAGTTTTAGCAAACGAAGAAGGGGGCTTTCCGGTCGCCCCCTTAAACCCCTTCGGTTTTGGCGGATTATAGTAGAACGCATGCCAGAAGGGTTCTCACTTCCATCGTCGAGTTTTAGCAAACGAAGAAGGGGGCTTTCCGGTCGCCCCCTTAAACCCCTTCGGTTTTGGCGGATTATATGATGGAACGCATGCCCGAAGGGGTTCGGGGGCGAGATGAAAGCATCCGATTACAAAGAAAACCGGCAGGAACCGCCATGCAGCTCCTACCGGTTTTATTCTGATTTACTTGGCGTACTCCATCGACCGCGTTTCGCGGATGACGTTTACGCGGATCTGACCCGGATATTCCATTTCCTTCTCGATGCGCTTGGCGATTTCCTTGGCGAGAATCTTCGTGCCGTCGTCGGTCACGTCGTCGGGCTTCACCATGATGCGCACCTCGCGGCCGGACTGGATGGCGTAACACTTCTCGACGCCCGGGAAGGACATTGCGATTTCCTCCAGCTTCTCCAGACGCTTGATGTAGTTCTCCAGGCTCTCGCGGCGCGCGCCGGGACGGGCAGCGGAGATGGCGTCTGCCGCCTGCACGAGCACTGCCTCGACCGTCTGCGGTTCCACATCGTTGTGATGCGCCAGAATCGCGTGGATGACATCGGGGCTCTCGTGATACTTGCGTGCCAGTTCGCCGCCGAGGGTGACGTGTGTACCTTCTGCCTCGTGGTCAACCGCCTTGCCGATGTCGTGCAGCAGACCTGCGCGCTTGGCAAGCTGAACGTCAGCGCCGAGCTCTGCTGCCATCAGGCCGGCGAGATGGCTGACTTCGATGGAGTGCTGGAGCACATTCTGACCGTAGGAGGTGCGATACTTCAGGCGACCGAGCAGCTTGACGAGCTCGTGGTGGATGCCGTGCTGATTCGTCTCGAACACGGCAGCCTCGCCTGCCTCGCGAATCTGGTTTTCGACTTCCTTTTTTGCCTTGTCCACCATTTCCTCGATGCGGGCGGGATGGATGCGGCCATCGTTAATCAGACGCTCCACCGCGATGCGCGCGATTTCACGGCGAACCGGGTCGAATGCGGACACGATGACGGCTTCAGGCGTATCGTCAATGATGATGTCAACGCCGGTCGCAGTCTCAAGGGCGCGGATGTTGCGGCCTTCGCGGCCGATGATGCGTCCCTTCATGTCGTCATTAGGCAGCGCGATGACGGATACCGTGCTCTCGGCGACGTGGTCGGATGCGCACTTCTGGATGGCAAGCGCGATGATGTTGCGCGCCTTCTTCTCGGCCTCTTCCTTCGCACGGGCTTCGATATCGCGCACGGAGGCGGCGGCATCGTGGAAGGCTTCCTTCTGTACGCGGTCAATGATGATTTGCTTGGCCTCGTCCTGCGTCATGGCGGCGATGCGTTCAAGCTCGGCTGTCTGCTTGTTGAAGAGCTGTTCCGCCTCGTCATGCAGGCGGTTCGTGTCCTCCTGACGAAGTTCGATTTGCTCGGTGCGCTTCTTCAGGTCGTTCTCGCGGTCATCCAGGCTGTCGGAGCGCTTGTCCAGCGACGATTCACGCTGAAGCAGGCGGTTCTCCGTCCGCTGCACCTCTGCGCGGCGTTCGCGGACTTCATTCATCTCACGGGTACTTTCGGCGCGTTCGCGGTCAATCTCGTTCTTGGACTTGAGAATCTCCGCCTTGGCTTCCTGCACTTTTTCCTTCTTGTAGTCGTCAGCCTTGCGCTTGTAGTCATCCGCCTTGCGGACGGCATCTTCGTAAAGCTGTGCGGCTGTCTTTTCGCTGCGATTAATTTTTTCCTCGATGAGGTTCTTCCGGTAGGTATAGCCTGCGAAGCCGCCTCCTGCCGCAGCAACGAGCAGAAGAAGAATCCACACAATGGTCGGCACGATTGAAATCCCCCTTTCAAAGTGTTTTTCGTTCATATGTTCAGATTTTGCATCCATGCCCGGCTGACGCAAAAAAGCCGTACGGGACATGAAATCCCACACGGCCGGATGCTGTTCATTCGATATCAGACCCCGGTTTCCGTACCGCAGGGCATACTACGGCACAAAAAACAGCAGGGCAAAAACCAGAATCAGTCATGCGCACCCCTGACCTCCGTCGAGGGCACACAAAAACAAGCGCAAGCATGCTGCGTGCATACGGACAGACAGCGCTGCCCTTTCAGCAGAGGCTGAAGGGGATCATCGCCGAATATAGGAAGCCTGCGGAATCGCTGTGCCGAAAAGGGACACAAGCTGACCGCGGGAAAACACGCTGCAGAAGCGGCATGAATACAAGGGTGACTGCTTAAAGAAACCGAACGTGGCACATTCGCACCGCAGAAAAAGCCGTGCAAGCCTGCCGCGGACGGGATTTTCAGGCTTTATCGAAAACAGCATGGGCACATCTGCAGACGCGCCTCAGCCGGTCATGAATATTTTACAATTAAAGCGTGCTTCTGTCAAGGGAAAACGGACACGGTGCAGGAAATAATTCACGAAGAAAATGTTTTATGCCTTGTTGCGGATAAGCTGACGGAAAAAAGGAAAATTCCGCCGCATCAGTGGACAATCGCCGTGCATTCAGGTATAATCAAGATAAGAAGTTCTCCGCGAAAGGAAGGACGTTTCATATGAGGCAAATCAAAAAAGAGCAATTCGATGTTTCGTGGCTGCAGAATCCGGAAATTTTCAGCGTCAATGAGATGCCGGACTGCTCGGATCATGCATTTTACGCCAGCGAGGAGGAAGCGGCGCAGGGTATTTCGTCGCTGGAGAAGAGCCTGGACGGCACATGGCGCGCGCATTTCGCCATGACGCCTGAGGAGGCGCCGGATACGCTGCTCAAGAGCGGCGCACTCGACAGCACATTGCGGACGATTGATGTCCCCTGCGAATTTCAGCTTGCCGCGCCGGACTGGGATCCGCCGCAGTATGTCAACGTGCAGTATCCGTGGGACGGGCACGAAGCGCTCCGCCCGCCGGAAGTCAGCAAGACATATAACCCGACCGTCACGTGCGTCAAGACGTTCTCGCTGTCGCTGCCGCAGGCGACAAGCCGCACGGTGCTGCATCTCGGCGGCGTAGAGGCGGCAGTGCTCGTGTATGTGAACGGGCATGAGGTCGGCTATGCGGAGGGCAGTTTCGTGCCGCACCGCTTTGAAATTACGCCCTTCATCCATGCCGGCGAAAACCGCCTCGTGCTGCGCGTTTTCAAGCGCTGCTCCGGCAGCTGGCTGGAGGATCAGGATTTCTGGCGCTACAGCGGCATTCACCGCAGCGTGACCTTGCATTTCTATCCCGAAACGCACCTGTGCGACCTGCGCGTCCGTACGCCGCTGAAGGATCATTACACCCGCGCGGCGATTGATGTCCGCATGCGCGTAACCGGCGCTTCGCTGGGCAAGGCATCGCTCCGCCTGACGCAGAAGGACGGCACGGTCATCTGGCAGGCAGAGAAGCCCATGACAACGCTCGAAACGCACATCTCGGCGGATGTCCCAGGCGTCAGGCTGTGGAGCGCCGAAGAGCCGAACCTCTACCAGCTCACCGTCACCCTGACGAACGCGCACGGCGTTGTCACCGAAGTCTGCCGGACAGCTGTCGGCTTCAGGCAGTTCGAGATGATTGACAAAATCATGTGCCTGAACGGCAAGCGCATCGTGTTCCACGGCGTCAACCGCCATGAATTCAACTGCGATCAGGGACGCGTGATGACGCACGAGCTGCTTCTGCGCGACATTCACGACATCAAGAGCCTGAATATCAATGCCGTCCGCACATGCCATTATCCGAATGTGCCGGAATTTTACCGCCTGTGCGATGAATACGGCCTGTACGTGATTGACGAGACCGATTTGGAGACGCACGGCACGCATGCCCCGATGCATGACTATGTCCTTCCGGACGACAAGCCTGAATGGCGCGAGGCGGTCATGCGCCGCGGTCGGGCGATGCTGGAACGCGACAAGAATCATCCGTGCATCCTGCTGTGGTCATGCGGCAACGAAAGCTGGGGCGGCAAGACGCTCTATGAGCTCAGCCAGTATTTCCGCCGGGAAGATCCGACACGCCTTGTGCATTACGAGGGCGTGACGGCTGACCCGCGCTATCCCGACACGACGGATGTGCATTCCAACATGTACCGTCCGGCTGCGTCCATCGAGGAATATCTGCAGAATAATCCCGACAAGCCTTTCATCAACTGTGAATACACCCACGCCATGGGCAACAGCTGCGGCGGCATGAGCCTGTACACCGCGCTGGAGGACAAGTACCCGATGTATCAGGGAGGCTTCATCTGGGACTATGTCGACCAGGGACTGCGTGTGAAGAACCCGAACGGCAAGACGCGGTATGCCTACGGCGGCGATTTCGGCGACCGCCCGACGGACTGGCAGTTCATCGGCAACGGCATCGTGCTGGCGGATCGCTCGCTGACCGGCAAGAGCCAGGAAGTTCGCTACCTGTTCCGCGATGTGTTCCTTGATGTGGACAAGACCGGTGTGACCGTGACGAACCGGAAGAATTTCGCCGTGCTGACCGGCTTTGACATCTGCTGGACGCTGGAGTGCGACCGCACGCCGCTGTGCGCAGGCGAAACGCTGCTGCCGGACATTGAGCCCGGCAAGTCGCTGCACATGGAGCTGCCGTTCGGCGAGATTCCCGACGGGCAGGTCGTCGCGACATGCTTCCTCGTGCTGCGCGAACAGCAGGGTATCCTCGAGGCAGGCACCGTGCTCAGCCACGGTCAGGCGATTTGGGGCGAAACGTTACGTCCAATCAAGCCGGACAACGGTCCAAAGCCGGTTCTGGGCGACTGCAACGTCGGCTTCCATGGCGAATCGCTCGGCGCGATGTGCACCTATCAGGGTTATCACGGCGGTTTGTCCTCCTTCCGCGACAGCGTCCTCCGCGAGATGATGCTCGCCGCGCCGATGCTCAGCCTGTTCCGTGCGCCGAACGACAACGACCGCAGCAACGGCAATATGCTCCGTCAGGGCGTGTATCACCTGCTCAGCCGCTACAGCGACAGCGGACGCGCCGAAATCGATCAGCAGGACGGCAGGACAACCGTCAGCTATCACTATAAGACGCCCATGCTGCCTGATTTTGCCGTGACGGTGCGTTACACCTTCCGCGCGCAGGATGAGATGGAGGTCACGGTTGAGTGGCCGGGCATCGCGAATCAGCCTGATCTGCCGGCGCTTGGGCTGTCCTTCCAGCTGAATCCGCGCTACAACCGCGTGCGCTGCTACGGCTACGGGCCGATGGAGAACTATATCGACCGCCGCGAGGGTGCATATCTTGGCTGGCACAGCTGGAATGCCGCCGATGGCATGACGCGCTACCTGCGCCCGCAGGAGAGCGGCAACCGCACGGGCGTGCAGGTCATTGCCGTCACGGACGCGGACGGTCACGGCGTGCAGGTCGAAGGCGACAATCTGGAGGTCAGCGTGCTGCCGTATCTGCCGGAGGAAATTGCCGCCGCCGCACATCCGGACGACCTCGGCGAACCCGTCAAGACGGTGTTGGATGTCGCTATGTTCCGCATGGGTATCGCCGGCGATGACAGCTGGGGTGCACCCGTGCTGCCGCAGTTCTGCTACCCGTCGGATAAGGCGTACTCGTTCACCTTCCGGATGAAGGCAATGTGAGCAAGAGAGGCAAAATGCCTGCCTTTGCGATGCACAGGGATAATCGACGGTTTCATACACAGCAGGCAATAAGCGTCTGCCTGACGAAGACAATCCGCATAATCGGGTCAATGAAGTCCATGCCGGAATGACGAATTGCCTGCCACGTTAGGGGCAATCTGTGCATAAATCATCTATTTTTGAGCATGATTTGCATTCCTGATGCCTTGACGAACGTTCATGAAAGCGCTATACTACGCATAGGAGGCATCCTGAATCAGTCATTATTGAGGAGGTTTTTCTGATGCAGAATATTCCTGTGGTAAAGCTGGGTCTGGTTGCGGTCTCTCGTGACTGCTTCCCGATTGAACTGAGCGAAAAGCGCCGCGCCGCAATTGCGGAGAAGTGCGGACAGAAGAAGCTCGACATCGTCGAAATCAAGACGACCGTCGAGAATGAGCTGGATATGCTCAAGGCTGTGGAAGAGCTCAAGGCGAACGAGTGCAACGCGGCTGTCGTGTTCCTCGGCAACTTTGGTCCTGAAACGCCTGAAACCCTCATCGCCAAGAACTTCGACGGCCCCTGCATGTTTATCGCGGCGGCTGAAGGCGACGGCGACATGATCAACGGCCGCGGCGATGCATACTGCGGCATGCTGAACTGCTCCTATAACCTCGGCATGCGCCACCTGAAGGGCTATATTCCGGAGTACCCGATCGGTACCGCGGATGAGCTGGCGGACAAGATTGCCGAATTCATCCCGATTGCACGCGCTATCATCGGCGTGAAGAACCTGAAGATTATCACCTTCGGTCCGCGTCCTCAGGATTTCTTCGCCTGCAACGCCCCGATTAAGGGTCTTTATGAGCTGGGCGTGGAAATCGAGGAGAACTCCGAACTTGACCTGCTTGTTTCCTATAAGGAGCATGCCGGCGACGCCCGCATCCCTGCTGTCTGCGAGGACATGGCAAAGGAAATGGGCGAAGGCAAGTATTATCCTGAGCTCTGCGAGCGCATGGCGCAGTTTGAGCTGACGCTGCTGGACTGGGCAGAGGCGCACAAGGGTGCACGCAAGTATGTCGTGTTCGCCGATAAGTGCTGGCCTGCCTTCCCGTCTCAGTTCGGCTTTGAGCCCTGCTATGTCAACTCCCGTCTGGCGTCCCGCGGCATTCCGGTCGCCTGCGAGGTGGATATCTACGGCGCACTGAGCGAGTACATCGGCGCTTGCGTGACCGGCGATGCCGTCACCCTGCTGGATATCAACAACTCCGTCCCGCAGTACATCTACGATGAAGACATCAAGGGCAAGTTTGACTACGCCCTGACCGATACCTTCATGGGCTTCCACTGCGGCAACACGCCTTCCTGCAAGATGTGCGACAACCGCGCGGTCAAGTACCAGCTGATTCAGCATCGTCTGCTGGAGCCTGCCGGCAGCGAGCCTGACTTCACCCGCGGCACCCTCGAAGGCGACATTGCTGCGAGCCCCATCACCTTCTACCGCCTGCAGTGCGATTCCGAAGGCGTTGTCCGCTCCTACATCGCTGAGGGCGAGGTGCTGCCTGTCGCGACGCGTTCCTTCGGCGGCATCGGCGTGTTCGCCATCAAGGAAATGGGTCGCTTCTACCGCCATGTGCTGGTGCAGAAGCGCTATCCGCATCACGGCGCGGTCGCATTCGACCACTGCGCGAAGCTCCTCTACGAGGTGTTCAAGTACCTCGGCGTGCAGGATATCGCGTGGAATCAGCCGAAGTCCCTGCCGTATCCCACGGAAAATCCCTGGGCTTAATTGACCAGGCATCGACCACTCAAAAAAAAGGCAGTCTGCTGTGTGCAGGCTGCCTCTTTTATGTGTCTGATTATTCGGTATAAACCGCCCTTGCACCGCCGATGTAGGGCAGGCGCGAGTAGGCCATCACGAGATTCGCTTGACCGACATGATTGGTGGAGATACGCAGCGGCACGGCAACCGGACGGATGTGCATGCCGACAAGCGTATCGCCGATGTCGATCGCGGCATCTGCCTGAATGCTGACTGCCAGCGCAGGCTTATTCATGCGCTTCCACGCCGCCGCAGGGACGCTGCCGCCTGCTTTGGGCTGCGGCACAGCACGCACCTGTGTCAGGTTCATCGCCTTGAGCACCGGCAACTCCAGCACAATGCCGCGGTTCAGGTGCTCGCAGCACTGGAACGCCGCATGGAAGCCGCGGCTGCTGCATGCGTTCAGCATCGCGTCCGCTACCATTTCGCCAAGCTCCGGCACACTGCCCTTGCCGATGCGCGCGCCGACAATCTCGCTTGTCGAGCAGCCCAGCACAATGACGCTGCCTGCCTCGAGGTGCCCTGCGTCCATCAGTGCGTCAACCGCCTCATCGAGAATCCGATTGATTTCGACGCGAAGCTCTTCCTTTTCCTGTTCATTCATGTTGAATCGCTCCCTCTTGCTTATTTTGACCTGCATCCTGGGATGGCAGGTGATTTTGCCGAATCATGTCCAGCGTATTTTCCGCGCCGATGGCAGCCAGTTTGCCGAGGAGCACGGCGACCATCTTTGCCGATTCCTTATCTGCCTGATACACCGCGGTCAGGCTGCCGGGAATGTCCTTGATCACGTCCTTCAGGCTGACGCGCTTCGTTGTCGCCAGCAACGTGAAGATGCCGTCAACAAACTGCCGCCGCTGCTCCTTTGAGCACTGTGCCAACCACTGGTGCACCGTCTGATTCACCAGCATGCTGCGCTTGTCCAGCCCCTCCGCATAGCAGAAGTCGCGACCGAGCATCTCCCATGAAAACGGATCATGCTGCATGATGCCGAAGTTCGAGGACTGGACAACGCGGTGAACCGGATGCGCCGCAAGCAGCAGTCCAACGACCGCGAACTGCGGCACATAGGCGATGATGCGCTTCGTGACGGCTTCATATCCGGCAGATGCCGCCGTATCATCATCCACGCCGGGACCATCGAAGCTGACGATGCGTTTCAGCCGCGGCTGAAGCGCCGCAGGCGTATGCGCCGCCGCATATACGGCAAGATTGCCGCCCTTGCTGTGACCTGTCACGAGGAAATCCCCCGTGTCCTCCTGCAGATGGCGCGTCAGGTACGCCTGTGCGGCTGCCTGCGCCGGAACAGGACTCTCAAATGACATGGCGAAATCCTCACGCCAGCCGGTTTCGCTGCCGTCCGTTCCGCGGAAGGCAACGACATGCGAGCCGTCCGGCAAATCGATGGTCATCGCGGCAAACTGCACTTCATCATTCAGGACGGACACGGCATCGCGCACCATCAAATCGCCGAAACGTTCGGACTGCCCAAGCTGTGCCATCAGAAGACAGCATTCGTCATGGAAATGATCCGTATTTTTCCCGCGGTCAGCTTTTTCGGCACAGGCGCGCAGGATCCCTTCTTTCGGCAGGTCGAGATACACCGCGACCGCGAACACAAGGAGGTCGATATCACACCGCGGCGACAGCGAAAAGGGCAAATCTCCACGCCAGGAGAGGTAATCAGGAAGATGTCCCATGAGGTTTGCCTCCTTATTTTGACTTTTGCGGGCTTTGTGATTGCGGATTTCGTCCGTTTTCGTTGAACCCCTTCGGGCATACTTGTCATTTCCATCGTTGAGCTTTGGCAAACGATATAATGCCTTGCATTTTAAACCCACTATGGAAGTGCGAATCCGAAGGGTGCAGGGGCGACCGGAAAGATCCTGCTCGCCTCCGCAGAGGCGAAACCCCTGATTGTCCAATCATCACTGATTTCTCCGAAGGAATTGAAGCAAGTGACGGTAAAGCCCTTACTTCAATTCTCCGCTTGCTTTCATGGCTTCGTACTGCTCCAGCGAAATCAGGCAGCGGCGGGGCTTTGCGCCGTCCTTAGCAGAGATGATGCCGCGCTGCTCCATTTCATCGACAAGGCGTCCTGCGCGCGCATAGCCGAGCTTCAGCCGGCGCTGAATCAGGCTGGTCGAGACCTCGCGGTCGCGCACTGCCATTTCCACGCACTGCGAGAACAGGTCACGGTCGGACGCGGCGTATTCATCCACGGTCGAATTGGCATCGGGGTCGTCTTCGTCGCCGTCGTTGCCGGCGTTCTCAAGGCGAGCCATTTCATCCAGCACGGAATTGTCGTAGTTGGCAGGCGAATACTGGCGGATAAAGTCGGTAATGCCGTTGACCTCATCGTCTGTCAGGAAGCAACCCTGCACACGAATCGGCGTAAACTCGCCCATCGGCATGTACAGCATATCGCCGTAGCCCAGCAGCTGTTCGGCACCGTTGCGGTCGAGAATCGTGCGGCTGTCGACGTTCGAGGACACCTTAAACGCGATTCGGCTGGGGATATTCGCCTTAATCAGACCGGTAATGACATCCACGGACGGACGTTGCGTTGCGACGACCAGATGAATGCCGGCAGCACGGGCGAGCTGCGCCAGACGGCAGATGCGCTCTTCGACTTCCTTCTTGCACGTCATCATCAGGTCAGCCAGCTCGTCAATCACGATGACGATGCGCGGCAGCGGCTCTTCGTCCTCATCAAGGGACTCGTTGTAGCCGTCAATGGCGCGGACGCCCTTTTCCTGGAACAGCGTGTAGCGGTTCATCATCTCGCCGACTGCCCAGCCCAGCGCGCCGCTTGCCTTATGCGGGTCGGACACGACAGGAATCAGCAGGTGCGGAATGCCGTTGTAGCACTGCAATTCAACGACCTTCGGGTCAACGAGAATCATGCGGACTTCCTTGGGCGAGCAGCGGTACAGCAGCGAATTGATAATCGTGTTGATACACACGGATTTACCAGAACCGGTTGCACCGGCAATCAGCAGATGCGGCATTTTCGCAAGGTCGCAGAGAATCGGCACGCCGGCAATGTCCTTGCCGAGTGCGACGCTCAGCCGTCCCTTTGCCTTGCGCATCACGTCGGACTGCAGGACTTCCTTGAGCGTGACGGTCGTGCGTGCGCTGTTCGGCACCTCAACGCCGACAAGTGCCTTGCCGGGAATGGGCGCTTCGATGCGGACGGACTTGACCGCCATATTCATGGCGATGTTGTGGTTGAGGTTCGTGACCTTCGAGACCTTGATGCCCGGCGCGATTTCCAGCTCAAAGCGCGAAATCGCCGGTCCGTGCGTGATGTGGCGCACTTTCGCCGGAATGCGGAAGGACTTAAGCGTCTCTTCCAGCCGCTGGGTGCGCATGATATCCTCCTCCTCACTGATGCCCTGCTGAGGCGGCGGGTCGCGCAGGAGGATGACCGGCGGATACGTGTAGGGGATTTCAGGGTTGTAGGTGGACATGGCGGATGCGCCTGTTGCACTCGGTCCGCCGGACGGCGCTTCGGCGGTCGGTTTGGCGACCATGATGCCCTGCTTGGCGGAAGGCGGCGTGAAATCAGGCTTCTGCAGCGTTTCAGGGACGCTCCGCATGCCGGTGGACTTCTCCTGCGGTAGCTTCAATTCAGGCTGCCACGCGCCCTCGGGACGCGGTTGCGTCAGTACGGGCGACACAGCCTCCTTCGGCGCCTCCTCCGACTCCTCCCACGGCGGACGGTCATCGAGCGACTCCGGAAATTCCGGCTCATCCTCAAGATCCTCCTCTGAAGGCTGTGCAACAGGCTTCGCCTGATTTGGCTCTGCCTGATTTGGCATTGCCTGGTCTGGCATTGCCTGCACAGGCGATGTCTGTTGTGCCGTTTGCACAGGCGAAGCCTGTTGCGTCGTTTGCACAGGCGAAGCCTGCTGCATCGGTACGTCATTCCAGGTATACTGCGCCGGCGCACCGAGACCGGTATCTGCATTGCTCTTCGGCAGCTCATATGGGTCGATATTCGGCGGCTCAACGGTCTCCGCATCGGTAAACGCCGGATTTTGCGCTGTATTGCCCTGCGGTTCCACTGCCTGCACAGCGCCCGTGCTGCTCCATGCAGAACGGCGGCGCGGCGTTGTCCAGCCTTCCGCAACGCTCGTCTGACCAAGTTCCTCCGCTGTCGGCGCGAAGCCGATATGGGTGTTCTTCCGGCTCTGAACGGAGGTAATCGGCTGCCCCTGCATTTCCGGCTTCGTGGGCTGATTCACCTGCTGCGGCCGCTGGTACGGGCTCTGTGCACCCTGCTGAGCCGTTGTCCCGGTTACCGGGTTCCCGGTTATCGGCTGCCCGGTTACCGGATTCCCGGCGACCGGGTTCCCGGTTATCGGATTCCCGGCGACCGGGTTCCCGGTTATCGGGTTCCCGGCGACCGGTTGCCTCGTTGTGCCGGGACGGGCATAAGGAGACGGACCACCCTGCGTATATCCGCCGCCATAGGGCTGCTGCGCCTGCGCTGCAATCTGCTGCTGACGCGCTGCTTCCTGACGGCGCGCCTCCTCCTCGGCGGCACGTTCAGCGCGCTCCTCCTGCCGCTCGCGTGCCAGTTCCAAGCGCTCGCTCAATGCTTCCTTCAGCCGTTTGACGAGCGGCCAGCAGCCAATCAGCACATCCACCGCAATCAGCAGACCCAGCACAACCGTGCCGAGCGTTCCGCCGAGGTACTTCCACAGCGGCCACGCCAGCAGCATGCCGACCATGCCGCCGCCCTGTCCCTTCATGCCATAGGTCATGCTCCGCGACATCATGCCGCCGAAGCTGTCAGAACCGTCAAGTGCCTTGATATAATCCGGCAGACAGAGCTGCCCTTCATTCGTGCTGACGAACGTCACCAGCGTCAGGAAACCGCACAGCAGCACGACAAGAATCGCATAGCAGACGACATAGCGTTTCGTCACCTTGCGTGTTGTCAGGATCAGCATCAGGATGCCGCCGGCAATCAGCGCGAACGTCATCAGCAGCGTCATCGAGCCGAACATGGAGGACGAGAACTGCGTCAGATAGCGGAACACATCGTGCTGCAGCCCGAAACCTGCGCCAAGCAGCGTCAGGATGCCGGTCGCCAGCAGCAGGATTCCGATCATCAGGTATGCTGCCAGCGAATCTGCCTCATAGCGAGGCATCGCTTTTCGTTTTGTTCCGCCGGTGCCCTTACGGGATGAGGTGGATTTTTTGTTTTGCGCCATTCTGTCCTCCTAATGGTTCTCTTTGGGGGCTTTGTGATTGCGGACTTCGTCCGATTTTCAGAACCCCTTCGCAATGTACTCTTTCAAAGCTGATTCTCCGCTTGCATCAGCATAACCATCTTCAAAACGCCGTCTTCATCGGCATGCAGACATAGCGTTGCATTCTCCCATAGCGCGTAATAGTCCGTTTGCCCTGCGACCATGCGACGCAATTCAGCATCGTCTGCGCTGACGTTTGCCGTGCTGTCTGGTTCGCCGAGCGCCTCACGCCATTCCGCCTGCGTCGTCCGGCCGGTCATCAACCCGCAGAGCATCAGCCGCTCTGTCCGAATAACCTGAACAATGCTGCTGTTGAGGCTGTCGGTCAGATTGTCCGTCAGGAGCGATACGCCGCGGAATGCGCCGTCCTCCAGCGAAATCAGCCGCTGACTGCCTGCCAAGTCGGGGTCGTTCAGCAGCGCGTACGTATCAATGAGCGACTGCACATTGTCGCCAAGCGCCGCCGGAATACCGGGGAATGCACCGCCTGCGAGCACCTGACGGATCGTTTCCTTCGCGTCTGCCGGGAAAGCCATCTGCGACGGTACGCCCAGCCGCGTCAGGATGCTGCCATCCGACAAATCAAGCACCTCCGCGATTTCGCTCCAGAGAATCGTGATTGTGCCGGCACGCTCCGCCAGCGTTTCAAACCGCTGAATCGGGTAATGGAATGTGATGGCGTATTCCGTGAGCGAAAACACGTCCGGCACCGGCAGCAGTTCCGCCGCGCCCAGATGATCGCTCAGCTCCGGCTCGATTGTCTCTTCAATCAGCGCAGTGATGGCATCGTTTGCCGCATCCGCATCGGTGAAAAGCGCGTCCAGCGAGATGCTTTCGCCGGTGCGCAGGTCAATATTAACGGCAGACCACGCCTGCGTTGAGCGTTCGGTCTCCAGTGCGCCGTCCGCAAGAAAAGCCACGGACAGCACATCGCCGGTCAATGTTGCCGTGTAGGAAACATCGATGCTGACCGGCAGGGACATCAACGCGGTCATGCGGGTCAGGCGGCTTTCAATCTGTCCGGCGGTTAAAATGGCATCGTTGACGGATTGCTGAAGCGCTTCATCCGCCATGCCCGTCACGGCAGGATAGCGGACGCTGCTTCCGCCCAGCGAAAGTCCTGCATCCGTCAGGGTGACAGCGGTGTTTTCAGCCGGCTTTTCCGGTGCATCGCCGATTCGGGTGACGCCGCCCTGCTCCGCCTTCGCAAGGGGCGGATTCTGCATTGCGGCGGTCAGCAGCATCATGGCAAGCAACAGGGAAACTGCTCGTTTCATCAGCATAGTCCTCCTTGTGTGATTCTATTTTACATCATCTAACGAATTCACGCAAGTTTATCTTCCCAAGGCAACACCGCACAAATGAGGTGATATGATGAACAGTGAATTTTGTGTCAAAGGCAGACCGGCGAAATAAACTTTTATTTCGGCGCCGCAGTTGGTGCAAAAGGCATGTTCAGCGGCGCCACTGAATTGTGCGGTATTGCCGTAACTGCGGGCAAAAGAAGAGGCTGCCTCTCCCGACCTGACGGTCCTGTTGAGACAGCCTCCGAAAGGCCGTTGTGATTACTTGTTTTCCGGCATGATAACCGCCTTGATGCGGCGCACGCCTGCGGAGGAGCTTTCCTCCTTCTGAATCTTGAAGCCGCCCAGCTCGCCCGTGGTCTGTGCATGCGGGCCGCCGCAGATTTCAAAGGAGTAATCGCCCATCTTGTACGTGCGGACGCGCTCGCCGTACTTGGATTCAAACAGACCGATGGCACCCTTCGCCTTCGCTTCCGGCACCGTCATTTCCTCGCAGACGACCGGCACATTTGCGGCAATCGCCTCGTTGACGAGCTTTTCGACCTCGGCCAGCTCTTCCTTGGTCACCTTGCGGCCGAAGGAGAAGTCGAAGCGGAGGCGCTCAGCGGTGATGTTCGAGCCCTTCTGCGCGACCTCGTCGCCCAGCACCTTGCGCAGCGCCGCGTGCAGCAGATGCGTCGCGGTGTGCAGGCGTGCCGTCTCGACGCTCGTGTCCGCCAGACCGCCCTTGAACTTCTGCTCAGCGCCCTGATGGCTCAGCTCCTGATGCTTGCGGAATGCCTCGGCGAAGCCTTCCGTGTCAACCGTCAGACCGCGCTCGCCAGCCAGCTCAACCGTCATTTCAATCGGGAAGCCGAACGTGTCATAGAGGTGGAAGGCGGTTTCGCCGTCAATCTTGCCGTCGGCGGCGCGGGTCGCGACCTTGTCGAATTCCTTGTTGCCCTGCTTGAGGGTGCGTGCGAAGCGATTTTCCTCCAGCGCAAGCTGTTCGAGCACGAATGCAGCGTTGCGTGCCAGTTCGGGATATGCTTCCTTGTACTGGTCGATAATCACGCGCGCGATGTCGCCGGTGAAGCCGTCAGGCATGCCGATCTGCATGCCGTAGCGGACGGTGCGGCGGATCAGGCGGCGGAGGATATAGCCCTGATCGGTGTTGGACGGGGACACGCCGCGGTCATCGCCGAGGATGAAAGTGGACGTGCGCATATGGTCGGCAATAATGCGGAATGCCTTGGTCGTGTCGGCATCCTGCTCATACGTCTTGCCGGACAGCTCGGCGATCTTCGCGAGAATGTTGGTGAATGCGTCCGTCTCGTAGACCGTCTTCTTGCCGGTCAGCACGCAGATGGTGCGCTCCAGACCCATGCCGGTATCGACATTCTTCTGCTTGAGCGGGATGAACGTGCCGTCCTTTTGCTTGTTGTACTGCATGAAGACGTCGTTCCAGATTTCCAGATACGCGCCGCAGTGGCAGGCAGGCGAGCAGTTCGGGCCGCAGGGCTTCTTGGTGATGATGAACATTTCCGTATCCGGACCGCACGGACCCGTGATGCCGGCAGGTCCCCACCAGTTATGCTCCTTGGGCAGGTAGAACAGGTGATCATCCTTCACGCCGCAGCTGCGCCAGAGGTTTGCCGCCTCCTCGTCGCGCGGGCAGTCTTCATCGCCCTCGAAGACGGTGAACGCCAGCTTATCGGGATCAAGCCCCAGATACTGTTCGCTCGTGAGGAACTCCCAGCTCCACGGGATCATTTCCTTCTTGAAATAATCGCCCAGCGACCAGTTGCCCAGCATCTCGAAGAACGTCAGGTGGCTCGGATCGCCCACATCATCGATATCGCCGGTGCGGATGCACTTCTGCACGTCCGTCAGGCGTGTGCCGGCGGGATGCGGCGTACCCATCAGGTACGGCACCAGCGGATGCATGCCGGCGGTGGTGAAGAGGACAGTGGGGTCATTCTCCGGAATGACGGAGGCGGACGGAATGCGATGATGTCCCTTCGATTCCATGAACTTCTGGAACATTTCCCGCAGCTGTGCGGAGGTGATCTGCTTCATATATGGGTTGCTCCCTTCGGTTAAATGCACAAAATCAGTTGCAAGGGTTATTATATCATTCTATCCGGCGATTTGCAAGGGTTATCGTCCGTTATTGACAAAGCCTATGCCATGGCGCTATACTAAGCCCACGCAATACAGCAAGGAGGCTCCACCATGCCGAATCCATACCTTCCTCTCTGGGAATATATTCCCGACGGCGAACCGCGCGTCTTTGGTGACCGCGTCTACGTTTACGGCTCCCATGACCGTGTCGGGCATGACCAGTTCTGCGATTATGTACTCAAGTGCTGGTCAGCACCTGTCACCGACCTGAATCACTGGACTGACCACGGTGTGATTTTCCGCACAAAGGATACCTTCGATCATCCTGCCGACACGGATTGGACAAAGGAGCATAACGAGCTCTATGCGCCGGACGTGGTGGAGAAGGACGGCAAATATTACCTCTTCGCCTATATTATCGGCACGCGCGGCTGCGTCGCGGTTGCAGACCGTCCTGAGGGACCGTTCACGCTGCTGGGCAAGTACAGGTACACCATGCCGGAGCGCGTCTGCGTCAACGGCTGGTTCATCGACCCCGGCGTGCTGATTGATGATGACGGCAAGGCGTACATCGCGTGCGGCTTCGAGCGGTCGTTCATTGCGCAGCTCGATTCGGATGACCTGACGCACGTGCTGGATGATTCCCACATTGAGCACATCATTCCCTGCGAAACGACCGAGGAGGGCGGTTTCACTGACCCGGACTCGCGCTTCTATGAGGCGGCGTCCCTGCGCAAGGTTGGCAGCACGTATTACTTCATCTACTCGCCCAAGCGTGGCAGCCGCCTCGCCTACGCCACGTCCGACAAACCTATGGGACCCTACACGTACCGCGGCTGGATTGTGGATAACGGCGTTGATTACCCCGGCGGCAACAATCACGGCTCCATCTGCTGCATCGGCGGTCAGTGGTACATCTTCTATCATCGCATGACGAATGGTTCTATCATGAGCCGCCGCGCATGCGTTGAGCGGATCGAGCTGCTGCCGGACGGCACGATTCCGCCGGTGGAAATGACGTCGCTGGGCTTCTCGGAGTCGCTCAATCCGTATGAGGAAACGCCGGCGGAGCTTGCCTGCGTGCTCAAGGGCGGCGCGTTGATCACCGAGCGTACTCCCTTCGAGCGTGTCATCACGAATGTGCAGGACGGCTGCGTCATCGGCTACAAATACTTCGATTTCGGCGATGATTTTGGCAGCAAAACCATGCAGTTCTTTGCAAGCATCAACGGCTTCGGGTGCAACGGCGATGTGCATATCCGTCTGGACGCGGAGGACGGCGAGGAAATCGGCTGCTTCCATGTCGGGCGCGGCGAAACGACCTGCATCAAGACGCGCGTACGCGCCGTGACAGGACGCCATGCGCTGTTCTTTACCGTCACAACCGCTTACGAGGGCTGGACGGGCAGCTTCTTCGCCAACCGCTGCCTGATGGAATTCAGAAAGTTCGTGTTTATGAAATAACCCAAAAGCCCGGACAGAGCGCACAATCACGCTCCGTCCGGGCTTTTTATTGTCCCTTAAATTGTTACTCGCCTGCCATGATGGCATTCACCGCGTCGACAACCGCCTGAGAGGTGATCGTTGCGCTGGTCACCGCATCAATGCCGTCGCCCAGCGTGAACGGTGCCTTCTTGCCGATGAACTGCGCCGTGAATTCGTCTTCCGCGCACTTCTGACCCAGACCGGCGGTCTGCGTAGAAGCATCCACGCGCAGCGTCTTGATGACGCCGTCTTCATCCGTCACATACACGATGACATCGCCGTCGCCGAAGCCCTTGACCGTCACGGTCTTTTCGTCAGCAGGAACTTCCGGTTCGGCTGCGTACAGGCTGTTCACTGCATCGACAACCGCCTGAGAGGTGATTGTTGCGCTTGCCACCGCATCAATGCCGTCGCCCAGCGTGAACGGTGCCTTCTTGCCGATGAACTGCGCCGTGAATTCGTCCTCTGCGCACTTCTGACCCAGACCGGCGGTCTGCGTAGAAGCGTCCACGCGCAGCGTCTTGATGACGCCGTCTTCGTCCGTCACATACACGATGACATCGCCATCGCCGAAGCCCTTGACCGTTACGGTCTTTTCGTCAGCAGGAGCTTCGCTCGCTTCCGGCTCGTTCACTTCCGACTCGCTCGCTTCCGTTTCGGCTGCTGCTTCCGGCTCAGCCGTTGCTTCCGGCTCAGCTGCAGCCAGCTCGTCTTCCGTCATTGCGGGAGCTTCCAGCGCTGCATTGATGGCTTCGACCGCCGCCGTCGAGGAGATCGTCGCGCCGGTCAGCGCATCCACGCCGTCACCCAGCGTGAACGGACCGCTCTTGCCGATGAACTGCGCCGTGAACTCTTCGCCTGCGCAGCGCGTGCCGAGACCTTCGGTCTGCGTGCTCGCATCGATGGTCAGCGCGGAAATCGTGCCGTCATCGTTGAGCGTCAGGCGCGCAACCACTTCACCGCCGCCAAAGCCCGATGCCGTGCCCTGATGCACATCACCCGTCAGCACAACAGGCTCGGCAGCCGCCGTCTCCTGCTTCGCGCCGAAGGACAGCGGGTCGCCCTCGACATCCTTGCCGAGGACATGGCTGATGCACTTGAGCACGTTGTTGGAGGCAGTCAGCACCGCATTCGAGGTGAGCGTCGCGCCGGAAATCGCCTCGATGGTATCGCCGCCGTACGCGCTCACGCCCTTGAACTGCACCGCGCGTTCAGCCTCCTGCCAGCGTGCACCGAAACCGGCCGTTTCGGAGAAATTCGTATCGCCGATCTGGGCGCCGGTCACCTTGCCGTCCATGTCAACGCCGAGCGTGACCGCGACATCGCCGCCGTAGCCCTTCGCGGACGACACGGCACAGTAGCCGATGGTCTGACCGCCTTTCTTTGCCTCGACGAGCTTCGACACGTCGTAGCCCTCGGGAATGTCCATCGTGCTGAAGGTGTCAGCCTCCATGACGGACTGGAAAGCGGCGTTCTGCGCGGCTTCCTCATGTTCCTTGATTGGTCCCTCGGTGATTGCATTTGTCACAGCCAGCGCCAGTGCAGCCACCAGTGCGATAATCGCCAGAATGACATACGCCGGAAGCTGCTTTTTCGTTGCCTTGTTCTCGCTCATTGCCTGATTTCCTCCTCCGGATTCCTTGTCCCCGTCATTGCAGGGACGTATAGCCTAATTCCTGCATCAATTCATTCATCAGGACGGTGCCGTCACGCTGAATCAGCAATGCCGGATAGCCGTTTTCCTGCGTCAGCTTGAGTGCCTCTTCGCTGCCGAGCACAATGCATGCCGTCGCGATGGCGTCCGCGCACATGGAGCTTTCCGAGACGATGGTTGCCGATGCCAGATCGGTGTCCGCAGGCAGACCCGTCCACGGCGACAGGATGTGATGATACCGCACGCCGTCAATCGTGAAGCCGCGCTCGTAGATGCCGCTCGTCACGACGCTGCAGTCCGACACCGACAGCACGCCGATGGGATTGCTGGAGTTCGGATCATCCGGATCCTGAATGCCGACGCGGTACTTGCTGCCGTCCGGCTTTGTGCCGACCGCATAGACATTGCCGCCGAAGTTGAGCATCGCGCCGCTGCATCGCCCTTTGGCAAGCGCCGCAATCTGGTCGGCGATATAGCCCTTGGCGATGCCGCCCAGATCAATCTGCATCCCGGCAGGCAGCGTCACCGTGTTGTTCTCGCCGAGCACGAGTTTATCGTCATCCACCAGCGGCAGTGCGGCAAGACGTTCCTCATCGGTCGGCATTTTGTTTGTGCCGCCGGTGAAGTCCCACTGTGCCACAAGCGGCGCAATGGTCACGGAAAAGGCACCGCCGGAAAGCTGATTGATTTCCTTCGCCTCGCTGAGAATCGCCCACGTTTCCGCATCGACCGTCACGGTCTGTCCGTTCGATTCGTTGATGCGGCTGACATCGCTGCCCTCAACCGTCTTGGAGAGCAGATTCTCATAGTGCTTGCACGCCGACCAGATATCCTCCATCAGCGTGTCATCCGCGCCGTAGAGCGTCAGCGTCACGACCGTGTCGAAGTAGAACCCGACGCCTGATGTTTTTGCGTCTTCCGCCGAGGCGGACAGAATTGAGTCTGTCGGCTGCGTCTCCGTTGTCTCCGATGACGTGCAGCCGCTTAGAATCAGCAGCAGCACCAGCAGACAAGCAGAGAGCGTTCGTTTCTTCATTCATTCACCACCAATTCAACGCTGACACGGTTGGGCAGGCAGATGATGAACTGCTGGTTGGGACGCGTCTCCCAATTATCCAGCGTCACCTCGCCCATTTCCACGCACAGCTGGTTTTCGCATGTGGACGATTCCATCACCGCGCCGCGCGACGTTATGCGGATGACATTGACGCACCCGTCTGATTGCGAAACAGTGATTGTCTGCTCCTGACCGACCGGTACGCGCGTGTACTCCTTGCCATCCAGCGTCACCACGATTTCCGCCGATGTGCCGTCCGTTTGGGGGCGCAGCAGCGTCACCGCCAGCAGCAGCGCAATCGCCGCAATCAGCAGCGCTGCGATGATTCCGACATTTTTCCTGTCCATGCTGCCCCCTTGCTGCCCCCTTGCATTTTGGTTTGCATACCCTGTAAATTATATCACGTTGCATTCACTCCGTCAATGATAAACGCTTCATTTCAATTCCGTACAAAAACTGTTTCTTGCTTTACAATCTTCGTCTTTTCCGATATAATAGCATTATCCGCATGGTTTGCGCCGCTGAGAGCACAGGCATCAGACGGTCAGGACAAATATGCGGAAATCATAATCATCGTAGGGTACCCGAATGGGACTCGAACGGAGGCAAAAAAATGAATACGCAAAGCACGAATCTTGTCAGGCTGCTGACGCTGACGATGCTCGCGGCACTCATCTTCCTGATGGGGCAGACGCCGATCGGGCTGATTCCGCTGGGCTTCTGCAACGTGACGCTGCTGGTCATCCCGGTGGCGGTCGGCACGCTGTTCATGGGGCTGAACAGCGGCTTGATTTTAGGGCTCGTCTTCGGCGCGACAAGTTTTCTGTCCGCGCTGCTGCGCCCGTCGACGCTCGTTGCAACGCTCATGGGCGAATCGCCGCTGCTGGTCGTTGTGATGACGTTCGTGCCGCGGCTGATGGTGCCGGTCGTTATTCATTTCGTGTACAAGCTCATGGCACACAAGCTCGACAAGACGGGGTTGGCGGTGGCATCGGCATGCGGAAGCCTGACAAACACGGTTCTGTATCTGGGGCTGATGCTGCTGTTTTACGTGATGTGCGGCATTGACAACACAGCGGTGCTGACGGCGATTGGGGCGACTGCCGGCGGTGCCGGACCGCTGGAAGCGGTGGCCGCGGCACTGATTACGCCCCCGATTGTGCTGGCGCTGAGAAAGGCGCTGCATCGCAAGGGAATGAGCGCTTCCTCGGAGAGGGAAAAGTGATTTTTCTTTTGCAGCAAAGGTTTCGCATCTGCGGATGCGGGCAGGGGCTTTGCGATCACCCTTGCACCCTTCGAATTCCGATCTTAGCAATCGGTCGCTATTGTAACAGGAAAGTTTCGCGTCTGCGGATGCGAGCAGGGACTTTGCGATCGCCCCTGCACCCTTCGCATTCCGATCTTTGCAATCGGTCACTATTGTAACAGGAAGGTTTCGCATCTGCGGATGCGGGCAGGGGCTTTGCGATCACCCTTGCACCCTTCGAATTCCGATCTTAGCAATCGGTCGCTATTGTAACAGGAAAGTTTCGCGTCTGCGGATGCGAGCAGGGACTTTGCGATCGCCCCTGCACCCTTCGCATTCCGATCTTTGCAATCGGTCACTATTGTAACAGGAAGGTTTCGCATCTGCGGATGCGAGCAGGGGCTTTGCGATCGCCCCTGCACCCTTCGCATTCCGATCTTAGCAATCGGTCGCTATTGTAACAGGAAGGTTTCGCGTCTGCGGATGCGGGCAGGGGCATGAAAACGGATGAAGTCCGCAGGATATAAAAAAGGACGAAGTCCATAAAATCGGATGAAGTTCGGGAGGTACAGAGGATGATCCTGACACTTGACATCGGCAATACCAACATCAAGACAGCGCTTTTTGAAGGCAAGGACATGAAGCATTACTGGCGGCTGTCGACGAACATCCTGTATTCCTCTGATGAATACGGTATTCTGCTGACGAACCTGTTCCGCCATGATGGGGTGGAGCCTGCCTGCGTTGAGGGGATCATGATTTCCTCTGTCGTCCCGACGGTGAATTTCACCATCGAGCACATGTGCCAGAATTACTTCGGTATCACGCCGCTGTTCGTCGTGCCGGGCATCAGGACGGGCATCAACATCCGCTATGAAAACCCGCGCGAGCTCGGCAGCGACCGCATCGCCAATGCCGTCGCCGCGTATGAGGAATACGGCGCGCCGACTATTTTCATTGACTTCGGCACAGCAACGACGTTTGGCGTCATCGCCGAAGGCGGCGCGTTCCTGGGCGGATGCATCTGCCCGGGCGTGAAGCTGGCGAGCGAGGCGCTTGTCAGCGGCACCGCGAAACTGCCGCGCTTCGAGCTGACAAAGCCGGAGCACGTCATCGGGCGAACGACCCTTGCCAACCTGCAATCCGGCATGTATTACGGCTATGTCGGGCTGGTGAAGAACATCGTCCGCAAAATCAAGCAAGAGCTCGGACATGACGCGCTCGTTGTCGCGACAGGCGGCATGGCAGTCATGATTGCCGAGGAAAGCAAGGTCATCGACAAGCTGGATGGGCTGCTGACGCTCAAGGGACTGCGGCTCATCTATGAACGGAACAAGAATTGATTCCCCTCTACATCGACAGAACAATGGCGTATCCGCCATGCAGGAGGAAAAGAGCATGAAGGAAGTTGTAATCGGTTTTCTGGGCTGCGGCAATGTCGGCGGCGGCGTGTGGACGCTTCTGACCGGCTTCTCGAACGAAATCGCGCACCGCGACAGCATCTCCATCCGCGTCAAGCGCGTGCTGGTGCGTGACGTGAACAAGACGCGTTCATGCGGCGTACCGCGTGAGCTGCTGACGACAAATGCCGCCGAGGTGCTTGACGACCCGGAAATCAGCATCGTCGTGGAATTCATGGGCGGCGAGCAGCCTGCAACGGACTACATGCTCCGCGCACTGGAGAACGGCAAGACCGTTGTCACAGCGAACAAGGTCGCCATCGCGCTGAACTGGCACCGCCTGCAGGCCGCCGCGCAGCGCAACAAGGTCGGTCTGTACTACGAGGCGAGCGTCTGCGGCGCAATTCCGATTATCAACGCGCTCATGCAGCCCCTGCAAGCGAACCGCATCAACTCCCTGATGGGGATCATCAACGGCACGACGAACTACATCCTCTCGCGCATGTACGAAAACGGCGAGGAGTACGAGGCCGTGCTGCATGATGCGCAGCAGCTGGGTCTTGCCGAGCCGAATCCGGCGGCAGATGTCGAAGGTCTCGATGCCGCGTACAAGCTGTCCATCATGGCAAGCCTTGCCTTCCATGCCCGCGTGCCGTTCAGCAAGGTGTATCGCGAGGGCATCACGAAGATTACCGCGCTGGACATCGCCTGCGCGAAGGAAATGGGCTATGTGCTCAAACTGCTCGCCATCGCCAAGCGCGAAGGAACCACCATCGAGGTGCGCGTCCATCCGACGCTCCTGCCGAAGTCGCATCCGCTTGCGCAGGTCAGCGGCAGCTTCAACGCCGTGTTCCTGCACGGCCATGCCTGCCAGGAAATGATGCTGCAGGGCCGCGGTGCCGGCGATCTGCCGACCGCAAGCGCCGTTGTCGGCGATATCCTGCATGCCGCAACGGTTGACGTGCATGTCCATCCGACATTCGTCAACAGTGAATCCGCCGATGCGTCGCTGTCCTTCACCAACGACTGGAAGACGCGCTACTTCCTCCGCCTGTCCGTCAAGGATGAGCCCGGCTCGCTGGCAAAGATTGCCGCATGGCTCGCGGGTGAGAAGGTTTCCATCGCGACCATGATGCAGAAGGCCGAACATGCCGGCGGCAAGGTGCCGCTGATTATCATCACGCACGAGGCGAACGAGCAGGCCATCCGTGCGGCAGCCGCAAAGTTCGACGCTGAGCTTTGCACGATTGAAAACATCATCCGCGTTGAAGCGTAATTGATCCGAAGAGGGCGGTTATTCATGCAGACCATCACCGTTGCGCTGGGCGACAGAAGCTATCCGATTCACATCGAGCGCGGCATTTTATCGCAAGCCGGTACGCTGATTCATGCGCAGCTGGGCGATGCCGCCGCTGCCGTCATCACGGATGACCATGTTGCGCCGCTGTATCTGCGGCAGGTCGTGTCGTCCATGGAAAATGCCGGACTGCGCGTCTGCAGCATCATCCTGCCGCACGGCGAGGAGACAAAGTGCCTTGCGCGCCTGACGGAATTGTACACCTTCCTCTGCGAGCAGCACATCACGCGCAAGGATGCCGTGGTCGCGCTCGGCGGCGGCGTCATCGGCGATTTGGCCGGTCTGGCGGCGGCGACATACCTGCGCGGCGTACACTTCATTCAGCTTCCCACAACGCTCCTGGCACAGGTGGATTCTTCTGTCGGCGGAAAGGTCGCGGTGGATTTGCCGCAGGGCAAAAACCTCGTCGGCGCGTTCTATCAGCCGGAGCTGGTTCTGGCTGACCCGCTGGCGCTCGAGACGCTGACGGACGAATTCTGGCGCGACGGGCTGGGCGAGGTCGTCAAGTACGGCTGCATCGGCGATGAAGCCCTGTTTGCGCTGCTCGAACAGCATGCAGCAGGCGGCAGACAGTCGCTCATGGCCGTGATTGACGATATTCTCCTGCACTGCATTCAGCAGAAGGCGGATGTCGTTGCGCAGGATGAACATGATACCGGTCTGCGCATGACGCTGAATTTCGGGCACACCATCGCCCATGCGGTGGAAACGTGCCAGCATTATACAGGCATGCGCCACGGTGAGGCGGTCGCGCTGGGTATGCGCATCATCACCGAAATCACGGAGCAGCGAGGTATGACGGAATCAGGCACCAGTCAGCGCTTGAAACGGCTGCTTGATACGCTCCATATGCCCAACATGCTGCCGGACATTCCGGAAAGCGCACTGCTGAGCGCCATGACGCTGGACAAAAAGAGCGCCGGCAAGCAACTGCGCATCATCTCCCTGAAGAAAATCGGCAGCTGCGAAATTGTCCCGACGGACGTGTCCTTCTTTCAGGGCATGACGGTGATGAAAAGTTCCACAGAAAGCAGGTGAATGGTTCATGCAGCAGGAGCAGCAGCTTCTGTCTGAGTCCATGCTGTCTATGATGACGCAGAGCGGTCAGCCGTTGAAAAACAATGCGTCCATGCCCGTTTATGCATGGCGGCTGCTTCGCTGGGAGGCGGATGTTCCGCTGACGGAAGAGCAGAGGCAGGCGCTGCTTGGGATTGTGCCCGAGGCAATGGCGCTTTGCGGCGTCAGTGCAGCATGCTTCGCGGCAGACGGCGATGTGATGACCATTCTGCTGGCGCTGACGAGCTTTCCGGCAAGGGCGCACCGCGCACCGGTGCTGTGGCTCTGCGCCCATGCGCTGATTGAAAAGGCATCCGTCACGCTGGAGCAGGACGGCACCATGTTCATCGGCGAGGAATTCGACAATCCTGCCGAATGGACGGAGCATCTGCGCCCGATGCGTGAAATCAGCGACTGGTGGACGCATGCTTCGCCCATGGACGGCGCCACCGCGCACCGCCATCGCAAGGAACTGCAGACATGCATCAAGCGGCGGCAATATGCCGTGCTGGGCGGCTATGTGTCGCGTGCGCTGCGCGAGGATCAACAGCTGTCAGTAACCTGCTTCGCCTTCGTTCCGCTGGTGATTGAGGCGGTCTGGAGTCAGCACGCGGAGCTGCCGCTGCAGACGCTGACGGAAGGGCTGAATCTCAACGAGATGACGCGCCGGCCGCGGGAAACGCTGCTGAGCTGGCTGGCGCTGCTTCCGCCGAGGCTCCGCGCCTGTCCGCAGACCGCCAGCATTGAGCCGATTGAAAAGGTCATTGACTCCATCCGGGCGGACTGCTCTTTGCCGTATTCGCAGACGAACCTGAGCCGCTCGCTCGGACTGACACCCGCGTATTTCTGCCGGCTGTTCCGCGACAAGACCGGACAGCATTTTTCGACCTTCCTGACGCGTACGCGCATGGAAAAGGCACAGCAGCTGCTATCGGAGCAGCCGCCGCTTCTGCTCGGCGACATCAGCGCCGCATGCGGCTATCCCAACAAGAGCTATTTCTGTCAGGTGTTCAAGAAATACACCGGCATGACGCCCGGCGAATATCAAGCCGTCGCGGCAGAGCAGCATCCGGCTGGGTAACGTTTTCTGCAGCATATGATCCGGCGGATGAAATGGTTGGGTTTCATCCGCCTGTTTTTTGTAGTTTCCTCGGCAGTGATAAAAACATGTAAAAGGAGGAATCAGCTTGAAACGAATGCGATGGATACTCTGCCTGCTGATGTGCATCGCGCTGCTCGCGGCAGGATTGCCATTTTCGCTGGCAGCGGATGCCTCATCGGATGAAGCGCCGACCGTGCGGGTGCTCCTGCGGCGGCTGCAGCTGACCGACCGTGCCGACCTTACGCTCGATGGCGCGTATACCGTGCTGGTGAACGGTCAGGCACTGCTTGCGCTGCCGGAGGATGCCGAGGTGACTGTGCAAATCCGCTCCGGCGAGCTGTATTTGTTTTACAGCGGCATGAGCCTTCGCCTCGGGAAAAGCGCGGTGTTCCAGCGGAATCAATCCGCCACGGATATGCCCGGGCTGCGCTTCAGCAAGACAGGTAACCTGTACCCCGGCACGCTGTCGCTGTCCATCGAGAACGGGCTGCTCGTGCCCATCCTGACGCTGTCGGTCGAAGACTACCTGCTCGGCGTCGTGCCGTATGAGATGAGCGACAGCTTTCCGCTTGAGGCGCTCAAGGCGCAGGCAGTCTGTGCACGCACCTATGCGCTGTCACACCTGAATTCCTCCCGAACCTATGACGTTGTCGACACAACGAACGATCAGGTTTTCCGCGGCGTTGATGCATCGACCACCAATGCCGCCCGCGCCGTCAAGGAGACGGCAGGCATTGTCGGCACCTACAACGGCAAGCTCGCTGAGTGCTTCTACAGCGCCAGCAACGGCGGTCAGACCGAGCTGGTGCAAAACGTCTGGTCCGGCAGCGGCGATTACAGCTATTACGCCATGGTCGATGATCCGTATGACCTGGAGAATCCGCTGAGCATCGTCCGCACGGTGAAAATCGGCAAGGACGGCAGCATGCCTGATGCGCTCAAAACGCTGCTGCACGAGAAGATGCTCGCGGAACTGATTCAGGGCGGCTATTCCGAGGCACTGGAGGACTTCCGCATCGACAGCATCTCCGCGGTGTCCGCCGAAACACCGTTATTCGATGCGCCGAGCCGCCGCATGAGCGAGCTGGTCATCACCTTCACCTGGTCAG
Organism: Anaerovoracaceae bacterium; assembly: GCA_963590165.1. GTDB lineage: Bacteria > Bacillota > Clostridia > Christensenellales > Aristaeellaceae > UBA11524. Next base: position 71,410 of record CAVANO010000011.1, read on the forward strand.
GCAAGAAGCAACTTGCCGATATTCTGCCCTCTGCCACCGCCGCGACCAGTGCTTCGGCTGACTACGCGGTTCCGTCCGCCGTCGATGAGGATTGGGACTTGGGCGACAGCACCGCCATGCCGACTGACACGCCATCCCCCTTGCCGACCGAAACGCCGACAACTGTCCCGACGCCCGACCCGACCGTGCAGCTGACCGACTTCCTTTCCGGCGGCGAAGCGACCGTTACGCTTGCCCTGAGCAGCAGCGTCATCACCGCGCTGTCCCTGCACATCTCCGGCAGCGAGGTCATCTCTGTCACAGAGGAGGACAGCCGCTTTCTCGTGCAGGCACGGCGCTACGGGCACGGCGTCGGCATGAGCCAGCGCGGTGCGCAGTGGATGGCAAGCCGCTACGGCAAGACCTTCGATGAGATTCTCGCCTTTTATTATCCGGGCATGACGCTGATGAAGACGTCTTCCGGTGATTTGACGCTGCCGACCGTGCCGTCTGCACTCGCCGACACGCCCGCACCGGCCGCCACCGCGACCCCGAAGCCCACGCTGATGCCTGTCACGACCGATTCTCTGCCCGATGGCGCGACTGTCATGTACGTCAACGCCTCCAGTTTGAATCTCCGCGCAGAGCCGAGCATGGCTGCCGACCTGCTGATGCGCCTGCAGTCCGGTCAGCAGGTTATTGTCCTGGAAACGTGCGATGACCCGGAGTGGGTGCACGTCCGCACGGATGTCATCGAGGGCTACTGCATGGTCAGCTACCTCGCCGCCGCTGACGCTTCGTCCGCCCAGCCTTCGCAGCATGTCACTGTCACGCCGGCTGTACCGGCAACGCCGGAGGTATCGGCAACGCCGGAGGTACCGGCAACGCCGGAGGTACCAGCAACACCGGAGGTGCCGGCAACGCCGGCGCCGGATCCTGAATAACCCCACAGAAAGGAGCATTCCCATGTCCCTGACCCCCTCTGATATCGCTGCCATGCTCGACCACAGCACCCTTCAGCCGTACCTCACCGAGGACGACATCCGCCGGGGCTGCGAGCTGGCGCTCCAGTACCGCACTGCATCCGTCTGCGCGCGTCCGTGCGATGTGCCGATTCTTGCCGAAATGCTTCAGGGCAGCGGCGTGAAGGTCTGCACCGTCATCGGCTTTCCGCACGGCGCACACGCCTCTGAAATCAAGCTTGCCGAGGCGCGTCTGGCGCTGCAGCAGGGCTGCGAAGAGCTCGACATGGTCATCAACATCGGCAGGATGATTCACGGCGATGAGGACTATGTCCGCAACGAAATTCGGCAGATTTGCGAACTGGCGCACGGGCAGCATGCGATTGTCAAGGTCATCCTTGAAACGTGCTACCTGACCGACGCGCAGAAGAAACGCTGCTGCGAGCTGGCGGAAGAAGCCGGTGCGGATTTCGTCAAGACCTCAACCGGCTACGGCTCGGCAGGATGCAAAATCGAGGACATCCGCCTGATGCGTGCCGCAGTCTCTCCGCACGTGCGCGTCAAGGGATCCGGCGGTATCCGCGACCTCGACACGGTTCTGGCGCTGCGTGCAGCCGGGGCTGACCGCTGCGGCGTATCCGCAACCGCGAAAATCATGGCTGAAGCCGAAGAACGATTCAAAGCCGGAACACTGTAAAATGGCATAACAAAAACCTGCTGCTTGTGATAAGCAACAGGTTTTTTTCGCAGACCTGCTTTACATGCGTTCGGGTGCTTCGATGCCAATCAGCCAGAGCCCTGTCTTAATGACATCCTTGACCGCCTTCGTCAGCGCAACACGTGCCGCCGCGGTCGCAGGCTCATCATCCAGAATGCGGTGTTCATAATAGAACTTATTATACCCCTGCGCGATATCGGTAACCGCTCTCGTAATCATAGACGGCTCATACTTATCCGCCGCCTCCGCAATGACGTCCGGGAAACGACCCAGCATGCGCAGCAGCGCCTGCGCCTCGTCATCGGTCAGGGCAGCCATGTCTGCCTCAGGCAGCGACAAATCCGCAGCCTTGCGCAGCACCGAGCAGCACCGCGCGTGCGTGTACTGTACATACGGACCCGTCTCGCCGTCGAAATTCAGTGCGCGTTCCCACGAGAAGTCAACGTCCTTGATGCGATTGTTGCTCAAATCGGTGTATACAACCGCGCCGATGCCGACCTGCCGTGCGACTTCCTCCTTGTTCGGGAGGTTCGGAGACTTCTCGTTGATGATTTCCAGCGCCTTCTTCTGCGCCTGATCCAGCAGATCCTCCAGATAAACAACGTGTCCCTTCCGGGTGGACAGCGCCTGACCCTCGTAGGAGATCATGCCGAAGGCGACATGCACGCAGTTCTTCGACCATGCATAGCCCATCTTCTCCAGCACGCGGAAAATCTGCCGGAAATGCAGATCCTGCTGATACGCCACGACATACAGGCATTTGTCGAAATGATATGTATCCTGCCGATAGAGCGCCGCAGCCAGATCGCGCGTGGCATAGAGCGTCGCGCCGTCGGAGCGGAGGATAATGCACGGCGGCATGTTATCCTCGCTCAGGTCAACAATGGACGCACCCTCGGAGACGGTCAGCAGGTTCTTCTCCTTCAGCTCGTTGATGACACGATCCATCTTATCGTTATAGAACGATTCGCCGGCGTAGGAGTCAAACGTTACGCCGAGCAGCTTATAAACGCGCTCGGTATCGCGCAGTGTGAGCGCCTTGAACCAGTTGAAGATGCGCAGCGCTTCCTCATCGCCGTCCTCAATCTTCTTGAACCACGCGCGACCCTGATCGTCCAATGCAGGATCCTTTTCTGCCTCCTCATGGAACTTGACGTACAGGCGCACCAGCTCCGTTACGCCGCCCTTTTCGACTTCTTTCTCATTGCCCCAGAGCTTATAGGCGCAGATCATCTTGCCGAACTGCGTGCCCCAGTCGCCGAGGTGATTGATGCCGACCGTCTTATAGCCGAGGAAATCGTAAATGCGGCGCAGACTATGGCCGATCATCGTTGTCGACAGATGACCGATATGAAAGCGCTTGGCGATATTGATCGAGGAATAGTCCAGGCAGATGGTTTTGCCGTTGCCCTGATCGGACGAGCCGTAGCGTTCGCCGCTTGCGAGGATTGCACCGAGCGTTTCCGCTGCGAAATTGACACGGTTCAGGAAGAAATTGACATAGCCGTTGACAGCCTCTGCGCGCGCGACATCCTCATGCGACCACTTTTCAACCACCGTCGCGGCGATTTTCGGCGGCGCCATCCGCAGCGCCTTTGCCAGGCGGAAGACGGGCAGCGCATAATCACCCATCTGCGGATCCGGCGGAACCGCCAGCAGTGCGCGGATTTCTTCCGCGGTCGGCAATCCCTGCGCATCAGGCCAGATTTCCGTCAGGCAATTTGCCGCCATGCCTGCCAGCTTCGTTTTCATATCCATTGGCTTCATTGCTCCTTGTCATCCAGTTTATCCAAAGCTATCATAACACATTTTCCCTTGCGGTGCAACAGGGTGAACACAGGCTTCGCCTGTTTTATAGCCCTTGGCAGTTTGCTAAAGCTCAATGATGAAAATGAAACCCTTTTGCATAGTTTTGCAGCAAAATTCATAAAATCTTCACATAATGAATGCCAATTTTACACCGATTTGATGTATACTGAAAATAGCAAGATAAACGGAGGTGATCACCATGGCGAATGTCCAATGCTCCTTTGAGCGCGTGGAGAAGAAATTCCTGCTGACGCAGCTGCAGGCAAAGGCGCTTCTGCATGATTTGCGCACCTATATGGAAATCGACCAGTACGGTCGGCACACGATCCGGAATCTGTATTTTGATACACCGGATTACGCGGTGATCCGCCGCTCTGTGCTCAAGCCGGTTTATAAGGTGAAATTCCGCCTTCGCGCATACGGTACGCCGGCGCGTGATACGCTGGTGTTCGCAGAGCTGAAGAAGAAGTATAAGGGGATCGTCTATAAGCGCCGCATTGCCGCCGCGCCGGAGGAACTGTCACGTTTCCTGCAGGGGGTGATGCTTCCGGACGAGCCGAACGTGCAGATTCAGCGCGAGCTGCACCGGTATCTGCAGGAGCATCCGGTTGCGCCGCGCGTGCTGCTGTCGTATGAGCGGATTGCACTGTTCGGGCGCGAGGATTCCGCGCTGCGCGTGACGTTTGACACGAACCTGCGCTTCCGGACGGATCGCCTGGAGCAGTTCACGGATGATTCAGGGCGGCTGATCTGCGATGACAATCCGGTCGTGCTGGAAATCAAGCTCGCGCATGCTGCACCGTTGTGGCTGACGCACCTGTTGAGCCGCCATCACTGCTACATGACGTCCTTCTCCAAATACGGCACGTGCTACCTGAAGCATCTGGCATGCAATGTGCCTGACATCCGTGCTATGATTCCCTGCGAAAGCAACAAAGGAGCAAACGAATATGTTTCTTGATTCCATTCTCCCTTCGACATTGACCGTTCCTTCCCTGCTGATGTGCCTCGGCGCATCGTTGGTTCTGGGCATTCTCACGGCGATTGTGTTCACGCGCGGCTGCCGCCATTCCGCATCGTTCGCGCTGACGCTTGCGCTCCTGCCGATGACCGTCGCGCTGGTGATTATGCTGGTCAACGGCAGCATCGGCACAGGGCTTGCCGTCGCGGGCACATTCGCGCTGGTGCGTTTCCGTTCGATTCCCGGCACGGCGCGCGAGATTGCCGCCATTTTCACGGCGGTCGCCATCGGGCTGGCAATGGGCACGGGTATGCTGGGCATTGCGGTGATTTTCTTCGTGCTGTCTGCTGCAGCCGTGCTGATTCTGACCGCACTGCATTTCGGCGAACCGGCAAAGAACGAGAAGCAGCTGCGCATCACCGTGCCGGAAGACCTTGACTACGAGCACGCATTCACGGAAGTGTTCGCCGCGCATCAGGTGAAGGCTACGCTGGAAAAGGTGCATTCGGTCAGCATGGGTACGCTGTTTGAGCTGACGTATCAGCTGAAGCTGCCCGGGGATATTCCGTCGAAGGCACTGATGGATGATTTACGTGAGCGCAACGGCAATTTGCCGATCCTATTTACATCCGCTGCGGATGATGGCATGATGTAACAGGCAGGCTTCGCGGACTTCGCAGACTTCGCGGACTTCGTCCGTTTTTTCAGACTTCGCAGACTTCGTCTGTCTTTTTCAGGCTTTGCCTGATTTTGACCCCTTCGGGTAAGTACCCTGCGAAGGGGTTCGGGGACGACCGCAAAGCCCCCGAAACAGAATATAGCGATCTCCAATACCCAATAGAGTAGCAATAAAAAAAGCCTTCGGGTAAGCGCACTGCGAAGGGGTTCGGGGGCGAGCGCAAAGCCCCCGAAACAGAATATAGTTATCCCCAATACCCAATAGAGTAGCAATAAAAACCCCTTCGGGTAAGTACCCTGCGAAGGGTTTCGGGGGCGAGCGCAAAGCCCCCGAAATAGACATTCCCAATTCCCAAGAGAGCAGGTGAACAGATGAAAAAATGTTTCATTTCCCTGATGACCATCATTGCAGCGATGATGCTGACCACCGCCTTGGCGGATGAAACCATCACACTGTCTCCAGCAGGGTCAACCTCCTCTGATCGCACCGTGAGCATCGACGGGCAGACCGTCACCATCACGCAGGAGGGAACCTATATCGTCACCGGTGAGCTGACCGACGGCACGCTTGTCATCGAAGTCGGCAAGAAGGAGGACGTGACGCTCGTGCTCAGCGGCGTGAGCATCACGAATAGCACCGGCGCGGCGCTTTCTGTTGTGAAGGCGGACGAAGTGACCATCGAAACGGCATCAGGCACGGTCAATACGCTGCAGTCCGGCGAGGAAACGGCTGAATCCGCCGAAACGGAGGATTCGGAAGCGGCTTCCGGCGGTGCGCTCCACAGCAAGGATGACCTGATTTTCCGCGGCGAGGGCACGCTGAATGTGCTGGGTTATCTGAATAACGGCATTCACTGCACGGCCGACATCGAAATCGAAAGCGGAACCATCCATGTGACCGCCGTCAACCATGGCATCAAAGGAAAAAAGAGCGTTACGGTGACCGGCGGACAAATCGATATTGCATCCGGCAAGGACGGCATCACCAGCGATGAGGTCGATCAAGCCGAAAAGGGCTTCGTGAGCATTGATGGCGGCGAAATTACCATCACGAGCGACGGCGACGGCATTTCAGCAGAAACGGTGCTGACCGTCACTGGCGGCACGGTGAACATTGTCAGCGGCGGCGGCAGCGCGAGCGTGCAGTCGCGCACGATGTCAAACGGCTGGTGGGATTTCGATACCGCATCGGACAACACGGACGGCATCAGCAGCAAGGGCTTGAAGGCGGCGCAGTCCATTGCCATCAGCGGCGGCGTGCTGACCATCGACGCAGCGGATGACGCGCTGCACAGCGGCGATACCATCACCATCAGCGGCGGTGAAAACACGCTTTCCACCGGCGATGACGGCATCCATGCGGATAAGTCGCTGACCATCTCCGGCGGCACGGTCACCATCCCGACCTCCTACGAGGGGCTGGAGGCAGTTGAAATCACCATTTCCGGCGGCGACATTGACATTACGGCATCGGATGACGGCATCAATGCGAACGGCGGCTCAAGCAACTTCGGCTTTGGCGGCGGTTTCGGCGGAAGCCGAGGCGGACGCAGCGGCGAGCAGACCGATGAATCCTCCGAGGAAGAGGAGGAATCGCCCATTCTGATCATTACCGGCGGCAAGCTGACCGTCACGGCGGACGGCGACGGGCTCGACACGAACGGCGATTTGCGCGTTGAGGGCGGCGAAATCACCGTTAACGGCCCGACAAACAGCGGCAACGGCGCCATCGACATCGGCACGGAAAACGGCGGCAGCGCGTTCATTTCCGGCGGCACCGTCATCGCACTCGGCGCAAGCGGCATGGCGGAAGGCTTCGGCGACACATCGACCCAATGCGCCTTTCTCGCGACCATGAACACATTCACCGCCGGACAGACCATCACCATCGCAGACAGCAAGGGCAACGTCATATACACCGGCGAAACGACCCGTTCGGGCAGCAGCGTTGTGTTCTCCAGCCCTGACCTGACCGTCGGCGAAACGTACACCATCACCATCGGCCAGGTAACCGCGACCGTCTCGCAGACCGACACGGTTGTCGGCGACGGCTTCAGCTTCGGCGGATTCGGCGGCGGACACGGCGGTCATGGCGGCTGGTAAATCGCCATACAACCATTCCTCCGGAAGAGCAATGCTCCTCCGGAGTTTTTTCTTGGGCAATACCGCACAATTCGGCGGCACCGCTGAACATGCCTTTTGCGCCATCTGCGGCTTGCAAAAATCTCGATTTACATCCAGTAAACCTTCGATTTTTGCAATTGCATCTGACACAAAATTCATTGTTCATCGTACCACCTCATTTGTGCGGTATTACCCTTGAATTTTTTTCGCGGCTATGCTATGATGAAGGCAGGATCAATTCTTTATTCGTAGCCATAAACAAGCCGCATCACCAATCAAATGCCATGGAAAAATGCGAGACCCTGCAATTTGTATACAGGAGGAGTGAAATCACCATGATTGCTGCCAATCCGCCTATGGGCTGGAATAGCTGGGATTGCTACGGTGCCGCCGTCACCGAATCCACCGTCCGCCAAAATGCCGATTACATGGCGAAGCACCTAAAGCCCTATGGCTGGGAGTACATCGTTGTCGATATTCAGTGGTATCAGCCGACCGCTGTCAGCCACGCCTACGAGCCCTTCGCCACGCTGACGATGGACGAATACGGCCGCCTTCAGCCTGCGGTCAATCGCTTTCCGTCCTCCGCAAATAAACAGGGCTTCGCGCCGCTGGCGGCGTATGTCCATTCGCTTGGGCTGAAATTCGGCATCCACATCATGCGCGGTCTGCCGAGGATGGCGGCGCATTGCCATCTGCCCATCTTCGGCAGTACGCACAAGTGCGACGAGGCGGCAAATCCCAACAGCATCTGCGCGTGGAATCCCGACATGTACGGTCTGCGCTGCGACACGACAGCGGCGCGCGATTATTATGACAGCATCTTCCGGATGTATGCAGAGTGGGGCGTTGATTTTGTCAAGTGCGACGACATCGCACGCGAATATCCGCAGTGCCGCCGCGAAATCGAGGTTATTTCCGAGGCGTGCCGGAATTGCGGGCGTGACATCGTGCTGTCGCTTTCGCCCGGTCCTGCGCCGATTGAGCAGGCGGAGCATCTGAAGCGCTACGCCAACATGTGGCGCATCACGGATGATTTCTGGGATGACTGGCGGCTGCTCAAGGGCATGTTCGAGCGTGCGGAAAAGTGGTGCATTCACGCCGGCGCCGGACATTGGCCCGATGCGGACATGCTGCCGGTCGGCGCACTCCGTCAGTGCTACGCGGATCAGGGCTGGACGCGCTTCACTCCCGCGGAGCAGCGCACGATGATGACGCTGTGGTGCATGATGCGCTCACCGCTGATGATTGGCGCGGAGCTGACGAAGAACGATGCGTTCACGCTGGAGCTGCTGACAAACGCCGAGGTGCTGAACATCACGCGCGAGAGCACCTGTGCACATCCGCTGATGCAGTCGGACGAGGAAAGCATCTGGATGGCACGGCGCAAGGACGGCAAGGGCTGCTACATTGCAATGTTCAACCTCACGGATGTTTCACGCGCCGTATCCGTTACGCCTGCGCAGCTTGACGGGGCATTCACCACCGCATGGGAGCTCTGGACCGGCATCACGCAGGTGCCCACAATCGGGCTGACAGCCTCTCTTGCGCCGCATGACGCGGCAGTGTTCCGGCTTGCAGGCTTCGCCTGATTTTCTGTTGGCTTCGCCTGATTTTTGGCTTCGCCTGATTTTGGCTTTGCCTGATTTGCTGGCTTCTCCATCATTGATGACTTTGGCACATTGACGAGTTGTTCCCATCGCCCAATTCCGCGAAAACGGCTGACAGCCACAAACAGAAACGAAGGCAACACCGCACAATTCAGCGGCGCCGCTGAACATGTCTTTTGTGCCATTTGACACAAAATTCAGTGTTCATCGTACCGTCTCATTTGTGCGGTGTTGCCTTATATTGAACCTGGACGGTTCGAAGATGCTATTGAAACCGGCTCTGAGGCAATTACGATGCGCGATAAACTCGAAGAGATCAAAAGATGCCGCATATTACGTGAGCCAGGCCTCCTGAAGGGAACGCATCCAGCCGATGACATCCATGCCCCATGCGCTTTGCAGGTGCTCCGCCGTCAGGATGTCCGCACAGTTGCCGAATATGCCGCACCCATCCGCCATCAACAGCGCATGCGTGCCGAATTTTCTTGCCGCCGATAAATCATGCACCACGGATACAACGAGGTGATGCGCTTCCTGCCGCCAGCGGTCAATCAGCTCGTATAGCTCCTGCTGAAAGCCGAGGTCAAGGTGATTGCCTGGTTCATCGAGCAGCAGCACCTGCGGCTGCTGACAAAGGACTTGCGCCAGCAGGACGCGCTGACGTTCGCCGCCGGAAAGCGTCAGGATGCTCTGACGGCGTTTGTCAGCCATGTGGACGGTTGCCAGTGCCGATTCGATGGCTGCGCTGCCGCCTTCGTCCGTGTGCAGGAAGCCCCGATGGGCGTAGCGCCCCATTGCGACGACCTCCTCAACGGAGTAGGCGTAGGAAAAGTCACTGAGCTGCCGCAGCACCGCCATCTGCGAAGCAAGCTCACGCGCGCTCATCCGCAGCACATCGCACCCGTTGAGCGTGACGGTTCCCGTGCAGGGCAATTCGCGGCTGACGGCGCTCAGCAGCGTTGACTTGCCTGCGCCGTTCGGGCCGCAAATCATCAGCCACTCGTTTTCGTGCACTTCGAAGGATACATCACGGACGATTTCCTTGCGTCCGCGCCGGACAGAAATGTGTTCCGCCTTGAGCATCATGCGCTCTGCCTCCTTCTTGACTGCAGGAAAATGATGAGGAACGCGAATGCGCCGATGATCGCTGTGACGACGCCGATCGGCAGAACCGCCGGTGCAACGATTGTCCGCGCGAGCAAATCCGCCAGCAGCAGGAAAATCGCACCGCCGTAAAGGCTTGCAGGCAGTGTCCGCCGATGGTTTGCGCCGACAATCATCCGTGCCATATGCGGCATGACCAGCCCGACAAACCCGATGCCGCCGCCGATTGATACGCACATGCCCGTCATCGCGCAGACGCAAATCATCACCGTCAGCTTGACACGGCGAACCGGTACGCCGACATGCAGCGCGTATTCCTCGCCCATGCTCATGGCGTTGAGCGCGTCAGCATGGAGCAGCAGGATGGTGCCGCATACGACCAGCGTGCACAGCAGCGCCAGCGCGTTTTCATAGCTTGCGGAGGATAGGCTGCCCATCGTCCAGAAGGTGATGGAGCGCAGTTTTTCGCCGGAGAACGTAATCAGCAGCGACAGCACGGCGGACACGAACATCGAGAACACAACGCCCAGCAAAATCAGCGTATTGGTGGACAAGGAGCGGTCGAGCGCGTAGGAAAGCGCCAGAATCGCCGCGAGCGACACGAATGCGGAGACCATCGCCATGCCTGCCGTGCCGCTGAAGGGCAGGAACGAAATCGAGATGCCGCTGAGGATGGCAATCGCCGCGCCGAGCGACGCACCGGAGCTCACGCCGAGCGTCGAGCCGTCCGCCAGCGGATTGCGCAGCAGCCCCTGCATTGCGCAGCCGCCCAGCGACAGCATCGCGCCCAGCAGCGCCACGCACAGCACGCGAGGCAGACGCGTATACAGGATGATGGAAACGGTCGCGCTTGTCTCTTGCGGCAATCCCTGCAGGGCGCGAAGCAGCACATCGACTGTCTTGTCCAGCGGCACGGCGACGCTGCCCACGCAGATGCACAGGAGAATCGTCAGCACGGTCAGCACCGCGAGCAGAAGATGAACATAGAGGGGAAGGGAAGTTTTTTTCATGCGGTCTTCTCCGAAAACAGAAAGGGCTGTCCGCAACCGCAGCTGCGGTGGTACGGACAGCCGGAAAGATACGGCTGATTAGGCGGCGGGAACTTCCTCTTCAGCAGGGGCATCCTCGCCGAGCGCCAGCTCCAGCAGGAACTGCGCTGCCTCGACAAGGCGCGGACCCGGACGCGTCATAGCGTTGTTGTCGCCCAGCACGACGAGGTTGTTCTGCACGGCGGAAATGTTCTCCCAGCCGGTGCGCGAGCAGATTTCTGTCACACTGTCCAGATCATTGACCGGGTAATTTGTCGTCGTGACAATCAGGTCGGGATTTGCCGCAATGACCTGTTCTTCGCTGACAGACACCCAGCCGTCCTGGTCATGGAAGATGTTCGTCAGACCGCAGATGGACGCGATTTCATCCATGAACGTGTTCTGACCAGCCGTCCACAGACCGTAGACAAGCGGACTGATTTCAAAATAAACGGTTTTGCCGGTGATGCCGGCAGCAGCAGCCTGTTCCGCGACAGCGGCAAAGCCGGTCTTCATCTCATCGATGAGCGCGGCAGCCTCTGTTTCTTTGCCGACCAGCTGACCGAGCATCTCGATGGCGGTGTACACGCCTTCGATGTCCTGCGCATCGCTGACGATGACCTTCACGCCAGCCTGCTCCAGCGCTTCCACCTGCTCTGTGGTCTGGCTCATCTTGCTCATGACGACCGCCTGAGGCTCCAGCGCGAGAATCGCCTCGATGTTCGTTTCGGCACCGGAATCAACTGCCGGCACCTCGACGATGCTGTCCGGGTAATCCACGTACGCGCCGCGCCCGACGATGGTATCCTGCGCACCGATCGCGCAGAGAATCTCAACGTCAGCAGGCTGCAGCACGACAAGGCGCGTCGCCGGAGCATCCAGCGTGACCTCGCGGTCAGCCATGTCGGTCAGGGTGACGCCTTCCGCCAGCGCAGACGCGCCGAGGAGCATCGCCAGCACGAGCAGCAGGGAAAGGATCTTGTTCATTTTCATGGGGAACCCTCCTAAATTGGAAATCAAATGAAGCAGCGGAGGGAAACAAAAAAAGCAGCGTCTCGACCGGTTGTTTCGGGAAAGACAGCTACTTAAAAGCGCCTTACGACCTGCGTAATGCGCAAACTGTTTTCATCCCATCCCCAGGGGATGCGCTTTCCCGTTCACAGGCAGGTCTCCCGGCTTGGCTTCATTCGCAGGAGCGCCTTCCCGGCGGATTTTTCCGCCAGTGACCGCGCCGAAAATCGGCACATGCTCCTTTGTCCGCTTCACGGTTGCTGGGACAGCGCCGGACTTGCACCGGCTTCCCATGTCCGGCAGACGTTCCCGCGCCTGCCGCCGCGCATTGCTGCGCACCTATGTGGGCTGTTCATTTGTCAGGAATATTATACATGCGGATGCGGCGGTTGTCAATCGGCGGTTCCGCTCGCTGCACTTTTCCATTGGGAGCTTTCCGGTCGCCCCCAAACCTCTTCGGGCAGGCAATCTTCTTTTCCGTAATTTGTTTGTTTTGCAACTTTGGGGGCTTTCCGGTCGCCCCCAAGCCCCTTCGGGCAGGCAATGCTCTTTTACGTAATTGTTTGTTTTGCAATGTTCGGGGGCTTTCCGGTCGCCCCCAAACCCCTTCGGGTTCCATAGTCGTGTTGCCGAAGGAAGCAAAGAAATGGGACGAAGTTCCCGCTCTTGACCCATTTTCAAAAGCGGCGATTTCTGGTATAATGCAATCAGAAGAAATACGAAGGGCAGGAACAAACAATGAGCGAGGTCGAAATCTGGGGCGCGAGAGCCGGTCAGAGCAAAAGCAGGCTTTTTCAGGCGATATTGCAGAGCCGTCAGCAGGGAAAACGCGTGCTGCTGATTGTCCCGGAGCAGTATACGCTTCAGGCGGAACGTGAGCTGATTGAAGAACTGTCCCTGCCAGGGCTTCTGGATCTGGATGTGCTGTCGCCGAGCCGGCTTGGACGGCGGATTTTCGAGGCAGCGGGTCATTCGCCGCGGCTGCCGCTGAGCGAAACGGGACGCAGAATGGCACTTGCGCAGGCACTGTCAACCGAGCAGGAGGCACTGCATTATTACCGCCGTGTGGCGCTGTCGCCGGGGCTGCCGGAGAAGCTGTCCGTGCTGCTGGCGGATTTCCAGCGCGCAAACATCACGCCGGAGGCTTTGTCTGACGAGGCGGAGAAACTGCACGGCGGTGCGCTGCAGACGAAAATGCGGGATCTTGTCACGCTGTGGCAGACCTATCGGGCCCTGACGGCGGATCGCTTTCAGGATGCGACGGATCAACAGACGGAGATGGTCGATCGTCTGCAGGCAAGCGGGCTGATGCAGGATGCCGCAGTGTTCGTCTGGCAGTTTGATATGCTGCCGATGACGCTCTGTCAGCTGCTGTGCGAAGGTGCGAGAGTGTGCGCACGCATGGTGGTCGTCATGACGATGGATAAAAAGGAAGCGAAGGACAGGCATATTTTCGTTTCCCAGTGGCGCAGCGTGCAGGACTTGGAGATGTGTCTGATGCATAACGGCATCAGGTATCAGGAGCAGCAGCTGGAAAATGAGCCGCGTGATGTGGATCCCGCGCTTGCACATCTGGAAAAGTATCTGTTTGCCAGTGGGGCGCCGGTCTACCCGTACAAGACGGATGCCATTGCCGTTCATGCTGCGGCAAACCCGTACGCGGAGGCCGTGTATGCCGCGCAGACGCTCAAACGCTGGCACGACAGCGGCATCGCGTGGCAGCATATGGCGGTGACGGTGGCTGACCTGCAGCGCATGTCCGGTATCCTGTCCGTTACGCTGCAGCGCGCTGGCATCCCGTATTATCTGGCGCGGAAGGACAGCCCTGTCCGCCATGGGCTTTGCAGGATGCTGCTGGGTGCGCTGCGGTGCATATCCGGCGGATTTCAGGCGGCGGATGTCCTGCAGACCGCCAAGAGCGGCTTCTCTCCCCTGACGCTGTCCGAGGCGGATTCGCTGGAGAATTACGCCGTTGAATACGGCATCGACCGAAAGCGCTGGCTGCAGCCGTTCACAAGGGGTGAACAGGCAGAAGAGATGGAGCAACTCCGCGTGAAGCTGATTACGCCGATTGAGTCGCTTCGTGCGCAGCTGCGCAGTGCAAAAACCGCCGGCGAATCTGTGACCGCCGTATTCCGCTATCTGGAGGAGGTTCATGCGTATGACCGGCTGATGGCGCGCGAGGAGGAGCTGCTTGCGCACCATATGCCGGCAGAGGCGACCCAAAACCGGCAGGTGTGGACGCTGCTGATGGCGCTGCTTGATCAGCTGTATACGCTGCTTGGCACGCAGAAGGCGAATCAGCGCGATCTGGCGCGGTTCATCGAATCCGGTCTGACGGGCGTGGCAATTTCGTCTCTGCCGCCGGAACCGGATACCGTGATGATTGGTGAGCCGGGACACCTGATGACCGGACGCATCGATGCGATGCTTGTTATGGGCATGCAGGACGGCGTGCTGGGCAGTACGATGGATTCCCTGCTGACCGAGGCGGAGCGGTGCACCCTCTGCGAGAGCATGCGGCGCAATATCGGCATGACGCAGCTGGAAACATCAGCCCTGCGCCAATCGGACTTCTATCGGACGTTCGCCGTGCCGCGCCGATTCCTGACGCTGACATACGCGCAGGGCGGTCAGGACGGCAGTGCACTTCGTCCGGCGCGGCTGGTGAATGACCTTCGGGATCTGTACCCTGAGATTCAGGAAACCGGCGGCGTACTGGCGGATGCAGCCGTGCCGCTGTCACCTGCGATGGCGCTCGATGCCCTGCCGCAGCAGCTTCGCCGTGCCATCGACATGAATCAGCCGCTGGAAGCGCCGTGGGATGATGTCCTTCGCTGGCTGTACCGTGACCCCGAATGGCACGACCGCTGTCAGGCAATTCTGGACGCGCTCGGGCGTCAGAATCTGACCGCGTATCTGTCGCAGGAGCAGACGCGCAGGCTGTTCACGCAGGACAAGGTGTCCATCAGCCGTCTGGAGGGCTTCGCGCAATGCCCGTACCGCCATTTCGTGGATTACGGGCTGAAGCCGGTCATCCGTAAGCCGTACGCCTTTGACCCGGCGGACGTGGGCGACTTCTACCATGCTGCCATGGAGGGCTATGCCGCTGCAGCACTGCAGGATGTATCCTTCCCGAATTTCTCGGATGACAAAATCCGCGCCGTCATGGACAGCGTCCTTTCGCCGCTGACCGAGGCATGGGCGGATGGTCCGCTGGGGGACACGCCGAGCCTGCGTCTGCAGGGCGAAAAGTACCGCCGGACGGTGCAGCGTGCCGCATGGATGTTCACGCACCACGCGCAGCACAGCCGCTTCCATGTCATCGGCGAGGAGGTCGTGTTCGGCGAGGAAAACGGACTGCCGCCGGTTGTGCTGACGCTCAGCGACGGCAGACGGGTCGCCCTGCGCGGCAAAATCGACCGCATCGACCGCTGGGAAGGCGACAGCGGCGTGTATCTGCTCGTGTCGGACTACAAGAGCAGCCGCCGCGAAATCGACCCGACACGCCTATGGTACGGCTTGCAGCTGCAGCTGATGCTCTATCTGCAGGCGGCCTGCGACGGGCTGAATGGTCAGCCTGCCGGCGCGTTCTACTTCACGATTCAGGATCCTGTCGTTGATACGGCGGACGTGCAGGAGGCCGCGGAAAAGGCAATCGCTCAGAAGCTCAAGCTCAAGGGCGTTGTGCTCGCGGACGTTGATGTCGTTGATGCGCTCGACAGCGAGGCAGGCTACAGCTTCTCGAAGGTGTTCACCAAGAGCAATGAAATCGCCTCTGCCGCCGATGCCTACACGCCCGAACAGATGCAGACGCTGCTCAAACACGCCCGTCAGATGGCCGCAGAGCTGACCGACCGCATCCGTTCGGGTGAAATCAGCGCCGCACCTGCCGCCATCGGGGAGTGGAATGCCTGCCAGTGGTGCGACTACGCCGCGGTGTGCAAGCTCGACCCGACGCTGCCCGGCGAAAGCAAGCGGGAGCTGCCTGTGATGGATCGTCAGGAGCTGCTGGAAAAGATGAAGGAGCAACACGCATAAAAAGGGTCAGGGGACGAAGAAAAGGGGACGAAAGAAAAGGGGACGAAAAAGAAAAGGGGACGAAAAAGAAAAGGGGACGAAGTCCCCCCCTCGCCGACTTTGCACGATGAGGTGCGTCATCTCCATGCAGGTTTCGCGCGTTGCTTCAAACAGTTGCGCATTTTCCGTCTTCGTGATATAATAAAATGTCCAAAGTGCCTATTGTTTCATATCAATGGGACGCATGCTTCGATTTTATTCCGCCTTGTGCGGTGATGATGATAGTATTCCTAAAACGGGAGGTGAGCCGGCAAACGCCGGAAACCATGGCCATGAAGGAACGTATGCTGATTACTGGCGGTCATTCCTTGGAAGGTACGGTTCATATCAGCGGCGGCAAAAACACGGCGGTTGCGGTCATTCCGGCGACGCTGCTGTGCGATGAGCCCTGCACGATTGAAAATTTGCCGGACATCTCGGACGTTCATGCGCTGGTGGACATTCTTCGCTCGCTCGGCGTGAAGGTCGAATATGAGCCGAACCGCTTCCTGACGGTCGATCCGCGCACGGCGGAAGGTTATCAGGTGTCCTACCGCGATTCTCAGCGGCTGCGTGCCAGCTATTACCTCATCGGTGCGCTGCTCGGACGGTGCGGCAAGGCGGAGGTCTTTCAGCCCGGCGGCTGTGAAATCGGCTCCCGCCCGATTGACCAGCACATCAAGGGCTTTGAACTGCTCGGCGCGAACGTTTCCCTCAAGGGCGGACGCATCAAGGCGACAGCGGACAGCCTGACCGGCACGGATGTGTTCTTCGACTGCGTATCTGTCGGTGCGACCATCAACGTCATGCTCGCCGCGGCGAAGGCGCACGGTACGACCATTATCTATAATCCGGCGAAGGAACCGCACATTGTTGACCTCGCGAACTTCCTGAATTCCATGGGTGCGCGCATCAGGGGCGCCGGCACGGATGTCATCCGCATTTTCGGGCGCGGCTACCTGCACGGCACGACCTATGCCGTCATCCCCGACCAGATTGAAACCGGTACGCTGATGATTGCCGCCGCTGCCACACGCGGCGATGTGCTGCTGACCGGCTGCATTCCCACGCATATGGAGGCGCTGACGGCGAAGCTGCTGGAGATGGGCGCGCGCGTAACGGAGTCGGATGACACGCTGCGTGTGCGCGGTTCGCTGTCCGGCTATCGCGGCGTCAACATCAAGACGCAGGTGTATCCCGGCTTCCCGACTGACCTGCAGCAGCCCATGAGTACGCTGCTGACGACCGCGATGGGACAGTCCATCATCCGAGAAACGATCTTCGAGTCAAGGCTGAAGCACCTGCACGAAATTGAGCACATGGGCGCTCAGGTGCAGATTCTCGACAACAAGATGGCGGTTATTCAGGGCGTGCCGGAGCTATACGGTGCGCCGGTGACCGCGACAGACCTGCGTGCCGGTGCGGCACTTGTTATTGCCGGTCTGATGGCACGCGGTACAACCGAAATCTACGAGCCGGAGTACATTGACCGCGGCTATGAGCATCTGGAGGACAAGCTGCGTTCCCTCGGTGCGGAGATTTCGCGCGAGAAGTTCGAGGCATAAGCACCTATGTCTTGTCAGGGGAGGTGTTGGGGGATGCAAAATCCATTCGGCGTTTTAGGACTTGATGCGTCCGCCGGCGCCGAGCAGGTTCGTGCGGCATACCGAACGCTGGTCAAGCGCTGCCATCCGGACATGTTTCAGGATGAAAACGAGCGCAAAGCTGCGCAGGAAAAGATGATTACGCTCAACCTCGCCTACGAGGAAGCGATGAAGCTTGCCGTCAGCAGGACAACCGCGGCGGCAGCGACCTTCAAGAAGGAGCTTGAGCCGCAGGATGCTGTATCGCTGGCGGCCAAGATGCTCAGACAGGATAACCCCGAGGCGGCGCTGCGTCACCTCCTGCGTGCATCGAGCCGCGACAGCAGCTGGTACGCCATGCAGGGCAAGGTGCTGATGGCGCTGGAGCAGTACGAATCGGCGCATCAGTCGTACCGGGAGGCCATCCACCGCGAGCCGAACAACAACCTGTACCGTCAGGGTGCGCTGGATGCGGCGGTCGCGCTGAAAAAGTCGCGCACGCTTATCGGCAGGCTCCGGCGCATGTCGCACCGCTGGAAACGCACCCACGGAGGAAAATGAAGATGAAAAGAGCCTTTGCGCTTCTTCTGGCGTTGATGCTTTTGCTTGGCAAGAACGATGCCTGCGCGGATGCCATGCAAATCACGCTCACCGCGTCCGATTACACGTTGCATTACGCCTTTGACGCGGGCACGGATTTCATCCTGCTGGAATACAGCGCGCCGGCTGAAAAAGGCTGGATGACGCTCTACAGCGAAAGCGGTCAGTTTGAGGGGGATATTTCCCTTGCATACTCAGGCGCAGGCGGCAAGGTCACCGTGACCGTGACCTCTTCGCGCACGACCTATCAAATCGGCAAGGCAACCGCGAATCTCCCTCAGGCGGCTGATTACACCGCACCGACCGGCAAGACAAACGGCAAGGTCACCGACCTCACCCTGACGGAAACGCCCGACGGCTTTCATTATGCCTTCAACGCGCAGGACACCGATTACATGCTCCTGTATTGGCGCAGCAAGGAGCAAGCCGTTACCGAACCGATTTATCCGGACAAAAACGGTCATTATGAGGGCGATGTCGTCAGCAAGCTGACCTTCGCGCGGACGCTTTTCACCGTACAGGTCAAGAACAGCTCCGGCGGCGTCAAGAAGGAGGACACCGTCCGCAAAGGCTATGAAGCGCCTGAAGCTGTCGAGCAGCAGGAAGGGCGCCTCACCGGCGTGACGGTCTGCATTGACCCCGGTCATCAGGAGAACGGGCGCTTCGTCACCGAGCCGATTGGTCCCGGTCTTTCCGGCACAACCAGCGGTAAGGGCGGCATGGCACAGGGCAGCAAGACGAATCGCCGTGAAAGCATCGTCTGCCTTGAAATTGCGATGCTTCTGCGCGACGAGCTGCTCCGGCAGGGAGCTACCGTCGTCATGACGCGCACCGACCAGACGACCTATCACACGAATATCGAACGCTGCGAAATCGCGGCGGCAGGCAATGCGGACATCATGCTCCGCCTGCACTGCAACAGCTCCAGCAACACATCGAAAACCGGCATGCAGGTCTACGGTCCGCTCAACAGCGATTACGCCAAGGCGGTCGCGGATAAAGACACGTATCAGGCAATGGGGCAGCTGCTGCTCGATGCCATGAAGACAAGCGTCGGGCTGAAGCTGACGAACAGCACCGGCATGGCGTACCTGAATGACAACTACGTCGGCAACAACTGGGCGCAGATGATGTGCTTCCTTGTCGAAATGGGCTATCTGTCCAATCCGGCGGAGGAATATCTGCTCGTCACGCCGGAATATCAGCAGATGCTGGCGGAAGGCATGGCGCAGGGCGTCTACGAGATTGCCGTTGCACGCGGCTGGGTCGGCGGCGAATAAAGGAAAGGAACCATCCTCGGCATGAACAGACAACGGCTGATTGGGCTGCTGTGCGCGCTTGTGCTTCTGATTTCATCGGCGCAGGCAGAGCTTTACCATGTATCCGGCGAAGCGGATGTTCCGGCGGAATGGGCGGACAGGGAAACGCTCCGCGTGACGTGCATTGACACGGACCGTTCCGATGCCATCCTGCTGGAATGCGGCGGCGAGGCGATGATGGTGGACGGCGGCTCAGGGCAGTACCGCAGCCGCGTCTATGCAACGCTCGATGCAGCGAATATCACAACGCTCAAGTACCTCTTCGCCACCCACAGCGACAACGACCATATTCACGGCTTTATCTATCTGATTCGCTCCGGACTGTATCAGGTGGACGCACTCCTGTCCGCCAACGATACGACCTATCAGGACGAAAGCGGCTATCATCAGCTGCTTGTCAAGGCGGCGAACGCCATGAACGTCCCGTACGTGCAGATTTATGACGGCGATCTGCTGACGCTCGGCAGTGCGACCATCGAGGTCATGCGCTGCCCGGAAGCATGGGGCGCGAATGCCCGCAGCGCCACCTGCATGGTGCGCCTCGGTACTTCACGCATCTTTCTGACCGGCGACATCGACAACGTGACGATGCAGTGGTACGCTGAAACCTACGGCGACCAGCTCGCCTGCAACATCCTCAAAATTCCGCATCACGGCTTGGCGTCCATTCCGCAGGCGTTTCTGGAGGCGACGCAGCCGCAGGCGGTCTTTGTGCCGAGCACGTCCAAACGCTGCGAGGCGAAATTCGCCGGATGGGCGAAGAAGTATCTGCCGGCTGACGGCGTGTATTATTCCGGCGACGGCAGCGTTGTCATGGTGACCGACGGCACTGACTGGTACATGTGGCAGGAACCGAATTACGTTGACCCCGAAACATAATAAAGACAGCACCTCGCAAGCGGTTCATGGCATGCGAGGTGCTGCGTTTTTATTTTCCGATCTCCTGCTGAATCACAGCATCCGGCACGAGACCGCTGAACCAGGTTTCATCAGCGGAGGTGCCGTCAATGGCCAGGAGAGCCGCATTGGATGAGCGTTGCCGGATCGTGTAGACCTCGCCGGTCAGCGCATCGACCTCGGCGATGTAGGCAATGCTATCGTTCAGCGTGAGGGTGAGCTTCCAGACGGTGCTGCCGTCGGACGTTTCAATCAGCACACCGCCGCGAAGCGTCCATTCGTCCGCCTCCAGCGCACGCGCCGCGTATGCCGCAGCAAGGCTCTTTGACAGTGCGTTGTCCGGCACGTCGGGATAATTCGTCTGCTTCAGGCACGCGATTGCAAGGCTTGCGGAATTGTCCGTGCTCAGGCAAACCGCCTCGCGGAATGTGCGCAGCGTGGACGGCTCCCAATCCGTCATGTTCGCACCGTACAGGCGGACATAGCGGCTGATTATATATTTTACCTGCATGCCGTAGATGATGCCTGTCTCTTCGCTGCATGTGCCAAGCGTCATCGTGCGTTCGCGGACATCCTCCGGCAGTTCATTCCACGCGCGGACGGTCAGCAGCTGCAGCACCCACGGTGCGCCGATGGCTGTCATTTTCGCCGTGCCCGCGAAGCTCAGGTCGCTGTCGCACACATCCACCGCATAGCAGCCGACATCCGTTGACAGCAGGAAGTGCCAGATGACCTCGCCGTGATCTCGAAGCTGAAGCATCTGCCAGTCATAGCAGACTTGTGCATCCAGTGCCTCCAGCGCCGCCTGCAGTGCCGCCGACTGCGCGTGCGTCACCTTGTCCGAAAGCACCGATGCGATTTCCTGATTCATCAATGCGTCTGCCAAGGCTGTCATGCCGTCCTCTTCGAGCTTTGCGGCAGCCGATTCGTCCGAAATGCGCTCCGCCAGAAGGGACTTCATGGTTGTCAGGCATGATTCGCTGTAACTTGAAGGCAGATAGCCCTCCATCAGCATGGTGAACCGCGCCGAATCGAGCGGATTCCGGTTATAGCCGATATCGAGCGCTTCGCCGTACCAGTCCAGCGCTGCCCAGTACGTATCGCCCTGTGCAACGCCTTCCGTTTCCTTCGTGAAAATTACGACCGCGCTTCCGGTGTCCACGCTGAAGAGATCGGCGAGCGAATCCTCAACATAGGCGTTGTAGGCATTGTCCAGCACATGCCCGTAACGGCTTTCGATGGCGGATTGTGCGGCGGATAGCGCCGTTTCTTTGTCCAGCACGGGTACGCCGCGCGTCACGTCTGCATAATCGATGGTGGAAATGAGCTGACTCGGGAAGAACTCCTCCGTCAAGCCGTAACGTGCGCCGGTCGTTTCGGTTAGCAGGTCGCCCGTGTTGCCGTCCAGCTCCAGATAGGTCAGGCTCTGACCGCCGGTTGTCCCTGCCTGACGGACAGCGACCTTCCACATGTTGCCTGATGTGCCGGCGATGTACTGCGCGGCGATGATGCTGCTCTCGTCCGTATTCAGCAGCGCTGCCGCTGCGGCAATCGCCTGCTCGCGCGTCAAGGCAGTGTCCGGGAGATCCGGGAAACCATCACGCCCGACGCTCAGGAACAGCTGATGAACCGTCTGCAGCGTGCTTTCGTCCGCATCTGCCAGTGCAAGCACGTATACACGCAGCTGCTGATTTGTCCACGTATGCATGTCGTAGCCGAAGATGCGCCGGAAGCCAGCCGTCACTTCGTCTGCCGTGTGACCTATGCCTGCGCCGCGCTCGCTGCGCATCCGGCAGATTTCGCCCGTCGATGCGTCAACCGCGACCTCGTAGTTCGTGCCGAAAGCGTTTGTCGAATCGAACGACACGCAGTAATATGCGCCCGTGCAGGTGCCGTCGCTCGTGCCGGACAGGAAGCGGATGCCGGTGGTATAGAAATCCTCACGGCTGAAGTCCGCCTGTGCATCGTCGTTTTCGCGGATGTACTGCACGGCGGCGTCGACAGCCTCCTGCAATGTGATTTCGGTTGACAGCGGTTCGCGTGTCATGGTCGGCAGAATGCCCAGATAGCCGATTTTCTCCAGTGTGCGGCTCAGCAACGCCTGCGACGCAATCGACCACTGCGCGATGGAGGTGTTCGGCGCGCAGATTTGCTCCAGCAGCTCGGACAGCGATGTGCCGCCGGCCGCGTCAATGGTGTCGAGCAGCGCTTCGATTTCTTCGCTGCTGAGGGAAACCGGCAGTTCCGGATCCGTCAGCAGTTTGCGCGCCTGTTCCGCCGTCAGCCAGTCGCCCTGACGCGTCACGTCCTTCGTCTGCGATGCGGTCTGTGTGCGGTAGACTGTTGTGCCAAGCACTGCACCGACAGCGACAAAGAGCACCAGCAGTGCCGCCGCTGCCCGCATCGGGAAGGTACGCCGCGCCGGTCGCATTCCACGTGCCGGGGCATCCTGTGAATGAATGCGCTGCATGACTGCGTCAATCTGCCGGTCGGTGACGCGCATGCCGCCAAGATTCGTGTCGATTGTTCTTTTTAGCCTGTCAGACATCGCAGTCACCTCCCGTCAGCGATATTTTCAGCGCCGCCTCCGCCTTTTTCAGCCGCGTGTGAACGGTTGATTTGCTCACGCCCAGCGATGCGGCGGTTTCCTCCAGCGTCATGTCCTGATAGTAGTACAGCAGCAGCGGCTCCTTGAGCGGATCCGGCAGCCGCAGGATGTCCAGCATCAGCGAGCGATCCTCCGGCTCAACGCCGACAACGCCCTGCGGCAAATCCTCCAGTGCCGTCCGCATGTCGATATGCCGGAACCAGCGCCGACGCCGGTAATCGCGGCAGATGTTGATGGCAATGCGGATGAGCCAGGTTTTCGGGCTTGCGCTGCGCTCCTCGTAATGATCCATCGCGCGCCACGCACGCAGGAAGGTGTCCTGCATGGCGTCCTCTGCCTCGCGCGAATCGGACAGAATCACGAAGCAGATTCGGAGGATGTCTGTGCCGTAGGTGCGCATCCATGCTTCCAGCGTCTGCTCTTTGCTGCTCTGCTCCACCGGCATGACTCCTCCTTTCTGATTAGACACTCCCTGTATTGATTAAACGAAATTCAGGGACGAATTTTTCGGTTTTTTTCAAAAAATCTTCAAAAAAGACCGCTGCACGGTGAAATGCAGCGGTCTGAAAGATCCGAATGGAATTAGTGGGTCAGCAGGAGCATCGCCAGGAACAGCGCGGTGATTACCCACGTGCCAGCCTTGATTTCCTTGACCTTGCCCGTGCAGAGCTTGATGATCACGTAGGAGATCAGGCCGAAGCAGATGCCGTAGGAGATGTTGTAAGCGAAGGGCATGATGGACAGCGTCAGGAACGCAGGAACCGCCTCGCTCGCGTCGAGCCATTCGATGTTCTTGACGCAGTTCATCATCAGCACGCCGACGTAGATCAGCGCAGCAGCCGTCGCGCAGGAGGGAACCAGCTGAGCAATCGGGCTGAGGAACATAGCGATCAGGAACAGGATAGCCGTCACCATGGAAGCAAGACCCGTGCGGCCGCCCTCGGCAACGCCGGAGGAGGACTCAACGAACGTGGTCACGGTGGAGGTGCCGCAGATGGCGCCGGTGGTCGTCGCGATGGCGTCAGCCAGCATGGCCTTGTCCATGTTCGGGACTTCGCCCTTTTCGGTCAGCAAGTTGCCGCGGGCGCAAGCGCCGTACAGCGTGCCGATCGTGTCGAACATATCAACCATGCAGAACGCCAGAGCGGTGGTCGCGATGGTCAGGATGGCATTCGCGGTGCCGTGTGCCTCAATGTAAGCGGAGAAGTTGAAGCCCTCGGTGAACACCTTGCAGAAAGCGCCGGAGAAGAACTGACCGAACGCCTCGAAGGGGCTGGACATGGTGATGCCGGCAGAGAAGCCCGGGATGGTCAGGTAGCCCAGCACATAGTAGAGGGCAGCACCGCCGATGATGCCCAGCAGCACAGCGCCCTTCACATTGCGATGGCTCATGATGGCAATCGCCAGCAGGGCAAGAATGGTCACGACCATGCCCATGATGCCAACGGTCCAGCCGCTGGTGAGCAGGTTGAAGGAAGCCAGCGTAACGCCGGTGGAAGAGCTGGGGATGATGATGCCCGCATTCTGCAGGCCGAGGAAAGCGATGAACAGACCGATGCCAGCCGGGATGGCGACACGAACCGCCTGAGGAATCGCTTCGAAGATCATCTTGCGCAGGCCGGTCACGGTCAGCAGGATGAACAGGAGGCCGTCGAAGAGCACCAGCACCAGCGCATTGGCGTAGCTGAAGCCAAGCCCCAAGACAACCGTGTAGACAAAGTACGCATTCAGACCCATGCCGGACGCCTGAGCCAGCGGCAGATTCGACATCAGGCCGATTGCCACGGTGCCGATGACAGCAGAAATGGCGGTTGCAATGTAAATCGCACCATACTCAACGTCAGGAATGTTTGCGAACATGCTGGCATTGACCATGAGGATGTACGCCATGGCGAAGAAGGTCGTCAGACCGGCCAGGCATTCCGTCTTGAACGAGCTTCCCTTGGCGGTGTAGCCAAAGCGGCGGTCAAGCGCGCTCATGCTGTTAGAATTAGACATCGAATCAAATCCTCCCTTGATTCCTCGTTTTTTCCCTGTTTTCTGGGAAACAGAGTTATTATAACACAGCACATTCATTTTTTCCATACCTTTATTAAATTTTTCTAATTTTTGTTCGGAAAAATCGCATCGCATTGTCGCGCAAAGACGACCTGAAGAGGTCAGCGGCGCCATAAAAAAACGGGACGAAGGGAGAAAAGGGGACGAAGTCCCTATGAACTTGACCCGCTTGAAAAAACGTGTTATTCTATAAGAAGGAAAATAACAGGAAGGAAATGACCTCCATGAAACGCTTCTTCCGTGCCGCGTGCGCGATGCTGCTGATTGCTCTGACGATTCCGACGGCACTTGCCAAGACGACGCCTACGCCGCCGCCGGTGTCCATCACCACCGAAGCGCCGGTGGAGGTGCCGACGCAGATTCAGCAGGTGCTGGACATTGCCTATAACGAGTGGCAGGAACTGGACGGCAAGACGCTCAAGCGCGTCAACAAGTACACCGAATGGCGCGGCAAGGGTGTCGGCTTCGGCTGGTGCGGCGGATTTGTCACGTGGTGCATGATGCAGGCAGATGTCGAGATGATGGAGCTGGAGGACATCAAGTCTGCCGCGAAGAAGTCGGAAGACGGCGTGTTCATGCCGGTAGAGGGCGTGTTCCACGTCAAGGAGGCAAGCGTCGGCAAGCTCCTGCGCGGCTATCAGCTCGTCAACCGCACGACCAACGTGCCGCAGCCCGGCTTTCTGCTGGTGTACGGCTGCTCCTTCAACAAGACGATTCATGTCGCGCTCGTCTACGATGTGCAGAGCCTCGGCGACGGCAAGTACCGCATTACGACGCTCGAAGGCAACATGGCGAACCGCGTCAAGATGTACATTCACGACTACGACATGAACGTTGAGGTCAACACGAACAAGAAGGATTCGACGAATCTGTCCGAAGTACCTGAGGATGAGCGCGAGATTCCCGAAAGCGACTGCGTGGATTACACGGTCGTCACCGCGAAGCCGAGCGATTCCACCTCGGGAAAATACGCGTATTATGTAAATTGCTTCCTGATGCCCTACGTGCCGGGTGAGGGCGAATAAATCGCCCGTGGAACCGTTTGCCGAAAGGAGGAACGCCGCTTATGGGCAGAAACGCCGATGATTTCTTCAACGAAAAGCCGCATCGGGGCAGGAAAGTCCTCCTCGCCTTGCTCCTGGTGCTGATTCTCCTTGTCAGCACGCTGCTCATCAGCAATTTCGCCGTCAGCAACACCATCCTGACGCTCAAGCAGACCGTGACCATCCCGGATATTCCGACCTCGCTTGACCAGTGGTCCATCCTCCTGCTGACCGACCTGAACGGTGAAACGCGCGGCGAAGGTCAGGCGGCAATCGGGCAGGCAATCAGCACGAAGGCGGTGTCCTGCGTCATCCTTGCGGGCAACATGGTCGGCGAAAGCGGCGATGTGACGCCTGTGCTGGAACTCCTTGAGCAATTGCCTGCCGGCGCACCGGTGCTCTTTCTGACCGGCGGCAATGATCCGAGTTTGTACGCAACCGCGGCGCATGCGTCGTTGTCCCCCTATGCGGACTGGGCACAGGCGCTCATCGATGCCGGCGTGACGATTCTGGACGTGCCCGTGTCGTTTACGCGCGAAGGCTCCACTATCTGGTTTGTGCCGGAGGACATCTACACGCTGAATATCGCCAGCACGCGCAAGGCATACCAGAAGCAACTCGACGGGCTGAACGCACTGCCCTCGCTGACGGCGGATCAGGCGGCGCAGCAGCGGCTTGCATCGTACCAGATTGAGCGCATGGACAGAATTGAGGAAGCCATGGCGAGCATGACGGAGAAGGACGTGCAGGTCTGTGTCAGCAGCATGCCGCTGACGCAGGCGTATATTACGACGCTCAAGGAATCGGCGGATGCCAAGACCGTCTGCTCGATGAATTACGTTGACCTGATTGTCACCGGCGGCTACTGCGGCGGACAATGGCGCATTCCGGGCATCGGCGTGATTTATGTGCCGGAGCTGGGATTCTTCCCGTCGGACAGCGAGGTGCAGGGGCTGAATTATCAGAACGGCATCTGGCAGTACATCAGCCCGGGTTTGGGCAACGGCAGCATCTATCCGTGGTGGATGCAGTTCCGGCTGTTTAATTCGCCCGCGGTAACAACACTGACACTTACAAGGGATATCTCATGAATGGGATATCCCTTTTCAATTCAAATAAAGTGATCTGATTTGCAGGAGAATCAAAAAACTCGCTGGATTTTTTCTTGCGTGCGGCAGGAATCCGCCCTGCAAGGGCGAATAGTTTCCCATCAGCCTGAGGAGGGTCAGGCGAAACATGCATTGTGGAGGGAAAGCAATGTCAGCCATCATTTCCATTAATGCCGGAAACCCCGGCGCGAAAATCAGCAAGAATATCTATGGTCACTTTTCCGAGCATCTCGGACGCTGCATCTATGGCGGCGTGTATGTCGGCGAAGGTTCCGACATTCCGAATGTCAACGGCATGCGCACCGATGTTGTCAACGCGCTCAAGAAAATCGGCGTGCCTGTGCTGCGCTGGCCGGGCGGTTGCTTCGCGGATGAATACCACTGGGAGGACGGCATCGGTCCGAAGGAATCCCGCAAGCGGATGGTCAACACCAACTGGGGCGGCGTGGTTGAGGATAACTCCTTCGGCACGCACGAGTTCATGGAGCTGTGCCGTCAAATCGGCTGCGAGCCCTACGTCAATGCGAATGTCGGCTCAGGCACGGTTCGTGAAATGGCGGAATGGGTTGAGTACATGAATTCCGAGGGCGATTCGACCGTCGTGCGGAAGCGCTGGGCAAATGGGCACCATGAGCCGTTCGGACTCAAGTTCCTCGGCGTGGGCAATGAAAGCTGGGGCTGCGGCGGCAACATGCGTCCGGAGTATTATGCGGATGAATACCGGCGCTATCAGACCTTCTGCCGCAATTACGGCGACAAGAAGCTCTACCGCATCGCCTGCGGTCCGAATACCGATGACTGGAACTGGACGGATAAGCTGATGGCAGGCGCCGGCAATTACCTCGATGCCATTTCGCTGCATTATTATACCGTCCCACGCGAATGGGAGAACAAGGGCAGTGCGACCGATTTCGATGCTGCGGAATATTACACGACGCTGAAAAAAGCGCACCATATGGACAATCTCATCCGCGGTCATCTGGCGATTATGGACAAGTATGATCCGAAGCACCGTGTCGGACTGATTGTCGATGAATGGGGCACGTGGTACAATTGTGAGCCCGGCACGAATCCCGGTTTCCTCTATCAGCAGAACACGATGCGCGACGCGATGGTCGCGGCGATTACGCTGGATATCTTCAACGCGCACTGCGACCGCGTCGTCATGGCAAATATCGCACAGATGGTCAACGTCCTGCAGTCGGTGATCCTGACGGACGGTGCGGACATGGTGCTTACGCCGACCTATCACGTGTTCGACCTGTACAAGGCCCATCACGATGCGACGCTGCTGCCGTCTGCCATCTCGTGCGATGACGCGCAGCCTGGCGTGAAGCAGCTGACCGCGACCGCCTCGCAGAAGGAAAATGTCATCACCGTGACGCTGACGAACACTTCCTGCACCGATGCGCTGGACGTGAAGCTGGAGCTGCTTGGCGCTGATGCATCGGACGTTTCCGGACGCATCCTGACGGGCGCGATGAATGACAAGAACACATTCGAGCAGAAGGACTGCGTGTCGGTCAAGCCGTTTGACGGTTTCCGGAAGGTGCAGGACGGTCTGATGGTAACGCTGCCTGCCTGTGCGGTGGCGGAGCTGACGATTCGTGGCTGAGGAACGCAAGCCATGCCGCTGCCTGCTGGCGGAGAGCGGTCAGAAGGACATGGCGCGGCTGGTGCGCGAGTACATTGACGCACTGCCGGACGGCGATCGGGCGGACGAAACGCTGCGCAGTCAGCGGCTGAATGCCTGCAAAGCATGCGCATCGCTGCAAAACGGCACATGTGCGCTGTGCGGCTGCTATGTCGAAGCACGTACGGCAAAGCAAAGGCAGAAATGCCCTGCCGTACCGCCGAAATGGGAATAAACAAAAGGGCTGCCAAGCGTGATGCAAGGCAGCCCCTTATTTTTACTTTTCCGCTTCCGTCAGCGCAAACCAATCTCCTGTCAGCTCGTAGCATTCATCGCCGACATATGCCTTGACGCGGATGCGGTACTGACCGGCAGGGAGCATCTCCCCCTTGCTGTCCATGCCGCTCCAGCAGAAGGTCGAGCCGCCGATGTGCTCGGGACGGGATGCCTGATGGGAGGCGAGGCGGCGGACAACCTGACCGCTTTCATCCTCGATGGTGACGGTCAATTCGCAGGGAAATGCGTGACGGACGACAAAAGTCAGTTCCTCGCCGTTTTCAGGGCAGAACGTATCCGTACAGCGGATTGCAAGCGACGGATCGCCCGAGGAGGACGGCACGCAGAGTACCTTGGAATAAATGACGAAAGGCACGCCCGTGTCCACCAGCAGAATCTGCAGCAGCACATAGCCGGAGGACTGCGCAGCGGAGGCGTTCAGCGTGAGCGAGCGTTCCTTGAGCCCCGGCGTCAGGCTCTTGCCGGGAATGGCGTAGGAGTCAAATTCGCCGTCGTTGTCATAAATGAGCGTCGCGTTGTCGAAATCCCAGACGCCCTGCCGCTGATAGACAAGCTGATAGGCGACCTGCGAACTGCGGATGACGTTAAACGAAAAATCGATGGTGGGCGAATCGGCGGAAAGCGTATCGCCGGTGAAGGTGACGCTTTCAATCTTTGTGTCGCGCCGACCGCTGACGGCGGATAGGTCGTAGCTCAGCAGCACGAAGTCGCTTTCCTCCGGATAGGTTCGTACGGTGGATTCGCCGTGGCTCTGCAGCAGACGGCGGCGAAGTTCCGTCAGTGTGATGTCGCCGTCGCGGTTCTCGTCTGCCCCGAACGAGCCGGTCACAGACAGCGCGTCCACCAGCGCACCGGAAAAATAGCCCGCGCCTGCCAGCCGTTCGCCGTTGATTTCGCCCGACCAGAACCAGCTGACTTCTGCACCGCCCGATGAACAGATGACGTAGTAATCATCGCCGGAAAACACGTTTTCGAACGACTCGGTGACGCCCTTGCCGATGACTGCGCCGGAATGGCAGGCGTCCAGCAGGAGTACCTTTTTGCCGGGGATGGTGTCGAACACTGCGCGGAGGGCATCGGCAGTCAGGCGGCTTTCGCTTTCGCCGTCGGACAACAGGAAGGTCATCTGCCCATTGCTGCTGCCGTCCCACAGCCCATGCGTGCTGATGTAGAAATAGCTGACATCGTCTTCGTCCGCATCGGCGAATGTCTGCTGAATCAGGGCAAGCAGCGCATCAGCGGATGCCATGCCGTTTTCGCGGGTGACGAGCTTGTCGAAGATCAGCGTGCCGCCGGAAAGCGTTTCCGCCATGCGCCGGACATTGTTTGCAGAGGAAGGCACGGTGCTTGACTGCGTCAGGAAGCGGTCGCAGCCAATCAGCAGTGCCCGATTGACGCGAGTGCCCGTTTCTTCCTCTGCCGCATCCTCGGAAAATGCTGTCAGGAGCGGACAGATCAGGCAAAAAATCAGCAGCAGCGCCGTCAGCCGTTTGCGCATCGTGTCTGCCTCCTTTCGGCAAGATAATCCCATTGTACAACAAACCGGACGAAATTGCCACACCCAAGGACACTTCGTGTCTTTTTTTCGTGTCTTTTTTTTCGTGCCGTTTTTTTGTATCGCTTTTTTTGACAAGAAGAAAGCCGGGCAAGCTTGATGCTTCCCGGCTCCTTGTTACCCGAACAGACCAAGACCTTCCAGCAGAATCTTGAGGCCGATGCCAATCAGCACAATGCCGCCCACGATTTCCGCTTTGCTCTTGTAGCGCAGACCGAAGCGGTGACCGACCAGCAGACCGATTGGCGAAAGCACAAAGGTTGTCAGGCCGATCAGCCCGGCGGCAAGGAACACATTCGTATCCTGCAGGGCGAAGGTTACGCCGACGGCAAGCGCGTCAATGCTTGTTGCGACGGCAAGCGTCAGCATTGTCTTGAAGCTGAAGTCGCTGTCGCATTCCTCTTCTTCCTTGCTCATCGCTTCACGAATCATGTTCACGCCGATGAGAGCCAGCAGGACAAACGCAATCCAGTGGTCATACTTGTCGATGAAGCGCGCGAAGGTCGTGCCGAGAAAATAGCCGAGCGTCGGCATCAGCGCCTGGAACACGCCGAAATATGCACCGACACACAGCAACGGCTTCCACGTGATCTTCCTGACCTTCAAGCCCTTGCAGATTGAAACAGCAAACGCGTCCATGCTCAGCCCGACGCCGAGCAAGAGGATTTCCCAAATAGTCATACAGCTCATCCTTCCGTGATGGAGTATTGCTGTCGATTATAAGGCGCTTATGGGGGATTAGTCAAGAGAAACAATGCAAAATAAATGGAAAAAAAAGCCTTTTCGCCTCTGCGGAGGCGAGCAGGGGCTTTCCGATCGCCCCTGCACCCTTCGGATGCACATCTAAGTTTCTTTGTAGTTTGCTTAAAGTCAACAATGAAAAAGAAATCAAGCATGGCGCCGAAGGGGTCAAAGAAAACGGACGAAGTCCGCGACCGCAGGCTTTGCCTGTTCTATTGTCCCCTTGCAGATTGCCTAAAATCAACAATGAAAAAGAAACCAAGTATGGTGCCCGAAGGGGTCAAGGGGGCGACCGGAAAGCCCCCTTGCAGATTGTCTAAAGTCAGCAATGAAAAAGAAACCCCGTATGGCGCCCGAAGGGGTTCAAGGGGGCGACCGGAAAGCCCCCTTGTTGATTTTACCCATGCGATGCAAAAATCTTTCTTTTCCGCATTGCAATCAGCCCGACCGCGTCGGCAATCACCCAGCCGATGGGGATGGACAGCCAAATCGCTATCATCCCGAAGTGCGGCGCAAAGGCATAGGACAGCGCAACGCGCAAGCCAAGTGAAATCACGGTCAGGATGACGCTCATGCCGGCCTGCTCCATGCCGCGGAAAATCGCGTAGAGCAGAAAAAGCATGCCAATCAAGACGTAGCAGATGCCTTCCGTCTGCAGATACTGCACGCCGATGGACAGCGCGTCCACGGAGGCGTTTTCCAGGAAAATCAGCAGCAGCGGTTCGGCGAAAACCGCGACAAGCGCTGAAACAATGATGCAGAATGCACCGGAAAGCAGGAACGCCGTGCGGATCCCCTTGCGAAGGCGTTCGGGCTGATTTGCGCCGCGGTTCTGCGCCACGAAGGTCGCAAAGCCGTTGCCGAAGTCCTGTGCGGGGCTGTAGGCGAGCGAATCGATTTTTACGCCTGCGGTGAAGGCTGCCATTGCTGCCAAGCCAAAGCTGTTCACGAGGCTCTGCACGCACAGAATGCCGAAATTCATGATGGACTGCTGCACACTTGTCAGTACAGACACGCTGCAAATGCGGCGAATCAGCCCGAAGTCGGGGCGAAGGTCGGACAAAGCCGGACGCAGTGCCGGTACACGGCGGAGCATGCTGATGGTACAGAGCACGCCGGAAAGCACCTGCGCAATCAGCGTCGCCCAAGCGGCACCGGCAACATCCCAGCCAAGACCGGCGACAAACAGGAAGTCAAGCGCCACATTTGTCAGCGCGGAAATCGTCAGGAACACGAGCGGCGATGCCGAACGCCCGACCGCGCGGAGCATGCATGCGCAGAAGTTATAGAGGAATGTCGGCACGATGCCGGCAAAGACAATCAGCAGATAGCAGGATAAATCACCTTGCGCCGCGTCCGGAATGCGGAGCAGGCGGAGCAGCAGCGGCAGGAGCGCATAGGACAGTGCCGTCAGCACGAGCGAGAAGGCAAAAATGACCACAAATGCGTTGCCGACGGACTTCCGGACGCCGCGCTCATCATTCTCTCCGAAGAAACGGCTGACAATCACGCCACTGCCCATGCACAGACCGGTGACAATGCTCGTCAGCAACGTCATGACGGAAAATGCGCTGCCGACCGCGCCGAGTGCCGTTTCGCCGCAGTAGCGCCCGACAACGAACGTGTCAACGAGATTATAGAGCTGCTGAAGCAGATTGCCGGCCATCAGCGGCAGGGAGAAGCGGAGCAGTCCGCGAAGAATGGAACCATGGGTCAAATCGGCACGCATAAGGGATGAAGCCTCCTTTTTCCTATTAAAAGTATAATGAAAAAGAGAAGAACCGTCAAGGGCTGGCAACCTGCGCGTTTAAGACACAGGAAAACCAGTGATTTGCTTGACAAGGCGTGCTGAAATTTCATATAATTCAAGTGGTTCCCTTGTGATGGCCTGCTTTATGCATTTGCATGACGTGACGAAAAGGAGATTATAATCATGAATAAGATTCTGTCTACGAAAAATGCCCCTGCCGCCATCGGTCCCTACAGCCAGGGCGTTCAGGCGGGAAACACCGTCTATGTGTCCGGTCAGCTTTACTTCGTGCCGGAAACGGGTGAGCTCCTTGAGGGAACCATCGGCGAAATGACCGCGCAGTGCATGAAGAACATCGCCGCGATTCTGGCGGAAGCCGGCTGCACGCTTGCGGATGTCGTCAAGACGACGATCTACCTCAAGGATTTGAATGACTTCGCCGCGGTGAATGAGGCGTACGGCAAGTTCTTCCCGGAAAATCCGCCGGCGCGCGGCTGCGTGCAGGTGGCGAAACTGCCCCGCGATGCGAAGGTCGAGATTGAGGCGATTGCAGTCAAATGAGCAAGCATATTCTGCTGGTGCACGATTTGGCAGGCTACGGCAAGGTGTCGCTGAGCGCGATGATGCCGGTGCTGTCCCATATGGGGCACCATCTCTATACGCTGCCGACGGCGCTTGTCAGCAACACGCTGGACTACGGCAAATTCTACATTCAGGAAACGACGGAATACATGCGCCAATCCCTGAAGGTGTGGAAGGAACTCGGCTTCACGTTCGACATCGTGTCCACCGGCATGATTATGTCCGCGGAGCAGGCAGCGCTCGTGTCTGATTTCTGCGCGCAGTCCGCCAAGAAGGGCGTGCTGATTTTTGTTGACCCCATTATGGGCGATGAGGGCATGCTCTACAACGGCGTTGGTGAGGAAACCATCGCGCATATGCGGAATATGGTCGCTGTGGCAGACTGCATCGTGCCGAATTACACCGAGGCGGCGTATCTGGCGGATCTGCCCTATCAGCAGGAGCTGACCGAGGAAGCGGCGCATGCGCTGGTGGAAAAGCTCCATCAGATGGGTACGAAGTCCGTCGTGGTGACAAGCGCGAAGGTGGAGGGCGCCGACTGCGTCATCGGCTATGACGGCACGAAAGGCGAATTTTTCCGCATTCCGTTCGACATGATTCCGGTTCGCTTTGTCGGCACGGGCGACATTTTCTCCGCCGTGATGCTCGGCAGGATGGCGGACGGCGTGCCGCTGCAAGCCGCTGTCCGCAGTGCCATGGATGCTGTGCGGATTATGATTGAGCGCAACCGCGACAAGGAGGACAAATACCTCGGCATCCCGATTGAAACATGCCTGGAGGTGCTTGACCGATGAACCGCCCGAAGATCCGGATTACGCTGATTGACCGCAAGGGCGACTGCCCGTGCCATCGCGGACATAAAATCGGCGATTCGTGGGATTTCGATACCGAGCGCGGAAAGCTCTGCCCCATGGCGATGCATGTCGCATTCCTCTACGCCGATATCCTGCGCTACGGCGGCAGCATTCCCGGCAAAAAGGAAGGGACAGCCGTCTTTTCCTGCCCCGATGCGGATACGCTCAACATCTTTCTGGTCGAAAAGGTGACAGAATAAGTCTGCGAATCGCGATTATTTCCTGAAAAACGATTGCAATCGCGTTTCGAATCGTGTATAATGGCATAGACCCCTTTGATAATAATGGAGGATGATGTATTATGAAGCATATCGAAACGATCCAGAAGCCCTGCCTGAAGAATTCCCTGGCACATGGCGGCTGCGGCGAATGCCAGGCGTCCTGCCAGTCCGCTTGCAAGACCAGCTGCACCGTTGCCAACCAGTCCTGCGCCAACAAGGAAAACAGCGACGTGCTCGCGGGCAACGAGGGCAAGCTCAACCGTCTGTACAACCGGAAGTAATCTTTTCCCGCGGAAACCAAGGCGGAGGCTGCCTCAGTGCGCCTTCGCTTTTTTTCGGGTACAGCTGCGCTGCTCCTAAAAGAAAAACGGACGAAGTCCGCGAAGTCCGCGAAAAAATGCAAGCATCATAAAGAAGATCATGAGCTCAAGCCATCCGGCTTGCAAATCCCAAACAAGAATGCCAGAAAAGAGGAAAAACAACCATGATTCACACCTTCAAGGCGGTAGGACAGCCGATGCTCCTTGACGTGGGCAGCGGTGCCGTCCATGCCATCGATGACATGGCCTTTGACGTGCTGGAAATGTGGAACGATCATACGCCGGACGAAATCCGCGCCGCGCTCACGGGCAAGTATGCCGCCGAGGAGGTCGACGAGGTCATCGGAGAGCTTCGTCAGCTGGAGGACATCGGCGCGCTGAACGCCCCGGACAACTATGATGACGTGACGCAGCTGACCGAGCCGGGCGTGGTGAAATCCATGTGCCTGCACGCGGCGCACGACTGCAACCTGCGCTGCAAGTACTGCTTCGCGGCGACGGGTGATTTCTGCATGGGTGAGCGCAAGCTCCTGCCCTACGAGGTCGGCAAGGCGGCGATTGACTGGCTGGTGGAACACTCCGGCAAGCGCGTGAATCTGGAGCTGGACTTCTTCGGCGGCGAACCGCTGATGAATTTCCCGGTGATTAAGCGCCTTGTCGCCTACGGCCGTTCGCTGGAGAAGGAGAAGAACAAGCACTTCAAGTTCACCATCACGACGAACTGCGTGCTGATGACCGATGAAATCATGGACTTCCTCAACAAGGAAATGAGCAACGTCGTCATCTCCATGGACGGCCGTCCCGAGGTGCATGACCGCATGCGCCCGACCATCAACGGCAAGGGCAGCTACGATATCATCCTTGAAAAGGCGAAGGAGTTTGTCCGCCGCCGCAACGCTTGCGACAAGGAATACTACGTCCGCGGCACCTTCACCGGCTACAACAAGGATTTCGGCAACGATGTCCTGCATCTGGCGGATCAGGGCTTTGACCAGATCAGCGTCGAACCCGTTGTGACCGACCCGAAGTGCGAATATGCGCTGAAGGAGGAGGATCTGCCGGAAATCCGCGCGGAATACGAGCGTCTTGCCCAGATTTACATGGATCGCCGCGCCAACGGCAAGTGGTTCAACTTCTTCCACTTCATGGTTGACCTTGAAGGCGGTCCGTGCCTGCGCAAGCGCCTGACCGGCTGCGGTGCAGGCAACGAGTACGTTGCGGTTACCCCGGACGGCGACATCTACCCGTGCCATCAGTTTGTCGGACGCGAGGGCTACCGCATGGGCAGCGTGCTTGACGGTACGTTCGACCGTGAGATTCAGGCGAAGTTCGCCCACAACACCGTGCTGAACAAGGAAAAGTGCCGCGACTGCTGGGCACGGTTCTTCTGCTCCGGCGGCTGCGCGGCGAATGCGCAGGCATTCCACGGCGACATTTCCGAGCCGTACGACATGGAGTGCCAGATGGAGCGCAAGCGCCTTGAATGCGCCATGGCGATTTATGCCAAGGAGCGCGCCGCACGTATGGCACGCGAACAGGAAGAAAACAAGTAAATTTTCCGGCTGTCTCTTCGTGAGGCAGCCGGTTTTTTGCAAATGATGAAGTGATATGACAAAACGACTATGGAATTTTGTTTACTTTCCCCTGACTGCCCGAATGATGGCTCTTGTCACAATCTGCATGTCCTCCGAAGTGCCGATGGTTACGCGCAGATATGCCTTCAGATTCGGTGCGGAGAAATGCCGCACGAGAATGCCTTCCTCGCGCAAACGCTGCTGTAC
Source organism: Anaerovoracaceae bacterium (assembly GCA_963590165.1). Lineage (GTDB taxonomy): Bacteria > Bacillota > Clostridia > Christensenellales > Aristaeellaceae > UBA11524. The sequence continues at coordinate 108,404 of CAVANO010000011.1, forward strand.
GCCGGAAGCATCGTCGTCATCCGCGCGGACAAACAGGAAGTTCGTCTGGCTCTCCAGCACGGGAATGCCGGCATCAAGCAGCGCATTCCGGCATTCATCACGGTCACGGCAGATGGCAGCGGCGGTTTTCGCGGCATATTCGGTGTCCAGAATCGCTTCGCGGGCAACGAGCTGCGCAACGCGGTCAACCGGATAGCTGTTGAAGCTGTCGCGGACGCGCTTAAGGGCGGCAATCAGGTTCGGCTGCCCCATCGCGTAGCCGATGCGCATGCCGGCAAGAGCATGGCTCTTGCTGAAGGTGCGTGTAATCAGCACATTGTCGCATTCGCGCAGCAGGCGGACGGCGGTTTCCTCCGCGAATGCGGCGTATGCCTCGTCAATCAGCAGGACAGCGCCGTTTTCACGCGTGTGCCGGGCGAGAACGCGGAGCCGGTCGACAGAAAGCGCCATGCCGGTCGGAGCGTTCGGGTTGGCAAGGACAATCGGCAGCCCCTGCATGAGCGCGTCATCGTCCACGGAGAAATCCGCCTTCATCGGGACAGAAACGGGTGATGCGCCGAAAAGTCCGGCATAAACGGGGTAAAACGAGTACGTAACGGCCGGAATCGCAACGGATTTTCCGGCGAAGAACGCGGCAAATGCAAACGCCAGCACCTCATCCGAGCCGTTGCCGCAGAACACCCAGTCCGACGGGATGTTCTCCACTTCGCCGATGGCTTCGCAAAGCGCGGTCGCGTCCATATCCGGATACAGCCGCAGCGCGTCTGCGTCGTATGTCCGCAACGCCTCAAACACGCGCGGCGACGGCGGATAGGGGTTCTCGTTTGTGTTCAGCTTGATGAATTTCCGATTTTTGGGCTGCTCACCAGCAGTATAGGGCGTCAAACGGAGCGCAAGTTCGCTTTCATAGGCCATTGTCATATCCTCCTGACCGGCACGCCTTCGCCGGACAAATAATCTTTCAGGTCGCTGATTTTCATGATGCCGAAGTGGAACAGGGTCGCCGCGAGTGCTGCGTCCGCATGACCAACCGTCAGCGCATCGCGGAAGTGCGCCATGGTGCCTGCGCCGCCGCTGGCAATGACCGGCACGCTGACCGCATCGGCAATCGCACGCGTGACATCCAAATCAAAACCGTTGCCGACGCCGTCGCAGTCCATGCTTGTCAGCAGGATTTCGCCTGCGCCGCGCCGGACACCCTCGGCTGCCCATTCCAGCGCATCGAGCCCTGTGTTCTCGCGTCCGCCGCGGACATACACGTCCCATCCGCCGCCCATGCGCCGTTTGACATCCATTGCCAGCACGATACACTGGCTGCCGAAGCGGAGCGCACTTTCGGTGATGAAGTCAGGATTGCGGACGGCAGGCGAATTGATGCTGACCTTATCCGCACCGAGGCGGAGCAGACTGCGAATCTGCGCCAAATCGCTGATGCCGCCGCCGACCGTGAACGGGATGAATACCTGCTCCGCCACGCGCGACACGACATCGAGCATGGTGGCGCGCTGCTCATAGGATGCGTTGATATCCAGCAGCACCAGCTCATCCGCACCGGCATCGTTATAGCGGATGGCCGCCTCGACCGGGTCGCCGGCATCGCGGATATCCGTGAAATGGACGCCCTTCACGACGCGGCCGTCGCGGATGTCAAGGCACGGGATGATGCGTTTCGTCAGCATGAGGCTCCCCCTTTCCACGCGGCAAAGCGGCGCAGCATGTTCAGACCTGCCTCGCCGGATTTCTCCGGATGAAACTGCGTTGCCATGACGTTGCCGCGCTCAATGGCGGCGGTGAACGTCTGCCCGTAGGTGCATGTCGCACTCGTCCATTCCGGCGAAACGTCCGCCATGCAATAGCTGTGCACGAAGTACACGCAAGGTGCTGCATCCGCATCGAACAATACGCTTTGGCGCGTTTCGAGCGTATTCCAGCCCATGTGCGGGATTTTCAGCCCATGCTCCTCAAGGTGTGTGACGGTGCCCGGAAACAGCCCGAGACCATCGTAGAAGCCGTTTTCCTCGCTGTGCTCAAACATCAGCTGCATGCCGAGGCAAATGCCGAGCACAGGTGTCCCCTGCGCGGCAGCATCGAGCACAGCACGGTCGAGATGTTTCCGGCGGATGAGTGCCATGGCATCCGCAAACGCGCCGACACCGGGGAGAATGACATGGTCGGCGGCACGAATCGTTTCGGGCGAATCCGTCACAACGGCAGAGGCTCCGATATATTCGAGGGCTTTTTGGACACTGCGAAGATTCCCCATGCCGTAATCGATGATAGCGATCATCTGGCTTTTCCTCCTTGAGGGCATTTTTATAGAAAACAGACGAAGTCTGCAACGAATCATCACACTAATGTATTAAAGCGGCAATGCCCGGAAAAAGGCAGGGAAGAACTTCTCTGCCTGAATCCGCATCAGCGATACAGCACCTCATGGCGCTTGGGACCGTTTGAAACCATCTTAATCGGAGCACCGCACTGCTTTTCGATGAATTCCACATACTTCCGGCAGTTCTCCGGCAGCTCATCGTAGCTCTTGACGCCGCGGATGTCGCACTTCCAGCCGGGCAGCTTCTCATACACCGGCTTGCAGCGCATCAGCGTCGGGGTTGCGGGGAATTCGGTAATCTGCTTGCCGTCCACCTCGTATGCCACACACACCGGAATCTCGTCGAGATAGCCCAGGACATCGAGGTTTGTCAGGACGACCTGCGTCGCCCCCTGCACCATCACGCCGTAACGCGTCGCAACGGCATCGAACCAGCCGACATCGCGCGCGCGGCCGGTCGTCGCACCGAATTCGCCGGCATCACCGCCGCGGCGGCGGAGTTCATCGCCTGCAGCACCTTCAAGCTTGCTGACAAACGCGCCTGCACCGACGCAGGAGGAATAGGCCTTCGTGACGCACACGATATCGGTCATGTCGCGCGGCGAAACGCCGGCACCGACGCAACCGTAGCCCGCGAGCGGCGAGGATGAGGTCGTGTAAGGATAAATGCCGTGGTCGGGGTCGCGCAGGGAGCCGAGCTGTCCCTCGAGCAGGATGGTCTTGCCTTCCTGATTCGCCTGATGCAGATAATACGTCGTGTCAGCGACCATCGGGCGGATTTTCTCGGCGAGGTCATGCAGCTTCGCCATCAGCGCATCGATGTCAATCGGCGGCTGATGATACAGGTGCTCCAGCAGGACGTTCTTCTTCACCAGCGCGATTTCAAGGCGCTTGCGGAGCAGTTCCTCATCGTACAGCTGGCAGACCTGAATGCCGACCTTGGCGAACTTATCGGAATAGAAGGGTGCAATGCCGCTCTTGGTGGAGCCGAACGCGCTCTTGCCGAGGCGTTCTTCCTCCAGACGGTCAAAATCGATATGATAGGGCATCATGACCTGGCAGCGGTCGGAAATCATAAGCTTGGGCATCGGCACGCCGCGGGAGGTCAGCGCGTCCAGCTCCGTCAGCAGCGCCTCGATATTCAGCGCCACGCCGGGTCCGATGATGTTCACCACGTTCTGGTGGAAAACGCCGGACGGAAGCAGATGCAGTGCGAACTTGCCGTATTCATTGATGATGGTGTGACCGGCATTGGCGCCGCCCTGAAAGCGGACAACGATGTCGCTCTCTTCAGCGAGCAGGTCAGTAACCTTGCCCTTGCCTTCATCGCCCCAGTTGGCGCCTACAATGGTACGAACCATGTTGGAAACATCCCCCTTAAATTCGGCAGACTGCCAAGCGGCAGAGAATCTGCTTACGGTTTCGGCATAACCGCACTCCCGAACAATGTCAGGGCAGTTACACTTTATTATGCGCCAGTCATCGGACAATGTCAAGGGATAAACAAAAATAAAAACATTTTCGGGACGAAATCACAAAATGTTCGGGAAATGGGCGGGGAGGAAACCTCTTGCAGGGGTAAACCTCCAACCGGTCATTCGCTTGGGACAAGCGTCGCGAACCAGATGCAGTCGCCGACCATGCGGTTCTTGTGGCTTGAGGGCGAGTTGATTTTCTGATTATTCAGGGAAATGGTGCTGGAAGAACCGCCGTCGAGGTTGTACGCGTTGTCCAGCCCGAACTTGACGCATAGATTTGCCATCTGCACGAGGTCAAAGCCGACCGATGTGGGCGACGTGCTTTCGGGACCCTCGTTGGTGATGATGAGGTACTCCAGCGGACCGAGCTGCCCGATGATGATGCGCTGCGCCTTCTTCGCCTTGCCGCAGTCGAGCGTGACCTCGTCCAAATCGGACAGTGCTACGCCGTCCACTACGAGCGCGGGACCGAAGCAGAACGCATGCAGCACCGTGCCGCCGTTGTTCACGTACTCGTCCCACTTCGCCTGCGTTGTTTTGGTGATGAGGTGAAAATCACCGTTCATGTCGACAATCAGCTCATCGCGCCCCTTGTGCGGCTGCATGCGGAGGATGGTGCCGTTGCGCGCGACAATGCCCTGCTCGTGATACAGGCAGTAGTCACCGTTGATGCCCATGACTGCCTTGAAGCGTTTTGTCATGTCGTTGACGTGGCGTGCGTTCTTGGACGGGTACTTGTTGGCGAAGCCCGTGCGGAACTGGCTGACATCGGTCAGTTTCACGTGCGCGGACATGACGGTCGTGGTGCCGTCGCCCGGCTCATCGACCTGCTCCAAATCCTGCGTCCAGTAGGTGACCTCAATCTGAATGTCGATGGAGTCATCATGATAGCCGGCGTTATCCGGCAGATAGCAGTCCTGATTCGGCTCGTTCGGGGAGACTTTGACATCCCATGGAATCGGCTCAAAGCCCAGCGCCTCCGCGGCGGAAACGGCGGATGCGGAATCCGTATCCGTATCAGTATCCGCAAGCACTTCATCTTCGTCACCGAGGTCAAATTCCTCAGCCATCGCCGTCAGCGGAGAAAGCAGCATCATGCCGGACAGCAATAATGACGCCGTCCGGCGGAAAATGCGATGCATGGACGTGTACCTCCTGAAAAAATACTCCAAGACATTATACGGAATGGAAGGCGGATTTGTTCGGCAAATTCACGGAATTTTCACATAAAAACAGGGAATCGGGCAGAACAACTCGATTCCCTGTGATGCCCTTAGCCGATATATTCCTTGCCGCCCATGTACATGCGCAGCGCTTCCGGAATGCGGACGCGGCCGTCTGCCTGCAGGTTGTTCTCCAGGAAAGCAATCAGCATACGCGGCGGTGCGACGCAGGTGTTGTTGAGCGTGTGCGCGAAGTACTTGCGGCCGTCGTCACCCTTGACGCGGATCTTCAGGCGGCGTGCCTGCGCGTCACCGAGGTTGGAGCAGCTGCCGACCTCAAAGTACTTCTTCTGGCGCGGAGACCATGCCTCGACGTCCAGCGACTTCACCTTCAGGTCAGCCAGGTCGCCCGAGCAGCATTCCAGCGTGCGGACCGGGATGTCCAGCGTGCGGAAGAAGTCAACCGTGTTCTTCCAGAGGCGGTCAAACCACATCGGGCTGTCCTCCGGCTTGCAGACGACGATCATTTCCTGCTTCTCGAACTGGTGGATGCGGTAGACACCGCGCTCCTCGATGCCGTGCGCACCGACCTCCTTGCGGAAGCAGGGCGAATAGCTCGTAAGCGTCTGCGGCAGCTGGCTCTCGTCGAGAATCGTGTCGATGAACTTGCCGATCATGGAGTGTTCGGACGTGCCGATCAGGTAGAGATCCTCGCCCTCGATCTTGTACATCATGTTCTCCATTTCCGTGAAGGACATGACGCCGGTCACGACGTCACCATGAATCATGTACGGCGGGATGCAGTAGGTGAAGCCGCGGTCGATCATGAAGTCACGCCCGTAGGACAGGATGGCGGAATGCAGGCGCGCGATGTCGCCCATGAGGTAGTAGAAGCCGTTGCCGGACGTTCTGCGCGCGCTGTCAAGGTCGATGCCGTGCAGGCGCTCCATGATATCCACATGATACGGCACCTCGAAATCCGGCACGACCGGCTCGCCGAAGCGCTCGATTTCGACGTTTTCGCTGTCGTCCTTGCCGATCGGGACAGACGGGTCGATAATGTTCGGGATGACGAGCATGCGCTTGCGGATTTCCTCCTGCAGCTCATCTTCCTTTGCGGCGAGCCCTTCCAGATCCGCCTTGTACACGGCGACCTGCTCCTTCGCCTTTTCAGCCTCTTCCTTCTGTCCCTTCGCCATCAGGGCACCGATCTGCTTGGAAGCGACCTTGATCTGATTGCGCAGCGCATCCGCCTGCTTGATGGCAGCGCGGTACTCCTTATCCATCTCGATGACTTCGTCCACCATGACGAGCTTCTGATCCTGGAACTTCTTGCGGATGTTCTCCTTGACCAGCTCAGGGTTGGTGCGGAGAAGGTTGATATCCAGCATGGTTGATTTCCTCCTATTTTTATGCGTTCGGGAAACAAAAAGAGCCGCCCATCCCGTCAAAATAGACCGGGACGAGAAGCTCGCGTTGCCACCCAGTTTGCCTGACGATTGTCAGACCGCTCAATTGCCGCTGTATCGGGCGAACCCGGCAGATTCATCATCTGCACCCATCCGGAGGTGGAAGAACGCCGCCGTCTCCTGCCGCCTTGCACCATCCGGCGGCTCTCTGCAGGGAGAGGGAAGCACTGCCCCCGTCAATCGGGAATCTGAACGGTGTTATTATACACCATTTTCATGGCGGATGCAAGGGGACTTCTCAGGGTTCGTCTGATTTTTGCTACTTCAAGGGGGCTATAGAACAGGCGAAGCCTGCGATCGCCCCCTTGACCCCTTCGGACACCATGCTTGATTTCATTTCCATTGTTGAGCTTTATCAAACTGAATAAGAGCTGCATTACCCAACAACGATGGAAAAGAAGATTGCATGCCCGAAGGTTTCCAAAGGGCGATCGGAAAGCCCTTTGGTCGCTACGCAGGCGAAACCTCTGCAACAAACCAAAACAATCACGTGCGCTAAAGAGCAACTGCTCTTTCGTTACCGGCAGGGGCGCAGTCTTAGGACTCCGCAAGGGACAGAAAAAGGGACGAAGTCCCCCGCTTGACCTCATATGAAAACCCCGACAGGGTGCAAGCCCGCCGGGGTTTTTATGATGGTGCCTGAAATCAGTGGCAGCCTTTGCACTTGCCGCAGTCACCGCTGCAGCTGCAGGCAGAGTTCCCACTTTTCTTGTCCTTGACCATTTTCCAGATTACAGCGCCGACAATCAGCAAAACAACTGCGCCGACAAGAATTGTTGCCATGGATTTGTTTCCTTTCTGCGCGGCCTCCGGTGGAGGATATCCGGGGCGCACTGTTCACAAAGCGGCAGGGGGAGCGGCTGATGCAGAAACCGCATCCCCTTGCCTGCTTCACAAGAGGAAATCAGGAAACGCCTGGTCAGAAGACGAGCGGATGACCTCCGTCAGGCAGAGACCTTCTGAGTGAGGTGGCTTTCGTCATACGGATTCTTGCGGACGAGCAGGTAAACCAGCGCGGCCAGCAGGAGGATGGCGACAGCAGTGCCGACGCCGAAGCCGGCACCAGTGAACAGCAGACCCAGCTGATAGACAATCAGCGCAATCGCGTAGGCGAAGCAGCACTGATAGCCGACAGCAGCCAGCGTCCACTTGGCATTGTTGAACTCACGCTTCATGGCACCGATTGCCGCGAAGCAGGGAGCGCACAGCAGGTTGAAGATCATGAAGGCATACGCCGCGAGACGGCCGTGACCATTCGAGGATTCATTGAAGGCGACAGAAATCGGGCTCAGCGCCTCAGCCTTTTCGTCTTCGCTCATGTCCTCATCGTCGACGATGTCTGCAGCGTCATCCGCGCCGTACAGCACGCCCAGCACGCCGACGACCTCTTCCTTCGCAACAAGACCCATCACCGTAGCCACTGTAGACGGCATGTTGCCGAAGCCCAGGGGCTTGAACACGACGCTGACCGGATTGCCGATCTTGCCGAGGATGGAGTAGTCCATGTTGTCCACAGCGCCCCAGGAACCGGCCGCACGATCCATTTCAGGTGCAAGCGCGGGCTCTTCGGGCTCTTCCGCGTCCTCTTCCAGCGTGCCTGCTTCTGCAGCGGCATCGTAATCAGCCTTCGCGGTTTCGTAATCAGCCAGTTCGGTTTCATATTCGGTCTTTGCTTCCGCCTGCACATCCGCGGCAGGAGCCCAGCCATAGGAGCTTGCAAACCAGATCACAATGGAGGACAGGAGGATGACCGTGCCGGCGCGCTTGATGAAGCTCCAGCCGCGCTCCCACACGCTGTGGAAGATGTTACGGCCGGACGGGAAGTGATACGCAGGCAGTTCCATAACGAACGGAGCGGGATCGCCGGCGAAGAGCTTCGTCTTCTTCAGCGTGATGCCGGACACAACGATTGCGGCGACACCGATGAAGTAAGCGGAGGTCGCGACCCATGCGCTGCCGCCGAATACAGCCGCGGCAATCAGACCGATAATCGGCATCTTCGCGCCGCAGGGGATGAAGGTGGTGGTCATGATGGTCATCTTGCGGTCACGGTCGCTCTCGATGGTACGGGAGGCCATGATGCCGGGGACGCCGCAGCCCGAGCCGATCAGCATCGGGATGAAGCTCTTGCCGGAAAGACCAAACTTACGGAAGATACGGTCCATGATGAACGCGATACGCGCCATGTAACCGACATCCTCCAGAATTGCCAGCAGGAAGAACAGCACGAGCATCTGAGGCACGAAGCCGAGCACTGCGCCGCAGCCGCCGACGATGCCGTCAACAATCAGACCGGTCAGCCAGTCAGCGCAATTGATGCTTTCCAGCCACGTCTGCAGGTTGCCCTGAATGATCTCGCCGACAAGCGTGTCATTCGTCCAGTCCGTCAGGAAGGAGCCGACCGTCGTCACGGAGATGTAGTACACCAGCCACATGATCACCGCGAAAATCGGCAGTGCCAGGACACGGTTGGTGACAACGCGGTCAATCTTGTCGGACACGCTCAGGTTGTCCTTGGCCTTTCCTTTCTTGACAGCGTTCTGCATGAGGGTATTGATGTAGGCATAACGCTGATTCGTGATGATGGATTCGGCATCATCGTCCATTTCCTTCTCGCAGGAAGAAACGACCTCTTCGATGTTCTTCTTCACATCGTCGGACAGCTTCAGCTCCGCCATGACCTTCTCGTCACGCTCGAAGAGCTTCACGGCGTACCAGCGCTGGAAACGCTTTTCCACCTTGCCTTCCACGAGATCCTCAATGTGCGCCAGTGCATGTTCCACCGAGCCGGTGAACACATGCGGATGCTCGCCTACGGAGCCGTTCTTTGCGGCGGCAGCGGCCATTTCGGCGGCCTTGATGCTGCCCTCACCCTTCAGCGCAGACGTCTCGACGATCTCCACACCCAGCGCTGCGCTGAGCTTCTTCATGTCGATCTTGTCGCCGTTCTTGCGGGACACGTCGATCATGTTCATGGCCATGACCATCGGCGTGCCCAGCTCGAGCAGCTGCGTGGTCAGGTACAGGTTGCGCTCGATGGACGTAGAGTCAACAATGTTGAGGATCGCATCGGGCTTATCGTTGACCAGATAGTTACGGGCAACGACTTCTTCCAGCGTATAGGGAGAAAGGGAGTAGATGCCCGGCAGGTCCTGGATGATGATATCCTCGCTGCCCTTGAGCTTGCCTTCCTTCTTTTCCACCGTAACACCCGGCCAGTTGCCGACGAACTGACGGGAGCCCGTCAGCGCATTGAACATGGTCGTTTTGCCGCAGTTCGGGTTGCCTGCGAGCGCGATTGTAATCGCCATTTTAGGCGCCTCCTTTATCGATCAGGAATGCAGAATTTACTGAACTTCGATCATTTCCGCGTCAGCCTTGCGAACGCTCAGCTCATAGCCGCGAACGGTCAGCTCCATCGGGTCGCCCAGCGGAGCAACCTTGCGCACGTGAACCTCCACGCCGCGGGTCAGCCCCATATCCATAATGCGGCGCTTCACGGCACCCTCGCCGTGCAGACGCACGACCACGGCATTTTCACCGACTTTGACATCCTTCAGGGTCTTCATGCTCTCTGCCTCCTTTTCCTTCCTCAGCTTACCATTACCCGCATGGCCATGGACTGACTCAGCGCGATGCGGCTGTCCTTGACCGCGCAGATCAGATTGCCGCCCATCTTGTTGACGACGGTCACGCGTTCTCCCACAACGAAGCCAAGCTCCGCCAGATGCTGTCGCACCTCATCCTGTCCGGTGATTTTGCCGATCACAACGGAATCACCGCTTTCCACTATGCCCAAAGGCATCATGTCCATGACCTCCCTGTGTATGGGGTATCGGGGATTAGTTTGTTGAAACTAATTCCGTGATTTGCAAGCGTTAGTTTAGCATAACTAATATACGCTGTCAAGTGTTTTTTGCCGATTTTTCAGCATTTTTCAAGCTTTTTACGGCAGATGACAAATTCGGCGCGAACATCGCCCATCGAAGCCAAAATCGGGAGGAAAGGAAGGAATGCGCCCTTCCTTTGGAGAACTATCTTCATGAGTTTCAAGCTAGGCTTGAGCTCTTCTGATTCAATTGATTTGTGATGCTGCTTTCGGGGGCTATAGAACAGGCGAAGCCTGCGGTCGCCCCCGAACCCCTTCGGTGCCATACTTGGTTTCATTTCCATGGGTGGAATTTATAGAACGAGCGAAGTATAGAACAGGCGAAGCTTTATAGAACAGGCGAAGCTTTATAGAACAGGCAAAGCCTGCGGTCGCGGACTTCGTCCGTTTTCACGCCCCAATATGGATTTTTTAAGAAAAGAGAGAAAAGCGCCAATGCATTTGAAGCAATGGTTCCCAACTGCCATCATTACCCTTGCCCTTGATCGGGCATTGAAGCTCCTTGCGGCAGCGAATCCGGCGGAATGTATCCTCATTCCCGGCGTGCTGCGCTGGATTTATGCGGAAAACACCGGTATCGCGTTCAGCCTCCTCAGCGGACATCCGTTTGTTCTCGGACTGATTGCCGCCGCCGTCTGCATCGCGGGCGCGGTGCTCCTCCGGCGCTTTTGCGGACGCATGAGCACATGGAGCCGCATTGCTGCCGGAATGATGCTCGGCGGCGCGCTCGGCAATGCCATCGACCGGCTGCTGCTGGGGTATGTCGTGGATATGATTGACATCACCCTGTTCCGCTTCGCAGTGTTTAATCTTGCGGACGCGGCGCTTGTCGTCGGCGCGGTCATCCTGATTTTCCGGCTGCTGATTTCCGGCGAGGATTGGAGGCTTGACCATGACTGACATGAACGAGGCGCGTGAACTGACGATCTCCTCTGACGGGCGGCGGCTCGATGTGCTGCTGGCGGAAGTTTCGGGGCTGACGCGTTCGCGAATTGCATCGCTGATGGCAGACGGCTGCGTGACCATCGACGGACGCGCCGAAACAAAGGCGGGTGCAAAGGTCAGAATCGGGCAGGATGTGATTTTGCGCATCCCTGCGCCCAAACCTGCTCAGCCCGAGGCACAGGACATTCCGCTGACGATCCTCTATCAGGATGATGACCTCGCCGTGGTGCTCAAGCCGTGCGGCATGGTTGTCCATCCGGCGGCAGGCAACGAGGACGGTACGCTCGTCAACGCGCTGCTGCATCATCTCGACCACTTGGGCGGCATCGGCGGCGAACTCCGCCCGGGCATCGTCCACCGGCTTGACAAGGACACCAGCGGATTGCTGCTCGTCGCGAAGAACGACCAGAGCCAGCTCGCGCTCAGCCGTCAGCTGCAGGAGCGGCAGATGGAGAAGCACTACCGTGCGCTGGTTGAAGGCATCCTGCACGAAGACAGCGGCCGCATCGACCAGCCCATCGCGCGCAGCAAAAAGGATCGCAAGAAGATGGCGATTGATCCTGAAGGACGCCCATCCATCACGGACTGGACAGTCCTTGCGCGCGGCAGAAATGTCACGCTGCTCGATGTCCATATCCTGACCGGACGCACGCACCAAATCCGCGTGCATATGAAGTCCATCGGGCATCCTGTCTGCGGCGACCCGATTTACGGTTCCGGTAAGGGCGCGAAGGTGCCGCGGCTGATGCTTCATGCGTATACGCTGACCTTCACCCATCCCACGACGGGCGAAAGGATGACATTCACCGCACCCCTGCCGGAGGAATTTGTACAAGGCTTGCACGCAAACGGCATTCAGCACGCGGAACTTGTATGAAGAACGCTCAAACCGATTGTCCCTTGCAGGGGGCAGGGGACAGGGGACAATGTCCCTGCCAACATATGAAAGGATTGGCACTTTTTGCGGGTTGATGAATTGTGTGGTAATTGCTTATGCACCTGTCCGCAGTTTTGCTGATTATTCAAACAAATTTTATATAAGCACGTCTAATGTTCGATACTTTCCGAACATTTAGGCTTGACGAGGTACAGATTTTATTGTATTATAACTGCGCTTGTGAACAAGCACAATAATGATGTTTTCGCTGTCAAGCGAGCAGGGAGGTCCTTGTGAAAAAAAAGGCTTGGCTGTGGCTGTGTGCACCGGGAATTGCCTTTATCATTTTATGCTGCACATTCCCTGTGCTGAAGATCATTTTCCAGACATTCTTTGATGATGTCGGGAATTTTTCTTTGGCAGGATATGCAGAAATTTTTCAGATGTCCTTCTTCAGCAATTCGTTGCTGCGCACGCTGAAGCTCTCGATCATCACGACCGTCATTTGCGCGGTGGTTGGTCTGCCTGTTTCCTTCTATATTTCCCGCATGTCGGCAGGGCGCAAAAGTATGGCAATTTCGCTGGCGACCTTTCCGCTGCTGACCTCCGCCATTGTCCGTTCCATCTGCTGGATTGTGCTGCTCGGCAAGAAGGGAACCATCAATAATCTGCTGATTAGCCTGGGCATCATCAGCAAACCGCTTTCCATCCTTTATACGGAAACGTCCATGCTGATCGGTTATATCCAACTGTTTATGCCGCTGATGCTGCTGTCACTGGTCGGCGTAATGGAATCCATTGATGACGAATTGATTCTCGCTGCACGGACGCTGGGCTGCGGCGCATTGAAGGCATTCGCGAAGGTGGTGCTGCCGCTGAGCGTATCGGGATTGATTACCGGCAGCATGCTGGTCTTCACTGGCACCATTACTGCATATGCGACGCCGTCCTTGCTGGGCGGCAGCAAGACGAAGGTGCTATCCACGTTGCTGTATCAGTACGCTTATAATATGAATGACTGGCTGAGCGCTGCCATGGTCGCTGCGGTGATGATCGTCATTACCATCGCGGTCAATGTGCTCTTTACCGCTGCGGCAAAGCGGCTGAACAGGAGGAGCGCACAATGAAGAAAAGCAAGGCACTGCTCGTGCTGACCATCCTGACATATATCTTTTTAATCGGTCCTATGATTGTCATGATCGGTACAGCGTTCAATTCAGAAAGTGCGCTGGCATTCCCGCCGAGCGGATTTTCTCTGCAATGGTTCGAGAAAGCTTTTTCCTCCCAAAGCTTCGTTGAAGGTTTCAAGACGTCTGCTGCGGTTTCGCTTGGCGGCACGCTGCTTGCCATGCTGCTGGGCGTTCCTGCAGCATACGCGATGAATAAATACAAATTTCCCCTGAAAGAGCTCGTCAACGGCTTTTTCATTTCGCCGACGCTGATTCCTGCCGTGGTGCTGGGCTTTTCGCTGCTGAAGTCCTTCGTGCCGAGTATCGGCGGTTCCATTTACTCTGGGTTGCTCGTGGGCTATACGCTCATCGGCATCCCGTATATCATCCGCGTTACTTCCTCAGCACTGGCGAACTTCGACTTTGCGGTGGAAGAGGCAGCCCGTTCCCTTGGCTGCAGCGCACCGAAAGCTTTCTTTAAGACGGTAATCCCCAACATTCGATCCGGCTTGATGTCCGCTTTCATTTTGGCATTCATCAACTCATTCAATGACGTGTGCATCGGCGTGTTTGTCTCCCAGCCCGGCACCATGACGCTTCCAAGCGCCATGATGAGCTACGTGCAGGGAAAGTTGGATCCAACGGTCGCCGCTGCATCGGTGGTGCTGATGTTCCTGACCATCTTGATCATGGTCTTGGCAGAAAAGCTGCTGGGCGTAAAGCTTCAGGCAACGAATTAAGGAGGAGCCTCCATGTCGCTGATTGAACTGCAAAACGTTTCCGCCGGATATGGCAAGAACGTGATTTTGAAGGATTTCTGCATCAATATTGAGGAAGGCAAGCTTGTTTCCCTGCTTGGACCTTCCGGCTGCGGCAAGACGACCACCCTGCGCACTATCGCAGGCTTCATCGATGTGCTGAGCGGCAAATTTCTCTTTGACGGCAAGGATTTCAGCCGCGTACCGATTCATAAGCGCGGCTTCGGCTATGTGTTCCAGAGCTATGCGTTGTTTCCGCACCTGAACGTATACGAAAACGTGGCATTCGGCTTGAAGGAGCGCAAGGTTGATAAGAAGGAAATCCAGAAGCGTGTAATGGAAATGCTGGAGCGCGTCAATCTGAACGGCTTTGAGAACCGTCTGCCGGCAGAAATGTCCGGCGGTCAGCGTCAACGCGTGGCTTTAGCGCGTGCGCTGGTACTGCAGCCGAAGCTCCTCCTGCTCGACGAACCGCTGAGCAATCTCGATGCCAAGCTTCGCGTAGAAATGCGCGTGGAAATTCGTCGGCTGCAACAGGAAACGGGCATCACTACCGTATATGTGACGCACGACCAGGAGGAGTGCTTCTCCATTTCTGATCAGGTTGCCATCATGAACGGCGGCAAGATTCAGCAGATGGATACGCCTGAAACCATCTATTCGCATCCCGTCAACGAGTTCACTGCGCGTTTTGTGGGCTTTGAAAATTTCATTGACCTGAAGTGGGATGGCAGCGAGTACCGCACCATTTCCGGCGGTGAATTCCATGAGCCCTATGCTGGCGTTGCTGCCATCAAGGCAGCTTGCCGACCGGAGGATATCCGCATGGAAGCCGGTCACCACCCCGGCGAACGCCGCCTGCTGGGCAAGGTGCTTGTACGCACCTTCCTGGGTAAGCAGCTGCAGTATCTGGTGGAAACCCCGGAAGGCAACTTCCTCGTTAACACGCAGACGAACGACCGCTATGAGCTCGGTGACGAGGCAACGCTGTTTTTTGCCCCTGAAAAAACGATCAGCGTAACGGAATAAAACTGATCAACCCCTTCCGGTGAATGCGCCATCGGCGTTTTCATAAATATATTTGTTTGGAGGAATGAATCGTGAAGCTTCGCAAACTGACTGCCATCCTGGCCGCGATGATTCTGACGCTGAGCTGCATCGCTGTGGCTTCTGCTGAGGAAGAGGTTCCCACCCTGGTGATTGCTACCTGGCCCGCGAACATTGATACCATTACCGCCAATGTCTTTGCTCCTTTTGAAGAGGCGAACAACTGCAAAATTGTTGTTGAAACCAGCAACAACAGTCAGCGTCTTGCCAAGCTGCAGGAAAATCCTGACGGCTACGACATCGTGTATTTCTCTGACTACTATGTAAAGCAGGCTATTGCTGCCGACCTGCTGCTGCCCATCGATTCTTCCAAGATTGAGGGCATCGAGGATCTCTATGAATTCTGCCAGGATCCGAACAACGGCTATGGCCCCGGCTACACCGTGACTGGCTTCGGCATCCTCTACGATCCTACTGCGTTTGACTACCCGATCACCAGCTGGAAGCAGCTGTGGAACGAGGATGTCATGAGCCAGCTGGCACTGCCGGACATCTCCGTGACCTCCGGCCCCTACATGATCGAAGTTGCTGGCAAAGTGGCAGGTGTTGATCCCGCTGAAAACGAAGATCCCGCTTTCGAGCTGATTGAGCAGCTGAGCGACAACGGCGCCATCTTCTACACCAGCTCCGGTGACCTGGTATCCAAGTTCGAGCTGGGTGAAGTCGCTGTGGCTGTTTGCCAGGATTTCGATGCCAGCACCATCCGCGCTGCCAAGGACGGCCTCGAATACGTGATTGTGCCTGACGAAGGCTCCTATCTCGGCATCAATCAGGTGAACATCACCAAGAACTGCAAGAACACCGAGCTGGCGTACAAGTTCATCTCCTGGCTGATCAGCTACGATGTGCAGTACAAGGATGCGATTGACCGCGTGGAAGCGCCTGCCAACACCAAGGTTGTGCTGACCGACGAACAGGCTGAAGGCATGTGCTACGGCGATGCGGTGAAGATTTCCGACGCGCCGAACTGGGCACTGTACAGCGAGCGCAATGACGCCTGGATCCTGCGCTACAACGAGGAGATCTATCAGTAATCATGAAAACGCTGATTCGGAATGCAAGGGTGTTCAACACCTGGCTCAAGCGGTTCATCCCCGGATGGCTGCTTCTTGAGGACGGGCGTATCCGCTATGCCTTTCTGGATGATGAGTGCCCCGAAAATGCGGATCAGGTGATTGAAGCGGAGGGATGCTATTGCATCCCTTCGCTTATTGATATTCACCTGCATATCGAAAGCTCCATGATGACGCCTGCCACTTTCTCGCAGGCACTTCTTCGCAACGGCGTGACAACCTGCGTCGCAGAGCCGCATGAAATCGCCAACGTGATGGGCATAGAGGGTGTAAAGGCATTTATCCGCCAGGGAAGGACATGCAAAGCGGATATCCTCTGGGGAATTCCCAGCTCTGTGCCATGCAGTGCATATGAAACCACCGGCGGTGTCATTGAACTGGCAGACGCATTGGAACTGACCCGTGAGGCAGATGTGGCCTGCCTCGGCGAGGTCATGAACTGCTACTCTGTGCTCCACGAGCCGAACGGAAAAATCCGCCAGTGGCTGGAGTGCCTTCGCCGTGAACACCCTGCGCTAACCCGTGAAGGTCATATCAGTTACTATAAAGGTGCCGAACTGTGCGACATCGCCTATTACGGCGTGGATTCCGACCATACCAGCGTCGGGCTGGATTACTTCGTCGAGCGGTTGAAGATGGGCGTTTTCGGTGAAATTCAGGATAAATCCCTGCAGCGCGATGTAGTGGAGTATATCGAGCAGAACGACCTGTGGGATCATTTCTGCATTGTGACGGATGACGTAATGCCAGACCAACTGCACGACCGCGGCCATCTGAATTACTTGGTGAAGAAAGCCATTCGTCTCGGCATGAAACCGGAGCGTGCCATTGCCGCCGTTACTGATATGCCTGCACGCCGCATGAAGCTCTACGACCGTGGACGGATTGCCCCCGGCTTAAAGGCAGATTTGGTGCTGTTGCACAATTTGGAGGATTTCAGCATCCGCATGGTGCTTAAGGACGGCGAGATCGTCTGCGATGACGAAAAACTGCAGGCGCCGGTCAAACAGGAACGCCGTTTCAGTCCTGAATTCTATGAAACGGTGCATCTATCCCCGCTGACGCCGGATGATTTTGTCATTCATACTGCCTTGCCGGATGGCATGCACACGGCACGCATCATGGTGCCGGAAGCATCAACAGGCTTCATCCGTGAAGGCATGGCGCAGGTCGCTGTCAAGGATGGGCAGGTGCCCTATGATGACACAACGCACTGCCTGATTGCTGTATTTGACCGTCATACGGGGAAGGCCGGACGCATGCTTGGACTTACCGGCGGCGATGATTTCCTGAAAAAGGGCGCCGTCGCATGCACGTATGCCCATGACCATCACAATCTGCTGGTCGCAGGCAAAACGGCGGCGGAATGTCTGCTGGCGGCGAACTGGGTGATTACCCATCAGGGCGGCTACTGTGTTGTCGAAGATGGGCAGATTGCAGCAACACTCCCCTTGGAGGTTGGCGGCATCGTTAGCGAAGCACCACTTGATGAAATGGCACAAAACGCCAAATCAATCACGGAAGCATTCAAAAGGCTGGGCTATCGCTTCAATAATCCGATTATGTCTTTCAGCGTGCTGGGGCTTTCCGTATCGCCCTTCCTGCGCATCACGGACAAAGGGTATGTTGATACGAAGAAAGGGCTTCTGCTGCCCTTGTTTGATGAGGAGAAATAAGCATGGAAAACGCTGTACAGAAACATATTCGCTGCTGTGAGGGGGATGTCGCGGAATACGTCCTGATTCCCGGCGATCCTGCCCGTGCAGAACGCATCGCCAAGCGCATGGACAATGCGCATCTTGTCGCCAGCAACCGTGAATATGCTGTCTACACGGGCAGTTATGAAGGCGTGCCGGTCTCTGTATGCTCCACGGGCATTGGGGGACCTTCAACAGCCATCGCCATGGAGGAACTCAAGCGCGTCGGTGCCAGGACCTTCATCCGTGTTGGCTCCTGCGGTGCACGCCGAGATGGCATCAACATCGGTGAGCCCGTCATCGTCAACGCTGCAGTTCGAGCCGGCGGCACGGCCAAGGCATATCTGCCGGACATCTATCCCGCGATTGCGTCGCTTGATGTAGTGAATGCCATGGTCACCGCTGCAAAGTCACTTGACATCCGTGCCCATGTAGGCGTGTCCCTGAGCCGTGATGCCTTCTATCGTCAGGATCAGCAGCTTAATGATACGCTGCGCGATGTGCACGCCGTGGCCGTCTCCGAAATGGAGTGTGATACCGTATTTGTGGTCGGTGCTGCCCTGAATGTCCGCACCGGTGCAGTGGTCGGCACTGATTCCAACATTTATCTTGCCGTTCAGCCCACGCAGGCAGAAAAAGAAGCACTGTACATGAAGTCCGAGGAGCGGACGATTGCTATCGCACTGAAAGCCGTTGCTCTGCTGGCAAAAGCATAAAAGCATAAATCCAAAGTTTCAATAGCAGCCCCGATGACGTCAAACAGCAGGCATCGGGGCTACTATTGGGTGAATAAGAATGCGACAGAAAATAATACAGGCTCAGATCACTGATTACTTCTGATAAACTCTAGCAATTTCTGTACGCTATGCGGCGGCAGGGATATTTACTTTATTTGTACGGCGAAAGTGTATAGCAATAGCGACCATCCGATGCAACATATTTTATCACTAAAACGCTTGCATTATCGGCGGACAAGTTGACGTAATACGGATCATCAGCGTTTGTTCTCTCAATTGAATATCCGACTGTTGGCGGAGTATCCTTTGGAAATTGATAAGTTGAAGTTGCCACCATCACAGGTTCACCCTTGAGCGAGAAAACAATTCCGTCTGATATATCGGTATCTATTTTCAAATTTTCTCTTATTTGAGTCGGATTTCCACCAACAAATATGGATACAGTATCCCATTCAAATTCTGTGATCAAGGTTGATAAATCGACCACACACTCTCCTTCGTTCTCAAGGATAGAGTTTACCGTGGAAATTAATTTCGCCTCAAATTCATTTTCCTGGTGACATGTGGTGCTGATTAATAGACTGATCGCAATTTCAATGATGAATAAAGCAAACAATCCATTTCGTAATTTCTTTATTTTCGTGGCATGCAAACCATTTCTAACGTCTTCCTGTGGCAAACTAGGAATGGGCTTGCTGCACATAACTACAAAATCCGGTGTATTCATAACCATCTGTTTATTTGTCGTGACCATACTCGTGTCCCCCTTGCCGAATTTAAAAGACACTATACAAATTCTTGCTTATTAATCAGAAAAACCGAATTCATCTAATCCTGCAAGCAAAGTGACCCGACTGGTGGTCATAGGTCAGATAACTTTCCAAGCCGGCAAGGCTCGCGTAGGTAATAGTCGAAGGATTCCAGTCGCCAAGTACTTCACGGCTCATGATCGCCGTATCAGAAGTCGGCGCATACACATTATGGACGCATAATTTCGCGGATATGATGACAAAGAAATGCAATATTTGATTCCATCAATAGAAAAGTAAGTAGTTAATTTGCGATTAAAAGCCTCCTAAAATCTGTCTGCTTTCTCAGAAAAAAATGAAATCAAAATCCGACTGACAGCACAACAGGCTCAAGTGGATCATGTGCTATCCGCTTGAGCCTGTCATTATTTCAAAATTTGCCGATATGGGTCTGGTCTTTTTCAGCTGTTTCTCAGCGGTTCTCGCCAAGGTTGCACGTGCATGTTCATCGGTTTTCGCACGCGCTTTAAGCTCTGCCTGATGCTGACGATGCTGCTCATTATAACGTCGGTTTTGTTCTTTCAATTTGACTGTACTGGGGTGATGGGAAAACTAGACGTTATCGGAGGTGAGTGCCATGGGAAAGAAATCCGTTACCGTTTTGCCGCCAACATTGGATATACTTTCAAAGATGGGTGAGCAGATAAAACTAGCAAGACTTCGCCGCATCCTGTCCATGGAGTTGACTGCTGAACGTGCCGGAATCAGTCGGGCTACGTTGTGGAAGGTGGAAAAAGGTGATCCGTCTGTTGCCATCGGGATCTATGCTTCGGTGCTCCATGCACTGAATGACATGGATAAAGACCTTTTGCTTGTTGCAAAGGACGATCCACTTGGCAAAAACCCTGCAGGACCTGAACCTGCCGATACGCAAGCGTGCACCAAAGGTAGACTAACATGTGCCGCTCATGTTAGTCTCTAACGTTGTCCTATCTTGCACATAAGTAAATGTATTTTCACGGCACCATACTCATCACGCGTTGTCAGCGCCATTCCACTGCACAGGTTCTGGCGCGTTGGGGTTGTAGGCAATGACCTCGCCTTGATCCGCCGCGACATAACCGGCGATGATTTTGAAAAGCTGTGTTTTTCCGCTGCCATTTCTGCCGATGATCCCATGAATTTTCCCTTTTTCAAATTGGACAGAAATAGGGCAATACCGCACAAATGAGGTGGTACGATGAACAATGAATTTTGTGTTTTCCAAAGGCAGACTGGCGAAATAAAGTTTTATTTCGCCGCCGCAGATGGCGCAAAAGGCATGTTCAGC
>CAVANO010000012.1:0-46870 GCA_963590165.1 Anaerovoracaceae bacterium
AAATTAAATACTGACTGGCGGAATCACTGGAAACTGTAACCTGTTTCCGTCCCCTTGCGGGGGTGAAATTAAATCTGGCTAACAACGACTTCGCCGTTGCATACGATATCGAGTTTCCGTCCCCTTGCGGGGGTGAAATTAAATTGGTATTGATTCCAATATCTTTAGCTGGAAAGGAGAAACGGAGTTTCCGTCCCCTTGCGGGGGTGAAATTAAATTAACAATCGGCGAGGAGCACGCCTACGGGCGTGTAGACTGTTTCCGTCCCCTTGCGGGGGTGAAATTAAATCCGACAAATAATCGGGTATCTGATTCAATCCCACGTTTCCGTCCCCTTGCGGGGGTGAAATTAAATCGTTTGCACTACGAGCGCAATACGGAGTTGCTTTCTGTTTCCGTCCCCTTGCGGGGGTGAAATTAAATGGATGCGTTGCCAGAGTTGGAGCAGACCGTTTTGGGTTTCCGTCCCCTTGCGGGGGTGAAATTAAATGACTATGTCTCGGTGGATAGCCGGGACGAGTGGTTTCCGTCCCCTTGCGGGGGTGAAATTAAATAGCAAAGAGTTACAAGAAAACTTCTGCTACCTTTATTAAGATAGCACAAAAAGTGCCGAGTGTCAAGAACGGAAATTTAATGCAATGCTGTTTTCTGGATGAAAAAGACCGATTTGGGGGTGCGAATCGCCTGAAAACGTCAGCAAATTCCTCGGCTTTTTTCGGCGATTCGCACCAAATGTTATATAATCAGGATGCCGGTTTGATCATAGGGATTCGTTTTCCCTATGCGGATGATCTTATTCTCGTAGTTATTGCCAATTTGATAAAAACGTAAACTGTCTGTTTCAGGATCAATCAATGCCGATAGCTTTTTGCGAAATTCGGCGTATTGCGTGATGTCCAGCAGGCACTCAAAAACAGAATCCTGCACGCGTTGACCGTAATTCACGCACATTTTCGCAACCATATATAATCGGTGCTTGCCTTCGGCGGTTTTCGTATCGACATCATACGCAACAAGAATCATCATATGCTTCGCCTCATTTCCACAGGAACGGCGGATAAAAATCCATTTCGCCGCGGATGGTTCGCGCTAAGAACTGCGCCTGCACATAGGGCACTAATCCCCATGGGATTTGTTCCTTCAGTACGGGATGCCTCAATTCCTCGTATTTTTGTTCCTGCCACCCACGAAGAAAAATGCGTCTGCCTTCACTTGTCAGGTAGACAGAACCGTCCTCCTGCGGCTCAAAATGCTTTTCCATGATGATTTTCTTGTTGATGCACGTCAGCACAAAGCGGTCGGCATAAACTGTACGCAGTTCCTCCATCAAGTCGCAAGCCAGACTTTTTCGTCCGGAATGTGCCCGATGAAGAAAGCCTACATAGGGGTCAAGACCGACGCTTTCCAGTGCAGCGGCGCAATTGCCCATCAGCAGCGTGTAGGCAAAGGACAGCATGGAATTCACAGGATCTGTCGGCGGACGGCGGACACGGCCGTCAAACTGGAAGGCATATTTTTGCTGCAAAATCAGATAATCAAAGCAATCAAAATAAAGCTGCGCCGCTATACCTTCCTGTCCGCGGAGTTCATCAAGCGTTTTGCAATTTTCGAGAGCAATGAGCACGTCGGCAATGCTGCGGCTGGCACATTTCATCTTATTAACCGGTACGCGGTCGGGGTGGTCGCGAATCGCACGCTCCAGTACCCATCGCGCATTGTATGCTTTTCCTGCAATGAATTTCTTCGCGATGATGCGGCTTGCCTCTTCATCATTTGCTATCCGGTATTGTGCCTGCCGCAAGAGCACATTCCCGCGTTCTTCACCTGCCAGCCGCGCCAGAAATTGACCGTTCGGTCGATGGAAACTCAATTCGATGCCATGCTCCATGCATTTGCCCATGAGTGCCGGGCTTGCGCCGCCGTAATTGAAACAGGTGATGCACTCAAGCGTGTGCAGTGGAACAGAGGCGATAATCGTGTCATGGTTTTTCACAAGCACATTCTCGCCTTTCACGGATAGGTAAACATCTTCAGTCGTAACGTACAGCGTATTCAGCAGATGTCGCATGTTGTTTCCTCCACTTTTTGCCTGATAAGTTATTGTATCACAAATTAGCGAACATATCAACGCACATCTTGACGATTTTGCCAGTTTGTGATATCATAAAACAAAAGCAAGCAAAGGAGACTATGGATATGGCGGATTCTGTACTTTTCACCTGTGTCGGCACCACAGATCCAGTGCGCGGTTATCGCGACGGCGGCATGCTCCATATTATGCGGCATTATCGCCCGAAGAAGGTGTATATTTTCCTGTCGGAAGAAATGGGGTGCTATGAAGAAAAGGATGGCGACCATCGCTATACCAAGACAATTCAATATGCAAAGGAAAATTGGCAACACTATGATGTGTCGGTTGACTATACGTTCAGTCACATTGTGAACGTACAAGATTTGGATGAAGTAGCAGAACCACTGCAAGCCTGCTTTGAGCGCGTCTTGCAAGAAAATCCAGACAGTGAGATTTTGGTGAACCTGAGTTCCGGCACGCCGCAGATGAAGACGATTCTTGATCTGCTTACGCTGAAGAACTATTATCGTCCAGTCAAGGGCATTCAGGTGTCCAATCCGGACAAGAAATCAGGCGGAAGCGAACGAAACAATGGCAAGTATTATGTCAAAGAGGAACTTGAATGCAATGAGGATGAAGAACCCGAAGCGCCTAACCGTTGCACGGAACCGAAGCTGTATGCAATCGAGCGCGACCGCACCCGTGCGCAGGTGCGCAAGCTGATTGAACAGCGCGACTACCGCGCTCTCGAAGCCATCGGTTCGCAATTGCCGCCGGCGATTCTTCCGATTGTCAAGCATCTCGCCGCACGCAATGACCTGCAGACAGAAGAAGCAATAAAACTCAGTAAGGCGCTGAAACAGACTACGGGGCTGAACTTGTATCCACATAAAGGCAACTTGAATAGCTCCAAAGGTAAGGAATACATACTGATCAGCGACTATTACCTACTGATGCGGAATCTTGAAGAAACGAAGCATTATTCGGAATTTGTGCTACGGATTAATCCGTTCCTTACTTTTTTGCTTCAGTTAATTTTGAAAGATTGTCTGCCGGATCATGCAAAAGACATTATTGAAACAGGAAGAGATGGAAAAACAAGACTTTTAGGAAGCCGCATTCGTGAATTGATGCCGGATATTGCAAAACAATTGGAAACACAATGCAGATTCACGATTGATGATCGAGAATTTGCTATGCGGTTGGGTGTTCCATTTCTGCGCATTGTTGGTCAGGGAAAAGTGCCAGATTGGATGATGGATACATTTGTGGCTTGCGAACAGCTAAATGCTAAAGAACGTAATCGGCTGGCACATCAACTGCACGCAGTAACTGATGATGACATTGCTGCTAATTGCACGGCAAATGGCAAGAGCTACAACGCCAAGCAGCTAATTCAGTATTTTGGCAAAATTTTAGACTTCATGTACCATGAATACTGCGATAAAGCCCTGTTCGAGGTCTATGACCGGTGCAACGAGTACATGCTGAAGCAGATATAACCTGCAACGTGCGAACAGGTCGAATGACCAGAAGCAGAAAACAAAAAGCCCCATGTCCATCATTCCCACTCCAGCCTCAGCCCTTGATACATGGTGATAAAATGCACTTTCAATTCGCTTTTCGTCCAAATAATCCACGTATTTCGCCTCGTCCACAGGTTCTTCAGGAATTTTGTAGCCATTTTGTAGCCAGTCATTTTTGCGCAGATCGTACCTGCAAGCCCCTTGCAACAATTCATTTCGAATAATGCACGGCTTGTTTTCAGCATAACTTCTGGCTGCTACCATCTGGAATTGTCCCCCTGATTCACCTCATCATGCCGGTTTGCCACACAAACAGGAGGTAGCTGTAACTGCCTCCTGTTGCTTTTGCCGTGCATTTTTCCGGCTGATGGGTCGGTTTAGAACCTCGTTTTGTTGGGAGTCGAACCATTTGACCTTGAGGACTGTTTTTCTGATTTTCGGTCTTGGAAGCCTTGATTTTACTGGATTTCAAAACTTCAAAGTGTTACAGCATGTCATTCATCAAGGCATTTCACTTCGCCGTTTTCCATGTGAAATACGCAGTCACACGCCTTCGCAATGTCTGCCTCGCTGTGGCTGACGAGAAGAATCGTGTTGCCAAGCGTCTTGCGCTCCTGCAGCAGACGATGAATATCGGCGATGCCATCTGCGTCAAGCCCGTTGAACGGCTCGTCCCATAGGAGCGCGGTCGGGTTTTCCAGCAAGCTCTGCGCAATGCCGAGGCGCTGACGCATGCCAAGCGAATACTTTCCGACTGGCTTGCGGTCATTGGGGTCAAGCCCGACCTGACGGATGACCTCATCGATTCGTTTCTTCGGTGTTTTGCCGGAAATATCGGATAGGATGGACAGATTCTGGCGTGCAGTCATGTGTGAGAGAAAGCCGGGCGTCTCGATGATGATGCCCATCGATGGCGCGAAATCGCAATCTTTGCCGATAACCTTGCCATCAACTCGCACAAAGCCCTCATCCGGTTTCGCGAAGCCGCAAATGCAGCGCATCAGCGTCGTTTTGCCGCAGCCGTTCGGACCGACAAGCCCGTAGATGGTGCCGGATTCGAGCTTTGCGCTGATGTTGCGCAGCACAATCGTCTTGCCGTAGCGTTTGCTGACGTTTGAAATTTCAATCATAATACAAACTTCCTCTCAGCCCTTGCGGTCGGAATAGGCGGCAATGTCGCGCTTCTTCACTACCCACAGAATCAGCAGCATCTGGCACAGCAGCACGAGCACATATCCAATCAGCACTGCCGTCAACCGCTGGAAATAACAATCCTCGTAACCGCTGACGATTCTGGTCAGCATGGTGAAAATCATGGGCGATTTCAGCGCCGGAAAGTCCTCGAACACGAAAATCATGCCGGAGAACAGGATGATTGCATTCAAGCTCAGCCCGATCGTTGGATGACCCAGCAGATTGAAGAACAGCGCAGAGAACGTGATGACTATCCAGAACAGCAGAATCGGGCAGATTGCCAGCAAAATCGCCTGCCACGGCGCAAAGTTCGACCGAATCCACAGCGGAATATACGTTTTTTCTTCGATCATTCCGGCCTCTGTACGAAGCGTGTCGCTCCAGCCGGTGCCGGCCGTTACTACCGGCAGCAGGAACAGCGCCGACAGCAGCAGCATGACCGCCATGACAGCGACAGCAAGGAGAATGCAGTACACCAGCATCGAAACGCACCATTTCTCGCGCGATGTGCGGATAAGCGAATATTGCAGGAACGACGTCTGATGCGGAATTTCGGAGATGGCGACAAGATACGTCAGGCTTGCGAGCGACATGCCGTTGAAGCCGTTCATCAGAAGCCATACAAGGCTTTCGCCGAGATGCATTTCATATTGTACGGATTGGATGCCCTTGCCGTAGCTGTACACGGTGATATATGTTGTCGCGAGCATGAAGAAGAACATGAGCACCGTTCGCGGCTGATGAATCCACTCGTCGAAATTCGCCGTCAGCATCGCCCGAACTGTTTTTTTATTCGCCATGACGATACCTCCTGAACAGTTTCACGCCATAGAGGACATTCAGCAGAACGAGCAGAACGCCGTAAACAAGCAGCGAATCGCGCACGCCGTCCCATGTCAGCCCATCATTGTACAAATCCGCCGGATGCGGAAAACTCTTCATTCCGAGCACCACACGCGGAAAACCGTAGCTCCACAGGAAATATACACAGAACGGCACCGCAATCGATAGCAGCTTATCCCTTGTATACAACGCCGCTGTTGCGCTGACAATTCCCCAGACGCCGCCGCAGAAAAACACTGCTGCCGTAATCCAGACATAAATCGGCGCGCTGTAGCAAATTTCCTGCCACGGCGCGAAGATGCAGTCGTCAGCAAACGGGACAGCGAGATAGTCGTTTTCAAGCGGATTGCATGGCGTCGCAAGAACATTCCACAGCGCCGCATGCAACGCAAACGCGAGTGCAATCGCCAAGCCGGATGCAAGGAACGCGCTCGCCAGCTTTGTCACCTCATACCGCGGCATGGAGCTGCGGATGACCTTGTAATCAATAAAGTTCGTCTGCAGCTCCTCGACCTGCGCAGGACCTGCCGGCAGCGCAGCGCACAGCGGCACAACCAGCATTGCACCGCCGAAATAAATGCCGCCAAGTGTCTGCAGGAGCGATGAATTGCGATACTCCACATCCCAATCGTACATCAGCACCCAGTCGCAAGCCGCATACGCTGTAAAACCAATCAGCATGATGACAACAGCAAGCACAAAGTGCTTGTTCCGGATGAGCCGCCGTGTTTCAGACAGAATTGCTCTCATTGCCCGACCTGCTCCCACGTAATGATGTCGATGACCTGCCGGCGCGTTTTTCGCGTGTCCTTATAGTCGAGCAGCGTACCTGCCTGCGCCTGAAAGACAACCTCATGCTTCTCAAAGCCATTGTCAACTTCTTCACCGGTATATTCATCGTAGATGTATTTATATTCCTGCTCAGGGTCGCGCGTATAATCCCCGATTACATACCATGCAGGCAACAACCACCGTACGCTTGTGTCGTTCGGATCAAGATAAGAAATATAGCAGAGCTTGACCTCGTCAACCGTGCGCAGATGTCCCGCGTAGATTTCCTGCTCTATGGCTTCCTTTGCCGCGCTGAAGGTCAAAAGCGGAACATCCTCATATACAACCTCAGTTTCTTTGAGAAGGATAGCCCGGATTTTGGCATTATCCAGAGTGGATGAAAAATTGATGCCGCAGAAGCCTGCAATCAAAGGACTTTCCTCCGTAAGATAAGTTTCATAGCATTCGCGTGCGCCCTCCATCTCTATGCCATGAAAAATCTGTTCAAAATAAAAATGGTATCGCCCCTGTTCGCTCACTGCCTTGCCCCAGGTTTTGACGCCGTTTTTTTCTGTATATTGATAAACGCAACTTGTGATTCTCAGCGTTGTCAGCAGAAAGTCGCTTTCATCCAATCCCCACAGTCGGTTGATTTCCGAAAATGCAAGCGCCTCGGCTTCCTCAAAGCTGATTGTCACATTTTCCGGCCTGATTGTCGGAATCTCATTTCTGCCGTAACGATCAATAGTTTTATATCCCCAATTGTTGTGCAGGTAATCATCCTTTAGCTTGTCGAATTGAAAAGCACCGGTTCTATTCTTCGTCACTGTGCTGTATTCAGCAAGAAGTTCATCATCGATCTTTGGCATGGACTGTACTTTCACAATCGGAAACGTTTCGACATCCGGCACGATAATTTCTGTATCGACTTCAATTGTACGCCATTCTGTCTCATAGGTTTCCGTCCATCGTTCCGGCGTTGTTTCGATAATCTGCTGGATGGAAGTCAGGGATTCGGAGGAAGCGTTTACAGTCAGCAGCAATAGCATGCCAAGAAATATGCAGAATAATGATTTACGAAACGTCATTATTATCTTCTTTCCGCAGTGGGCAAGGAAAATGCGTGACCATCTTCCTCACCCCTGCAAGCATCGATTTTTTAATTCACCTGAAAGTATCCTGCAAGAACAATTGTTGACAATTTTTCGTTTTCGTAATACTTTGTGTTGCCACGCATTGTCACGTAATAACGATAATTCTCAGTAAATCCTGCGCCTTGAATCGGAATTAGCTTTCCCGGAGTAACCCATTTGCTTCCGCACAAAGCATCTCCTTCATCGTCGATTGCATAACCACGAAAATGATTCGTATAACTGTTGCTACACCCCTGAGCATTGTAATATACATAGATTCGATGATCATCGCTTTCTTTTTCTTCCGAAGTTTGAGATTTCACATAGTCATATGTATTTACACATTGCACCGTGCGTGTAAATGTTGTCCCCAAAGCTACAGCAGAAAGTGCGACAGAAAGCGCACAGCAGATGATGAGAAAACGTTTCATTTGCTTTTTCCTCCATTGTTCATTATTGTTTTAACAGCAACATTGCTGTTTTTGAAGTCACGTTCTTCTTGTTTCATCATTGGTATAAGGTGCAATCATTTCTTCCTGCGCATTGCACCAAGCACCTCCTTTTTGACAGTTGCATTTGCGTCCCGCCTGCAATGCTTCTCTGCTTTTTGTCACTGTCTTCCAGTGACATTTATCTTCCAGTGATATTTATATCATAGCACAAATAAGTCAAATTGCATTCAATGAATACTCTTACAGAACCTTTTGCAACCGCATCGAGGACGATGCATTAACGGGGCTTGGGGCATGTCCCCAACAAGCAAAGTGGCAAAAGTAAAACGTTGCCCCTGCTTGCCCAATCAAAAATCTCGAATTTGAGATAAAACGTGCAAGCAGGGGTTGCGCATGCCAAACGGCATTTTGCAAACAAGCTTGTTGGTGCTGGTCGCCCCAAGCCCTTGCTAATGCATCGTGGGCGATGCGGTTATAGGTCACTTTGACGAATCGTAATTTGTCCATAAATTGAATTAGCGAGAAAAGCGTGCACTCCTGTTCGAGAGAAAGTCTGAATTTCTCTTGACTAGTTTTCATGAACACGCGTCAAAGTTCCATCGAAAATTCGTGCAGTAAATTCCCCTTTTGTCACGCTGCGGGGTTGAGCAAGATGCGAATATCCGGCGGACGTCCCGCGCCTTGATGCTCAGGAATGATTTGACGGAGATAGCCAGGCTCCTCCAGAAGCTGCAGCGTCGGAATCAGATCTTCCGATTTGCGGAAGAATTTGCTGCGGCAAGTCTGGAACAAATCGAAACGCTTCACCTCCGATTGACCAAACTTCGCAAGCTTCGCCCACACGAATCTTGCTTTTCGGATGCTCGCATCGCCGCTCATCATCGAATAAGCACAGCTGGCATGAGCCAGAAAGTACTTGCCGATTTCAATTGCCCTGCGGATTGTATCATCCGAGATTTCGCAATCGTCTTCATGTCGGCGCAATGCAAGAGCCCCGCGATACGAAGGACCGTTCCGATGTACTTATTCGCACAGTTGGCAATGCGTAACCGTTCTGCGAACCGCCGAATGGCTGACGACGTGGCTGAACACCTACTGCCTGTCCCTCAAGGACTCGACGCGCCATAAGTACCAGACAGCCATCCAGAGCAGCCGTTTCGCCGACGTCTACTATGTCATGCTCTTCACCGGTCTTCGCCGCGTCCAGCGCGACCAGATTGCCCGCCGCCTTTCCGCCGGACAGTCATGGAACAATCCCAACAATTTTGTTTTCACCAACGAGGTCGGTGAACAAGGGTCTTCGACCCTTGACCCGTTTTGCGACGGAGTCCACACATTTGCATGCAGGTTCCGCATGTTGCGTTTTAAGCTTCCGTCAGGCGTTCCTTGGTTTCACGACCCTCGCGCAGGAGGCGCATCATCGCATCCTCATCCTGATCCCGCAGGGCATCGCGGTATTCCGTCACGCGCTGAACAAGATCCTCCACCACAGGCAGCAGCGCCTCGCGGTTATCAAAGAACAGTTCCGTCCACATCGCTTCATTCAGCCGCGCGACACGCGTCATGTCCGCAAAGCTGCCGGCAGAAAAGCCGCGGTGCTTGTCCGCAAGAGGACATTTCACATAGGCGCTGGATACAATGTGTGCCAACTGGGACGTGTACGCAATCATCTCGTCATGCACCTTGGGCGTGGTGAACTGCACGCGGCGGAAGCCGAGCGACAGGAAGAAATCGCGCGCGAGCTGCAGCACGGCAGGATCCTCGTCCGGACGTCCGCAGAGAATCATGGATGCATGGTCAAACAGGTCGTCCCGGGCATACTTGAAGCCGCTGTGCTCACGCCCTGCCATGGGATGTCCGCCGATATAGTGCCATGCCTGACCCTCGCTGACGTCATACAGCGCACTGCAGATAACCTGCTTGACGCCGCCGCAGTCAATCACGAGGCTGCCGGGCTTGAAATCATCCTTGTGTGCGGTGACATAATCAATAATCGCCTGCGGATACAGGCAAACGAGCACAATGTCGCACTTCGGCAGCTGTTCCGCCGTCAGTTCGCCGTCAATCGCCTCCATCAGGAAGGCGCGCTGCATCGTTTCTGCGCTGATGTCATAGCCATAAACGGTGTACGGCGTATGGAGCTTAATGGTTTTCGCGAGTGAACCGCCAATGAGACCGAGCCCTACAATGCCAATCGTTTGCATACAAAAAATCCCCCGTTCTTCCGCAGACTTCAAATCTGCACTACAACGGAGGATTTCGACAGGGGTTCGTGCTTTTCCTGCTTACGCCTTTTTGTTCTTTTTCGCCTTGGCTGCCTTCTGCTCGGCAAGCTTCGGCACATGGTATTCACACTTTTCATCGAAGCGGACGGATTCCGGCGGCTTTTCGAGCTCCTCAGGATGGCTGAGCAGATGGGACATGGTGCCGAAGAAGCCCGCATAATGCGCGCCGGAGCAGATGCGTTCATCCGCTGTGATGCCAATGGGCAGGAAGCGCTTCATGCGCGTTTCGCCCTTTTCGACCACGGCAACCTTCTCGACCGTGCCCATGCCGAAGAACAGGCTGGTCGAGCCGAAATTATAGATGTGATGGTTCACGTGGTGCAGACCGATCGAGGCGTTATTGGTAATATACATGCTGGTATGGAAGGGCAGCTCATCGAGCAGCGCATTGGGACAGAGCCCGTATCGGTCGAGCAGGCGGACAATCATCACGAGGAACGTCGCAAGACCGGGAATGACCAGCGCCGCCTTTGCAAGCTTATCAGCGAAATTCTTGGTGTCAGCGCCGCGGTTCGCCTCGATAACATCGTTCATGCGGTCGCGGACATCGTAGATGGTATCGGTCAGGTCGTACTTGATTTTGACCGCCGTTTCGCCCTTGGACGCATCCTGCGGATCCTTGAGGATGGTAAAGGACACAGCGCACATCTTCCGCCCGAAGAACTGTTTGTTCATGATAAAGCGGTTGATTTCCGGATGCTGCGAGATGGAACGGATGAACGCCGCGATGATGATCTGCATGAAAGTAATCTTCTCGCCCTTCGCGGCCTGTGCAGCGATATAGCGCGTCAGAAGCTCATAGTCGATGCGGTGCTGCAGAAAGACCTGCGCATCGCAGCGCATCGGCATCAGGTAGGGCGTAATGCCGACGATGGGGTCGATGGACGAAACGCGCCGTCCGTCCGGTCTGAATCCAAACATGATGTCCCCTCTTTTCCTCTGCCTGCAGCCGTGTGACAGATACAAATCAATGAATATCAAAAATGAATCAGCTGCAAGTTTCATTGTAAGGATTTTGCCGGATTTGTCAAGGATTTGTAACCCCATGCAAAGAAAAAGCCGACCTGATTCAGCATCAGACCGGCTTTGCATTACCAAGTTGCCTTCATTGCCTGTTCAACGCACTTCTGATGGTCTTCATCGACGCGGTTGGTGCCGTTCGTCTTGCTGCCGTAGAAGTGGAGGCAGAACTGACCGTCAAAGTTGTTGTCGAGAATCGTGTTGTCGCCGTGCGGCTCGGAATAGATGGAGGCGGCGTACACATGCCCGTTGTACTTCACCAGCACCGCGCGGCGGCGCCAGGAGAATGAGCCTCCGTTAATCTTCTTGAGGATCGCGGTATCCTCGGCAGTAAGCGGCTCGGCGTCGAGGTGATTGCCGCAGCTCTGTTCCTTCGCGCTGAACACAAGTCCGGTGCTGACGTCCTTCACCTGGAAGGTCGCACCGCTGGGAATGACATTCTTGCCGCCATTGAACCAGTCAAGGCGTTCGGTCGTATATGTCGTCGACGTTGTCGAGCCGCTCTTCAGCGCCTCTTCGATTTTTGCCAGCGTTGCAGAGCCTGCCACGCCGTCCACCGTCAGCCCGTACTTCTTCTGGAATGCACGGACAGCGTTTTCGGTCGCAGTGCCGAAGGAACCGTCAACGCTTGCGGTATAGAAGCCGAGCTTTTTGAGGTTTGTCTGCAGCGTCTTGACCTTCGTGCCGATGGCACCGTTTTCGAGGCGGTCGTCGTTCTTTGTCGTGCTGCTTGAACTGCTGGAGCTGCTGGAGCTGCTGGACGAGGCGTTCTGCAGCTTCTTGAGCGTCGCCGAGCCGACAACGCCGTCCACCGTCAGCCCGTATTTCTTCTGGAACGCGACAACGGCCTTGTACGTGCCCGAACCGAAATTGCCGTCGATGCTGCCCGAATAGAAACCGAGCTGCTTGAGCAGCGTCTGCACCTGCTTGACCGCACTGCCTGTGCTGCCGATGCGCATCTTGCCGTCATCGGTCGATGCGGATGAGGAAGATGAACTGTCGGATGTCTTTGTCGCGGCAGAATACAGGCTGTTGAGCTTCTTGAGCGTCGCAGTGCCTGCAACGCCGTCCGCTGTCAGGTTATACTTCTTCTGGAATGCCTTAACGGCCTTTTCAGTCGTTTCGCCGAAAGCGCCGTCAACCGTTGCGGTATAGAATCCGAGTTTCTTGAGCTTCGTCTGCAGGTCACGCACAGCACTGCCGGTGCTGCCCTTCTCAAGGGAACTCGAGGAGGACGAGGTTGTCTTGGCGGTTGTGGTTGTGCTGGACGATGACGTTTTGGTGACCTTCACATAATTTTTATAAACATAGCCGGTATATTTGCCGTAGGTGACCTTATACCAGCTTCCGCTTGTACCGACGATTTCGAGTGTGGTACCTTTAGGCAGCGTCTGCAGGGCATCGCTGGCTGAGGAAGCCTTTTCGCGCAGCATCAGCTTCGTTGCGGTAACAGTTGCCGTATCTGCAAGCGCAGAGGCACTGCCGATCATCATCACCGCGAGCGTGCCGCAAAGCAGTCGGCGCAATCCTTTAGGCATCATGGGCGTCACTCCTTCCTGTATAACGTGATTTTATTACAAAATTGTTGCAATGTCAAGGGGAAAAGAACATCAAATTGTAAACATTTCGATGACAGAAGAAAAGCAATGCCCTCTTATTTTACTCTTGCCTTTGCAGTATAGCTTTCGACATCAATGCGGATGACCGAGACCGCGTCCGCCATGCGCACGTCAAACGTGAAATCCTCGCCGGTCTGCGTCTTCATCAGCAAGCGAAGCCCTTCGCACTTTTCCTGCGAATCCGTCAGGATAACGCCCCTGCCGCGTGCCATGATGCTTTTGTACATTGCGCCGTACTGACAGGCGATTTCGCCGGGAACAAGCTGTTCTCCGCAGTCGATTTCCGCGAACACGCGGTCATCCGCCTTCAGGCAGTCCAACTTATGTCCTTCCTTTGCGCAATGGACATACAGCGTCAGCCTGCCATCTGCAAACCGATAGCCGTAATGCATCGGCACGACATACGGGTATTCGCCGTCATGCATGCCCAGATGAAGGATTCGCGCACCGGCAAGGATCTCCTCGATTTGCTGAAGTTCCGTGATATTCCGATCGTTTCTCCGCATGATTTTGCTGCTCCTCCGCTTGCAATCACATCCGAATCGGGGTACAATGGGATTACTTCCCCTGATTGGAGGCATTGATTGATGAAAATTCTGTTTGTCAACGGCTGCATCCGCGGCGAAAGCTCCCGCACGCTTGCCCTCGCGCACTGCTTTCTGGACGCATACACCGCTGCACATCCGTCCTGCACCCTCGAAACAGCTGACCTCAATGAAATGCGCCTGCTGCCGCTGTTCGGGGACACGCTCCGTGCGCGCGAATCTGCCGAAAGCTGGGATGATGCTGAATTTGCTCCTGCCCGTGCCTTTCGGGATGCCGGCCTCATCGTGCTTGCCGCACCGTTCTGGGAAGGCACGTTTCCTGCCGCCGTCCACGCGTATCTGGAGCACATCTGCGTCACAGGGCTTACATTCGCCTGCACTGCGCAGGGCTACACCGGTCTTTGCCGCGCAAAGCAGGCGGTCTACATCACCACGCGCGGCGGCATCTACGAAAGCGGCGAAGCTGCAGGCGATAATCACGCACCGGCGTATCTCGCGTCCATCTTCCGCATGCTCGGCATTCCCGAACTGCACATGCTTGCCGCCGAAGGGCTCGACATCCTCGGGGCGGACGTCGAAGGCATTCTCTCCGCTGCGAAGGAGAATGCCATCCGGCTTGCGCAGATGATGTGATGCCATTATAACACGGATGCATTGCAATTGCAAAAACGGTCGCGGACTTCGTCCGTTTTCTTTGACCCCTTCGGTTTTCATTTCCATAGTTGAACTTTGGCAAACAAAACAGCCGCATTGCCCATCTGCTATGAAAAAGCGCATTGCGAAGGGGTTCGGATCGAAATCAGCCAAGGTTTCCTCTTGCAAACAGGGCAAAAAAGCGTTATAATAGGAAACAGCGCAGTGATGGGGACGGCGCAGGCATTTTTCCTCAAGCGAGCCGGAGAGGGTGCGAGCCGGCGGAAGAATCCTGATGACAAATCACCCCGGAGCGAGCCTTCCTGACCGTTTACCGCAGGGAAGGTCGGGTTCTCCCGTTACAGAGAAGGCAGGTTTGACGCCTGCGCAGAGCGGATGGGCTTTTGTCCCGTCAAGTTGGGTGGTACCGCGGATTTTTGCAAAGCGCTTTGATCCGTCCCAGTGCATGTTTGCGCCGGGGCGGTTTTTGTTGCTCCCGGCAAAGTGACAAGAACGAGGTGGAATGGTATGTACAGCAAGGTTGCCAAGGATCTGAATTTCCCCGCACGGGAAAAAGAAATCACGCAGCTCTGGAAGGAAAAGGACATCGTCCGCCGCTCCTTCCATTTCAGGGACGGTGCCAAGCGCCTGACCTTCTTCGACGGTCCGCCGACTGCAAACGGCCGTCCGCACATCGGCCATATCGAAACGCGCGTCATCAAAGACTTGATTCCGCGTTACTGGACGATGAAGGGCTACTCCGTGCTGCGCAAGGCCGGCTGGGATACGCATGGTCTGCCGGTTGAACTGGAAGTCGAAAAGTCGCTGGGTCTGGACGGCAAGCCGCAGATTGAAAAGTACGGCATCGAACCGTTCATCAAGGAGTGCAAGAAGTCCGTCTGGAAGTATCTGCATGACTGGGAGAAGATGAGCGAGCAGGTCGGCTACTGGGTCGACATGGAGCATCCGTACATCACCTACGAGGATAATTACATCGAATCCGAGTGGTGGAGCCTCAAGACCATCTACGAAAAGGGGCTGTTGTATCAGGGACATAAGATTGTCCCCTACTGCCCTCGCTGCGGCACCGCGCTGTCCTCTCACGAGGTGGCTCAGGGCTACAAGAACGTCAAGGAAACTTCCGCTTACGTGCGTTTCCATGTCAAGGGCGAAGACAACACCTACTTCCTCGCATGGACGACGACCCCGTGGACGCTGCCGTCGAACATGGCGCTGTGCATCAGCCCGACGGACACGTATTGCCGCTTCAAGGCGGAAGACGGCCGCATCTACATCATGGCAAAGGCGCTGATGACGACCGTTTTCCCGGATCAGCAGTTTGAGATTCAGGCAGAAATGCCCGGCAGCGACCTGAAGGGCATGGAATATGAGCCGCTGTTCGACTTTGCCGTCGGCAAGCTGGACAAGAAGGCATGGTTCGTCATCTGCGACAGCTACGTCACCATGACCGACGGCACCGGCATCGTCCATATTGCGCCTGCCTTCGGCGAGGACGACAACCGCGTCTGCCGCGAAAATGACGTCGCGTTCGTGAATTTTGTCGACCCGCAAGGCTGCATGACGGCGGACACCAAGTGGCCGGGCGTGTTCGTCAAGAAAGCTGATCCGCTGGTGCTCAAGGATTTGGAGGAACGCGGTCTGCTCTTCCGCACGCTGCAGTTCGCGCATGACTATCCGTTCTGCTGGCGCTGCGATACGCCCCTGCTGTACTACGCCCGTCCGACGTGGTTCATCCGCATGACCGACGTCAAGGACGCGCTCGTGCGCAACAACCGTACCATCAACTGGATGCCGGAGAACATCAAGGAAGGCCGCATGGGCGTCTGGCTGGAGAACGTCCACGACTGGGGTCTTTCCCGCGAGCGCTATTGGGGCACGCCCCTGCCCGTGTGGAAGTGCAGCTGCGGCAACATGCATGTTGTCGGCTCCCGTGCGGAGCTGCGTGAGCTGGCAGTGGAGGATCCGGGCGAAAACCTTGAGTTGCACCGTCCGTTCATCGACGCGGTCAAGCTGCGCTGCGACAAGTGCGGCGGCGAAATGATCCGCGACAAGGCGGTCATCGACTGCTGGTACGATTCCGGCTCCATGCCCTTCGCGCAGTGGCACTATCCTTTCGAGCACAAAGAAGAGTTCGAGCAGAATTTCCCGGCAAACTTCATCTCCGAAGCCATCGACCAGACGCGCGGCTGGTTCTACACGCTCGAAGCCATCTCAACGCTACTGTTCGACCGTGCGCCGTTCCAGAACTGCATCGTTCTCGGTCACGTGCAGGACGAGCAGGGCAGAAAGATGTCCAAGCACTTGGGCAACGTCGTCAGCCCGTTCGAGGAACTGGACAAGTTCGGTGCTGACGCGCTCCGCTGGTACTTCTACACGACCAGCGCGCCGTGGCTGCCCAGCCGCTATTCCGAAAAGGCTGTCCGCGAAGGGCAGAACAAGTTCCTCGCCACGCTGCAGAACGTGTACGCCTTCTTCGCCATGTACGCCGACATCGACCAGTTCGACCCCACCAAGCATGACATCAAGAGCGAGAAGCTTTCGCTGATGGATCGCTGGATTCTCTCCAAGCTGAATACGCTGATTCAGTTTGTCGATGAGAACCTGTGGAATTACCGCATTACCGAATCTGCGCTTGCCATTCAGGACTTCGTGGATGAGCTGAGCAACTGGTATGTCCGCCGCGGCCGTGAACGCTTCTGGGGCAAGGTCGATGCTGCTGACAAGGATGCCGCCTTCACGACACTCTATCATGTGCTCGTGACGCTGAGCAAGGTCGCCGCGCCGTTCATCCCGTTCCTGACTGAAGAGATTTATCAGAACCTCGTCGTCAACAACGTGCCGGGTGCGGTTGACTCCGTGCATCTGTGCGACTTCCCTGCCGCAGACGCCAGCTGGATTGACCCCGAGATGGAGGCGCAGATGGAAGCGCTCGTCGAAGTCGTACAGCTCGGTCGTGCCTGCCGCAATCTCGCGAACATCAAGACGCGCCAGACTGCCGCACGCCTCTACGTCAAGGGTGCAAGCTTCTCCGAGAGCTATCAGGTGCTCTGCGAGGATGAGCTGAACGTCAAGGAGGTCGTGTTCACCGAATCCGCGCGTGAATTCACCACCTACCAGCTCAAACCGCAGATGCGCACGCTGGGTCCGAAGTACGGCAAGCTTCTGGGCAAAATCGGTCAGAAGCTGCAGCAGCTTGACGGCAACGATGTGGTTGACGCGTTCGCACGCGGCGAAACCATCTCCTTTGAGCTGGACGGAACGACTGTTACGCTTGCCAAGGATGATGTGCTGACCTCCCCGATGCAGAAGCCCGGCTTCCTGACGCAGGAAGACAAGGGCGTGACGGTCGTGCTGGACACGAATCTGACGCCTGAGCTGATTCAGGAAGGCTATGTCCGCGAGGTCATCAGCAAGGTGCAGACGATGCGCAAGGACGCCGGCTTCGACGTGACCGACCGTGTGGATGTGCGCTATACCTGCGGCAATGTGCTTGCCAATGCCATCGAAGGCGGCATGGAGATGCTGAAGTTCGGTACGCTTGCCGAAACGGTGGAGGCTGGCGAGGCGGATGATTCGTTCATCGCCCGCGACTGGGATATCAATGGTCAGCCTTGCAAACTGGCAGTGCGGGTGCACGCATAAAGAATTTTCTTTCAACCGTTGTTTTTATTGCTGCTGAAGGCGTTCAAGGGGGCAGGAAAGCGGACAAAATCTGCCATCGCCCCCTTGACCCCTTCGCAGTGCACATTTCCATAGTAAATGTTTAACCACGATTGTTCATTGTGAACTGCTAATTGCCAAAAGGAAAGCCTATGCCGTACAAATTTGCGTTCATTGGGCAGGATATTCCGATGCACCTGCCTTTTTTGCTTGTCGATTTCCTCTATGCGTGCCATGAGGACGGACTGCTCGCCGTCGAGGAGAAAAATCCATCGATGCAAAGCGTGCTGCAGCGCTACGGCGATGCCATCATCCATGACAGCGGACGAAAGGCGAAGCTTATCACTTCCGGCAGCCGTCAGGAAGTGCTCATGGGCGCGGACTGCGTCGTGTATGCAGGCGACTGCATGGCGGCGACGCGCTTCCGGCAGGATCAGGACGCGCTGTCCGGCGTGAAGGACGATGATCCCGGGCTGAAGGATCAGGCGCGCGTACATGGCGGCATCGGCGGACTGATGCACACGCTGCGTCAGGGTGAAAACGTGCTGAACCTCTGCCGGGCAATGCGGACGTGCTGTCCGAAAGCACTCATCATCACGCTCGGTCAGCCGGTTGCGCGGACAACGCAGATGTTCCTGAATGCCGGATTCACATGCTACGGGCTGGATGACGCGTATTACCGCGGCAACACGTGGCAGCGCATCGCGCGGTCGCTCATGCGCAAGGAGGACACCATCGAGGGCATCGCGGCAGGTCTGCCGGGCTTCTCGTTCCTGCTGTCGGTGCATGAGAAGAAAAGTCGCCTTGATTTGCTCCCTGCGCTCCGTCAGCAGGCGGAAGAAGAAAAGCTCGGTCGGCTGACAAAACGCTGGCTGGGCTGGTACGATGCGGTGGCGTTCGGCGATGTCGTGCGCCATGCGGAGCTGCTCGCGCAGGAGGAGGATTACATTCCTGAGGAGAATCCTTCCTTCGGTGAAAGCATCGAACGCCGCAAGGATCGCCTCACGCACATGAACACCATCGGTCAGCAGGGCACCGAAACAACCGACGGCAAGACGGCGCAGCTGCTCCTGCTCAAGGACACGCCGTCCGTGCGCCCGGTTCGCCTTGCGCTGGCGATTCTCAGGAAGGAAACAGCCGTCATTCCTGCCGTCACCCATCAAAACCGCGGCGAGCTGCCGCAGTTGCCTGCAAACGCCGTCATCGAAAGTGATTTGCATCTGCAAGGCGGCATAATGCAGCCGCAGAAGCTGACGCTGCCGCCCGCGCTGTATGAAATCATGTACGACATTGACGAAACAAACCGCCTGAGCGCATCCGCTGCTTCCGGCGACTGGGCATCCCTGCGCGAGTGCGTGGAAGTCGACCCTGCGCTGGAGGGGCTCGACCGGCTGTATGTGCAGGAGGTTGTGCGGCGGCTCGTGCAGCTCAACGGCGATGTGCTGTCACGCCTGACGGATGACGGGGATGACCTGTAAAGGAGATTGCAATGTTCTTAGCAACGACATGGGAAGATTATGAGGTGCTGGACACCGGCGACGGCGAAAAGCTGGAGCGCTGGGGCAATGTAATCCTCCGGCGCCCTGATCCGCAGACCATCTGGCCGAAGGCAGATCCCGCGCTGTGGAAGAAGGCACAGGCGCATTATCACCGTTCGGATAAAGGCGGCGGCGAGTGGGAGTTCCTGACGCACCTGCCGGAAAAGTGGGTCATCCGCCATCAGGAACTGCAGTTCTATGTCCGTCCAACCGGTTTTAAGCACACAGGTCTTTTTCCGGAACAGGCGGCAAACTGGGTCTGGATGCAGGATATCATCCGGAACAGCGGCCGGACACAGCCGCGCATTCTGAACCTCTTCGGCTACACGGGTGCGGCAACACTGGCATGCATGTCCGCCGGCGCACACGTAACGCACGTGGACGCAGCGAAGGGCATGATCCTTTGGGGCAAGGAGAACCGTGCACTGTCAAAGCTGCCGGAAGAGCTGAGCCGTTGGATTGTGGAGGACGCGCTCCGGTTTGTGCAGCGCGAAATCCGCCGCGGCAACACCTATGACGGCATCCTGATGGATCCGCCGAGCTATGGCCGCGGTCCGTCCGGCGAGGTCTGGAAGCTCGAAAATGAGCTGTTCGGGCTGGTCGACACGTGTGCGCAGGTACTCTCCGATCAGCCGCTGTTCTTCCTCATCAACAGCTACACGACCGGTTTTCAGGCGAGCGTGCTGAGCAACATGCTCATGAAATGCGTGTCCTCTCGCCACGGCGGCGTGATTGACGCGCAGGAGCTTTGCCTGCCGGTGACGACAGGCGGCGTGCTGCCCTGCGGCGCGAGCGGAAGGTGGTCGGCACAATGAACGAGGATCAGCTGCAATACCTGTCCAACATCGATATCCAGTACGAGGATAATCACGTGCTGGTTGCCGTCAAGCCAACCAACATGCTTTCTCAGGCGGACAAGACCGGCGATACGGACATCCTGACACAGCTCAAGCAGTATCTCAAGGTCAAGTACAACAAGCCCGGTCAGGTGTATCTCGGTCTGGTGCACCGTCTCGACCGCCCTGTCGGCGGCCTGATGGTGTTTGCACGCACGAGCAAGGCGGCATCGCGCCTGTCCGCACAGATGCGCGAGCACAATATGGGGCGCGAATACCTCTGCGTGGTCGAAGGCACGGTGAAGGATCGCTTCACCTGCATCGACTACCTCAAAAAGAACGAGTACCTGAACAAGGTCGAAATCTGCGATGCTGACGAAAAGGGCGCGCAGCTGGCGATGCTCACCGGACAATGCCTGTCGCGCAAGGGTGCGCTGTCGCTCTGCGCCATTCAGCTGCAGACGGGCAGAAATCATCAAATTCGTGTGCAGATGGCAAATCTCGGTGCACCGCTCTGGGGCGACAACCGCTACGGCAGCGGCATCGCCGGTCAGCAGATTGCGCTCTGGGGCTACCGCCTCGTATTCGAGCACCCGACGCGCCATGAGATCATGACATTCCAGCATCTTCCCTGCGGCTCCATCTGGAATGTATTCGCCGAGGAACTGACCGACATGGCTGTCCGCTTCGCGAATTCCGCGGAGGTCATCCTGAATTCTGACAACGGAGGAAACCAGACGTGACAACTCCCTTTTCTTACGAGCTGAAGCATATCTGCAAGCAGTCCGGTGCGCGCCTCGGTGTGCTCCATACGCCGCACGGCGATATCCAGACGCCCATTTACATGCCGGTCGGCACGGCGGCGTGCGTCAAGGCAATGACGCCGCGCGAGATGGAAGAAATCGGCACGCAGATTCTGCTATCGAACACGTATCACCTGCATCTGCGTCCCGGCGAAGACCTTGTCGCAGAGGCTGGCGGTCTGCACCAGTTCATGGACTGGCATAAGCCGATTCTGACTGATTCCGGCGGATTCCAGGTGTTCTCGCTCGCCGGCATCCGCACCATCCGTGAGGAAGGCGTCACGTTCCAGAGCCATATCGACGGCTCGCGCCATTTCATCGGTCCGGAAGAGTCGATGGACATCCAGCAGAAGCTCGCCTCCGACATCTGCATGGCATTTGACGTGTGCAGTCCGTTCCCCTGCGATTACGACACGGCGAAGGTCAACATGGATCGCACCATTCGCTGGGCTGAACGCTGCAAGAAGTACCACACCAAGGAAGATCAGGCGCTGTTCGGCATCGTGCAGGGCGCATTCTACAAGGATTTGCGTGTGGAATGCGCAAAGGCGCTGGCGGACATGGATTTCATCGGCTACGGTATCGGCGGACTGTCCGTCGGCGAACCGAAGCCCGTCATGTACGAGATGCTCGACGAGATTGCACCGTACATGCCGGTCAACAAGCCGCGCTATCTGATGGGCGTTGGCACACCGGATTGCCTGCTCGAGGGCGTGCTGCGCGGCGTGGACATGTTTGACTGCGTGCTGGCGACGCGCATCGCCCGCAACGGTACGGTGCTGACGAGCAAAGGGCGCGTGGTCGTCAAGAATGCGAAATACGCGCACGACTTCTCCCCCATCGATGACGAATGCGACTGCTACGCCTGCCAGCACTTCACGCGCGCGTATGTCCGTCATCTGTTCAAGGCCGGCGAAATCACCGGCGGGCGTTTGGCATCGATTCACAACCTGCGGTTCCTGCTCCATCTGATGGAGCAAATCCGCGAGGCCATC
Source organism: Anaerovoracaceae bacterium (assembly GCA_963590165.1). Taxonomy (GTDB): domain Bacteria; phylum Bacillota; class Clostridia; order Christensenellales; family Aristaeellaceae; genus UBA11524. The sequence goes on from CAVANO010000012.1 coordinate 21,946, forward strand.
GCGAACGACTGCTTCCTTGACTTCCGCAAGGAATTCTATGCCAAATACGACCTTTCCCGCAATTTCTGACACAAAAAACGCACGGGCTATTGATCACATAGCTCGTGCGTTTTGTTATTTACTTATTCAGCACACGCTTTTGTTCGTTTCCCTGGAACCAGCTTTCGCAGGCTTCCCCTGTTCTTTCTTCGCCTGTTCTATTGCCCCTTGTATCACTCATACACCACACTGCGCCCATCCGCTGCATCATCGGGGAAGATGACAATCAGCGTATGCCCGCGCTGTAGCGACAGTTCCTCGCCGTTCGCATCATAGTATACCGTGCGCGAAGTCATGCTGTCGCGCTTCCAGTAGCCCGAAATATGCTGACCGCACATAAAGAAGTCCGCATTGCCTTCCGCAGAGGCGCCGTTCTTGCCGATGACGTACATGACCGGCTCATTCTTGTTGCTGTGGTTGTAGTCCACATCGGTGAACTGGATAATCACGTTCTGGAAAACAATCGCCGAGGACGTGTTCTTGTCGATGTACAGGTTGTCCGCGATCACTTCGCCGCCGAGATAGCGCAGATAGCCGCTGTACTTCTCGCTGTAAAGGAGCACGGAATTGTAGGCGGCGGAATTGTTTCCCCAGCTGATGGCGACGCGGTTGCCGCTGTCCCCCTCCTCAGGCGATTCATCCGTGAACTTGTACGTATGGTTGACTGCGACTTCATCTTCCGGCACCATCTCAGCAATAGCGGCGGCGTTCACGTCCACATTGTAGGGCGACTTCAGACCGCTCACGCGCGTGAAGTACTTCTTGTAGGGCGTGCTGGAGCCGATGCCGCTGAACGTCATGTTGCTCGCCTTGAGCTTGCGGATTTCCGCCTTGACGTTGCTGCCGTCGCTCTCCTGCTGACCATAGTAGATGAGTGCGCCGTTCCACTCTTCGCGCAGCCAGATATGACCGATGCGCGCCGAGCGGATATAGCCGACAGAATCCGGGATGATGTCCGAGAAAACCGCCGTCAGACGGGTCACCTGACTGCGCACCAGCGGCGCTTCGTAGATAATATCCGCATAGGAAAGTCCCCACGGGGCACGATAGCCGATGCCGCCTTCGTCATTGCCGATTTGCACCAAGACAGGCATGTACCGTCCCGTTGCCGCAAGACCTGCCGCACCGTCAGGCACATCGAGGCTGTCCAGCTCAAGACCCGTTGTCGGGCTGATGCCGTCTTCCACCTCGTTGTCCTCCACATCCGCCAGCTTAATTTTCCTTTTCTCTTGTGGATCAATCGTCGTTTCTGCAAGTGCGGCAGAAAGCGTCAGACAAAGAAGCAGCAGGCAGGCAAGAATCCGTTTCATTGCTTTCATTGTTTTTCTTCCTTTCTTTGTGTACTGAATCATTCAATCACGCGCATCTGCGCAGGAAACGCTTATTTGATGGTCGTAACACCGTCATCGCAGCGGAAATACACCGTATCCGCCTCAAGCGTCACGCCGCAGGACGCGAACAGCTCATCGATCGTCAGCAGGATGTACCCCTGCTCATAGAGCCAGTTCGCCATGACCTTTGCGGTGTTCGGCGTGTTGTCCTTGATGTCGTGCATCAGCACAATGTCGCCGTTGGTGAACTGCTTCTTGACGTTGTTCATGATGGTATTCGTGCTGCGTCCGCGCCAGTCGTACGTGTCGACCGACCACTGGATGTACGCCCAGCCGACCTTCGCGCTGATCATCGCCGGATAGACGCCGTAGGGCACACGGTCATAACGCACAGGAATGCCGATAATGGCCGTCAGCGCCTTGTTGACCTTCTCCGGCATGGCACGAAGCGTGGACGCGCTCGTCTTGCGGGCGTCGCCGTGCGTCCAGTTGTGGCTGCCGATGGCGTGACCCTCGTCATGCGCGCGCTGGACAAGATCATCGTAGCTCTTCATGTTCTTGCCGACCATGAAGAACGTTGCCGGCGCCCCGACCGTCAGCAGACTGTTGAGCACCTTGGTGGTGTTCGTGCGCGTCGGCCCGTCATCGAACGTCAGCGCAACCGTCTTGTAGTAGGACAGGTTATCCGTTTCGATTTGCGCCTTTTCGGTCATGTATTCGCGGATATCCGGATAGAACAGCGTGACCTCAATCAGCGTCAGGTGCGATGGATAGACGCTGCTCGCCGGAATATGGATGACGAGTGACATGCCGTGAAGCGTGAATTCGAGATTGCGCAGCCCTTCGTCCGTCAGATACGCTGCCAGCGCCGTTTCATCCGGCTCTTCATCCGGGAAGTAGTACCGAACCGTCTCCTCGACCTCTTCGCGGAGGACATCCCAGCCTTCGCTGTCGTCGTCAAAGATGTCGGTGAGCATGATGCGTTCGCCGGTTGTCATGTCATATGTTCTTGTGGTGAACTCCTGCCCGATCAGGTCGCGGTGATACGTCGTCCGCGCCTGCACCATGAAGCTCATCCAGGTCAGACCGGTCTTGCTGTAGCGGATGGCAACATCGAGGCGGCTGTTCTTATCGCCGTTCGCCTTGCCCTTCTGCAGCGTCGGCGCGATTTCATCGACATACGCCTGTGCCAGCCCGTTAACCTCCTCATCCACGCTCTTGAGTGCCGTTTCCACCTTCCACAGGCGGACGCCGCTCTTATTGCTCTGCGTAGTATCGTCATAGGAGGCGGTGACGCGGTGGCATTCCTGCATACCGCCCTCGGCAGAAGCTGCCGGAATCGCTGTCAGCAGCAGCGCCAACAGCAGCAAGCCTGATAGGAGCCTTTTCATCGGAGTTCTCCTTTCTGAAAATCTTATCATGAACAATCGTTTCGTTATGGCTGTCGTTGATTGCCGTCAATCATCTGTCGTAACCCCATCCAGGCACCGCCAGTAGGTCTGGTTGGGCTCCAGCGCAATGCCGCCGGAGGCAAAAAGCTCATCCACCGTCAGGAACATGTAACCGCGTTCCTCAAGGCGCGGAATAAACTGCTGCGTTGCCTTTGCGGAGTTGTTCTTGATGTCGTGCATCAGAATAATGCCGCCGCTCTTGGTGCAGGATACGATCGTATTCGCCGTCTTGGTCGGGTCAGGACCCGGATCCTCGCCGTCCCAGTCACGCGCCTCCGCCGTCCACTGAATCAGCGGCCAACCGACCTGATAGCTGCTCATCCGCTGCCATTGTCCGCCGGGTGCGCGCGCATAGCTCGGTGCAATGCCAATCGTCTGGATGTGGATGCTGTTCACCTTGTCATACATCTTCAGGAACACGTCTGCGCTGTTTTCCATCGCGTAGAGATGCTCGTAGAAATGCGTCGCGACGGCGTGCCCCTCATCGTGCTCCTGCCGAACGAGGTACGGGAAACTCTTGACATTCTTGCCGAGTGCAAAGAACGTTGCCCGCGTGCCCGTTTCCATCAGCGCATCGAGGACATGCGGCGTTGACCACTGATTCGGGCCGTCATCGAACGTCAGCGCACAGAACTGGTACAGGCTCGCGTTGTCCGTCTGCTGCTGCGCCGTTTCCGTCATGTACTGCCGGATATCCGGATAATACAGCGTGACCTCCATCAGCTGCGGATGGTCAGGGTAGATCGACGGCAGATGCATCACCAGCGACATGCCGTGCAGCGTGAAGTCCGCCTGCTCAATGGCTTCACGGGTGCACAGGGCATTCAGCTGTTCTTCGTCCGCCGTTTCGTCCGGATAATAAGTCTGCACGGTTTCGCGCACCGCGTCCGCAAGCAGATCCCATGCGGGCGAATCAGCCGGAAAAATGTCCGTCAGGCGGATTTGCTCGCCGGTTTCCATGTCGTACGTGCGCGTCGTGAAGAGCACCTGCTGCGTCTGCCGGTGATACACCTGACGTGCCTGCACCATGAAACTCATCCAGCTCAGACCCGTCCGGCTGCGCAGGATGCGGACATACAGCACGCTGTTTTCCGTGCGCTCCTTGCCAGGCTTGAGCAGCGCCGGCGAAAGCTGCGATGCGTAGTCATCCGCCAGCGCGTTCAGTTCCTCATTGACGGCTTCGAGGCACGTCGTGATGTGCCAGCACTGGACGCTCGCGCCTGTGCCGGTTGTCGAGGTAATCTTTTCCAGTGTTGCCTGATGACAGGATTGGATCGGCGTTGCTTCCGCCGAAGCCGTGATGCACAGCATCGCGCAAAGCAGACAGCACAGGAGCATGCTCATGCAACGCTTCATACTTCGCCTTCCTGCGCGCGCAGGTTCTCATATTGATTGAACACCTGCTCGACCACTTGGGAGTCCTCCTCGACCACGAACATCATGCTGCCGTCGTCGGTCGGCTCGAGGCGTGTGATAAGCACCTGTTCCTCGCCGTCGGGGTTGTCCTCCAGCTCCAGCAGCACGGCATATTCCTTTCTGTCATACGGCACGACCGCGCCGAAGCGGAATGCGACCTCCGAGCCATCCGGCGCTGTCAGCGTCACAAGCGGCTCCTCTTCGCCGAGCTCTGATTCCTCGATTTCGGCTGCTTGCGCGGCGTTCCGGCATGTGTCCAGATACTGCTGCAGGATGACTGCCGCCGCAACCTTGTCCACATTGTGCTTGCGCTCCGCGCGATGCATGTTGCCCTCAATCAGTGCATTCGTTGCGGTGACGGTCGTCAGGCGTTCATCCTGATAGAACACCGTCAAGCCGGCTTTTTCGAGCTGCTCGCAGAAGGCCTTAACCTTCGCAGACTGAAAGCCTGCCGTACCGTCCATATTCAGCGGCCAGCCGGACAGCACCTGCGTCGTGTCGTGCTTTTTGCAGATTTCCAGCACTTTGCGGACGTCGGGACCGTAGCCGACACGGTAAATCGTATCAATCGGCGTGGCAATCAGCCGCGATTCGTCCGACACGGCAACGCCAATCCGCGCATCGCCGATATCCAGCGCAACGATTCTTTCGTTCATCGCACTTCCTCCGCAAACTGCTCCGCGCCCTTTCCGACAACCGCCAGACACGGCGGCGTTGTCAGCACCTTCTGTGCAATTGCCATGACCATTTCCGGCGTCACCGCCTCGATTTCCTTGAGCGAGCGCTCATAGTCGGACGGCTTGCCTTTAATCAGCGTCGGACGACCCATCGCTTGCATGCGGCTGCCGGTGCTTTCCAGCCCCATCAGGTAGCCCGCACGAAGTTGCGTCTTGCTGTCGCGGAATTCCTTGTCCGTCATGCCATCCTTCAGGAAGCGCTTGACTTCCTTGTCGATTTCATCGAGCACGCGCTTGCCGTTTTTCGGGCTGATGCCTGCATAAATGCCGTACGTGCCGACCCCCTGATACGAATTCGGGAACGTGTAGATGGTATATGCCATGCCCAGTTCCTCGCGGATGCGCTGGAAAAGGCGCGAGGACATCGCGCCGCCGAGCACGTTGTTCATCACCGATGCAGCGAAAATATCTTTTTCGCCGTACGCAAATCCGGGATAACCCAGGCAGAGATGCATCTGCTCGGTGTCCTTCTCCTTCGCGAGCGTCACGCCCGTCAGCACCTGCTGCGGCGGAAGCGCCAGTGCACTGCCTTCGTTCGACCATGCACCGAAGGTGTCCAGCATCAGTTGATGCACCTGCTCGGGATCGTAGCTGCCTGCAAGCGAAATAACCGTCTCTTTCGGGCAGTAATGCTTTTTCTTGTAGGCAACGAGGTCATCGCGCGTATAGCCGCTGACAAGCGCGGTCGTGCCAAGAATCGGACGCCCGAGGGACTGCGTGCCGAACTGTGCCTTTGCCAGCAGGTCATGCACCAAATCCTCCGGCGAATCCTCGTCCATGGAGATTTCCTCCAGCACGACGCCGCGTTCCTTCTGCAGCTCGCCGTCATCGATGGTGGCATTCATCACCATGTCGCCGATAATGTCAATCGCCAGTGCGATATCCTCATCAATCACCTTTGCATAGCAACATGTGCAGTCCTTGCCGGTAAAGGCGTTGAGCTGACCGCCGACCGCGTCCATTTCCTCGGCAATTTGGCGCGTTGTGCGCTTTTCCGTGCCCTTGAAAATCATGTGCTCGATGAAGTGCGACAGACCGTTTTCCGTTTCGCTCTCCATCATCGAGCCGACATGCATCCACGCGCCGATGGAAACAGTACGCAGATGGGGCATTCTCTCTCCCAGCACGCGCAAACCATTGGGCAGCACCCATTCGTCGCGCATGCATTCATTTGCTGCAGTTTTGCTTTGGGACATACATTCTTTTTCCTTTTCTGCTTGGTCAGGTTGAAAAATAAAACTCGCAAAACCCGATTTGCAGGGATTTTGCGAGTTTTGCGGCAGGACTCATCGCACGTTTCGTGTTATCCCCCGGGCTGTATGGTTGACAAGATGCTCAAAGGTTTTGTGAAATTGCGATGATGCCGGAATCAGTAAGAAGGAAAGCCTTCAAAACGAAGCGAAGCCTCCCCCGAAGGCCTTAGTTGCGGCCGTCACGGCGCGGCGGACGTGCACGGAAGCCTTCCGCGCGATGGGGTGCGGCTGCGCCGGGCTTGTTATCGTAGCTGATGTCGTTGCGGATGAGGTTCACACGACCCTGCGCATCAATCTCCGCAACCTTGACTTCCAGCGTGTCGCCGATCTTCACGACGTCTTCGACCTTCTCCACGCGGTGATCAGCCAGCTTGGAGATGTGAATCATGCCGTCCTTGCCGGGCAGCAGCTCGACAAACGCGCCGAAGTTCATGATGCGGACGACCTTGCCGGTATATACTTCGCCGACCTCGATGTCCTTCGCAATGCCTTCGATGATGCGGCGCGCCTTGGCGGCAGCCTCTGCATCAGGCGTGGAGATGAACACGCGACCATCGTCCTCGATGTCGATCTTGACACCCGTCTCAGCGATGATCTTGTTAATCATCTTGCCGCCGGGTCCGATCACCTCACGGATCTTCTCGGGATTGATGGTGAAGCGGATGATCTTGGGCGCATACTTGTTCAGCTCCGTGCGCGGCTGACCGATGCAGCTGAGCATCTTTTCGAGGATGAACAGACGACCCTTGAGTGCCTGCGCCAGCGCGGTTTCAAGAATCGTACGGTCGATGCCGGCAATCTTGATGTCCATCTGAATGGCAGTGATGCCGTTCATGGAACCGGCGACCTTGAAGTCCATATCGCCCAGGAAGTCCTCCAGACCCTGAATGTCGGTCAGGACGGCCACCTTGCCGGTCTCGACGTCCTTAATCAGACCCATGGCAACACCTGCGACAGGTGCATGAATCGGCACGCCCGCGTCCATCAGGGATAGCGTCGAGCCGCACACGGATGCCATGGACGAAGAACCGTTGGAGGAGAGGATTTCGCTCACCAGACGCATCGCGTAGGGGAACTCCTCCTCGGTGGGGATAACAGGCATCAATGCGCGCTCTGCCAATGCGCCGTGACCAATCTCGCGGCGGCCGGGGCTCTTGAGGCGGCCGGCTTCACCGGTGGCATACGGCGGCATGTTGTACTGGTGAATATAGCGCTTGAAGTCCTCGTTGGACAGACCGTCAAGCACCTGACCCTCGCTGGTCGGACCCAGCGTGGTGACCGTCAGCGCCTGCGTCTGACCGCGGGTAAACACAGCAGAACCATGTACGCGCGGCAGCACACCGACTTCGCACCAAATCGGGCGGATTTCCGTCACGCCGCGGCCGTCAGGACGAATGCCCTGCTCGATGATCTTCTTGCGCATGACTTCCTTGTTCAGGTAGTACAGCGCATCGGCGATTTCGGCTTCGCGCTCGGGGAACTGTTCCGCCAGCGCATCCAGCGTTTCCTGCTTGACCTGCGCCTCGCGCTGCTGACGCTCCTGACGGTTGTAGGTCTCGAACACCCACACGCACTTGTCATACGCGAATTCGCGGACAGCGTGCTTCACATCGTCGCCGGTCACATTCAGCGGAACTTCAACCTTGGGCTTGCCGATTTCCGCGATGATCTTCTCCTGGAATTCCACCAGCTGCTTGATATACTGATGACCGAAGAGGATGGCATCAAGCATTGCCGCCTCGCTGACCTCGTTTGCACCGGCCTCCACCATCATGATGGCTTCCTTGGTGCCGGCAACGTAGACGTGCATGTCGCTCTTGGCGCGCTGCTCCTCATCGGGGTTAATGACATACTGACCGTCAACGCGGCCGACAACGACAGCGCCGGTTGGACCGTTCCACGGGATTTCGCTGACCGCGATCGCAATGGACGAACCGATCATTGCAGGAATTTCCGGCGGAACGTCCTGCTCAACGCTCAGAATCGTCACGACCACCTGCACGTCATTGCGCATGCCCTTGTTGAACAGAGGACGCAGCGGACGGTCAATCAGGCGGCAGGTCAGGGTTGCCTTTTCGGTCGGACGGCCTTCGCGCTTGATGAAGCCGCCGGGGATTTTACCCACAGAGTACTGCTTTTCCTCCACGTCCACAGCCAGAGGGAAGAAGTCCACGCCGGGACGGGGTGTCGGTGCCATGGTCGCGTTGACCATCACGACGGTGTCGCCCAGATGCACCCAGACGGAACCAGCCGCCTGTTCGCAGTATTTGCCGAATTCCAGCGTGAGCTCGCGCCCGGCCAGATCCATCGTATACTTTTTGCTTTCCATCAGTCAATCTCCTTGCTTGTCAGTCCACGGAGCTTTTTGCTCCATTTTAAGTCTCGCGCGGAGATGCTATCATATGAAAACCCCCGGCATCGGCTTGCGATTCGGGATTTTCAACGGATAACATCTCCGCCTTCGGCAACTTCGGCAACTTCGTTGCTTTTTCTTTTTTACCATGAGTTGCCGTACCATGAATACCCTGCCTTTTGCAGCGAAAGCCGCCGCAGGCTTCCTGCCGAATTGCTCCGGCATTCCACCAGACGGCGGCTTCCGTGCAAAAAGCCGCCTTGACGCTGCGGAATTACTTGCGCAGGTTCAGCTTGGCGATCAGCGCACGATAACGCTCGATGTCGGTCTTCTTCAGGTACTCCAGCAGGCCGCGGCGATGACCAACCATCAGCAGCAGACCACGGTTGGAATGATGGTCGTTGCGGTTGTTCTTGAGGTGCTCGTTCAGGTGGTTGATGCGGTCGGTCAGCAGTGCAATCTGCACTTCAGGAGAACCGGTGTCGCCTTCATGCTGAGCATAGGCGGCGATGATTTCGCTCTTGGTCATGGGTCTTTCCTCCATTTTATTATTCGGCAATCGCCTGTCCGCGCAGCACGCCGTCGGAGTCTCGAGCGTCCGCGCGGGCGGTTCACAAGCCGTTTATCATTGTATCAGATTTTCCGCGGTTTGTAAATGCCTATTCCTCTCATTTCAACGGGAACGGCGAAATTTACATTTCCGTTTTCTGTTATTAAATTAATACGCCTTAATACGCCTTGGCAAAGTACATGACCTTCTTGGCCTTCTTGCCGCAGCACACGCACGTATCGCCGAACCATTCGCCTTCCTGGTCGAAGGGCATGTTACGCGAAGAGGCGTTGAACTTCTCCTTGATTTCGTCCTCGCAGGCCTGCTCGCCGCACCACATTGCCTTGGCGAAACCGCCGTCCACTGCCTTGGCCAGCTCATCCATGTTGTGGACGATATGCGTCTTTTCGTCGCGGAACTTCTTCGCCTGGTCAAAGAGCGTCTGCTGGATGTCGTCGAGCAGCTTCTTCAGCTCATCGGCGATGTTGTCCAGCGCAAGCGTCGTCTTTTCGCACAGGTCGCGGCGGAACACGGTCACGACGCCGTTTTCCAAATCGCGCGGACCGACTTCAAGGCGAACCGGCACGCCCTTCATTTCCCAGTCGTTGAACTTGTAGCCGGCGGACACGGTGTCGCGGTCATCGAGCTTCGTGCGGATGCCTGCCGCCTTCAGCTCCTCATTCAGCTTCTCGCACGCTTCCATAACGCCGGGCTTATGCGCCGCAATCGGCAGGATGACCGCCTGAATCGGGGCGACACGCGGCGGCAGACGAAGACCGCGCTCATCGCCGTGCGTCATGATGATGGCGCCAATCAGGCGCGTCGACGTACCCCAGCTCGTTTCCTGCGCATAGGTCAGCTTGCCTTCCTTGTTCTGGAACTGGATGCCGTACGCCTCGGCGAAATTCGTGCCGAAGTTATGGCTCGTGCCGGCCTGCAGTGCCTTGCCGTCCTGCATCATGGCTTCCATGGAGTACGTTGCGCGTGCGCCGGCAAACTTCTCCTTGTCCGACTTCTGACCGACATACACCGGCAGCGCCATCACATTTTCCGCGACTTCCTGATAGACGCGCAGCATCTGCATCGTCTCTTCCTGTGCCTCTTCGGGCGTCGCGTGGATGGTATGACCTTCCTGCCAGAGGAATTCGCTCGTGCGCAGGAACGGGCGCGTCGCCTTCTCCCAGCGCATGACCGAGCACCACTGGTTGTATTTCATCGGCAGGTCGCGCCACGTCTGCACCCACTTCGCGTACATGGTGCAGAAGATGGTTTCGGACGTCGGACGAACTGCCAAACGTTCCTGCAGCTTTTCCGTACCGCCCTGCGTCACCCACGCAACTTCCGGCGCAAAGCCCTCGACATGCTCCGCTTCCTTCAGCAGCAGGCTTTCCGGAATCAGCATCGGGAAATACACATTCTGATGACCCGTCTCCTTGAAGCGTTTGTCCATTTCCTCCTGAATGCGCTCCCAGATGGCATAGCCGTACGGGCGGACAATCATGCAGCCGCGCACGGGCGCGTAATCGCACAGCTCAGTCTTGAGAATGACATCCGTATACCACTGCGAGAAGTCCTCATCGCGCGGCGTGATGTGGGTTACAAATTCCTGCTTCTTTTCCTTGGGCATGTTCTTTTCCTCCTTCAATCTGTTGACAATTGCCGACCCGAGGCGAAAGAAAAAGCCTTCGCCTCTGCTTTTCCTGCAGGGACGAAGGCATAGCTTCGCGGTACCACCCGGCTTAGAACGGTGCATGACCGTTCTCTCTCAACGCCCGATCACGGGGGCGAACCGGCGGGGATTGGCCGCTGCTCACGGTTGGGATGGCGCATCTGCTCCTGTGCGCCTTCCACCGCCGCGCACTCGCTGAAAAAGGAGGATGAATGCGCCTGAGCCGTTCATCGCTTCTGCACCGATTATACACCCGTGAAGGCGTAAATGCAAGCCGTTTTTTCTGTGCATCTTCATGGTGCTTCCGCGCGTTTTGCTCTGGTCGTATGCTGAAAATTATGCTATAATGGATTGACAATTTGCTGCGGAAGGATGGATGACCGTGAACAGCTTGATTCCCAGATGGTATCGGGAACTGGAGCTCTTTTGCGCCGTAAAGCCGATGCTGGTTTTAGAGGGGCGCGTGATGGATCAGGTGCGCGTGCCGGTGACAGGTTCCTTGGCAGAAGATACCCTGCTGCCGCTGAGCGCATTTCTGAACAGCTACCTGACAGATGCAGGCTATGAGCAAGTGGTATTTTATTCAAACCTCGTCGGGCTGATGAATCCGTATGCGCCGGATATGACGGAGCAATTTGCCAAGACCTACGGCGTGCAGATGTCAAACGGTGCGATTCCTGCGGAATTCAAGGGCAATGATGCAGCGACCGCGCCGAACCTCATCCGCCGCGCAATGATGCAGGGGCAACATTCCACCGCGATTGTGCTGGAAATGGCAAGCCGCTATGTCGTTTCCCCGGACAGGCTCGACCAGCAGGAAGTCAACAGCTTCAATCTGCTGCTGCAGTCGGCGCTGTCATCCGCCACCGTCCGCACAAAAATGGGCAAGAAGCCGAATCTGCTGATTCTGCTGGTCAATAAGCTCAACGACCTGCCGACATGGTTCTATCTGGACAACCCCGTCTGCAAAACCATTACGTTCGAGGCTCCTGACCGCGATGAACGCATGCGTTTCCTGAGCGGCAGCGCGTGGCCGTCCTTCTTCGACGCCTCGGTGTACCGCACGGATATGCCGTATTATCAGGAGCATCCGGATGATTTGCGGAAGCTGCGCGAGAAGTTCGTAGGCGTAACCGAAGGCATGACGTTTACCGAGCTGGACGCGCTTAGGCGGATGTCCCGCGCGCAGTGCGGCGCCATCCGCGAGCTGTGCAGTATCGTCGACCTGTACAAGTACGGCATCCATGAGAATCCGTGGGAAAAGCTGTCCATGGAGAGCCTGCAAACCGCCAAGAGCGACTTCCAGAAGCGCATCAAGGGACAGGACGCGGCGCTCGAACGCACGCTGGACGTCATCAAACGCGCCGTGACAGGGCTGAACGGCGCCAATTCCTCCGGCACAGGCAAACCCAAGGGCGTGCTGTTCTTCGCCGGTCCGACCGGCACGGGCAAGACAGAAACCGCCAAGGCGCTTGCCGAGAAGATTTTCGGCGATGAATCCGCCTGCGTGCGCTTTGACATGAGCGAATACGGTCAGAGCCACTCCGACCAGAAGCTGCTCGGCGCACCGCCCGGCTATGTCGGCTACGAGGCAGGCAGCCAGCTGACAAACGCCGTCAAGAAGAACCCCTTCTGCATCCTGCTGTTCGATGAAATCGAGAAGGCGCACCCGTCTATTTTCGATAAGTTCCTGCAGATTCTTGAGGACGGCCGTCTGACAGACGGTCAGGGGCACACCGTCTATTTCTCCGAAACAATTATCATCTTCACGTCCAACCTCGGCATGTACGTCAAGGACGCGCTCGGACAGCGGCATCAAAATGTGTCGTATGACATGCCGTATGAGGAGGTTACGCAACGTCTCCGTGCGGCGGTGGAAGATTACTTTAAGCTTGAGCTGGGTCGTCCGGAAATCCTCAACCGAATCGGCGAGAACATCGTTATTTTCGACTTCATCCGTCAGGAGGCAGGCAAAGCAATTCTCCGCGGACAGGTCGATAAGCTGATTCGCCGCCTGAAGGAGCAGAAGAACCTGACGCTCGTTGTGCCGGATGAAAGCTATGCGCAGCTGTCCGACGCGGCGCTGGCGGATTTGAGCAACGGCGGACGCGGCATCGGTAATCAGGTCGAGGCGCTGCTGATTAATCCGCTGGCAAGAACCCTGTTTGACAGCGGCGTGACCGAGCACGCAACGGTGACGGTGGACGCGTTTGACACCGCCGCACAGCCGCCGGCGCTGAAATGTACGATTGAAAAGGAGGAACAACCATGACGAGCTATGACTCCCGCCGCAATTCGGGCGATTCATTCAGGAAGAGTATGTCCGACATTGCGCGCGACCTGTGGGGTGAGCATCCGGCAGCGGAGGCTTCGTTCCAACCTGCAAAATCAGAAGAAGTAGAAATCATAAAAGAAAACGAGCCGAAGGCTCCTCCGCCGCTGGAGGAGATGTGGAAGGTTGCCGATGAGCCGATTGACTGGACAGAGGTGCTCGCTTCGCCGGAATCGCCGGACGGGTTGACACCGCAGATTCAGTGGGATTTGTACCGGCAATATGCCGCACAGGTGCTTTCGGGTGACCTCGATGCCTACCGCGCAGTGCTGACTGCTGTCGAGCCGCTGAATGATTTGCTGCCGTACGCCGACAGCATTTCCGCCGAGCCGGAAAGTGCCGACAAGCTGACCGCATGCTGGACGGTGCAGGAGGAACGCTATCAGGCGGACGGCGAGCGCTATGTCTGCACCCTGTCGCTGCGGATTGCCCGTGATTTGCTGGCTGTCCTGCCGGTGAATCATGTCATCGTCACGGCCATGCAGGGCGAGAATCCGCTCAGGACGATTGATTTTCCTCGCAAGACCCTTCAAAAGGTGAAGGTTCCCTTCGCCGACCCGATTGCACTCGTCAATTCATTGGAATAATCGAAAAAACGGCAGCACCCATGCAAACAGGGTGCTGCCGTTTGATTATCTTTCCCCATTGCGTCCGCGTGCGCGGTTCACACGGCGTACAGGCTGCCCCATGCCCTTCGCGGAGGCATGCGCGTCAGATGGCCGCGAAGCAGATTGCCGCGATGCGGATGGATGCGATGCAGATGGACGCGAAGCAGAAGGCCGCGAAACAGAAGGCCGCGAAGCGGCTTCAGGCTTTGCCGGTGCAGCGCTGAAATGCACCTTGCCGTCGCGCCCGATGATGACCGGCTGACCGCCCTTGGCAGGACGCGCGGATGCAGGTCCGAAGCGCGGCATCGGCTTCGCCGCAGGAATCGGCTTCGCCGCAGGAACCGGCTTCCCGGTTACCGGGTTCCCGGTTGCCGGCTTCCCGGTTGCCGGATTTCCGCTCATCGGCTTTCCGGCATGCTGCATAGGCTTGCGTTCCGGCACAGGATTTCCCTGACGCGTCAGCTTCTGCGGACGGGGTGTACGCGGCTTGGGTTCGCTGGGCGTGGTTACCTCCATCGGCCAGTCGCTCTCCCGAAGCGGCAGTCGCTTGCCGAGCAGTTTCTCGACCTGCCCGAGCTGCTTCACCTCGTCGATGCAGCAGAAGGAGATGGCAGTGCCGTCGCGTCCGGCGCGTCCCGTTCTGCCGATGCGGTGGACATACGCCTCCGGCTCCATAGGCATATCGTAGTTGATGACGTGGCTCAGTCCGGCGATGTCGATGCCGCGCGCGGCGATGTCCGTCGCAATGAGCACCTTGCATTCGCCGCTCTTGAAGGCATTCAGCGCCGACTGGCGAGCGTTCTGGCTCTTGTCGCCGTGGATGGATACCGCTTCAATGCCCTCGCGCTTCAGCTCGCGGACAATGCGGTCTGCGCCATGCTTCGTGCGGCTGAAAACGAGCGCGTTCTCGACATCGGGGCTGCGAAGAATCTGCGCAAGCAGGTATTTCTTGTTCACCTTGTCCACATAATACAGGTACTGGTCGATTTTCTTGACGGCTGACGACACCGGGTCAACCTTGACCGATTCAGGGGAATCGAGCAAATCCATCGCAAGCTTTTCGACTTCCTCCGGCATCGTCGCGGAGAACATCAGCGTCTGGCGCTTTTCCGGCAGCTTTTCGGCGATTCGCCGGACATCATGGATGAAGCCCATATCCAGCATACGGTCAGCCTCATCCAGCACGAAGGTTTCGACATGGTCAAGGTGTACAAAGCCCTGATTCATCAAGTCCCACAGACGTCCCGGGCAGGCGATGACCACGTCCGCGCCGCGCTGCAGGGCGTTTACCTGCCCCTGCTGATTCACGCCGCCGAAAATCACCGCCGGATAGACGGGCAGTCCCTTGCCGTAGAGCACGAAATTATCATAAATTTGCTGGGCAAGTTCGCGGGTCGGCGTAAGAATCAGTGCACGGATCATTCGCGGCTGACCGAAACGCACGGGATTCTTGGCAAGGCGCTGAATCATGGGAAGCGCAAACGCGGCAGTCTTGCCAGTACCGGTCTGCGCGCAGCCGAGCACGTCCCTGCCGGACAAAACCAGCGGAATGGTGCTCTGCTGAATGGGAGTTGGCGTTTCATAGCCTGCCGTCTTGACATTTTTGAGCAGCAGGGGCATCAGGTTCAAGTCATCAAATTGCATTCAGGTATTTCCAATCTATTCATTCTTCGGTGCAAAAAACACCATCTTGCATTATAGCACAATCCCGAAGGCGAAACAAGCGGAAAGTTACGGCGAAACAGATCAAGGGACGAAGTCCCCCTTGACCCGTTTTATGTGAGCGTTGACACGCCTGATTCCTGCATGCTATAATAGCACATCACACCCCATCCGAAGGAGAATACCAATGACCAAACGCATTGATTTAGGCGGCACATGGCGCATGCATGCCGTCAGCGAAACGCACTGGCATGACGCGCATGTCCCCGGCAGCGTCTATGCCGACCTGATGGCGGACGGCACGATGCCCGACCCGTTCTGGCGCGACAATGAACTGGATGCCTTCGAGCGTATGAAGCAGGATTACGCGTACCGGCGCACGTTTGACGTTTCGGCAGACGATTTGGCGCACGACCATGTCGAGCTGGTGTTTGAAGGGCTCGATACGCTTGCGCATATTCTGCTGAACGGGCAGGAAATCGCCTTCGCGGATAATATGCATATCACGTGGTGCTTTGACGTGAAACGCCTGCTGCACGCGGGCGAAAACACGCTGGAAGTCCGCTTTGATTCGCCGATTCTGTACTGCGCAAGGCGTGCCGAGGAATCACCCGGCTGGGAGACGTCCGACGCGACGCCCGGCTTCCGGCATCTGCGGAAGGCGCACTGCATGTTCGGCTGGGACTGGGGTCCCCGTCTGCCGGATGCGGGCATCTGGCGGCCTGTTGCTCTGCGGCTGTGGGATGCGGCGAGGCTTGAAAATGCGCTGATTCTGCAGGCGCATGAGGACAATGCCGTTACGCTGACCATCCGCCCCGAAATCATCGGTGAAGCAGCCTGGTCAGCCGAAATCACCGCGCCGGACGGAATGACGGTGACCATTGCTGAAAATCAGGCAGCAGAGCAAGCCGTGCGCATCGAGCATCCGCAGCTGTGGTGGCCGAACGGGCTTGGCAGTCAGCCGCTGTACCGCGTGACTGTCCGCCTGTCAAACGGCGACAGCAAAACATGGCGCATCGGTCTGCGCACGATGACGGTCAGCCGCGAAAAGGACGAATGGGGCGAGGAATTCTGCCATGTGGTCAACGGGGTGAAGGTGTTCGCGATGGGTGCGGATTACGTGCCGGAAGACAGCATCCTGTCGCGCGTCACGCCTGAACGCACGCGCCGCCTGTTGGCAGACTGCAAGGCCGCGCATTTCAACACCATCCGCGTCTGGGGCGGCGGCTATTATCCGGATGACGCGTTCTTCGATGCATGCGATGAGCTCGGTCTGATGGTCTGGCAGGATTTGGCGTACGCCTGCGCCTTCTATGACCTCACGGACGATTTCGAACGCTCCGTCCGCATCGAAACGGCGCAGAATGTCGCACGAATCCGCCATCACGCCTCCCTGGCGCTCATCTGCGGCAACAACGAGATGGAAATGTTCGTGGCGAACGCGAATAACGCGCTCATCAACCACCGAACATGGGAGTTTGTGCCGACCCATCCGCATCACATCACCGATTACATCAAGCTGTTTGAATACGTCCTGCCGCCGATTGTCCGCGAGCATGCGCCGCAGACGTTCTGGTGGCCGGCATCGCCCTCGTCCGGCGGCTGCTTCGACAACCCGAATGACGAGAACCGCGGTGACGCGCATTACTGGGATGTCTGGCACGGCGAAAAACCCTTCACGGACTATCGGAAGCACTTCTTCCGCTATGCATCGGAATTCGGTTTCCAGTCGTTTCCATGCCTGAAGACGGTCGAAGCGTTCACCTTGCCGGGGGATCGCAACATATTCAGCCGCGTCATGGAGCGTCATCAGCGCAACGAGGCGGCAAACGGCAAAATTCTCTCGTATCTCTCGCAGACATTCCGCTATCCGAACAGCTTTGATGATTTGCTGCTCGCGTCCCAACTGATGCAGGCAGAGGCCATCCGCTACGGTGTGGAGCACTGGCGGCGTCATCGCGGACGGTGCATGGGCGCCGTCATCTGGCAGCTCAACGACATCTGGCCGGTCGCGTCATGGGCAAGCATCGATTATTTCGGGCGATGGAAGGCGCTGCATTACGCGGCGAAGCGTTTCTTTGCACCGGTGATGATTTCCGCCGAGGAACACGGCGAACTCGACCAGCATCCGCGCATCATCACGTATCATCCCGAACCGGTTGAACGCAGTTTCCGCCTGAACGTATGCAACGAAACGATGCAGGACGTAACCGGCGAAGTCACATGGGCACTGCGCACGCCTGACGGCACTGTCATCCAGCAGGGCAGTCAGCCGCTGACCGTCCCTGCGATGAACGCAAGATGGCTGGACAAAATCAACTGTGCAGATGCCTCGCTGACAGGGCATTACGTCAGCTTTGCATTTTTCGTGAATGGAGAAGCTGTTTCCGAGGGAACATGCATCTTCTGCGCGCCGAAGCACTTTGCGTTTGCCGACCCCTGCCTGACGGTCGAAACGCGCGGCAATACGCTTCTTGTCACGTCACACGCTTACGCCCGTCAGGTCTGGCTGGAATCCGAGGATGCTGACCTGCTGCTGGATGACAACGCGTTTGACATGAACCCCGGCATGAAGGAAGTGCACGTTCTCCGCGGTACAGCATCGCATGTCCGCGTCCGCAGCGTGTGGGATATCGGGCGGTAAGATGAAATTGTTACAATTCAAAAGGTGACGCTTGCCTGAAAATCAGGGGAAAGGGGTTGCTCTTTCCCTTTTTTCATGGCATAATGGAACATGGTGATCTATCCCATTTTATAGAAGCAATTGCACACGCTTCGCGTGGTTTCCTTCGCGTGATTTCCTTCGCGTAGTATCTCCGCAATGCGCCGTGCATGAGGTTAAGGCAATGGATATTAACTGGTACCCCGGCCATATGGCCAAAGCAAAGCGGCTGCTGGCAGATCAGCTCAGCCGTGTCGATGCAGCCGTCGAGCTGTGCGATGCGCGCCTGCCCTACTCCAGCCGCAATCCCGATCTGGACAGGCTCCTCGCGGGCAAGAAGCGCGTCCTGCTGCTCAACAAGGCAGATCTCGCCGACCCTGCGGCAACAAGCGCGTGGCTGAACACCTTCCGTGCGCAGGGCATTGATGCCGCGCCGTACTCCGCATCCACCGGAAAGGCAAAGGATGCGCTCGCCGTCATCGACCGTGCCGCGAAGGAGGTCGTTGAACGTGCCGCACAGCGCGGCATCCGCAAGACCGTCAAGGTCATGGTCGTCGGCGTGCCGAATGTCGGCAAGAGCACGTTCGTCAACAAGCTGCACGGCGGGAACATCGCCAAGACAGGCGACCGCCCCGGTGTCACACGCGCCAATCAGTGGGTGCACATCACGCCGTATCTCGACCTGCTGGACACGCCCGGTCTGCTCTGGCCTCGCCTCGATGATCAGCTGGCTGCGCGCCGCCTGTGCTACATCGGCACGGTCAAGGATGACGTGGTTGACTTGCCGATGCTGACGATTCACCTGCTGCAGGACATGCTCAAGGTGCAGCCCGAGGCGGTCTTGCAGCGCTTCCGCTTCGATGACCCGACGCTGCGCGGCGAGGCGTTGCTCGAGGCCGTCTGCAAGGGACGCGGGTTCCTGATGAAGGGCGGCGTGTGCGACTACGACCGTTGCTGCGCCGTGGTGCTGGATGAATTCCGCGCAGGCAAGCTCGGCCGCATGACGCTTGAGCTTCCGCAGAAGAAGCCAAGGCTGACGATTCCCGGTGCCGAAGCCGCTCAGCCGCCGGAGGAGGCGCCTCATGGCGAAGATTGACCGCGAGGCGCGCGTACGGCAGCTGCTCGAATACGATGCGCAGTACGGCGCCCTCATGACCGCCGGCATGGACGAAGTCGGGCGCGGACCGCTTGTCGGCAACGTAGTCACAGCGTGCGTCGTCATGCCGAAGGAGCCTGTCATCCTGTGGATTGACGACAGCAAGAAGCTTTCCGAAAAGCGCCGCGAACTCGTCTACAAGGAAATCATGCAATGTGCCCTGTATGTAGGCATCGGTCAGGCGACGCCGGAGGAAATCGACCGGATGAATATCCTTGAGGCGACCAAGAAGGCCATGCGTGAGGCAGCATCGCAGGTGCCTGCGGACGTATTCCTGATTGACGCGGTCACAAACCTCGGGCTAAACGGGCGCGAGGTGCCCATCATCAAAGGGGACGCGACCTCCTACGCCATCGCCGCTGCAAGCATCGTCGCGAAAGTCACCCGCGACCGGCAGATGATTGCGCTCGACAAGCAATATCCGCAATACGGCTTTGCGCGCAACAAGGGCTACGGCACGGCAGAGCACATCGCCGCGCTCAAGCAGTACGGACCGATTCCGGAGCACCGGCGGAGCTTCATCGGGCATTTTGTGACGGTGAATCAGCCATGAGGCAGTATGAATCGGGTCTGCGCGGCGAGGAATCAGCGGAGCGCACCCTGACTGCCAAGGGCATGACTGTTCTATCGCGTAGATACCGCGCCGAGGACGGTGAAATCGACCTGATTCTCCAGGACGGCGATACGATTGTGTTTGCCGAGGTGAAGGCACGTCCGCAGAGCCGTGCAGGGCAGGGGCTTTTATCCGTCACGCCCGGCAAGCAAAGGCGGATTTGCCATGCCGCCATGCGGTATCTCATCGAAACAGAGCGAATGAGCGCACCCGTTCGATTCGACGTTGTGGAAATCACAAAGGATGGGATTTTGCACATTCCGAATGCATTTGCATTTATTGAGTAGGGGCAATCTGATTTTTACATTTTCATAGTTGGTTTAATTTGCAGTTTCAAGGGGGCTTTCCGCTCGCCCCCTTAACCCCTTCGGGCATGCAATTTTCATCTTCATCATTGAACACTGGCAAGCCAAATAAAAAGCTACACTGACATATCAAGCAACACGGAAGTGCAACGCGAAGCAGTCCAGAGGGCGACCGCAAAGCCCTCTGGGCGCGTCCGCAGACGCGAAATTTCTGCTCCATAATGCACTAAATAGCTTATTTTTTCAAAAGTCTATATCAAATCGAGGTGCATCAGCATGAAAAAAATCCTGCAGCAATTTCTGCTGCTCCTGCTGACACTGCTGCTCTTCTGCAGCGTTTCGACCGCCGAGGAAGACAGCACCAACCTGCTGCGTAACGCCAGCTTCGAAGAGCTGGGCAGCGATGGTCTGCCGACGGGCTGGGATACCGATGCGTATCTGACCACCGTCGGGCTGACGCTCTACAGCGTCGTTGCGGATGACGCGACGGACGGACAGTACAGCGTGCAAATCGAGAATCTCGATTATAATGATGCGCGCTTCCTGCAGACCGTCACCGTCAAGCCGAGCACCATCTACCGCCTGTCCGGCTATGTCAAAGGCTGGGATACGCTGGATGAGGGGCGCGGCGCGAATCTGTCCATCGCGGACATCTACGTATTCTCCGAAAGCGTCTACGAGTCTGAAGACGAGTGGGTGTACATCGAGACGTACGGCATGACCGGCGAGGATCAGACGCAGCTGACCGTGTTCGCACGTCTGGGCGGCTACAGCGGCGAAAGCATCGGCGTGGCTCGCTTCGATGACCTGTCGCTGACAGAGGTCGATGAGATTCCCGAGGATGCCGTGCTCAACAGCTGGTACAAGGTGACCACCGTGCAGGCCGCAGACACATCGTCGGATGAATCTTCCGCCGCATGGCCTTGGCTGCTGGTCGTTGCAATCGTGTATGCGGCCATCGGGCTGTACATGCTCCGCTACCTCCAACGCACAGAAAACGGAAAAATCGCTGCCGGAAAGCAGTCCATGCCGGCTTTCGTTATTGTCGGTCTGATTGTTGCGGCGATTGCGCGGCTGATTGTCGCGGACAACGTCTCCGGCTATCAGGTGGACGTGAACTGCTTCCTGTCGTGGGGCAACACGTTCCTGAACGTCGGTCCGGCTGATTTCTACCAGTCAACGAGCTTCTGCGACTACCCGCCGGCATACGTGTACATCATGGGGCTGAACGCGGCGCTTGCGAATGTGCTGCCGCTGTCTGCTGCCGCTGTGCATAAGTTCATCCCGATGGCATGCGACCTGATTGCCGCGTGCCTGATTTACCGCATCGCATGCAAAAAGCGTTTCAGCCCGAAGCAGGCGGGAATCCTCTGCCTGCTTGTCGCCTTCAATCCGGCGATTTTCCTCAACAGCGCTGCCTGGTGCCAGATTGACAGCGTGCTCAGCCTGCTGCTGATGCTGGTAGTGTATTTCGCCGTCTGCGGCAAGTGGGCCATTGCCCTGCCAATTTACATGCTTGCTGTGCTCGTCAAGCCGCAGGCGCTGATGACCGGCTTCCTCGGCGCGGCAGCCATCATCATGACGCTTGTGCGCGACAAAAAGTGCTGGAAGCAGATGCTCATCGGTCTTGGTGCGGCACTCGTGACGGCGCTCATCATCGTTGTGCCGTTCAGCATCAATCAGGGCGGCATCGCGTGGCTGATTGAGAAATACGCCGAAACGCTTTCTTCCTACGCCTACGCGACCGTCAACACGGCGAACCTGTATTACCTCTTTGACTGCAACTGGTATTCCATCGCCTACACTGCACCGGTGATGATTCCGCTGACGCTGCTTGTGCTGACGCTCGTGTGGTGCGCACACATCGCCATGCGCGAACAGAAGGCGCTCGGCACGTTCGATTGGATGACTTCGCTGCTGACTTTTGCCGTGATTGCTGCAGGCTTCGGGCTTGGCGGCGGTCTGGCGACTGCCTCCGGCTGGACACACAGCATCATGTTCCGTTTCGGCGGCGAAATTGTGCTGACGCGCACATCGCTGCTGATCATCGGGGGAATCGGGCTGGCAACTGCCGTCCTTGCCGCCGCCTTGCTGATTCACCGCAAAAAGGCAGATTGGGCTGCCGCTGAGCTGACCGCATCTACCGTGTTCGCGCTGATTTTTGCAGGACTGTCGCTCACGTATTCGAGCTTCACGCTCATCGGCATTGCGGCAATGGCCTATGCGTTTGTGCTCGTGCTGCCGCTATTCATCCGCAGCGGCAAAATCGAGAACCTTGCGCTGTGCGGCGGAATCCTGTTCGTCCTGCTGTATGTCTTCGGCATCAAGATGCATGAGCGCTACCTGTTCCCGGCGCTGTTCCTGCTGGGTATGGCGTACGCCTACCGCCGCGATTGGCGCATCCTGACGCTGCTGATTACCTTCAGCGCGACCGTGTTCGTCAATGAGGGCATCGTGCTGGACAACAGCCTGCGCCTCGGCTCCTCGATGGGGCACCTGAACAGCGATACGCAGACGCTGGCCTCCATCCTCTCCTTCGTGAATGTCGTCATGGCATGCGTGGGGCTGTGGACGTGCCGCGATGTCTGCCTCGGCGAGGAAGAAGCAAAAAATGCGTTGGAGGAACAGCCGCACAAGGCGATTCTGCCCGTCAAGCGGCTTGCTCAAAAGCCCAACGATCCTCGCACCTTCACAAGCGATGCATCCCTGCACTGGTGCCGTCGCGACTGGATCCTGATGATGAGTGTCACGCTGATTTACGCCGTCGTTGCGCTGACGAACCTCGGCTCGACCAAGGCGCCGCAGAACCCATGGAAGTCCACCGCATCGGATGAGCAGGTCATTATTGACCTCGGCGAGCACTACGATGATGTGTCCATGCTGTACTTCTGCCAGGTCAGCTACCATGACTTCTCCGTTGCGACCTCCGAGGACGGCGAAACGTGGTCAGACGAATTCTGGGCGCAGATGGCGGAAGGTCAGTGCTACGAATGGAAGTACCTCGTGCCGTGCTATGAATACAACGGCACGCGCAGCTACGTCTCCGCAAACACGACCGATGATGTACAGAAGCTGTCCGGGCGCTACGTCCGCATCACCGCACAGCAAATCGGCCTGATTATTGATGAGGTGATTTTCCGCGACGCGGACGGCAATACCATTCCTGCGACGGTTGTCGAGCAGCTCAATGCCCGTGAAAATTCGCCGAATTACTCCGATGCCGCGAATCTGCTTGATGAGCAGGACACGCTCGAAGGCGAACCGAGCTGGTATAACGGCACCTACTTCGATGAAATCTACCACGCGCGCACGGCGTATGAGCACCTGCACGGCACGCAGCCCTACGAAACGAGCCATCCGCCGCTGGGCAAGATCATCATGAGCTGGGGCATTGCTATTTTCGGCATGACGCCGTTCGGCTGGCGCTTCACGGGCGCGGTCATCGGAATCCTGATGCTGCCGGCGATGTACCTTCTTGCCAAGCAGCTGATGAAGAAGTCCACCTACGCATTCGCCGCTATGCTGATGCTTGCGCTGGACTGTCAGCACTTCACGCAGACGCGCATCGCCACCATCGACTCCTACCCCGTGTTCTTCATCCTGCTGAGCTGGCTGTTCATGCTCCGGTTTATGCAGCGCGACATCGTCCGCGTGCCGCTGAAAAAGCTGCTGCCTGATCTGCTGCTGTCCGGCTTCTTCATGGGCTGCGGCATCGCCAGCAAGTGGATTGGCATCTACTCCGGCGCAGGGCTCGCCATCGTCTACTTCTGGACGATGTTCCGCCACCTGCGCATGGCAAACGCCTCCAAGAAGCTGCTTGCGACCGAAAAGAATCTGTCCAAGGAGGATCGGCAGCTGCTGACGCTCCGCGCCGACACGACCCTCAAGCGCGTGATGGTACTGTGCCTGTGGTGCGTGCTGTTCTTCATCGCGATTCCGCTGGTGATTTACCTGCTGTCCTACATCCCGTATTTCGCCTATGCGCACTACACGCGCCTGAGCGATTACCTCCGCGCCGTCTGGAACGCGCAGGTCAGCATGTTCTCCTACCACTCCGAGCCCGGACGCGGCATGGATCACCCGTTCTATTCGCCGTGGTACGAATGGCCGCTGAACAAGCGTCCGATGTACTATGCTTCGCCGTCCTACGTCAGCACACCCGGCTGGAGCTACGCGCTCTGGTGCTTCGGCAATCCCGCTGTCTGGACAGCCGGACTTTTCGGCATCGCGTATGTGCTCTTCGTCTTCCTGAAACGCCACCGCTACACCCTGCGCGAATGCGGCGATACGCTGCACCTCTCCGCTGACGGCTGGGACATCACACATGCCTTCCTGCTGATTGCGGCGCTGTCACAATTCCTGCCGTGGGTACTGGTACCGCGCGGCACGTACATCTACCACTACTTCGCAACAACGCCGTTCCTGATGCTATGCGTGGCGGTGCTCCTGCGCGACATCGAATCATGGCGTCCGAAACTCGGCAAGGTTATCCTATGGAGTTTCCTTGCGCTCTGTCTCATCATGTTTGTGGCGTACTTCCCTTATGCCAGCGGCGTACTGACGCCCACCTGGTGGCTGGACTTCATGTCAAAGTTCCTGCGCCTCTACTACTGACGCGCAGCACAGGCAACTAAAATGGCAGCTGCTCAAAAAAAGCAGCTGCTTTTTATGATTCCATGATTGAGCCACTTCGGTGCCCTGCTGGGTTTACATCTCCATCGTTGCGTTTGTGTTGCTTTAAGGGGGCTTTCCGCTCGCCCCCTTTGACCCCTTCGGCGCCATGCTGGG
>CAVANO010000012.1:46922-88188 GCA_963590165.1 Anaerovoracaceae bacterium
CCCCCTTGAACCCCTTCGGCACCATGCTGGGTTTTACATTTCTATCGTTGCGTTTTGTTGCTGTGTTAAGGGAGCTTTCCGCTCGCCCCCTTTGACCCCTTCGGCGCCATGCTGGGTTTTACATTTCTATCGTTGCGTTTGGTTGCAGCGTTAAGGGGGCTTTCCGCTCGCCCCCTTGAACCACTTCGGCGCAGGACAAAAATTTTCCAAAATCCTTGACAATTGCTTTTTCTATTTAGTATAATGAAGTTTCAAGACATCGAAAAAACAACCTTTGGGAGCAAAAGAATATGAAAAAGAAACTAAGCCGCCGAGAGTACATATCGATTGCCAGCATGCTATTCGGCATGTTCTTCGGCGCGGGCAACCTCATTTTCCCTGTTCACATGGGTCAGATGGCAGGCAGCAACGTTGCGCTTGCCGTCCTCGGCTTCTGCGTGACCGGCGTCGGTCTGCCGCTGCTTGCGGTCGCAGCGCTCGGCATCAGCCGCTCAAGCGGTCTGTACGAGCTGGGCAGCCGCGTCAGCCGACCGTACTCGCTGTTCTTCACGTGCCTGCTTTACCTGACCATCGGTCCGTTCTTCGCGATTCCGCGCTGCGCGAGCACGTCCTTCACGGTCGGTCTTGAACAGCTGCTGCCGCAGGACGGGAACATGTCCCTCTATCTGCTCATCTTCTCCGTCCTCTTCTTCGCCGCTGCGCTGTATTTTTCCCTCAAGCCCGGCAAAATCCTCATGTGGATCGGCAAAGTGCTGAATCCGTGCTTCCTGCTGTTCCTCGGCATCCTCGTTGTCGTCGCGATGCTCCATCCCGGCGCATCCGTCAGCGAAGTTACACCGGAGGATGCGTACGTCACCCAGCCTTTCTTCAACGGCTTCCTTGAGGGCTACAACACCATGGACGCGCTGGCAGGACTTGCCTTCGGCATCGTTGTCGTGCAGGTCATCCGCGGACTTGGCGTTGAGGATTCCGATGCCATTGCAGGCAGCACCGTCCGCGCGGGCGTGTTCTCCTGCCTGCTGATGGCGGTCATTTACGTCGCGGTGACGGTCGTCGGCGTGCAGAGCCGCGGCCTGTTCGAGACGTCCGAGAACGGCGGCATCGCCCTTGCACAGATTGCCCGGTACTACCTCGGCGATGCAGGGCTGATTGTCCTCGCCATTACCGTAACGCTCGCCTGCCTCAAGACATCCGTCGGGCTGATTACCAGCTGCGCCGAAGCATTCACCGGCATGTTCCCCAAGGGACCGAGCTACCGCGCGTGGGCGGTCATCTTCAGTATCCTGTCGCTGCTGATTGCCAACTTCGGGCTCAGCACCATCATCGCCTACTCGCTGCCCGTGCTGATGTTCCTCTATCCGCTTGCCATCACGCTGATTGTCCTCTCGCTTTGCGGCCGCTTCTTCCAGTATGACCGCACGGTGTTCGCATGGACAACCGGTCTGACGCTCTTTGCCGCGCTCTATGACCTGCTCGCCGCGCTGCCGGAGGAACTGTTCAAGGCGCTCGGCGGCGAAACCATTCAGGCGTTTGTGCTGAAGTATCTGCCCTTCTCCAGCCTCGGGCTCGGCTGGATTTGTCCGGCGCTGCTCGGCTTCGCCATCGGCATGGTCATCCGCCTCTGCCGGAAAAAAGCCGCTTAACCGCATCAAAAAAGACCTGAGCGATTGCCGTTCAGGTCTTTCTTTTATTCCGCCAATTGGACGATGGCGCCCAGCAGTCCGGGACCGGTATGAATCGCCAGCGCAGGGCTGACGGGGCTGATAAAGCTCGACACCACGTCCAGCCGCTCCAACAGGCGGTCAAGCAGCTTGACGGCATCGTCATACGCCGCGCCATGCACCACCGCCAACCGCACTTTTCTGCCCTGATAGCGCCGGATAATTTCGTCCACCATTGCCGTCAGCGCATTCGAGAAGCCGCGCGCCTTGCACAGCGTGTTGTAGATGCCCTCTTCGTTGACGTAGATGACCGGTTTAATCTGCAGGAGCGAACCGAGTGCGCCTTCGACGCGCCCGATGCGTCCGCCCTTACGCAAAAATTCCAGCGTCCGGATAACAAACGTGCCAAGCTGATTTTCGCGGCGCTTTTCGAGCACTGCCAGCGTATCCTCGATGCTCGTGCCGTTTGACAGCAGTTCCGCCGCCTCCAGCACAAGCAGCCCCAGTCCGCACGAGAGCGTCCGGCTGTCGAACACGTGCACCTGAAGATCCTCGAAGTCCTCCGCGAGCAGCGAAACCATGTTATACGTGCCGGACAGGCTGCCGCTGATGGACAGATGCAGGATGGCGGTCGCGCCCTCATCGCGCAGCGTGCGATAGAGCATGCTGACATCCTCCGGCAATGGCAGGGATGTCTTCGGCACCTCGGTTTTGAGGATTTCGTAGAGCTGCTCCTGCGAGATTTCCGTGCGGTCGCGGTATTCGCCCGTGCTGGTCGACACGCGCAGCGCCACGGTGCGGATGTCATATTGCGCCAGCTGCTCCTCCGATAAGTCGCAGGACGTGTCTGTAACGAGCGCAATCCGCTCGTTGCCGATTTCAAACATGAAGCATCAGCCTCCAATATCAATCCATTTCAATCGTGCAGCCGCCGATAAATTCGCGCAGCAGGCTCAGCGGCGGAATTTCCTGCAGGATGCTGTCATCGATTTCAGGAAAGTAGTTCAGCGTCTTAATCAGCCGGCGCGACGCAAGATACGTTTCCTTCTCCGGCGGTATCTGCTTGAGAATATCATATGCATAGCGGCGCAAAACCGGCAGCTCGTAATGCAGCGCGGTGTTGAACATCCTGTCCGCATTCTCCTGATACGGAAAAATCCACTTTTCCTCGCCCCTGCGGACACTCGCCCACATGCTCAGCGTCTGTTCGGGCGGTGTCGCACGGAACTGCCGGTCTCGCACGATCCGCCGCAGCAGCCGGACATCCGTCGTGCGGATGCGGTTGTGGTCGTCAAGATTTATGCACGTCAAGGCGCTGACAAAGATGCGGTACAGCTCATCCTGCTTCAGCCCTTCGCAGAGCATGGGATTCAGCCCGTGAATGCCCTCGATGACCAGCACGGAGCGTTCCGTCAGCCGAACCAGTGTGCCGCCTTCTTTCCGACGTCCGATATCAAAGGCATACGTCGGCAAAAGGACTTCTTCGCCATCCAGCAGCGCGTTCATCTGCGTCCTAAACAGCGGCACATCAATGGTGTCGATGGACTCCAAATCGATGCTGCCGTCCGCTTGCGGTTTGATGCTGTCGCGGTTGAGGTAGTAATTATCCAGCGAAATAACCGCCGGCTGCAGCCCGATGACGCGCAAATGCAGCGCGAGCCGCTCGGCAAACGTCGTCTTTCCGGACGAGGAAGGTCCTGCAATCAGCACGATTTTGCGGTGCTGAATGCTGATTTCCTCCGCAATTTCCGCAATCGCCTTGTCATGCAGCGCCTCATTCAGCCGGATAAACTGGCGGAACCGGTGCTGCTCAATCATGTCTGCCACATCCGATGCGTTCGTCACGCCCAGCAGGGCACACCATTCGTTCGACTGGTCAAACACCGCCAGATGCTTCGGGCGATGGACATACGGTGCAGCAATCTGCGGATGCTCCGCCGTCGGCAGGCGCAGGACAATGCCGCGGTCAGGCAGCCACGTCAGTGCAAAAACACTTGCCTGCCCTGTCCGGCTGACCATCGCGCCGTAGAAATACTCCCAGATGCCATCCAGCCCATACATCGTGAAATACGGCAGCCTGCGGCGGCTGAGCAGCGAGACTTTATCCGCCTGTCCCTGCGAGGCGAAGTAGGCTTTCGCGTCAGAGAGCGTCCAATGCTTCTTCTCAAACGGCAGATTCTGCTCCGCAAGCAGGTGCATTTGCTGTGCAATCGCCTGCGTTTCGCGTTCGGTGATATCATGTCCGGGCATCCGCAGCAGCACGCCGCCGCCCACACTATATTCAATCCGCACGCGCTGACCGGGGAGGACACGATTCACCGCCGCCAGCAGCAAAAAACGCACGGAGCGCTCATAAATGCGGCGTCCTTCCTCCGTCTGCAGCGTTAGGGGGATTAATTCGCCGTCATGGGTGATGGGTTCACCGAGCTCCAGCACGCGTCCTGCCTGCTGAACAGCCAGCACACCTTCTGCAGGAATGCCCAGCTGCGCCAGGGCTTTTTCTACAGTCAAGCCTTCTGTCAAGGGGATTTGTCTGCCCTTCGATGCGATCATCATGCGTCCTCCTCTCTCCAGACGTCGTCTGTTTTTTTTGAGCCCTTCGCAGTGCACTTCCATGCTAATTGGTCTGTTTCATTGCTTTCGGGGGCTTTGCGATCGCCCCCGAACCCCTTCGCAATACACCTTTTATATCGTTTGCCGAAAAT
The DNA here is from genome assembly GCA_963590165.1 of Anaerovoracaceae bacterium. Classification (GTDB taxonomy): domain Bacteria; phylum Bacillota; class Clostridia; order Christensenellales; family Aristaeellaceae; genus UBA11524. The sequence continues at coordinate 51,289 of CAVANO010000012.1, forward strand.
TGAGCATGAAAATGAAATCAGGCATGGTGTCGAATGGTTCGAAAAACCGGACGAAGTCTGCGGTCGCCCCCGAACCCCTTCGCAATACACCTTTTATATCGTTTGCCGAAAATTGAGCATGAAAATGAAATCAGGCATGGTGTCGAATGGTTCGAAAAACCGGACGAAGTCCGCGGTCGCCCACGAACCCCTTCGCAATACACCTTTTTGCAGATAACCTGTATTGCAACCTTTTTATAAGGTGCCGAATGGTTCGAAAAACCGGAATCCCCCTTCAATCCTCAAAAGGCATCGATGTGCGCTCTGCATTTTCCAGCGCATATTCCAGATCCACCGGTGCGCCATGCTTAACGAGATACGCCTCATCGCGCTGGCGCATCTGCAAGCGCTTCGTATGGACATACGCCACATTCGACGGCGATGCCTTCGATGCACTCATCATCAGCCGCTTCTTGCCGTCCGATTCAAGGCGCAGGCGCGCACGAACCAGCATATTGCCGTGCTGCGGACAGGCGGCAAGCATCATGTACTTGTCCGCAGTCTGCCGGACATATCCGTCCTGCTCCGCCTTCATCTTCTTGCCGCACACAGGACATCTCGGCACACGGGCGAAGTCGCTCTCAAACGCCTCCTGCACGGTGTCGAACGTCTCGCCGCCGGCACGCTCGCGCTTGTCCGCATGGCAAAGCATCCGCGGTTTCTGCGGATACTTCAGCACGTCCTCAGGCTTCGGCAGACTTGCAAACACCAGCGCCGTGTAATACGCGTCATGCAGGGCATTATGGAAATACCGTGCGGCATCCTGCTCGATGCTGACCATCTCCATGGCGGTTTTGAGTCCCTTGCGGTCGCGGCAGCCATGCACGTCCGAGAAAAGCCGCTGAATATCGCAAATCGGCGGCAGCTGCTCCGTATAGCCGAAGAAATCCATGTTCTGCTTCAGCACGCTGATGTCATCGCAGCCCCACGTGAGCAGCGTGTAGTCATCACCGCACCATGCGGTAAACTGCGCCATCGCATCCAGAAATGTCGGCGCGTCCGCAAGCGTTTCGGCGCTCAGCTGCGTCATTTTGCTGATACGCGGATGAATTTTGATATAGTACTGCGGGCGAATCGGGATGGAAATGCTGTCAACCACCTGATAGCTTTCGTCCACCTTCACCGCGCCGATTTGAATCATCTCGAATACAAGCCTGTCGCCGACCTTCCGAAAAACGGCGCCATCATACGACATCGGCTGATTCCACTCCAGGTCCATGACGATATAATGCAATGTGCTCTAATCTCCTCAATCGTCTTCTTTTGCTGCGCTTTCACCGGCCAACGCACCCGTTGACCACGCAATTTGCAGGTTATAGCCGCCGGTATGCGCATCGACATCCAGAACCTCGCCCGCAAAATACAGCCCCTTGACAAGCCTGCTTTCCATGGTTGCAGGGGTCACTTCCTTCACGCTGACGCCGCCGCGCGTCACAATGGCCTCTTCGATCGGGGCAAGGCGCTTCAGGTGAATCGGCAATGCCTTGAGCATCGCGGCGATTTTCTCGCGTTCCTCGCGCGTCACCTGTGCGCAGACCTTGTCGCCGTCAATGCCGCATAGCGCCGGAAACAGCTCCGCGAAGCTCCCCGGCAGCAGGTGCGGCAACATATTTCGCAACTGACGGCGGCTGTCCTCCGCAAGCTCGCGCTGAAGGCGTGCATCAAGCTGCTGCGCGGTCAATCCGGGCTTCAGGTCAAGCGTTACGTCCGCATCCGACAGCTTTTCCGGCAGATGGCAGGACATCGTCAGCACGAGCGGTCCGGAAATGCCGAAGTGCGTGAAAAGCATCTCTCCCAGCTCCGAATACAGCTGCTTTTTGCCCTTTTTGAGCGTTAGCGTCACATTCTTGAGCGACAGCCCCTGCAGCTGCGCACACCATGGTTCTTCCGTTTCGATGGCGGACAGCACGCCCGACTGCGGCATCACCGTATGCCCGACCTGCTCGGCAAGGCGGTAGCCATCCCCTGTTGAGCCGGTCAGCGGACACGATAATCCGCCGGTCGCGATGATGACACGGTCTGCCGGAAGGCTTGTTCCGTCCTGCAGACGCACGCCCGATACGCGCGTTTGTCCGTCCGCAGTTTCCGTTAGCAGGGACGACACGCGTGCGCCGTACCTGACCGACACGCCTGCATTGTTCATCAGCCGCTGCAATGTCCGCGTTACGTCGCTTGCCTTCTCGGTGGACGGGAAGACGCGCCGTCCGCGCTGCACAACAACCGGACAGCCGCCGTCCTCCAGCAGCTGCATCATGTCCTGCGGCGAAAAGAACGACAACGCGCTGTACAAAAAGCGCGGATTGCGCGGCACCTCGCGCAGAAACTCATCCATCGTGCAATCATTCGTGACGTTGCAGCGTCCCTTGCCGGTGATATAGACCTTCTTGCCGAGCTTTTCGCCGCGCTCAAGCAGCGTCACCTGCGCTCCGGTGCGTCCTGCAAAAATCGATGCCATCATACCGGCAGCGCCGCCGCCGATGATGATGATGCGCTTCTCAGGCATGCATGTTCCCATGCCCTTCCTCCTCCAAATACACCTCGTAGGTCTCCCAGATGGATTCCAGCTGCTTGAAGTGCTGGCTGAGTGCCTCCTTGCGGTGCAGACCCAGCGTCACAAGCAGCGCATTGATGACGCTCAGCGGCGCCGCCAGCGAATCGACAAAGCTCGCCATATCCGTCCGCGCGGTCAGCGTTAAATCAGCAATTTCCGCCAGCGGCGACATCGGGCCATCCGTCAGCGCAACCACCTGCGCACCGCCGCGTTTGGCGAAGCGCATTGCCTCCAGCGTACGCGTCGAATACCGCGGGAAGGAGATGCCAATCAGCACGTCCTTTTCGCGCAGCTTGATGATATCCTCGAACACGTCCGTTGCGCCGGAGGACACAAGGTGCACGTTGTCGAAGATGTAGTTGAGATAATAGCCCATAAACTGCGCCAGCGGTGCTGCGGAGCGGAGTCCCATCACGTAGATGGCATTGGCAGACAGAAGCAAGTCAACCACCTGATTGAACACAGGGCGTTCAATCTGCTCCAGCGTGTTGCGCAGATTCTGCATGTCGCTCTTGAGCACCGTTGTCAGCGCCGCCGCCGGGTCAAGCTCTGTCGCCATCTCGAATCGTTGGTTCGCGGTCAGGCGATGGCTGACAAGCTCCTGCAGGGAGCGCTGGAGCTGCGGATAGCCTTCATAGCCCATGGACGCGGCAAAACGCACCACGGTCGACTCACTCACGCCCACGCTTTCACCAAGGCGGCTGGCAGTCATAAACACCGCCTTATCATAATGCTCGACGATGTATTGTGCGATTTTCCGATGACCCTTGCTCAATCGCTTGCCGGATTGATTCAAGCGGTCAATCATGTCCTGCATATCCTGCATATTTTTTCTCCTTCTCCCGAAGTCCCGGAGACTGCCGACAGGCGTTCTCCTGCAGTCTTCCTTCATTATATCGGATATGCGGCATTTTTGCAAGCGGATTCCATTTAAAATGCAGATTTTACGCCATTTTTTCGGCTGACAGCGCATTTTTGCGAGGAAAACTGCAACCCATCGCGCAGAAGCGAAGCCGCTTTTCATTTTCATCATTACTTTTTGCAGGGTTTCGCCTCTGCGGAGGCGACCAGAGGGCAAGAAAACAGACGAAGTCTGCGATCGTCCTCTGGACTGCTTCGCAGTGCACTCTCATATTACTTGATTTTCAATGTGACTATTTGTTGCGTTTGCTAAAGTTCTTCTATGAAAATGAAACCGAGTATAGTACCGAAACCGAAGAGGTCAAAGAAATCGGACGAAGTGAAATCGGACGAAGCGAAATCGGACGAAGTCCGCAGTCATCGCGCGATAGAAGTTTCCCGAACCGCACTGGACAAAATCTCTGTTGTAGTATAAAATGATGTAGACAAAGTACGAAGGGAGGAAGCAGCATGCAGGATCTCACAGATCATCACCGGCTGAGTGCGGCGGTTGTGCTCTATCATTCGGGCGTGGAAATGCTCCCCTGCATTCAGAGCTTTGTGGACAGCGATGTCTATCTCGACCTCTATGTGGTCAATAATTCACCCGGGGACGCCTCGTTCTTCAGCGCGAACTGGAACTGCCCGGGCATGCATTATCTCGCTGCGGATAAAAATCTCGGCTACGGTGCAGGCAATAACCTCGTCCTGCCGAAGCTGCGGAGCACCTATCATGTCATCTGCAATCCCGATGTAACGTTCGCGCCGGACACGCTTCGGCGGATGATGGAGGCCATGGAGGAAAGCGGCGCGACCATCCTGACGCCGCGTGTACTGAATCCCGACGGAACAGAGCAGTTTCTGCCTCGGCGGATGCCGACCGTGCGTCGGCTCATCAGCCGGCGGATGCCTAAATCCAGCAGATATTGGCAGAAGATTCAGCAGGAATACACGCTTGAAGGGCTGGACGTCAATCAGCGAATGAATGTCGAGTACGCGACGGGTTGCTTTATGATGGTGCGCACGCGCGTGCTTGCACAGCAGCTGCACGGCTTTGACCCGCGCTTTTTTCTCTACCATGAGGACAGCGATTTGTCGCGGCGCGTGCTGAAAAACGGCGGCACCATCCTCTATACGCCTGACATCGCCATCACGCACACGTGGAAGCGCGACAGTGCCCACCATTTGAAGGGCATTCTCCGGCATATCCGCAGCACCATCCAGTATTTCAACAAGTGGGGCTGGACATGGTGACCGCGCGCCCTGCGCCGATGGTGCTGCTTGCGGCGTATCAGGGCGAAAAATATTTGCCGGAGCAGCTGTCCTCGCTTCAGGCGCAGACAATTTCCTTCACGGCGCTGCTGCGTGATGACGGCTCGAGGGATGCAACCCGTTCTCTGCTAACGGCAATTGCGGAATCCGACAGCCGGTTCCGCATGTCCGCATCGTCCGGGCAGCATCTGGGCGCGGTTGGGGCGTTCCGTGCGCTCATCCGCGAGGCAGCATTATCCGGTCGCGACACGGCTCTGTGCGATCAGGATGACATCTGGCATCCGGAGAAGCTGCACGTTTTGCAGGATGCGTTAGACGCTGCCGAGGCACAATATGGTGCGGATACGCCGTTGCTTGTGCACTGTGACGGGCGCGTCATTGATGCGCAGGGGAACGTGCTCTGCGAGAGCCTTCGCCGCCATCAGGGGTGGAGCACATCCGCCGTTTCGCTGTCGCAGCTGCTCGCGCAGAACAACGTCACCGGCTGCATGCTAATGATGAACGCCCCACTATGCCGCCTATGTGCCGAACACATGCCGGAAAGCGGCGTTTTTATGCATGACTGGTTCATCGCGCTGACCGCAGCCGCCTTCGGCCATGTCATTCCCGTTGACAGGCAGCTGGTTGACTACCGCCAGCACGGCAGCAACGTCATGGGCGCAAGCAACGGCGGACTGATGCGCCGCGCATGGCAAGCATTCCGTCAACCTGCAAGGATTCGCAAGCGCCTGCAGCTCTCATATGACAACGCGGCGATGATTCAGGCAGCTTACGGCAGTGAACTGCCGAAGGACGCGCAGCAAATTATCGGCAATTTCCTGAGCATTCCTTCTGCGAGGAAGTTCAAGCGCATCCGCCTGCTGATTCAGGGAGATTTCCTGATGCAGTGCACACTGACGCGCATTGCAGCGCTGCTGTTCGCCTAAATGGGTCAAGGTGGGGGGGACTTCGTCCCCTTTTTCGTTCGTCCCTTTTTCGTTCGTCCCTTTTTCGTTCGTCCCTTTTTCGTTCGTCCCTTTTTCGTTCGTCCCTTTTTCGTTCGTCCCTTTTTCGTTCGTCCCTTTTTCGTTCGTCCCCTTTCTTTCCTTCGTTCCTTTTTCTTTTCCTTGCAGCGTCCATTCCAGCTCCTAAAAACGCAGTTGTTCAACCGAACAGCTGCGTTTTAGCGTTCCTGATTGTTTTTCTGCCCTACGGACTGCTTCGCAATGCACTCTCCTATTGCTTGATCTTCAATGCAACCATTTGTTACGTTCGCCAAAGCTCAACTATGAAAATGAAATCAAGCATGCCACCGAACCCGAAGGGGTCAAGGGGGGATCGCAGGCTTCGCCTGTTCTATAGCCCCCTTGAGTATTCTGCAGGAATTTCGCCTCTGCGGATGCGATCAGAGGGCAAGAAAACAGACGAAGTCTGCGGTCGCCCTCTGGACTGCTTCGCAATGCACTCCCATATTTCTTGATTTTCATGTAACTATTTGTTAAGTTTGCCAAAGTTCAACTATGAAAATGAAATCAAGCATGCCACCGAACCCGAAGGGGTCAAAGAAAACGGACGAAGTCCGCGATCGCAGGCTTCGCCTGTTCTATAGCCCCCTTATCTTCTTTCATCGATTCGGCAGAAGCGTCAGGATTTCCTTGATGGACATGCAATACGGATCCGCCTCGAGGCTGCGCCCGTGCTTCAATATCTCCTGCGCGGTTTTTTGCATCGCAGGGAAGGCGCTGCGAATCAGATGATTAGCATGAATGACGATGTTCACGCCATGCGCCGCAAGTTCGTCCTCGGTTGTGGCATTATATGTCGTGGGAACAACGACAAGGGGCGTTTTCGCATCGTCCTTGCGGAAGGCATCGCAGAAGGCGAAGATTTCATCGGGCGTTTTCGCCTTGGAGTGAATCATGATGCCATCAGCACCGGCGGCAACGTACGCATGGCAGCGGCTGAGCGCGTCATCCAGACCCTGTTCGAGAATTAAGCTCTCGCAGCGTGCGATAATCATGAAGTCTTTTGTTTTCTGGGCATTCTTGCCGGCGCGGATTTTTTCGCAGAAGACATCCACAGGTGCCTGCATCTGCCCTGCCCCCGTGCCGAAGAGGCTGTTCTTCTTCAGCCCCTGCTTATCTTCGATGATGACGGCGCTGATGCCGGTTCTCTCCAGCGTCTGCACGTTGTACACAAAGTGCTCGACCTGACCGCCGGTGTCTCCGTCCAGAATAATCGGCTTGGTGGTAACCTCCATGATTTCTTCAAGCGTGTTGAGGCGGCTCGTCATGTCAACCAACTCAATATCCGGCTTGCCCTTCGCGGTGGAGTCGCATAGACTCGATACCCAGATGGCATCAAACTGCCGGCGACCCTTCTCCGTCTCGACGACCGTTTTTTCGACAATCAGTCCGGTCAGACCGTCGTGCGCTTCCAGGACGGACAGGCACGGGCGGTAGTGCAGCAGACGGCGCAAGCGGCTCCGGCGCGTTTCCGGCAGGGAAAGCAGCTGGTCAAGCGTGGACAGCGTTTCTTCGGTCGGCGTATGCGTATAGGGGAATTCAACCAGCTCACCGCCCCACTCGCGCAGTGTCTCGATGACCTTCTGGCGGATATTCGCCTGATAACCTACGAGCCAGTCATCGCCATGAACAACGATGTCCGGGCGCAGTTGATGCAGGATATCCGTGTAATCAAGGCTTTCCTGAATAACGACACGGCTGACATCCTTGAGTCCCTCGAACATCGAAATGCGCTCCTCCAGCGGAATGAGCGGATAATGCTTGTAGCTCGCGACAACCTCGTCCGTCAGCAGACCGACCGTCACCTCGCCGAGCTCGGCGGCACGCTGCAGGATGCGGATGTGCCCATTATGCAGGATATCGGTGGAAAAGCAGATGTAAACCTGTTTCATCGTCTGACCTCCTGTGCGAATCGGGCACAGACAACTGCCCGATCCTCCTGATTGTCGATTTCCGCGCAAAGCAGTCCGCCGCATTCATAGGGGAACAGCGGAATTTCGTCAGGCACGGCATTGAAGGCGTTTTCGGCATAGCATTTGACATCGCCGCGTGCAACAAAACGCTCAATCTCTGCCATCCAGCGTGCAAAATCGTCCGCACGCCAATGGTATGCCGCCTGACACGCCGCGCTGCCCGGTTCAAAGCAGTCCACGCCGATTCTGCGGACGCGCCCGTCCTTCAGCAATGCCTTGAAGTCCTTATCCGGCAGCGGCAGGGTGGAATCAACCGCCATCGTGCTGACCTCGGACGACACAAGCGCCCGCATCACCTGCGGATGAAGCACCAAATCGCCGTGCAGGCTCAGCACGTCCTGCCCCTTGAGCGCTTCACGTGCCAGATGCATGCTGTAAATGTAATTTGTCTCGCGGTACCGCGGATTATGGACAAAATGCAGGCGGATGCCGCTGTTTAATCCCGTCAGATAATCCGTCAGCGTATCGCTCAGATGCCCGGTCGTGACGACTGCATCGGTGATGCCGCACGATTTCAGCAGCTTGAGCTGCCACGAGATGATGGTGTCCTGTTCGTCCAGGCGGCACATGCACTTCGGGTGCTCCCGCGTTTCATCGCCCATGCGTGAACCGAGCCCCGAATTCAGCAACAGCGCAATCATTCCGCCTTGTCCTCCTTCAGCAGCGCCATCAGCGCATCGCGGTTCTCTCTCGGTGTCGTTGTCGGACGACCAAGGTCAGCACGCGCGCCAACCGCGCAGGCGATTTCCAGCATCGTCAGCTCATTTGCCTTGCTGACCGCCTGAAGCGCGCCGCACAGCGAATTTTCGTCCTCTGCCGACATGACCTGCGGATAGCCGACCGCCGCTGCGACACGGCTTGCGGACAGCGCACCTTCACACACCGGCATGCCGCCGACCGTTTCATGCGCGCCGTTGCTGATAACGACATGCACGAGATTCTCCGGCTTACGCTGCGCAATGACCGCCATCGCGCCAAGATGCATCAACGCCGCACCATCGCCGTCCAGACACCAGACGCGGCGATTCTTTTTCTCCAGCGCAATTTCCAGCGCAATCATGCTCGCATGCCCCATCGAACCGACTGTCAGGAAGTCATGTGCATGACCCTGACCATGTTTTTCGCGCAGCTCGAAGATTTCGCGGCTGAGCTTGCCGGTCGTTGACACCACAATGTCATCCGGCGACAGCGCGGACAGGAGCAGTTCCGCCGCCCGTTCGCGCAGGAGTGTATGGCTGTTGCCATAGGAAGGCTTCAGCGTGCAGGTCAGCGCACCCTTGCGGACAACAAGCGCCGCCGTCTGCTTTTCTTTCAGGCATTCTGCAAGGAATGCAAAGTCCGCCGCAAATTGCTCTTCGGTCGTATCGCGGCTCAGCACGCGGTACGGGATATCCAGCAAATCAAGCTGTCCCAGCGTAATCTGCCCCTGCTTGACGTGCTGCGGCTCATCATGCACGCCGGGTTCGCCGCGCCAGCCGATGACCAGCAGGCAGGGCAGCTGATACACCTGCGCATCCATCAGCGATGCCAGCGGATTGACGGCGTTGCCCAACCCGGAATTCTGCATATAGCACAGGGCAGGCTTGCCGGTCGCCAGATAATGACCTGCTGCAAGCCCGATGGCGTTGCCTTCATTCGCCGCGACGATGTGATGCGGAGAATGCACGCCGTAAAGCGCATAGAGCGTGTCGCACAGTCCCTTGAGCTGTGAATCCGGCACACCGGTAAAAAAGTCAAGACCCGCCTGCTGGCAGGCGTCCAAGAGAAGCTGTGCGTCCATGGTGTCCACCCCTTTTTTAGTCCTCCACCGCTTCGACCATTGTCAGGCTTCGGATATGCCACTTGCCGCTTTCCTTGACAAGCACGGCATTATAGCGAATGCTCTGCCAGTCGGGCGGATACAGCCCTTCAGAGCCTTTTTCTTCTACATATTGATCGGCGTAAGCGGCTTTGACGCGGCCGTCAATGCGCGGAATGCGCTCCACAATCGTGACCCGCGCAACCGTATCCCACGGCCAAACCCACATAAACGACATCTCCAGCCGGTGGTCGATGCCGCGGATGTTGTAATCCTTGTAAGCGGATTCGCCGGCAATGGCGCTCTGCACCATCGGGTCGCGCTGGATAAAGCTTTCCTGAAAGTATTTCGTCAGCTCGGAGGAGTCCTCCATCATCATGATGACCTTTGCACGGAGCGCCATGCCGTCCTTGAGCACGACGTGAATGTTCGTCAGGTTCATGGCGTAGTAAAAGCTGACGACCGCCAGCCCGATAACCACCAGCAGCACCAGCAGCCGCGATGCGATGTGCCAGATTAATCTGCGCAGATATTGCATGACGGTTCCCTCCGATATCAGAGCAGCTGAATCAGCATCGTCTTCTGCTCGTCCATTTCCACCTTAACAAGGCCGTCCTTTTCCAATTGCTTCATCACATCCGAAAAGCGCTTGAAGCCGATGTTCCGCTCGGAAAAATCAGGATAGGACGTCAGAATGTCCGCCTTGAGGATGGACGGGTTGATGCGCTCGAAGCCGCCTTCCTTGTACGCCTGCAGCTGTGCAGCGAATGCTTCGCGCCAGTTGTCCTTCGTCAGCTGCGGACGGCTTTCTGCTGATTCGGCGCTGTTCGGGCTGACCATCATGTTGAAATTGTCCGTCTTGACGCGGAAATCACCGAAGCGCTGACTCAGGCGCGTCAGCAGCTTGCCGAAGGACGAACAGCCGTATGTCTTTTCGTTGAAGTCCGGACGAAGGCGCAGCAGCACGTTCTTGAGCTCAGAGGCGTACATGCCGTCCGTATCGGCGGATTCCTCCAGAATGGACATCAGCAGCTTATTGAGCTCTGCCTCGTCCGCAGCCTCCTCGGTCGCGGCACGCTGCTTCTTTGCCGGCGACGGCACAGCAGCGGCGCTGACGCCCTCCAGAAACTGGAACTCATTGCACGCATTAATGAAGATGGTGCTTGCGGCTTCGCTTCGGCTGATGCCCAGCACGAATTTGCCCATACTCTTGAGCCTGCCGACAAGCGGCGTGTAATCGCTGTCGCCGGACACGATGCAGAAGGAGTCAATCAGCGGATTCGTGAACGCCACTTCAAGCGCATCGACGACCAGCTGAATATCGGCGTTGTTCTTCTGCGCGATGCCGTAACGCAGAGACGGCACAACCGTGAACGTGTTGCTCAGCAGCAGCTCCTTGAGCGAAGAAAAATGGTCGGTATAGCCGTATACCCTGCCCAGCAGGATATCGCCGCGGATTTTGACCTTCTCCAGAATCGAATTGAGCGTCGGCACCTTCGCGCCGCAGTTCTCCAAGTCAACAAAAATTGCGAATTTTGCCATAAATCAGCCTCGTGTAACGTTTAAATTCGGAAGGTGAAGCGATCCGCGCGGATGACCTGCGTCGACGTATGCAGCGGCAGCGCATGCTGGTCATACATCACCTCATGCAGCAACAGCAGTGCCTGACCCGGCTCGACCTCGAGGAGTTTCGCCTGCGCAGGCGTCGCATAGCACAGGCTGATTTCATGCAGTGCGCTCTCCGGGCGCAGGTCATGCCGCTCCAATGCTTCATAGAGCGATTCGTGCATGTCCTCCAGCAGCAGGAAGGTATACTTCGCCGGAAAGCGGTTTGTTTCAATCATCACCGGCACATCGTCTGCCATCCGCAGGCGTTCGATTTCCAGCACGCGCTCATCCGGCAGCTGCAGCTCCGAAGCGGTCTGCGCATCGGCATGCGTCATATGCATATGAATCAGCCGTGCGCCGGCTTTCATGCCCTGTGCTTCACAGCCCTCATGGAAGCTGCTGACGCTGCGCAGGTCGCGGCAGATGCGCGGCTTACACACATATGTGCCCTTGCCCTGCATCTTATGCAGGATTCCCTCGCGCGACAGCTCACTCAATGCGCGGCGCACCGTCACACGGCTGACGCCGTAGCGCTCACAGAGTGCCCCTTCTGACGGAATCCGGCTGCCAGGCGGATATGTTCCATTCGAAATATCTTCCTGAATCTTCACGATCATCTGCTGATACAGCGGATTCATGCTGGTATGCTGCAGCAGTACCCCCTTTTGTTGCTCAGACATCCGTCTTCACCCCCCTATGTTCTCTCTTTACCAGTATATCATTATTTCAGAAAAAAAACCAGTCCTCATAGCTAATTAACAGAACCGTATGTGACAAGCGTTTCTTACGCTTGCTTTTTCTGCCGTTGTGCTGTAAAATAAAAGGGCTGTAAGGAGTGTGAAGATCATGGCAGCAATGCTTGCCGCGAGGCAGCGTAAAACCGGTTTCCTGCATACAGCGGCGGCAATTGTCCTCTTCGGCGTAATTGCGGCGGCGAAAAGTGCGTTTCTTGCCGGCGTGATGCTGGCGCTGATGCCCTTTGTCACCGGCGGTATCGTGTCAAAGGATTTCTTCGCTCTGGGGGATGATCCTTCTAAGCGTGACTGGCTCTGGCCGATGAAGGTGCTGCTGTGCATCCCGTTTGCACTGTGCCTGCTGTTGCTCCCGAAGCTGTTCCTGCCGTCCGGGTGCGTGTGGCTGCTGGGCAGCGCGGTGTCGCTGTTCCTGCCGGAAAAGGCGCTTGCCGGAAAGCGGACAGCCATGTACTGGTCAGCCGTATGCGCAGCGGCCATTTTGGCAATGCTGGCAATGCTGCTTGAACGGTATCGGGCATACGGCGATATGTATGAGGGGCTGTCCTATGACATCATGTCGCTGTACATGAACGACCTGACGCGTCCGCAGCTGCTCTACAATGCCTATTTGTCGGGGCTTGCATCGCTGGACAGTGACCGTGCGCTGACGCTGACGGCATGGATCAAGCTGACTGGGCTGGTTTCCCTGATTCCTGAGGACATCCTGTCGCAGCTGGAGAGCAGCTTCCGTACAACCATCGAGCTGTCACTGCCGTCCGTTGTGCCGGATTTGATGGTCAAGGGAACGATGGCGGTCGCACTGATCATGACGCTCATCCGTCAGAAGAAGGAAATCACTCCGACCATTCCGCCGGCGACAGCGTGGTATATGCCGACCGGCTTCGGCATCGGCATGGGCGTGTTCCTCGTGCTGAGCGCCATTCAGTACATGACGGACAATGACACGGTCGCGATGATGACCTCGATGATGGGCAGCGTTGCGTTCTGGGCGTTTGCGATTCAGGGCGTTGCCATGAACAGTGCGATTCTCAAGAAGATGAACGCCAGCCGGACGCGCCGCAAGGTGATTGCGGTGATCACCGTGCTGTTCATCCCGATTATCGCGGTGCTTTGGGGCATCATGGATCAGCTGCGCGACCCGCGGGAACTCCGCGAGGACATGCGCGGCGAGGACGAATAAAACTATTTTTGTAACCGGAACGGATTGCCCGGAACGGGTTGCACGGAACGGATTGCCCGGAACGGGTTGCCCGAAACGGGCTGATTGAGGAGGAATTTGATTATGAAGGTTATTCTGCTGGCGGATGTCAAGGGTGTCGGCAAAAAGGATCAGATTGTGAACGCGGCGGACGGCTATGCCCGCAACTTCCTGTTCCCCAAGAAGCTGGCGGTTGAAGCGACTGCCGGTTCCATGAAGGGCGTGGAAAAAATGCGCAAGGCAGAGGCTGACCGCGAGGCACAGCGCCGTGCCGATGCCGAAAAGCAGGCAGCCGCCCTGCGCGGTCAGGTGATCAACATGTCCGTGAAGTGCGGCTCGCAGGGACGCCTGTACGGCTCCATCACAAGCGCTGAAGTGGCCGAGCAGCTGAAGGCTCAGCACGGTGTCGAAGTAGACAAGCGCGATATCAAGTGCGAAAACATCCGCGCAATCGGCGATGTGGAGATTGAAGTGCGGCTGTACAAGGACATTTCTGCAAAGATGAATGTGCATGTTGAGGCTGCGCCTGCAAAGTAACAGACTTCGTCTGGGCTCAAACTTCGTCTGGGCTCAGACTTCGTCTGGATTTCAAACTTCGTCTGGATTTCAGACTTCGTCTGGGCTCAGACTTCGTCTGGCTTTTTGACCCTTCAGGCAAGCAATGCTCGTTTCCATAAGGAATTTTGATTGCAGCTTCTAAGGAGAGGAAGTGATCAGCCGGAATGTCAGAATACAGAGCCGTAACACCGCCGAACAGCGTGGAAGCGGAGCAATCCGTCCTCGGCGCCATGATGCAGGATGCCAATGCCGTCCTGCAGGCAGTGGAGGCACTTGTGCCGGAAGACTTCTATCAGCCGGCTCATCGCGCCATCTATGAAGCCATGGTTCACTTGAGCCGGAATCACAGTCCCGTCGATGTCGTGACGGTCGATACCGAGCTGACGCGCCGCGGCATGCTTGAGGGGGTCGGCGGCACGGAGTACCTGATGCGGCTGATGAGCTTCGTGCCCACGACCGCGAATGTCAAGGCGTATATCACGCTGGTGCTGGAGAAATCAACGCTGCGCAAGCTCATCAAAGCATCGCAGGAGATTTCACAGGAATGCTACAGCCAGCAGAATCCCCTGCAGGAAACCTTGGGGCACGCGGAGAAGGCGATTTTCGATATCGTCATGAACCGCTCCTCCGGCGAAAGCCTGATGCACGTCAAAGAAGTGCTCTACAAGACGTACGCCAACATCGAGGAGCTCGCCAAACTCAAAGGGCAGGTATCCGGCGTGCCGACCGGCTTCACACAGTTGGATGGGCTGCTGACAGGTCTGCACGGAGGCGAGCTGATTATCGTCGGTGCACGTCCGTCCATGGGTAAAACGTCCTTCGCCATGAACATCGCGACCCACGCGGGGCTGTACGCAAACAAGAGCGTTGCCGTGTTCTCGCTGGAAATGCCGCGCGAGCAGATTGCACTGCGTATGCTGTGTTCTGATGCGCGCGTCGACATGCAGAAGGTGCGCCGCGGCATGCTTGCCTCGGACGACTGGATGCGGCTGGCGAAATCCATCGGTCCGATGTCGAACGCACCGATTTACATCGATGACACGGCAGGCATCACGCCGACGCAGCTCCGTTCGCGCTGCCGCCGCCTGATGATGGATAAGGGGCTCGACCTGATTATTGTCGACTATCTGGGTCTTATGCACGCCGACGGCAAGACGGAAAACCGTCAGCTGGAGGTCAGCGAAATCAGCCGTCAGCTCAAGGCCATCGCGCTGGAACTGAAGGTGCCGCTGATTGCCTGCGCCCAGTTGTCCCGTGCATCGACGACGCGCGACAATAAGCGTCCGGCCTTGTCTGACCTGCGCGACTCCGGCTCCATCGAGCAGGATGCCGATGTCGTTATGTTTATCCACCGCGAGGCGTATTACAACCCCGAAACTGAGGACAAGAACGTCGGCGAAATCATTGTCGCCAAGCAGAGAAACGGCCCGCTGAACACCGTCAAGGTCGCGTGGCTGAGCGAATATACAACGTATGCAGACCTTCCGCCATCAGCAGAACAGGGCGGAGGATTCTAAATGAACCGGAGGCAACGATATGACGGTCAGCGAGCTGTATAACAACCTGCGCATCACGGAATTCCTGCTTGTCCGCTCCGCGGATGTCAGGACGGACAAGAACAACCGCCCCTATCTGGACATGATGCTGGCGGACAAGACCGGCGAAATCAACGCCAAGCAATGGGAATGGAACGACTTGATGGTCGCGCCCAAGCAGGGCAGCGTGCTGAAAGTTCGCGGGACGGTGCAGGAGTACAACGGGCGCAAGCAGCTGCGCATTGAGCAAATGCGTGCCGCGCTGCCGCAGGACGGTGTCGATATGACGACGCTCGTTGCGTCCGCGCCGGAAAAGCCGGATATCATGCGCCGGCAGATTGATGACACGGTTGATGCGTTCCAGTCAGAAGATCTCCGGAAAATCGTCCGCGAAATGCTGCGGATGACCGGCGACAAGCTCGAATGGTTCCCTGCAGCGCAGCGGCTGCACCATGCCGAGCGCTCCGGACTGCTCCATCATACGACGAGCATGCTCAATCTCGCTAAGCATGTTGTAGCGGCTTATCCCTTCCTCAATGCTGATTTGCTGTATGCCGGCGTCATCCTGCACGACCTGTGCAAGACGACCGAGATGATCAGCGATGAAACGGGCACGGTGAGCGACTACTCCGCAGACGGATTGCTCATCGGTCACCTCGTGCGCTGCGTCACGAGAATCGAGGAGGCAGCCAAAAATGTCGGCGTGACCGGCGAAACCGTCCTGCTGCTGGAGCACATGGTGCTTTCACATCACAGCATTCCGGAATACGGCAGTCCGAAGCCGCCGATGTTCCCCGAAGCCGAGGTGCTGGCGCGCATCGATGATCTGGATGCGAAAATGAACGAGATGCAGGGCATCCTGTCGCGCATTCCGGCCGGTACGTTCTCCGAAAAGGTCTGGAGCCTTGACAGAAGGCTGTATCACCCGAACTATGACGCACTTGATTCTGACAATCAGGCAGAATAACAGACAAAGGTCGATCAAGGAGGGAACAACGATGAAAAAGACGATTCGAATCGCCGCGATGCTCAGCGCATGCGCCCTGCTGCTGGCAGGCTGCTCAAGCGAGCCGCAGACGCAG
Source organism: Anaerovoracaceae bacterium (assembly GCA_963590165.1). GTDB lineage: Bacteria > Bacillota > Clostridia > Christensenellales > Aristaeellaceae > UBA11524. The sequence continues at coordinate 67,562 of CAVANO010000012.1, forward strand.
TACTCCATCAACGTGCAGACATCCGGTCAGCAGACGACCGGTTCCGGCTTGACGGACGGCGAGACGGTTTCTGATGACTACAATCCGGAGTCGGAAGAGGACGATTATGTGCCTGAATCCGAGGAAGAGGTCACGGAGGACAATGTTATCGAACTGCCGAGCATCGTCACGCAGGCGCCGACCGCCACGCCGATTCCGGTGATTTCCGGTCAGTATGCCGGTGCAACGCCGATTGTGGTGGATCCGATTGACAAGCCGACCGCCACGCCTGTGCCTGCGCTTGTGTTCTCCTATTCGACCTACACGGTTGACAACCTCGGTCTGACCTTCGAGGCGCCGATGGGCTGGACAGCCGACACGACGCAGCTGAACACCTACATCCTGCGCAACCCGGACACGCGCGCGGATTACGCCGCGACGCTGACCATCACGGCGAACAGCACCAATGTCGAGTACACAACGGACATGCTGGCGGCAGAAGTCACCGCGATGCTCAACAGCGTCAAGGAAGCCGGTTTCAGCAAGTACAGCCCGTCCAACACTGCGACGCGCAAGGGGCTGTTCATGGGTGCAACCGGCGTCTATGCCAACTACACCGGCACGCTGACCGACGGCACGGAAATCGCGGGACGTCTCGCGGCGTTCTACAAGAATGCGGTCCTCTATACGGTTCACCTGACGTATCCGAAGGCATACACGGACACCTACAAGGATAAGGTGTACGACCATCTGCGCGATACGCTCAAACTGGTCACGGCGCAGTAAACCGCATGAGCATTTCAGAGCGCGAAAAGACAGCGGTTCGCCTGTTTGCCTCGGGTGCAAACTGTGCGCAGGCGGTGTTGATGACGTATGCCGATGTCGCCGGTCTGACAAAGGAGCAGGCGGCGCGTGTGTCGTGCGGCTTAGGCGGCGGCATCGGGCGGCTGCGGGACAACTGCGGCGCGTTCTCGGCGGCGGTGATGCTCTGCGCATCGCTTGAGGGCGAGGACGGCGCGAAGAAGGAGCATCGTCCGCAGACCTATGCGCGCGTGCAGCGGGTGTATCGGGAATTCATTGCAGAAAACGGCAGCATCTGCTGCGCTGAGTTGCTTGGGCGCGAAAAGAAGCCGGAGAACCCCGCGCCGGATGCGCGGACAAAGTCCTATTATCAGGGTCGTCCCTGTGCGCGAATTATTCGCATGACGTGCAAAATCATTGACGAAATGATGGCGGAGCAATCCGCCGGTCAGGAGGAATGATGAGAGCATTGATTCTGTCCACGCACACCGGCGGCGGACATGACACGGCGGCACGCGCGGTCAATGACGCATTGACCGTGCGCGGCGTGGAATGCCGTCTGGAGGACTGCGTGGCGTTCGGCGGTCAGAAACTGTCAACGGCGGTGTCGGATGCGTATGTAGGCTTTGTCAAGGCGGCGCCGAAATCCTTCGGCAAGCTGTACAAATTCGCAAAGGCCATCAGTACGCCCTACGTCAAGTCGCCCGTGTACCTCTTCAACGCCGCCTACGCCGAGAAGATGGTGAAGCTGCTCGATGAATTCATGCCGGATATGGTCGTCTGCACGCACATGTTCGGCGGACAGAGCATGACGCACCTGCGCAGGCACGACGAGTACGGCGGACTGCTCGCGATGGTCATGACGGACTACACGATTCACCCGTTCATTGAGGACATCGAGTGCGACCTGCTGTTCACGACCCGCTATGCGCTGCGCACGCCGAACCGGCTGCGTCTCCCGGAAAGCGCGTATCAGTTCACAGGCATTCCGGTCAGCCTGTCCTGCCGCCCCTGCTATGACAAGCGCGCGGCGAAGGATGCCGCAGGACTTGACCCGACGCGGCAGGAGGTGCTGCTCGTCAGCGGCAGCATGGGCGCGGGCGATTTGCCGGGGCTGATTGGCCGGATTCTGCCGGTGCTGGGCGGCAATGACCATCTGTCGGTCGTCTGCGGCAGCAATGAGGCAGCCATGCAGCAGGCACGCGAGGAATTCGGGCATGACATGCGCGTTTCCGTCTGGGGACAGGTCAATCCGCTGACACCGCTGATGGCGGCAGCAGATGTGCTCGTCACTAAATCCGGCGGACTGACCTCCACCGAGGCGATGACCATCGGCACGGCGATTGTGGTTGCACATCCGATTGCCGGCTGCGAGACGGAAAACGCCAGAATGATGGAGGAAAAGGGGCTGGCGCTCTGGGCACATGAGGATGAGGAGCTCGCTCCAAAGGTAAGCTGGCTGCTGCGCAATCCGGCGGAGCGGGAAAAGCTGATTGCCCATCAGCGCGCGTTCATTGACCCCGACTGTGCGCTGCATATCGCCGACATCCTGATTCAAAAAACCGCCGAGCGGATGGGCAGAAGACCACAGTAAGCGCCGCAATCGAAAAATTTGGAAAAATCCAAATTTTGTACGAAAAATGCTTGACGAACGCACCAAAAAATAATAATATATTAGGTGTGTTTGTTAAGAGGAGGGAAGGAGCATGTATATGGTGGAATACGAAGGGGCGATCCCCGTTTTTGCCTATGCATATCTTTCCCATGAGCGCGTCTGGAGCGGGCCGAGAGCCTTCCGCATCACCATTTATCAGGATGATACGCTGATGTTCCGCACGTTCAACGAGCGCGAGGAGATTCTCGAGAGCGATTTCTTTCATCTCGCACCCGGTACGGCATCGCGGCTCAGCGAGCAGATTGACCATGAAGGCTGGTGGATGGGCACAGTGCCGCTGCTGATTCAGGCAGACAGCAAGCCGAGAAGCACGAGCCTGTTCGGTTTCGCGGGACATCCGATGTTCCGCTGTGAAGATCTGAGCAGCATGATTGTCCGTGATTTCGGCAGTCACCGCGGTCAGCTCGCACGCGGGCTGTATTTCATGCTGGAGAACACCGCCATCCTGCTGCGCCAGAGCAATCTGGAGCTGCGGACGGATCGCTTTCAGTGGGATTGGGGCAAGGCAAGCCTGTTTGAGCCTGAATATGCCCCGAAGGAAATGACAACGCCGAATCCGCCTCAGCGCTTTGAGGAGGACGGCGAAAACGGCGCAACGCGCGCCGGATAAAGCAACAATAAACGGCAGAACGGCTCCGGCGCACGCACTATGCGCTTTCCCGGCGCATGTCTGCCGTTTTTTGTATGGAAGATAAACAGCCAATACCTTAACGAAAGAGGAGGCGCATACCCATGAACGAAGAACAATTCATTCAGGAACGCTACCAGTCCTGGCTTCGCTGCCCGGGCATGAACGAGGAGCTCCGCAGTCAGCTGCCACAGCTTTCCCCCGATGAGCTGCATGACAGCTTCTACCGCAGCCTTGCATTCGGCACGGGCGGTCTGCGCGGCGTGCTGGGCGTAGGCGAAAACCGGATGAACCTCTATACCGTGTCGAAAGCGACGCGCGGTCTGGGGCACTATCTGCTGGAGAATGAGGAGCATCCCTCCTGCGCCGTCAGCTGCGACAGCCGCATTCACAGCCGCGATTTTGCCGAGCTGACTGCCGCAACGCTTGCGGAAATGGGCATCCGCGTGTACCTTTACCGGACGCTGATGCCGACACCCATGCTGTCCTACGCCGTGCGCCATCTGCACACCAGCGCAGGCGTCATGGTGACAGCGAGTCACAATCCGGCGAAATTCAACGGCTACAAGGTCTATGGCGCGGACGGCTGCCAGATTACCATCGAGGCGGCAGACCGGATTTACGCGCACATTGCCGCCGAGCAGACGCTTCAGCCGCATCTGCCGTCTTTCAAGGCGTATCTTGACAGCGGCATGGTCACCTACATCGATGACGAAACCATCGAGAGCTACTATCAGGCGATTGACAAGCTGCGCATCGCGCCGAGCACCGAGCCGCTGCACATCGTCTACAGCCCCCTGAACGGTACGGGCAATGTGCCTGTCCGCGAAATGCTGCACCGGCTGGGCAATGTGCAGGTCGATGTCGTGGCGGAGCAGGAGCTGCCGGACGGTCATTTTCCGACATGCCCATACCCGAATCCCGAAATCCGCGCGGCAATGAAGCTGGCAATTGACAAGGCGATTGCGGTTCAGGCGGATTTGTGCGTCGCGACCGACCCCGACTGCGACCGCATCGGCGCGGGTGTGCGTCAGGGCGACACGGTCACGCTGATTTCCGGCAATGACATGGGCGTGCTGCTGCTGGACTACGTGTGCAGCCACCGCAAGAACGATGTCGACGCGCTGCCGCCTGTCGCTGTCAAGACCATCGTCACCACGGAGATGGCGGTGCCAATCTGCAAAAAGTACGGCGTGGAGTTGCGCAATGTGCTGACCGGCTTCAAGTTCATCGGCGAGCAAATCGGCAAGCTCGAGGCGGAAGGTCATGCGGAGCGGTACATCTTCGGCTTCGAGGAGAGCTACGGCTATCTTTCCGGCACGGACGTGCGCGACAAGGATGCTGTCAACGCGGCAGTACTCGTCTGCGAGATGGCGGCAAATTACAAAGCGCAGGGCATGACGCTGCTGGACAAGCTGAACGCACTGCGGCAGGAGTTCGGCTTCTACGGGCAGCGTCTGCTGACGTTCGAGTACGAGGGCGAGGCAGGCGCGGCGACCATGGCAGGCATCATGAAGCACCTGCGTGCACCGCTTGATTCCTTCAGCGAGGATGAATTCAAAACGGCATCGCGGATTGACTACCAGAACGATGAAACCGGTCTGCCCAAGAGCGATGTGCTGTCCTTCGCGCTGGCAGACGGCTGCAAGATCATCGTTCGTCCATCCGGCACGGAGCCGAAGCTCAAGGCGTATCTGTTTGCCCGCGGCGAGGATCAGGCATCCGCCGAAAATCACCTTGATGCGCTGGAAACCATCATGAACGGCTATTGCAAGGCATAACGAACGAAAATAATACAGGCTGGCTGGAAACGGTCAGCCTGCTTTTTTTGTTTGAAAGCCGATTTGAATAATTGCGAAGACGTTTCCGGCATATTCATCCGAAATTCATGATGAAATCATCATAAATTGCAGGAATGGCATGTAATAAATTCATGTTGATTCTCATTTTTTCTTGACAATTGAACGAAAACGTTTTATAATTGATAGGACAAAAGACCAAAGAATCGGCTGCCGGACGGCTGAGAACGGGGGTACTATGCAAAACAAGCTGCATCTTTATACCGGCAACGGTCAGGGAAAGACGACGGCGGCAATGGGGCTTGCACTGCGGATGCTGGGCAGCGGCAGGCGCGTGCTCATTACGCAGTTTTTGAAGGACGGCAGTTCCGGCGAAATGAAAGCACTCTCTGCGCTGGAAAACTGCCGCCTGCTCCTGCCGGAAACGTCAGGCAAATTCACATACGAGATGAGCACGGCGGAAATCGAACACGAACGGCAGCAGTATGCCGCGCAAGTGCATCAGCTGATTGCCCTGCTGAATGAGGTAAAGCCGGCAATGGTCGTGCTGGATGAACTGGGCACGGCGTGCACGCTGGACATGGTCAGCAAGGCGGACGCGAAACGGCTGGTGCAGGCATCGATGGAGCTGTGCGAAACGGTCGTAACCGGCGGGCAGTCGCCGCAATGGCTGCAGGATGCCGCCGATTACTGGACGGAAATGACGCTGCACCGCCACCCGTTCGAAACGGAAGGACTGCAGGCGCGGCAAGGCATTGAATATTAACGGCAGAGGAGTGTACTGCTGATGGAGAAGGTTTTGATTTTCGGAAACACGCAGAAGAGCCGTGAAATGGCACAGACGATGCGGCGCCGCGGCAAGCAGGTCATCGTCTGCGTGACTTCGGAATTCGCAAAATCAAAGCTGCCAATCGGAACGTGCTGCCAGGTCGGGCGGTTCGATGAAGGGCAGATGCTTGCCTATATTCAGCAGGCAAACCCGCGCAGGGTCATCGACGCGACGCAGCCCTATGCGGTGATGGCACAGCGGAACATTCAGCATGCCTGCGAAATGCTGAACATCGAGCATCAACGCGTGACGTTTGAAAACGAGCATGAAGTATGGCGCGAGATCGTGCAGTGGGTGGACAATCCGGCGGAAGCGATGGCGGTCGTTTCGGCAATGAAGCAGGAAAACGTGCTGCTCGCCGGCGATTACCGCTATCTGCCGCATTATGTGCCGTTTGAGCGCAAGGAGCGGCTGTACTGCCGCATCGTCCCGACACCCGATGCCATTTCGCTGGCGTACGAAACAGGCATTCCGCCGCAGCACATCGTCGCGGTCAACGGCCCCTACACAAAGGCATTCAACAGCGCACTGTTCGACATGCTGAACATCGATGTGCTTGTCATGCGCGATGTGCTCCTCGGCGGTGGTCTGGCGGAGTGCGTCATTCCGGCGCTGGAGCGGCAGATGCAGGTTATCATGGTTCGGAATGAGCAGGCTTGACGGCTGAGCTGTCCGTTCCGGCAAAAAAACAAATATTTTTTTCAATGCAGCAGGAATTTTCCCTTCCGTGTCGAAATGTATGATCACAAGGATGAGAGGAAGGGTGTGATGCCAATGGCGCATCAGTTTCAGCGGAAGCCCTGATGATCTTTGTCTGTGCTTCCGCACGTGATTTAACTGCGAAAGGAGCACTGAGAGTATGAAGTTGACGATTTATGCGAAGAATATGGTAGTTACCCCTCATGTGACGCGCCGGATTGAGAAAAAGACCGAACGCATGGGGCGCTATCTGTGGCCGGATACCGAAATGCAGGTTCGCCTGAGCAAGGAGCCCAAACGCAATATCCGTACGGTTGAAATTACGGTACCGATGGGCAATGGTGTCATTCTTCGTTCCGAGGCGTCTGAGCCCGACAACCTGTTCCTGGCGATTGACCAGGCGCTGGCCAAGATCGAGCGGCAGATTCACCGCCATCGCTCCAAGCTCGACAAGCGCATCCGCGAGGACGCATTCGCGAGCGACGAACTGGAGTACATCGATGATGACGATGCGGGCGCCGAGGAGAACGTACCTGAGGTGGTGCGCCGCAAGACCTTCCCTGTCCGTCCGATGTCCGTAGAGGATGCGGCGGTGCAGATGGAAATGTTGGGACACAGCTTCTTTGCATTCGTCAACGTGGAGACGGAACGCATCAACGTGTTGTATCAGCGCAAGGACGGAAAGCTGGGTTTGTTGGAGCCGGAAGCATAAGGCTCCCTTCAACAGGCAGTGGCATCTGCCTCCCGGGATTCATTCGTTCTCGCCTTGAAACATAAGGTTTCCCCTACAATCGAATAGCGGAAAACCGGCTGCAGCAATGCGGTCGGTTTTCTGCTGTAAACGGTTGACATGCATCCGTCAAGCTGTTATCATTATCAATGGCATATTATACGCCCAAGTCCAACACAAGCATTGAGGTGGGTCCATGTTACAAATCGATCAGCTGACGTTTGAGGTCAGCACAGACGACAGAAAGAAGGAAATCCTTCAGGATGTCAGTCTGACCATAGAAAGCGGCAAATTTGTGGTCATTACCGGGCCGAACGGCGGCGGCAAATCGACGCTGGCGAAGATGATTGCCGGCATCGAGCAGCCCACCAGCGGTTCCATTCAGCTCGACGGCGTTGACCTGGTCGGCAAATCCATCACCGAACGCGCCAAAATGGGCATCAGCTACGCCTTTCAGCAGCCCGTGCGCTTTAAGGGGCTGACGGTGCTTGACCTGCTGCGCATCGCCGCGGGAAAGCGCCTGACGGTCAGCGAGGCATGTGCGATTCTGTCCGAGGTCGGGCTGTGCGCACGCGATTATGTCAACCGTGAGGTGGACGCAAGCCTGTCCGGCGGCGAGCTCAAGCGGATCGAAATCGCAACGGTGATGACGCGCGGCACAGAGCTGAGCGTGTTCGACGAGCCGGAGGCAGGCATCGACCTGTGGAGCTTCCAGAACCTCATCAGCGTATTCGAGCGGATGCGGCAGGTGCGGCAGGATCGCACAATTCTCGTCATCAGCCATCAGGAGCGCATCCTGAACATCGCAGACGAAATCGTTGTGCTGGCGGACGGCAGAATCCGCGCACACGGCAGCCGCGAGGAAGTTCTCCCGACGCTGCTGGGCACTTCCTCCGCCGTCAACGCCTGCGCACAGCTGGAGAAGAACCGCACCAAGGAGGGGGAACACGAATGAGCGAACCGCTTTCGGCCATTCAGCGGAAACTGCTGGAGGAGGTGGCTGACCTCCACACCGTTCCCGAAGGCGCCTACAACATCCGCGCAAATGGGCACATGGCGTCACGCAAATCCACCGCGAACATCTCCATCGAGTCCAAGACGGACGTATCCGGCATCGACATCCGCATCAAGCCCGGCACGGTCAACGAGAGCGTACACATTCCTGTCGTCCTCAGCGAAAGCGGCCTAACCGAAATGGTCTACAACGACTTCTACATCGGCGAAGGCAGTGACGTGCTGATTGTGGCAGGCTGCGGCATCGACAACTGCGGCGCGCAGGACTCCCGCCACGACGGTCTGCACCGATTCTTCGTGGAGAAGAACGCGCGCGTCCGCTATGTTGAGAAGCACTACGGCTCCGGCGAGGGCACCGGCAAGCGCCTGCTGAATCCGCAGACCGAGGTGCATCTGGCGCAGGGCAGCAGCATGGAGATGGAAATGGTGCAGATTCGCGGCGTGGACAACACGGTGCGCACGACAACCGCTGATCTCGATGAAGGGGCACGGCTTGTTGTCCGCGAACGCCTGATGACGCACGGCGATCAGCGTGCGGAAAGCGTCTACATCGTCACGATGAAGGGTGCCGGCAGCAGCGCGGATGTCGTAAGCCGTTCCGTTGCACGCGACAACTCCTGGCAGAAGTTCGACAGCCGCCTTGTCGGACAGGCAGCCTGTTCCGGTCACACAGAGTGCGATGCCATCATCATGGATCATGCAAAGATTCTCGCGATTCCGCAGTTGGAGGCAGATGACCTCGATGCTGCGCTGATTCACGAAGCCGCCATCGGCAAAATCGCCGGTGAGCAGATTATCAAGCTCATGACGCTCGGTCTGACCGAGCAGGAAGCCGAGGAGCAAATTATCACAGGGTTCCTGAAGTAAAACAGGAAGGGGATACACCATGATTGTACGGTGTACCCCCTTTTTTGATGCTTCTTTTTTTGTTCCTTGCGGCAGCGTGCCGCAGTCATTGCTTCGCTCGGCTGCGAACGGGTGAGTCGGGGCTTTGCCCCAAACCCCAGCAGGGACGCTGTCCCTGCACCCTGCAAGGGTCAGGAAAAGGGACGAAGTCCCCCCTTGACTCTTTTTCGCGAATGAGTTGAGCGCATCTTCATACAGGTTCCGCGTGTTGCTTGTGCGTGCTGCTTGTGCTGCGTTTATTCTTCTTTCTTGTCGCCGATGCCAGGGGTTGTCGGGTCAATGACCACGCCCAGCGCACTCAGCAGCGACAGAATCGCCGCGCCCAACTGAAGCACCTGTTCCTGATCGACATTTACCTGAATATCGAACAACTCCAGCAGATTGAATACGAACGTGCACACCACTGCCAGCAGTGTCGTCAGCCAGACCTTATTGTGAAACCGCAGCGACCAGTTGATTTTCATGGAATCATCCTTTCTTTCAGTCTCTCCAGCCCATGCTCCGCCTCATCCATACGTACCTCGAGGCGGTAGGTGCGTTCAATCACGTTGTTATGCTGTGCGACGCGCTTTTCCAACTGCGCGAGACGGTACTGCGTCAGCCGTGAGGACGCAACAACACCCGCACACGAACCCAGCAGCGTACAAATGCCGGAAATCAGCGCGACAAGCACCGATTCACTCATTCAATCCCTCCGTTTCTTTCATCAGGGCTGCCCACGTGTTTTTGCCGGCGATGCCGTCCGTTTCCAGCCCGTTTGCCGCTTGAAATTGTTTGACGGCGCGGCGCGTTTTGCTGCCGAAGATGCCGTCGACATCCAGCGAGGCACCGCATGCATTCAGCAGCGTTTGAAGCGTCCGCACATCCTCGCCGCGGCTGCCCTTGCAAAGCGTCGGATAGGTCACTTCCCTATCGGATTGCGCCTCGTCCTCCGCAACATCGCGCAGCCAGCCCCAATAGCGCCATTTACCGAGCTTCGTGTCCGCCTTGACCTGCATTCCCTCGGTGGACGCATGAACGATGCGCAGCGGCGACACGTGCGTAACAAGCCCAATGTGGCAGAAGTCACCCTCATTGTCATCGAATTTGGACGGCGTGTCCTCCTTCCACTTAAAAACCGCCATGCCGGGCGTCAGGTCACCTTCGCCGGTGATGCGCCCCTTGCGTGAGAGATACCGGCGCCAGATGGTATTGCTGCCGTGGTAGATGCTTGCGCCCTGCAAGCGGAACGCGCGGACAAACATGCCCGAGCAGTCAATGCCGTGCTCGTCATTCGTGCCGGGCGATGCGTACGGGAAACCGATGCAATCCTCGAAATCAGCAATGAGCTGTTCTGCGTTCAGCAATCAGACAGTTCCTCCTTTTCATCATCCTGATATTTTCTCGATGACCTTGAGCGTGACGACTGTATTGACGCTGCCGCCCGGATTCGTCGGCATCATCAGCAACGCATGCTGACCGGATGCGACGGCGCCTGTCGCGTTGCGCTTCAGGTACGGCAGCGCATCAAACGTCAGCGTCTTCCAGACGGAATAAGCAATTTCCACGCCGTCAATCATGATGGTCTGGATGGTCACGCCGCTGTCAGGCTGCATCGTCATCGTGCACGACAGTACAGACGGGTATTCATCGAGCGTGAAGTAATGAACAATCGGCGAGGTGTATGTGCCGCTTGCACGATTGCGGAACACAAGATCCGTCAACTTGCCGCCGATGAGTTTGCTGGCGTTGACATCGCGAAGAAGTCCGGCAATCTCATCTGACAGCGATGCTTCACGGTCGGCGAGCGTCATCGTGACCTGCCCGGGCTTACCGAACACATCAGGCGTATGCAGGACGGAGATGCGTTCCGTGAGCACTGTACCATCCAGCAGCACCAATCGGCAATTCTGACCGAGCCGGAATGTGTCGAGCGATTCTCCTGTGATGCGTGACAGGTCGACTGCCTGCACCTCCACCGTGACAGACGGCGTGCAATGCCGCGCAAGATAACGTTCGGCAACGGATTTGAGCGTATCGCTGTCCATAATCTGATCGCTGGTAAAGGTGCGCGCTGCAATTCCCCACGTGCCAATGGTGTCCGCATCGAGGTAGTCGCGCCCAAGCAGCGGCGTGAGCGACACGCGGTCAAGCCCCTGACCGCAGCCGTAGGGATAGACGCGCGTACACAGGTTGCCGGCATCGCGTGTAATGCGCACGGAGGACAGCCCTCGGTTCAGCCGACCCTCGCAGGCAATTTCCTCCGGCAGACGGCGCAGATGGAGCCTCCATGGCTGCTGCGTCTGGTCAAAGGACAGCGACAGCTCCTGCGGCAGCATGTCCAGCAGGTCGTTCATGGCAGCGTAAATCGTCTGCGGCTGCCCGATGGCGGAGATCGTCAAATCAGCATCGTCCACATTGCCGACTGCCCAGCGGACGTTCGTCTGATAGCTCAGCATGGTTTTCAGCACGTTCGGCAGCGTATCGGCGTACGTCAGCGAAGGGAGCATGTCATCCGAAAGCGTCGCAATTCCATGCTCCAGCGACACGCGCCGACGAAACCCGACCTCCTGCTTGACGGTGCGGACGCGGCAAATCATCGCATCACCGAAACCATCCTCAATGCGGACAAGGTCGCGGACGGAAACCATCGGGTCGCTCTCCGGCAAAAGCATCTCGGCAGTGGAAAGCCCTGTCAGCACGCGGCTGACGTTCAAGCGAATGGGGTGCAGAATCGCCCTGTCAGCGCCGTTTTCGTTGAGCAGGCACGGCAGACGTGCGTTCATCAGCAATACCTCCCCTTGAAGCGAAGTTCCGCCTGAATAGTGGTGTCTGCCGACATGCTGACCGTGACCGGGTGACCGGGCAGCAGCGTCAGGTCATCAGCACTGTCCGATGTCCGGCAGGACAGCACGGAGGCGGATACGCCGTTAATCCGCGATTCAATCGAGAAATAGCCGGAATCATGATGAATGCGGAGCTGTCCGCCGGACGGAATCGACAATCCGTTCAGCGTAATGCGCTGCGCCGCGGCGATGGTCACGCACGTCATGGCGGCACTGCCCATGTTCGTAATGAGTACATCGAGCGGCGTTTCCGGCGCGGTGCCCGGTGCCGTCACTGCAAGCATGTCCGTCATCGTCAGCACCGTTGCTTCCGCATCCTCCCAGTACGGGCAATCGAAGGCGGTCAGCGTCAGCGAGAGCGTTTCGAGCCAGTTGAGCGCACTCAGCGACGGAAATGAAGTGCACACAACCGACAACACGCGCGTGCCCTGCTTTTCAATCGTCAGCGTGCCGCCTTGCTCCGCCCATGCCAGCACGCGGTGAAGCAACTCGCTCCGCTTGGCGATGCTGTATTCAGCAATCAGGAAGCGCAGGCGGATTTGCAGCGATGCGCGGTGCCGCGCAAGCAGGTATGTACCGTCCGCATGCCGATCTGCCGTAACGCTGCGAAGCGTAGGCGAAATTTCCTGCACATCCAGCAGACGGATGGATTCATCCAGTGAGGAAAAGGGAATGCCGTTCAGGGCACAATAAAGCCGTTCAGCCATGGTGCATTCCTCCCTGCGTCACAGCATACTGCGCTGACGAACCTCGCGCTCAATCATGGCGGAAATGATCGGTGCGAGCGCATCGGCAAGTGCTTCGTAGTCAATCGTGCGGTTGTCCGATTCTTCAGCGCGCAGGTCATCATCCGCCGAGAAATCAGATAAGGATGAAAAGTCAGACGAAACGAAATCAGGCGAAGAAATGAAGTCAGGCGAAGAAATGAAATCAGGCGAAGAAATGAAGTCAGGCGAAGCCTGAGGCATCGGAAAGTTCCTCCTTCCACCAGTAGATGCGGACAGGGAGCGTCGGGTCATCCGGTTTTTCGCTCTGCGCGAGAAACGTAAAGGGCATCTGACCGGCGCTGTCCGGTTGAATTTGCAGCAGTGCACCGGACTCGCACAGCGGATGCAGCAACTCAATGACCATCAAGCCATGCCCTGCCGTGCCAATCCAGCAGACAGACGGCAATGCAGTCCGCTGCACTCGCGGTGCAAACAGGCGGACGTGCTGATTTTTGCTGCTGCCATCGCCCGGCAGAAGGCGCGCCATGTTTTCCGGCGTGATGTCCATCAATGTGCCGCTGAGGGTCACACGCCAGTCCACCAGCAAAGTCGAGCCGTCCGTGGGCAGGCGGTGTGCGCCGTCCTCGGGGTTGAATTCCTTTGCAAAGGCGCGGAACACGGTCGTGCCGCAGGTTGTGCCGATGCGCTTCGTGTCGTCCATCAGTGCGGATGCGATGAAATCAAGCGGATTGCTGCCGGCAAGTGCGGTGTCAAGGTCGAAATCCATCAGCAGGGTGCCCTCGCCCAATTGAAGCGTTTCGGCAGAAGAAGGATGACGGGAAATCAGCAAGCAAAAGCCTCCTTTCGGTTGGGCAGTTCGCCGTTTGGATACAGTGTGAGCACGTAAGTCAGGCGAAGCACGGAAACGCCGTTCTTCTCACGTCGGATGACGGCTGCTTTACGGCGGAGCATTGCAAGTCCTCCGCCATACGGCAGCAGCTCATATTCCTCGCGTGCTGTTTCCTTCGCAAGCAGCGATGCAATCAGGCTGTGACTGTCTTTGCCGCGCTCGTAGAGCGTCAGCACTGCCTGACCGTCCCCTGCAAAGGCGGCAGGTACCTGCAGCGACAGGATGCCGTAGGGAAACGGCGCGTCAGCAGGAGACATGCCTTCAAAGTAAATCGTTCCGAAACGGCGCGAGAAAAGCGCAATCAACATTTGCAACAGCGTCACGGCGCTTCACCCAGCCTTTCCAGCAGCACCTCGCAGAAGGCAAATCCGGCACGGGCAGGCGTGCGCATGTCCTCCGCATTCGTGCAGACGCGATAGCAGATCCCGTTGCTTTCGCGGCGGACGATGTCGCCGAAATGCAGCGGCACATCCTGCGGACAGAGCAGCATCGGCTGAGCGGATGCGATCGGCTGTCCGTGCTCCTCCGTTTCCTGCCCGACAGCACCGCCCAGCGCCGCGGAAAAGCGTGTTTCCTCCGTATGGTCAATGACCTGACCGCCGATCGGGTCGGGCTGACAGACGCTGTGCAGCAGCGTGAAAGGCTCAAAGTAATCGCTGAGCATCAGGAATGCACCTCCGTGAACATTTTCTGATAGGGGCGCAGCCGCTTCTCAAAGACGCGTTCCCATGCGCAGGAAGTCTGGCTCCGGCTGTATTCGCCGAATTTCTCCGATTGCAGCGTGACGTCGGGGTGCTTGTCTGCCCAATCGCGGATCTCCTCGCACAGACGCAGGAAATCCCCGGACGGGGACAGGAGATGGACAAGCCCTGTCCAGCTCCCGTCCGCCGCGCCGGCAATGCGTCCCTGTGCGTCCAGTTCATGCACGCCGTCCAGCGTTCCTGCGCCTTCAACGGCAATCCACGAACCGCCCGGCAGTGCCGGATTAACCGCCAGCACGCCGTCAGCAATGGTGAACGTTCCGCGCAGCGTGTCCGCAATGAAGTAATTGCGCAGCTGACGCATGACGTCCGATACAGTGACGCTCATGAAAGCCTCCTTTCTGTCTTAGGCCGCAGTGATGGTGTGAATGTACACGCCGTCAGGGATGATGACCTTGCAGCCGCAAAGGTTCAGCCCCTTGATGCCGTCGCAGAAGCCCTTTTCGGGACGGTATGCGTCCGTACGGGAAATCTGGTTGGCAAATGTGACTGCCTCGGGCACCATGGCGATGATTTCGTCCGTCAGGTCGGCGCTGACGTAGATGTCGAATCCTGCCGCACGTCCGATAGCGCCCTCGGCGAGGCGCTGTTCCGCTGCTGCACTGCCATTGACGAAGCGCTCATCCATCAGCAGCTGCCCTTCGATGCTCACCGGCACGACCAGCTTGCGGTTGAAGCGCGGAACATGCTTGAGGTCGAGTGCATTCTTGATGGTAATCAGCAGCCCGTACAGGCCGCCCTCGCTCTCCTTCGGCACCGCGCCGGAAACCTTCGTGCCGGCACCTTCGCGGATGGTATCGAGGATATAACGTTCGGCATCTTCAGCAAGCTGATAGGCGGCATTGCGCATCGCGCCGTCCATCACGTCCACGCGCGCCTGTGCCGCGTCAACATCGTTGATGAGGAAGTTGTAGTACGCGCCGTGGTCGATGGTCAGAATGATGTCGCTGCCGGTGAGCGTCTCCGGTTCGGCAAGATCGGTCGCGGGGTCATACGGGCGGACGGTGATGTCAGCAAGGTTGGCGATGTGAACCGTGTCACCCCACTGGCTGATTTCGCCTTCGTAGCTGCGGGAACACAGGGAACCGAACACGAGCGCCTTGCGGAAGTTCTCCTGCAGGCGTGCAGACCAGACCTTGGGAATGAAGCTGGAAATAGCCATGAATTATTCTCCTTTCGATAGTACGGAGCAGACAGCGCTCCAGTTGCGGGTGATTTCCTCCTGCGACATCCGGCGCACGTCCGCTTTTGTCAGCGGCGCCGCGGCGGAAACCGGCGGAGAAACAGGGTCGGTAGGCAGATAGCGTGGTGCGGAGAAGAACGCGGGATAGCGGCTCTTCAGGTTGAACAGCAGCTGGTCATCCGGCACATTGTCCTTCGGCAAGGCAGCGAGCAGCAGGTCAACCGCCTGCGGATTTGCGCCTGCATCGAGCAGCGTCGTGCGCAAATGCGCCTCCTGCTGGCTGTCCTCGATCCCCTGCTTGAAAGCGGCATACTCGCTGCTTAGTGCGGAAAAGGCGGATTCGCGGTCGCTGAGCGTCTGCGTCAGCCGATTTTTCTCCTCCTCAAGCCGGGAAAAGGCATCGCGGATGCGGCATACGTTCTCCTCAGGCAGCCCGTTCAGCAGCGATTCATCAAACGTTTCCGGCAATTAGCCCGCCTCCTTCTGCTCATTTTTGAGCAATTCCGGCAGATCCTCGTCCGAAATGTACGGATTCAGCCGGAGTGCCGTCCGGCGGTCGATGTCCTGACGCATGTTCTGGATATCCGTCACCAGCTCGCTCTCATTGGCAATGGCCTGCCGCTTGAACGAAATGCGGTCGGTCGGGCAGTGCAGCATCGTCAGCAGTTCCTGCATAAAGTGGCGCACCTGCCACTCATACCGATCCGCCTTGAGATTCAGGTTTGCCATAGCTGCGCGGATGGCAACGTTTGTCAGACTGCCGCCGGTCAGCGAAGCCATGTCGAGCGCCATGTAGTCGTTGTACAATGCCCGTTCGAGCAGCGAAAGTGCCGCCTGGCGCGCCGCGTAAGGCACCTCGATGGTGTGCGGCTCTGCCGTCGCACCGCTGCCGGAGCCGTCGGAGAGGTTCGCAACTGCCTTGATGCGGTTGATTTCCTCCAGCATTTCGGCAATGTC
Source organism: Anaerovoracaceae bacterium (assembly GCA_963590165.1). GTDB lineage: Bacteria > Bacillota > Clostridia > Christensenellales > Aristaeellaceae > UBA11524. The sequence goes on from CAVANO010000012.1 coordinate 83,965, forward strand.
ATCCGTTGTGCCGCTGAAGTTGTTCAGCACCCAGTAGACATCGTTCGCACGGGCGAGGTTGTCGGCAAAGTCGGACAGGATGGTATCGTACGCATCGATTTTCGCCTGAATCGAGGGTGTCAGTTCACTCTTGCCGTCCTGATTGGCGTACAGCGGAATGATGGGCGGATGCGCGTAGGCATTCGGGTCTGCCGTCATCGTATCGCCGAGCACATCGCGGCGGAGCATGCGGACATACGGCGTTTTCGGACGGACGATCTCGACCTGCTTGCCCGTAACGCGCAGGATGGTCACGCCGTCCGCCTCGAACAAGCGCATGTACATCGGTCGCTTTGGGCTGAGCTGCCAGAACTGCACGCCGAGCATGAGCTGACCGTTCATTTCGTCCAGCAGCGGAAAGAAGCCGCTGCCGCTGTTTTTCGCCATTTCGAGAATTTCGAGGTGGTCGGCATTCCAGTAGCCGTAGCTCACGCCATGCAAGAGCGCACATTCACCCAGGCGCGACAGCAGATGGTCGAAGTCGCTGCCGAGACGCTCCTTGATGGAATCAGGCAGCGAAACGCCTTCGGAGAGCAGAAACTGATTCTGCTGCGTGACGAAACGGAACAGGAAGCTGCTGCCGATGCGATTGCCGACAATGTCTTCCGTGCCGGCGCGCACATGACGCCTGCCGTCCTTGCCGCGCGACTCGATTTTTCGCGTGCGCAGGATGGTCTTTCGGGCAATGGCAGGATTTTCGCCGCGGAAGTAACTGCCGGCATCGAGCGCGCGCTGAAATTCAGGTGATGCCTTGAACTTCTCCGCCGCCTTGAGCAGCAGTGCAATGCGGTCATCCGCCGATTGGTAATCCTGATAGGTGTAAGCGGTAAACATGGAACCTCCTTCATGAAAGCGTTGGTCGGTCGAGTGCACGCAGCAGGCAGGCGGCGCTGTCGGGCGCATCATCGTGAGACGCGGTCTGCGAGTAATCGAGAATCTGGTCGATGTACGCCTTGTCCGTGCCGCGCAGGAAGACGACATTCGGCCACCATTTGCGCAGATACGCGGCAATTTTGACGTGCTTGTTCATTTTCTCCGAGTACCGGCGAGCCATCATGCCGCGCCGGCTGATTTCGCGCGCAAGGCAGCCCTTGTCGCCGTTCGTCTCGCAGTAGACGGGTTCGCAGAGCAGCCGCCGCGCCTCCTCAAGCGCCTCATCGAGCACGGAAAACACATCCTTCTGCCACAGTCGGCCGTACAGGTACGCCTTGCCATCGCGGATGCAGCCGCACGTGAGTGCCGTGAAGTCCTCGCCGCCGTATGCCGCATCCAAATGGGCAATGCCGTCGCGCAGGAGCGTGCTGTCCTCCGTGAACGGCGGATTCGTCTGGAACATCCCTTCACCGCTGGCAATGTGGCGCAGCTCGTAGTTTGCAGCGAACAGCGCCGGCGACATCCCTGCGCGCAGCCGGTCGATTTGCACCTCATCGAGCAGCCCGGTCTGATAGCAGTCGAAACGGATGGGCGCCGGCATCAGGCGGAACGCGTCATCCGGATGCCACGGCGTGCCGATGTTGATGATGCGTCCGCCAGGATTGCGGATGTTCTGCAGTTCCTGGTACACGCCGCAAATCCGTTTCCGTTCGGCTTCGCTGATGCGGTCGCGCATGTTAACGATGTCGTCCGTCAGGATGACGTCAGCGTGCTTGCCGGTCAGCGTACCGCCCGTGCCCAACCCGATGAGCTGCGGTGCACCGCGCATGGCGGCATAGCAGCTTGCCGTGACGCTTCCCATGTCGCCGCGAAGCACCTTCACGGAGCTGCCGTAGATACGCCGGCTGATTTCCTGCATTGCCGGACAGTTCAGCAGCTTTTTTACCTGACAGAGCACCTCCAGCACGTCATCTTCCGTCTTGCGCATGAAAATCATGTTCCGCTGCGGATACGTGACCAGCATGACCGCCATCGAGAACGCAAGGCAGGTCGTCTTGCAGCTGCCGCGGTGCGCCTGCAGCGTCATATCCTCCTGCCCGAACGCGATGTCCCGAATCCAGCGCCCGTGCAGCGCATCCGTCAGCCGTGACAGACCGCACAGCCGCGCAACGGCAGCCGGTTTCCGATGCAGCAGTGCCAGTGCCTTTACGCCTTCCGCCGTCAGCGTCTGCTCAGCCGTTATCTTTTTCCTCCTTTCGCTGCATGTCATCGAGCGCTTCCTCGATGGCGCGTAGGATTTCCGGCGGACAGGCGGACTCGTCTTCCTTCGGGGTAAACAGCCCGTGGTATTTCGCCAGTGCGTCCGCCGCCTTGAGCTGTTCGGCTGACTTTTCGCCGCGCAGCAGCTGCGTGAAGGTCTCCAGCACCTCCTCTCGGGTCGCGATGTCCGGTGCGCGGGTTTGATGCATAGGCAAGACTCCTTTCGATTGAAATGGTCGGCAAATAGGAATATTTGTTCTTCCTTGCCGATGACATTAGCATAGCATGACCGTAAAGGAAGCGCAAGCAAATTGGAATTGATTGGAGCGGAGTGGAAAGCGGTGGACGCACCGTCGCAATCGCACCGATAGAATCCGCCTGTCAAATGACGCGAAATTTGAAAAAACAGGTTGCATCTTCTTGCTGTTTATGCTATAATAAAGATCACTTGCCGGAATGGCGGAATGGCAGACGCGACGGACTCAAAATCCGTTGGCAGCAATGTCGTGTGGGTTCAAGTCCCACTTCCGGCACCAGACAAGAATAATCCGAACCAGATCTTCTTAATCGGAGATGGGTTCGGATTATTTGTTTTCTTTGAGCATTTGCTTTTTGCGCCTGCTTAAGTCGCACCTCCGAAAAAGTTTTCTGCCTCAGCTTATCTCCCGTGCAGCGGAGGATCGGTGTCTTGAGCATCTTTATATGCAATTGAATTTTCTGCGACCATGGCGCATAGAACCCGCCTGCTGATGGCGATGAGCAAAATTTGCTCAAAAAAAGTGAATTTGGACTAACAAGTGCGGGAAAAATATGCTATGATAAGAACATCTTAAGCACATGGAGGGCAATCGGCCATGCGTTTGAAACAAACGGCGGATGTACTGAAATTTCTCGATGCGGTCAGTCACTGCAGAAAAGATGTGTTCTTTTGCACCAAGGGCGGAGATCGCCTCAATTTGAGCTCCGAGCTGATGCGCTTTGTGATGATATCCCAGCTGAAAAACCAGGAATTCATCCGTGAGTCGACCATTGAACTGACTGATCCCGAAGACCTCGGGATTTTAGAACCTTTCGTTGAATGAAGGGAGACAGAAGCGATGACGACAGATGAACGACTGGCTTTTTTCCGGGAACTGTTCTCCGGCGTTTCACCGAACCTTACGCTGGTGGAACTTGACGGGAATTTCGATCTTATTCGTACGAATGCGGTCGATCACTCGGCTTGGACGAATTATTTTTATTACTCCTATTCTCCATCGGAAATATTGAAACCGGAAATGCTCGAAGACCTCTCCGCAGACCTCCCGGGCCCCATGGTCTTTACCAACGCCCTCGGTATGACCTGGCTGACGGAATATACGCTCTCCGACGGAAAGATCGACCGGGTCATTGTATTGGGGCCGGTTTTTCTCGATGACATCACGCCGAAGGACATAGAGATGAAGCTCATACGGCGGAGCATATCCTACAAGCTCATCGAACCGTTTATGCTTTCCGTAAAAAGGATGCCGGTCATATCTCTTCGCCGCCTGTACGAGTATGGCATTATGATGCATCGGTGCGTGACGGGGCGGAATTGTTCCGTGAGCGATTTCGCCTTTCCGCAGATTCGGCGGAGCAATACCGAACACCCGGAGATTCAGCGGGAATACCGCGGCAATTACGGCGCCGAAACGGAGATCCTTCGCATCGTGGAAGAAGGAAATATACGATATACGCAGAAAGACCTGAATTTGCTTCGCTTCGCCGGTGGGTTCGACAGCGCTGTGGGAGGGAAAACGGAATATCTGAGAAGCGCCAAGAATCTGGTGATCAGCTTCATCACGCTCTGTTCCAGGGCCGCGATCCGAGGCGGACTCTCTCCGGACAACGCTTATTATATCTGCGACCTGTATATTGATCAGGTTGAAAATGCGAAAAACCTTGCCGCCGTTACCGAGATCAACCATCAGATGTTCGATGACTTTGTCCGTGCCGTTCACAAAGCGAAGATCCGGCAGATGAACGGCGTATCTCCGCAGATCGCCGACACCTGCACCTTTATCGCTGTGC
>CAVANO010000013.1:0-11893 GCA_963590165.1 Anaerovoracaceae bacterium
CGGAATGACTGTCTTTGTTTGCGTTATCTTGTTCTGTATCGTTTTCAAGGTTCGTACTAGCCTCTCCAACCGCTCTCGCGGCTCTCAAGGTCAGCTTTGTTATCTTATCACGTTTTTGCGCTTTCGTCAACCCCTTTTTTCCCTTTTCTGAATCTTTTTCTTGATCCTTTTTGTGAACACGAACATTGTCGCTTGGTTTATTCCCGTTCGTTCAGGGATTTAAACAGGATTCCGGACTTAACTGGCGGGAATGTTCAGGTTGGGCAAAATCGCCCCTGCGAAGCCGTCGACGGACTTCGTCCGTTTTTGCATCTGCTTCGCAGGGGCACTTCTGTGTCAGTCGGTTATGATGTTGCTTAAGTCCGCCACGTTGCAGAGCTGCCGCGGTCGGTCTTCCGGACAATCAGCTGATTCTCAATTTCATCCTTCAGCTCGGTCACATGTGAAATAATGCCGATTTGCCGCTTGTCGCCAGCCATCTGCTTGAGCACGTTTACCGCTTCATTGCGCGCGCGGTCGTCAAGTGAGCCGAAGCCTTCGTCAATAAACATCACATCAAGGTGAATCGCCGCCGTTGCCGCCTGAATCTGATCCGCCATGCCCAGTGCAAGCGAAAGTGCCGCCATGAACGATTCACCGCCGGACAGCGTCCCGATTGTGCGCGTTTTGCCGGTCACAATCGAGTACACTTCCAAATTCAGTCCCTTGTTCGTGCCGATGCCAGCCTTTTCGAGATCCAGCAGGCGCAACTCGAACTGGTCGCCCGACATGCTGCGGAATCGGCGGTTCGCGTTCTGCAAGATGGTTTCCATGTACCGGCGCTGCACGTACGTCTCCAGATTCATGCGGCTGCCGGACTCGTTGCCGCTCATCAGGCTCGACAGATGCGCTGACGTTGCCGCCGCTGCACTTACTTTTGCGAATTTCGCCTGTTCCGCCTGCAAATCACCCAATACCGCCGCGTTATTCTGCCGAACCGTCGACACCGATTCCAGCGCCGAGGCTGCATCCGTCAGCGCCTGATTCGCATCCTCATAGGCTGATTTCAGCTGTTTCATATCCGGCTTTTCACTCGTGCCGATGGCTTTCCTCGCCGTGTCACGCTGCGCCGCCGCGCCCGACTGCCTGTTTTCAAACCTGCTGATTTCCGCCTGAAAAGCGTCCGGCTGCTGCGCATCATACGTGCGCGTCAGCGACTGCCAGTCCGCTTCCGACATTGCCTGCTCCGCCAGCAGCCGCTGATAATTGCCATCCAGCGTTGATGTTTCCTCCGACAGCCGCGGCATATCCTCCTTCAGCTGGCGGATGAGCGTTTCGCACGCTGTTTTTTCCTTTTCCGCCGCCTGATGCCGTAGGTTCTGCCGGTTTGCCTCTTCTTCTGCGGATTTCAATGCATCTTTGACGTCATCTTGTGCCTTGTGTGCATCCTCGCCCGACGCATAGCCGCTGCGTGCAATGTCCGCATGGAGCGATGCAAGCGTGTTTTCCGTTTTTGCGCGTTCGGTTGATGACGTGCTGTCCGCCTTGCGCGCTTCTTCAAGCCTGCTTTCAAGCGTCTGCTGCATTCCCTTCGCGCCGTTCAGCTTCTCACGCACATCCAATAGCGCACGCTGTTTCTCCTGCGCCGCCGCCGTTGCCGCCGTCAGCTGATTCTCCCATTCTCTCAGGACAATTTCCGCCTCCGCAGCCGACTGTGCGTCCGTTTCCGGCAGTTCCTGACACAGTTCCTGCAGCAGACGCGTTTCATTCTCCTGCTGTTTCTGCCGTTTCTCCGTCAGCACGTCCTGCGCAGACCGTGATGAGGACGCCAGTTCCTCCTGACGTTTCGCCCGCGTTTCCATTTCCGTGCGGTACTGTGCCAATGCCTCGCGGGTGAGCTTCCGGTCATCCTGCGTCAGGCGGCATGGCGACGGATGCTCCCTTGAGCCGCACACAGGGCATGGCTCGCCGTCCTTGAGCTCGCTGGCAAGCAGCCCTGCCTGCGCATTCAGGAACGCCGTCCGGTACGCATCATACTGTGCCTTTGCCGCGTCATATTCGCCGCTTGCCTGACGGTACTGCGCCATCAGCTTCTCTGCTGCCGCGCCGTACCTGCTGATTTCCCTGCTGTTACCCTTTAATTCCCTAAGCTGATTTTGAAGCGCTTCAAGCCGCTTCCGTTGCTGATTGCACCGCTGTACCTCCACATCGGCGCCCTGCAGCTCCTGTTCTCTTTTTTCCCATGCTTCCTTCTGCTGATGCAGCTTTTCGATCTCTGCCTGTGCCGTTTTCAGCCGTTTTTCCGCATCCTCTGCCTGACGCTTTGCCTTCTGCGCATCCGCTTCCGCTGTTTTCGCACGCGCAAACAAATCGAGCGCCGCCTTCGTCTGCTGCATGACTTTTGCTTGTGCAGCCGCGGCATTCGTCCGCTGCTCATCCGCCTGCTGTTTCCGCGCCCGTGCGCTTTCCGCCGCCTCAAAGCATGACGGCAAGCATTCCTCCTGCCGTTCCAGCTCCTTCTGCGCGTCCGTCAGCGACTTCCTTGCGCGGCTGACATTCTCATAGCGGTCATGCAGCATCCACGCGCTGCGAATCTGTCCGATCAGCTGCCGTTTCCGGCCAATGTCCTCTGCCTGTGCTGCACATTCCGCCAGCACCTGTTCCGCCAGTGCCAGTTCATCGAAGCGCATTGCGAGCTGCTTCGCTTTTTCCAGCTGCTTCATCTGCTCATCACGGCGCTGCTGCGCGGCTTCCCTGACTTTGGTCAGTTCGTTTTCCTGCTGCTTCAGTTTTCCGCAGACGTCCGACAAGGCATCCACCAGCCGGTCAACAAGTTCCGGAGAGATGGCTTTCCGGTTCATCACTTCGTCTTTCAGCTGCCCGATCATTTCGGCATCCTCTGCCGTCAGCCCGTCCGTCCAAATCCGCGCGGCATGTACCTCATACTTCGCTGCAAGTGTACTTCTCGCCGCTGCCTTGCTGTTCGCGTCATCCTTGATTTTGTCAATCAGCCGCCGGTACAGATCGGTTTTCAGCAAATCGCGCAGGAGCTCAGTCTTCGCGTTGCTGTCCGCACGGAGGAAATTCATGAATTCCCCCTGCGCAATCATGACGACCTTGCGGAACTGATCCGCCGTCAGCCCGACAAGCTCCTGAATCCGTGCGTTTGTCTCCGCCAGCTTGCCGCTAAACATCGTTCCGTCCGGCAAATACAGCTCCGCCGTTTCCGTCACGCTCTGCGGATTCGCGCCCTTCCGCTTTGACGGACGGTTATATTTCGGCGTGCGATGAACGCGGTACGTCTTCTGCTGCACCTCAAACACCAGGTCAACATACGGCGGCGTCACACCGTTGTCCGCAAACTGACTGGCAAGTTCCTTCTCTCTGCCGCTGCTGACCGCGCTGATTTCCCCGTAGAGTGCAAACATCAGCGCATCAAAAATGGACGACTTGCCCGAACCGGTGTCGCCGCTGATCAGGAAGAAGTCGCCGCCCCGGCTGAAGTCAATCACCGTCTTCTCACCATACGAGCAGAACGCCTGCATCGTCAAGCAAATCGGCTTCATAGGCTTTCCTCCTGCAATGTGTTGATGATTTCCCGAAGCAGCGTCTGCTCCTCCTCCTTCAGCCGCCCTGCAGCAAACTGCATGCACAGCTCATAGGGGGACATCAACGGCAGTGCCTCTGCCGACACCTCCTGCAGCGTGAACTCCTCCGCATCCCTGCGCAGCTCCAGCATATTCGGGTAGGACTGCCGCAGGATTTCCCGAAGGCATGTCATTTCTTCCGCTGATGCGTCCGTAAGCTGAATGGCAACATAATCGCTGCTCTGACCATCCGTCAGTTCCTGCTTTGTGCCCCTGATTCTCCTGACAAGGTGCGGCGGATGAAGCGGCAGCCTTGTCGCCTGCACATTGCCCTTTTCCCTCAGCGACACCATCAGCACGCCTTTCTCCTGCCCTTCCTCGCTCAGGGAATATGCCATCGGCGTACCGCAGTAGCGCATCGATTCGCCGCCTGCCTTCATCGGCTTATGCAAATGCCCGAGCGCCGCGTAGTCGAATTCGCTGATGACGGACGACGGGATGACATCGATGTTGCCGACCTGCCTCACCTCGTTCTCCGCACGTTCAACCGAATCCGCATCGCTGTCGTCCGGCAGGAAGAACTGATGGCTGACAAGCACATTGCGCTCCGCCGGATTCACCTCTGCCGTTGCAATCAGCCGCCGGTATGCCTCCGCATAGCTCAGGTTATCGCCGTTGTCCTTCGCTCCGACAATCGGGCGCACCATGCCCGGGCGCACAAACGGCAGGAGGTAGAAATTCACCGCGCCGTATTCATCCGGAAGCGTCACGCACTCGATTTTCTCGCCCTCGCGCATCGGCGGATTGCCAATCATCCAGATTTTCTGCCCCTGCAGCTCCTCGCGGAAGGTATCGAGCCGCTGCGGACTGTCATGATTGCCGGAAATAACCAGAATTGCCGCCTCGGGTGCGCTTTTGCGGAGCATGCCGAGGAAGTCATCGAGCAGCGCAACCGCCTCCACCGATGGAATGGAGCGGTCATACACATCGCCTGCAATGACGATGGCATCCGGCTGATGCTTTTCGGCAAGCTGTGCGATTTCCGTCAGCACCGTCCGCTGATCCTCGAGGAGGTCGCGGTCGTAGAGCTTTGCGCCGATATGAAGGTCGGAGAGATGAAAGAAAAGCATTTTAATTCTCCCTCAGTGCAAGCAGCGACAGAATCGCCGTTTCGACCGCGCCGTCCTCGTTGTATTGCCCGCTCTTGACGTTGTATTCCGTATTCAGGCAAATCTGCACGCCCTCCTGTGCCTGCGCAAGCGTGTATCCGTCTGCCTGACGGATGGTACGTTCCGCCGCGAAGGGTGCGATGCCGAGCTTCTGTGTTATTTCGTTCCGGCGGAGGTTCTCCGCCTGCATCAGCTTCACGTGCAGCATCAACCGGTACTGCCTGAGCAGCATTGCAAGGATGCCGAGACGTTCCTGCCCATTCAGCAGCATATCGCGAAACAGCCGCAGAGATTTCGCGCGCTGACCCGCGACCACCGCATCCACCATCTCGAACACTGTGCATTCAATGGAGCGTGTCGCTGCCGTGCGGACATCCTCCTCGGTGATGACATCGCGTTCTCCGGCAAGCGCTGTCAGTTTTGCAATTTCCGTGCGCAGCAGCGCCGTATCCGTCCCGACCGTGAACGATAGCAGCGATGCGACCTGCGGCGAGCAGCTCTTGCTGTCCTTGCGAAATGCGCCGACAATCCAGTTGTTCAGTTCCGCCTCGCTCAGCGGCTCAAACGACACGATATTGCCGTTCTTCTTCACGGCATTGTACAGTTTCTTGCGCTTGTCTGCCTTGCCGCGCACGTAGAGAATCAGCACGCACGTCTCCGGCATGTTCGGCAGGTAATTCAGCAGCTTTTCGTCCGCTTCGCTGCGCCCTGACGCACCGTTGATTTCGCGCACGAGCACCAGACGCTTGTCCGCCATCAGCGGAAACGTCTCGCACGATGCAATGATATCATCCGCCGGCGGATTCTCCAGCACCGTCTCGTTGAGCTCCTCCAGGCCGGCAGGCAGCATTGCCTTGCGCAGTGCCGTCAGCGCCGCCGCCTTGATGTTTTCCTCCACGCCCTCAAACATGTATGCGCCGCTGATTTTTCCAGCTTTGAGCGCCTGCGTAAATTCCTTCCGGTTCATTTTGCCCTCACATATGTTTCAATCGTGTAGCTGCCGTCCTTCATGCGCACCGTCAGTGCGCCGCCTTCCTCGGTCGTGTAGACATCCGCGTCCGTCAGGCTCTCCATATACGATGCGGCGCTTTCCCGGTCTGTTGATACAAGCACGGTTTTCATCTGAACCGCCGCCAGCAGTTCCGCCGTCGTACCGTTCTTTGCGCCGTGATGCGCCGCCTTGATGATGTCCGCCTCGACCACGGCGTATTGCCCGTAACCTGACGTCAGGTCGCCCATCAGCAGCATCGACACACCTTCTGTTTCCGAAAGCAGCGCCATCGAACCTTCGTTCAGGTCGGAAAAGGTTCGCTCGTCATCCGGCCAGAGCACCGTGAATATGCCCCCTGACCATGGAACCACATCGCCGCGCGTAACCGTTTCGATAACGGTTCCCTGCGCTTCCAGCTGCTCAATCAAGATGCGGATGCTGTCCGCGACATTCTCGTTCAGTCCGCCTTCCGGCAGAATGCATCGGTCGATTCGGATGCCGTCCTCCAGCAAATCCGCCAGACCGCCTGCATGGTCGCTGTGCAGATGCGTCAGCACAAGCAGCTCGACGTGCAGATTCTCCGCCTGCAGGTATGACACGAGGTCGCTGCCGTTTTCACCCGTGTCCACAATCACCGCAGCATCATCATGCTGGAGGATTGCCGCATCCGCATCGCCGACATCGAGCTGAATGTACTTCGTGCCGTCCGTCCTGACCGGCAGGAGAATCGTCAGCATCAACGCGGTGCCGACCGCAAGCACCGGCAGACGTTTCAAGCGGTTTCTCCACCGATTTTTGTCCTTCCCGAACGGCAGGAGCGCCAGCCACACCAGCACCCAGCCGATGCACACCCAGAGATCCGGCTGCTTCGTCCTCAGCACCAGCGCATATTGTCCGAGCCAGTCCACCGCATCAAGGAACATGCTGCTGACTGCCCCTGCCGCCATGCCGGGCAGCACCGCCGCCAGCGGAATCACCATCAGGAGCAGCACCACCCAGTCCAGCGTCATCAGCGCGTTCATCAGCAGGAACAGCAGCACATTCGCAACGATGCCGAACATCGGAATCGTCCCGAAGAAATACAGCTCCGGCAACAGCACGCCGAACTGCGCCGTTGCGGACGCCGCCGCCAGATCCAGCACGCGCGCACCAATCGTCACCTTCGGGTGTTCCTCATGATTCGTCCGCATGAGGATGCCGCAGAGGGCAAACATCGCGCCGTACGTCATCTGGAATGATGCCGTCAGCAGCTGCAAGGGTGTGAACACGAGCTGCACAATCGCCGATGCGCACAGCACATGCAGCATCATCACCCGCCGATGGCGCAGCGACCCCCAGCTAATGAAGCCCCAGAGCAGCACCGCGCGAACTGCCGGCGCATTGCCGCCCGTCAGGAACGCATAGAGCAGAAGCAATGCGAATGTCAGCGTCATGCGGAGCTTCCGCCGATGCATCGGGCGCATCAGCAGCGCAAGCATCGCCGCCAGGATGCCGACATGATAGCCTGATACGGACAGAATATGCGCAATGCCCAATCTGCGGAACTGCTCGACATTTTCTTCCGGCATTTCGCTGCGCATGCCCAGCAGCACCGCCGATGCCAGCTGACCGCCTTCTTCGCCGCAGAGCGATTTCAGTTTTTCCGAGAGCGTCCGGCGGATTCGCGCCGTCAGCCCATACAGAGAAAGCCCGTCCGGCATCACCTGCAGTTCCGATGCGCCGTACAGGCCAAAGCTCATGTTCCTTTCAAGCAGGTATTCATTGAAGTCAAAGCCGTACGGATTCCGCTGTCCCTGCGGATGGTACACCTTCGACACCACCGAAATGCGTGCGCCTGCCGTCAGTCCTTCCGGCATCGTTTCCCCGCTGTCGAGATAATACGTCCAGTAGGCACCAGAGGACACGTGCTCGCCGTCCAGCGTCACGTCCCGGAGAATCACGCGCACCTGACCACGTTCCTCCCGAAGTTCCGCCTCCTCGACCACGCCCGTCACCTGCACCGTACCCTCCGCAGGCCGCGCCGGATTCATCGCGCCGTAGCCCAGCGCCGCGCCGAGCACGAATACCAGCATCAGGCATGCAACCGACCGCGCCTTTCGAATCGCCAGCAGCGGCAGACACGGCACAGCCGCCCACAGCAGCACCGTCAGTGCGGACAGCGGCGCATGAAAACCTGCCAGCAGTCCAAGCACCAGCAGAAGCAGCACCAACGGCAGAAAGGACAGGCGCAGCAATGCCCTGTCCCCGCCCGCGTCAAACACGGTACACCGCGCCGATTCGCGCCAGCTCCGCATCCGGGCGGATTGCACGCGCTTCACGGAGCAGCGTTTCCGGGTCAATCGTCGGATTGAGGTGCGTAATCACCAGATGCCCGGCATTTGCCGCCTTCGCCAGCAGCGCTGCCTTTTCTGCGGACAGATGCGGAAGCTTTTCGTTCCACTTTGCCGCCGGAAACAGCCCGTCCGCAAGGAGCAAATCGGCATCCTGCGCAAATTCCGTCAGGCTGTCCGTTGTATTCGTATCGCCGGTATAGCAAAGTGTCTTCTGACCGTCCGAAATCCGCAGCATCACGCCCGGCACCGGATGACGCGCCGCGAACACATTCACCGTCCATTCGCCGATTTGCAGTGTATCGCCCGGCACGATCTCGTGGAGCACAAAACTGCCGTCCTGCATAACAATCTTGCGGATGGCGGACGATTCATCGACCGGTGCATACACATGAAGCGGCTTTTCTGCGCATGCCTGCAAGCGGAACAGAAGCGGCAGCACATCGCTGCAATGGTCATAATGCCAGTGGGAAAGCAGCAGCGCGTCGAGCGACTCCGGCATCATCATCGCGGTCAGGCGGCTGAGCGTGCCGGTACCGAAGTCAAGCGTAATGTTCGTACTTTCGCCGCGCAGCAGGTAGCCTGAGGTGGCGCCCAGTGCCGCCGGAAAGGGGCCGTTCATGCCAAGGACGGTTAATTCCATCATGTTTGCCTCCAACAAGCTGTTGCCTTTACCCGACCGCGTTATCGGCGGTTTCCTGCTGCATGGTGTACCAGACCGACTGCTGATTCTGCGTGAAGCTCTGGTCGAGCCAGAGCGGCGTGGCGGTGCTCTGGTCATACGAAACCGTCATCTGCACGAGCACAACCGCGTACTTCATGCCGGTCACGTCCGCCGCCTTGCCGAGCCGCGCCTTCTTGCCGTCAAAGCGGCTTGTTCCGAGCGACATGGCAGATTCTGCCGTTCCCGCAATGTAAATCGTGGCATGCTGAATCTCGCCGTCCGCCGTCAGCTCCGCAGAAACCGTCAGCTGACCATTACTCAGCTTGAATGTCACATAGCCCAGCTGCAAATCGCCCGACACCATCGGCACAATCACCGGCTGCTGACCCATGGTGCTCAAGTTAAGCACATACGCCTCGCGCGGCGAGGACACCCCGCTGATGTCCGACAGCGGCAGTCCGGCACTCGTCACGTTGGTATCGGTCATACGCGGCTTAACGCGCTGCACCTGCAAAGCATAGGTGCCATCCGGCGTGGTCAGGGTGACCTGATACATCGTCTGCGTGCCGTTCAGCGGCAGATAGATATCTTCGGAGGAAAATGCGCCGCTGCACTCGCCGTAGCCGCGCTGATAAATCATACTGCCCCATTCGTCGGACACGGCAAGTGTCACATCGCCCGCCGTCTGCAATGTACAGGTGACGCGCAGATAACCCTGATCGCTGGTCACCGCAGTAACCTGCGTCGCATCGACGGTACAAACGTCTTCGGCGAGGGCTGCTGTCAGCGTCAGCAGGATGAGCAGCAGCGTCAGCAGAAGCAGATGAATTTGTTTCATGGTTTTCACCCCTGATTTTCCCCATCATGGGAGTCTTGGATTTTTAATCCATCTAACTAACGTTTGAAAAAGGGATTTTCTTTCTTTATAAAATGTTTTTCTGCTGTTTGCTTCGGCTGATTTCTTTCCGCGTTCCCTTGCAGCGCGCTTTTCCATCCTTGATTTGTTTTGCAACTTTCGGGGGCTTTGCGGTCGCCCCCCGAACCCCTTCGCAATGCATTCCTTTGCTGCTTGGTTGGCTAAGCAGCGTTCTTATAGACTGTCCAGCGTTCAAGTATGGAAATGAAAACCCGTATGGTACCGAAGGGGTTTAAGGGGGCGATCGGAAAGCCCCCTTGAAGCCGCAATCAATAATCAACTATGGAAATGAAAACCCACATAGTGCCGAAGGGATCAGAAGAGGGAAAGAATCCCCTTATTCCACCATCAACGTTACCACCGCGGGGACAATAATCTCGCGGAAGCGTAAATCGTTCCGTTCCGCAACGACACCGGGCGTGATGCACCGGTCAATCTTCGCAAATTCAGGGACATTCACCGTCTGTGAGGACACCGATGTCAGCGTATGCAAATCGCTCTGGAACGCATCGCCGTGCGCAGGGCGTATGACCTGCAATCCCAGCCGCTTCATGGCGTATTCCAGCCGAGTAAGCTGCCCCATAACCGCCGCGCGCAGGTCAAGCAACGGTTTTGCCTGCTCCGTCGTCATGTCCGGCGTCATCAGCTTCGCGATGGCATCATCGAGCGCGTCCGACAGCGACGCCGCCATCCCGACATAGCACTGCCCCAGCATCCGCGTGTCCGCCTGATACAGCGATGCCTGCCACTGCTGCATGCGCGCGTTCTGCTCTTCCTGCATCTTCGCGATTTCTGTGCGGATTTTGTCGTACTGCGCGCCTGCGTCCTCGAACAGTTCCGATGCCCAGCGTGCCTCATCCTCCATGCGGATTCGCGCCGCCTTCTGCTGTTCGCCGAACGCCTCCTGGAATTTCGCGCGTCCCGCCTGCTGCAGCTGTTCCTCCTGCGCGCGCATCTCCGCTTCGAACTGGCTCATCAGCTGCTGCTTAATCGGCTCAAGCTCCTTTTCCGCCTGACCGTTGCGGATGCACTCGACCTGCCGTTTCGCTTCCTCCACCTGCTCCGCCGCGTGCTTGAGCGACTCGTCCTGCAGGCGCATCGCCGTCCGGCAGTCTTCCAGGCGCCGCTTCAGCACCTCTTCCTCCGGCGCTGCCGTCCGTGCATCGCGCCGCGCTTCATACAACAGCCGGCTGACCGACCGCAGCACGCGCACACGCGTCTTGAACGGCGTCCGCACGGGCAGCTCCGGGTCTGACGCGTACGATGCGATCATTTCCCACGTCATCGGCTCCTGATTCGCGGTAAACACGTTCGGCACCGCATTGGACGGATCCGTCATCGGCGCATCGAGCACAATCATCTGATAGCACTGCGTCACGACGCTATAGAGCAGCATCGAGCAACTGCCGTTCGGATTGCGTGTCAGCTGATCATCAAGCTGACTGAGCAGCATCGACACGCCCAAATCCGACAGCTCCGTATACATCCGCGACAACAGCCGCTGATAATACTCCCGGCGATTCCTGCGGTTTCCGCCGGCGAGTTGCTCCGCGGCATCCTGCTGAAAAAGTGCCAGCGCGGACATCGTTTCATGGCGGTTTTCGTAATCCTCCTGTGCTGCCTGACCCTGCTCTTCCCTGCTTCTGCGCTGGTCATCCGCCTCCTGACGGGCGTCCTCCTGCTGCTGGTCGACCGTGCGCTGCTCCTGTTCAGCCATGTTTTGCTCCTTCCGCGTCGCCGCGATGCATACTTCTTTTTCTAATCATGAATATAAATACAGTATAGCATTTCATAACAAAAAATGCAACCCATGCGGATACCTGGTGCGGTACGCGGTCAAGATCATAAAAAGCAGCAGCTCGGATTGAGTTGCTGCTTTTTAGTTACTTTGCTGCGCTGAAAGCGTTCCGCGGACTTCGTCCGCTGCTCTGTTCAGCGCTCGATTGTCATACTTGGTGACATTTGCATTGTTGACTTGTGCCATTTTGATTGGGGCTTTGCCCCAAACCCTACAATGGGCGCTGCCCCTTGACCCTGCAAGGGAGTTCCTCCCTTGACCCGTTCGCAACCCAGTACAAAACGGTGTAACTCAACACCCAAAACCGCCACTATCCGTCAACTCTGTGCAATGACGATACACCCCATCTCATCCAGTATGGATAAGGTATAATAAATTTCGCACAATTGAAAAAGGAAGCCCCAGCGTGTAGAATAGAATTGCACTAAACTAACACGCAGGAGGGACTTTCATGAATTT
>CAVANO010000014.1:0-55773 GCA_963590165.1 Anaerovoracaceae bacterium
GAATCGCTAATTGTTTACTTAAAATGACAGTGTCCAGAAAACCGGGTACATATCATAGAGGCAGCTCCTTTATTATGCATTTAAGACCGAGCGCAGGAATGCCTTTGTGCGCTGCTGCTGCGGATTTTCAAAGACCTGCACGGGCGTGCCTTCTTCGATGATGTAGCCGTCCGCCATGAACAGCACGCGGTTGCAGACTTCCTTGGCGAAGCCCATCTCGTGGGTCACGCAAAGCATCGTCATGCCCTCGGATGCCAAGTCCTTCATGACATTCAGCACCTCGCCGACCAGCTCAGGGTCAAGCGCGGAGGTCGGTTCATCGAAGAGCATGATTTCCGGCTTCATCGCCAGCGCGCGCGCAATTGCCACACGCTGCTGCTGTCCGCCGGAAAGGCGGTTCGGGTACTCCTCCGCCTTGCTCTTGAGCCCGACGCGGTCAAGCAGCACAAGCGCCTCCTCGCGCACCTTGTCCGGTTCCTCATGTTTGACAATCACCGGCGACATCATCACGTTTTCCAGCACCGTCTTATGCGGAAAAAGGTTGAAGCGCTGGAAGCACATGCCCATCTCCAGCAGGAGCTGCTGCTGAAGGCGCTTGTCGATGCGCTCGACCGTGCGGTCGTGTTCGCGGTGGAGCAGCAGATGTCCCTTGATGAAGATTTTGCCGCCCGTGATGGTTTCCAACTGATTCAGCGAGCGAAGATACGTTGATTTGCCTGCGCCGGACGGCCCGATCAGGCAGATGACCTCGCCCTTTCTGACCTGCAGGTTGATGTCCTTGAGCACTTCGAGCTTTCCGTAGCTCTTCGATACGTGCTGCGTTTCCAGCATCAGCACGTCCTGCGGCAATGCGCCATTCATCACAGCACCCCCTTATTCGTACAGCGAGAACCGCTTCTCGACCTTGTTGAAGATGAACGTGAACAGCGCCGTGATAATCAGATAGATAATCAGCGCAGGGATAAAGACGAGGTTCGAGCCCTCGCTCGTGCGGATGTTGTTGGAAATCGTGGTGATATCCTGCAGAGAAATGGCAAAGACGATGGACGCGTCTTTCAGAATCATCACGAATTCGTTGCAGACCGGCGGAATCATGCGCCGGATGGACTGCGGGATGATGATGTGCGCCATGGTCTGCCGGTAATTCATGCCGAGTGCCTTTGCCGCCTCGTGCTGACCCTTGTCGATGGACTGAATCGCCGCACGGACAATTTCTGCGCAGTACGCGCCGGAATTCAGGCTGAACGTGATGCACGATGCGAGAAAAGAACCCAGATACGTCGCATCCGTCCCGTAAGCGGAGAACAGCCCTGTCCATGAAAAGTCGAACAGCTTCGGCATCGTGAAGTACACGACGAAGAGCTGAATCAGCAGCGGTGTGCCGCGGAAGAAGAAGATATAGCCGCTGCAGAGCTTGCTCAGGGGCTTGAATCGGCTGATTTTGCCCAATGCGAGGAGCGTACCGAGGATGATGCCGAAAAAGACCGTGATGGTCGTCAGCAGAATCGTGAGCTTTGCGCCGTACATCAGGTTTCTGCCGCCGCCGAGCATGCGGTACGTGTAGTTAATCATCTGCCCGACAATTTCCATTGCGCCGTCGTTGGCAGGGATGATTTGATTGCAGAAACCGACGTAGCTTTCCGACACTGCCGTTTTGCCGCTGCTGGAAATGGAGAGATAGCTGACGCAGAACAGCGGATTGTACGTGATTGTCAGGCGCTTGCGGGTATTCTGCGCGTCCTCCGCGAGCTTTTCCTGCATTTCCTGCGAGGTGCATGCCAGCATCTCCTCGCGTGTGGGCATCATGGTCGAAAGGATGCCGATGACGATGACCGCCAGCAGCACAATGCAGACGGTGATTTTCGTCTTCCGCTGCCATTCCTTTACCCGAAACAGCTTCAGGGGCTTCTTATTCTTCATGGCAATTCCTTTCCCAGTGTGCCTGTGCCTTCCAATACGCAAAAAACCGCCGCCTGCCGGAATGCATTGACACCCCGGCAGGTGCGGATGATGGATTCCTGTTTCGCGGCAAACTCACCGCGTCTGTAGCTTGCGGAAGATTATTCTTCTTCCTCTGCGCCGAACCAATAGGCAAAGGTCTCGTCGAGCACGCCTTCCTCTTCCAGCTCGGTCATCGCCTGATTGATGGCCGTCTGCAGTGCAGTCGCATCCAGACCCATCGCGATGGCGAACTGCTCCGGCTCGCTCTCGTCATAGTACACAATCTTGTAAAGTTCCGGATGCTGCGCCACGTAGTTTTCCGCAACGCTGCTGTCCACGACAACCGCCTGAATTTCGCCGTTCGTCAGCTGCGTGAAGCAGTTGTTCAGCTTGTCGTTCGCAACGACGGTGATGTTGATGGTTTCGGTGGATTCATAGTCGCCCATAACGATATCCGCCGTCGTGCCCTTCTGCACGCCGATGACATAGCCGTCAAGGTCCATCAGGGATGTGATTTCGACGTCCTTGTCAGCCGGCACGACAACCGCCTGATAGTTGGTGATGTAGGGCAGCGAGAAGAGCATGTTCTCCTGACGCTCAGCGGTGATGGTAACAGCGGAGCAAACCACGTCGTAGTTCACGCCGATGCCGTCAAAGATGCCGTCAAAGGACGTCGTCACGACCTGCAGCTGCAGACCGAGCTTCTCGGCGACTGCCGCCATAATGTCCATGTCCAGACCGACAATCGTTTCACCGTCATCCGCGACCATCTCGAACGGCGGATAACCGGCCTCACAGCCAACGGTCAGCACGCCCGGATACAGCGTGGTGAATTCCTCAGTCGTTGCGGCTTCCTCGGCGAACACGCAGCTCACCATCATCAGCAGTGCAAAGGCAAGACAAAGCAGCTTTTTCATTTTCTTTATCCTCCTGATTATTGTTCTTTTTACGCCTCGATTTTCTCGGCGAACATGCATAGTATAGCGCAGTTTTCTACCGTTGTCAATGCATATTCATACATTTTTAATGTATGACGCACAATTTTATTTAGCTTCCGCTCCGGCAGGCTGATTGGATTGCTTCACCGCCGTTTCGCTCAGCACGACCGCGATGAAAATCACCGCGAAGCCCAGCCCCATGCGGCTTGTCATCGTTTCTCCCAGCAGCAGCACGCCGAAGAGCGCACCGAAGACCGATTCGAGGCTCATCAGCAGCGACGCGTGCGAGGACGGTGCATATTTCTGCGCGATGTTCTGACAGGAGGAGGCAAGCGCCGTCGACACCACCCCTGCATACAGCACGCCGCCAATGGACGAAAGGTTCCAGACAATCTCGGCATCACGCTCCATCAAGAGCGACCAAATCAGACCGGTCAGTGCGGCAAAGGCGAATTCCAGCACAATCAGCGCATAAGTATCCATCCGCTGATTGCACCGTTCCACCGCGATAATCTGCCCTGCATACAGGATGCCGCACAGAATCGTCAGATAGTCGCCGAGGTTAAGCCCGCCGCTCTGCTCATCCAGCGACAGGATGCCGATGCCCAGCAGCATTAATGCCGCCGCGATGTACCGCCGGAGCGTCAGCTTTTCATGGAACAGCACCGCGCAGCCGAACGGCACCAGCAGCACGTAAATCGTCGTCAGGAAAGCATTCTTCCCGGCAGTCGTGTACGACAGCCCGACTGTCTGCGCAATATACGCCAGTCCGGTCAGCACGCCGACAAGCAACCCCATCAGCAGTTCGCGTTTCGTCAGGTGCCGCAGATGCCGATGGAAAACCGCAGCCGCCAGCACTGCCGCAATCCCGAAGCGCAGCGCGATAATCAGTCCGGACGGCAGCGAGTCCAGCGTGTTTTTGACGACCACGAAGCCCGTTCCCCAGATGATGGCCGTCACCAGCAGCATTCCGTCGGCAATCCATTGCTTTTTGTTCATCCTGCAGCCTCCTGAATTTGTTCCGGGTGCTTGCATCGTCCCGATGCACGTGATATACTGTACTTGAATCCATTTTGAGGAGGGATTTCCATTGAAAAATTTCTTGAAAAAATTCATTGAAGAATTCAAAAAGTTCGCCCTGCGCGGCAACGTGATGGACATGGCAGTCGGCGTCATCGTCGGCGGTGCGTTCACCGGCATCGTGACCTCGCTGACGACGAATTTCATCAATCCGCTGCTGTCGCTGATTTTGACCGGCGCGCCCGGCAACATCGCTGACGGCACCGAGTTTACCTTCGGTGCGGCGTTCTCCGCCTTCCTGACGACGGTGGTGAATTTCTTCATCACGGCGTTCGTGCTGTTCGTGCTGCTCAAGGCAATCAACGCCCTGCTCTCGCTCGGCAAGAAGCCTGAAGCGCCTGCCGCGCCCACGACGAAGAAGTGCCCCTACTGCCTCAGCGAGATTCCGATTAAGGCGACCCGCTGCGCTCACTGCACCAGCGAACTTCCGAAAGAATAACAGACTTCGTCTGACCTTAAACTTCGTCTGTCCTCAGACTTCGTCTGTTTTTAAACTTCGTCTGCTTTCAGACTTCGTCTGTCCTCAGACTTCGTCTGTTTTCGCCTCTTCAGACACAAAACTTCACTGCAATCAAACTCCCTTTATGATCGGATTATTTCCGGTGATAAGGGGATTTTTTACTTTATGAAAGATTTCGCGTCTGCGGACGCGACCAGAGGGCTTTGCGATCGCCCTCTGGACTGCTTCGCAGTGCACTTTTTCATAATAGAATTGAAAAGCCACTTCTTTATATGATTAGTCCAACCTCAACCATGAAAAAATATGCGGTACCGAAGGGGTGAGAATGAAATCAGGTAAAGCCTGTGATCGCACAAATTAAGCGTAAAAAAGTGCACCACCATAGAAGTCGCCAAAACAGACGAAGTCCGGAAAAACCACGAGCGGCGCACCCGATCGCATCGAGCAACGCCGCCCATGTTATGCCGCAGCCCTGCGGCTTATTCTCCCTGATGCTTCAGCGCCGCACCGATAAAATCGCGGAACAGCGGATGCGGACGGTTCGGACGGCTCTTCAGCTCCGGATGGAACTGCACCGCCACGTACCACGGATGATCCTCAATCTCCACAATCTCAACCAGATTGCGGTCGGGATTGCGGCCGGCGACGGTCATGCCGCCTTCCTCAAAGCGGGTCAGGTATTCGTTGTTGAATTCATAGCGATGGCGATGGCGCTCCCAGATTTCATCCTCACCATAAGCGCGGTGGCTGAACGTGTCGGGTTTGAGCGCGCAGCGGTACTTGCCCAGGCGCATGGTGTGACCGAGCATGTCCAGATTCTGATCCGCCATCAGGTCAATAACCGGATAAAGCGTGTTGGGGTCGAGCTCCGTCGAGCTTGCGCCGCGCAGATTCAGCACATTGCGGGCGAATTCAATCACCGCCATCTGCATGCCGAGGCAGATGCCGAGGAACGGAATCTTGTGCTCACGCGCATACTGAATCGCGACCATCTTGCCTTCAAGACCGCGCTGGCCGAAGCCGCCGGGCACGAGCACGCCATGGCAGCCTTCGAGCGCCTCCGCGACATTCTCCTGCGTCAGATCCGCCGACTGCACCCACTTAATGTGCACCTTCGCCTGATGCGCGATGCCGCCGTGCGTCAGTGCCTCAACAATCGACAGATACGCATCGGGCAGCTCAACATACTTGCCGACCAGCGCAATGGTCGTTTCACGCGTCGGATGGAGCTGGCGCTCAACCATGTTCTCCCATTCGGTCAGGTCGCAGGTAAGACCGGTCAGTCCGAGCAGCTGGCAGACCTTTTCATCGAGACCTTCGCGGTGGAGCATCAGCGGCACCTCGTAAATCGAGCGTGCGTTGAGGTTCTGGAACACGCGATCCGCCGGCAGATTGCAGAACAGGCCGATCTTCGCGCGAACCTCCGCGGGCACCTCATGCTCACAGCGGCAGACAAGGATGTCCGGGCTGATGCCGATGCCGCCCAGCTCCTTGACGGAATGCTGCGTAGGCTTCGTCTTCAGCTCGCCCGCCGCCTTCAGGAAGGGAATCAGCGTCACATGGATATACAGGCTGTTCTCGAAGCCGACCTCCGCGCGCATCTGGCGGATGGCTTCCAGGAACGGCTGGCTCTCGATGTCGCCAACCGTGCCGCCGATTTCGGTGATGACCACATCCGGCGCGTTCTCCTGCTTGGAAACGAGGAGGATATTGCGCTTGATTTCGTCGGTGATGTGCGGAATAACCTGAATCGTCGCGCCGAGGTAACCGCCCTGGCGTTCGCGGTCGATGACGGTCTTATAGACGCGGCCGGACGTCACGTTCGCCGCCTGCGTCAGGGATTCATCGATAAAGCGCTCGTAATGCCCCAGATCGAGGTCAGTCTCCGCGCCGTCATCCGTCACGAACACCTCACCATGCTGGTAAGGGCTCATCGTGCCGGGGTCGACATTGATATAGGGGTCAAATTTCTGTATGGAAACCCGCAGACCGCGGCACTTCAGCAGCCGTCCCAGAGAAGCTGCCGTAATGCCCTTGCCAAGCGAGGAAACAACACCGCCGGTAACAAAAATAAATTTTGTGCTCATTGCCCAACCCTCCCGTTGCTCTAAACACAATGACACTTCATTGTATCTATTTTGGTGCCTTTCGTCAAGGGGCGTTTTGGATTTATTTCGTACCATTATGGCGGAGTCAGCCTGAATACAGACTTCGTCTGTTTTCTTTGACCCCCTTCGCTGCCATGCGCGGTCTCATTTTCATGGTTAGACTTCAGCAAATTGTCAGTGGCTATAGAACATCCGAAGGAACAAATGCGGACGAAGAGTTAAAAACGGACGAAGAAGAAAAACGGACGAAGAATAAAAGCGGACGAAGTCCGTGCCTTGACACATACCCTGCGTTTTGATATAATTCCCCTGAAACATAGCCATATACAGCAGAAACGGAGGTGCACAGCATGAAGCAGAATCCGCTTGTCAGCGTGATTATTCCCGTCTGGAACGGTGAGCATTACCTCGATGAATGCCTGAGCAGCGTTCTCGCACAGACGATGACGGATTTTGAGGTCGTTGTCGTCGATGACGGCAGCCGCGACCGCACATGGGATAAACTGACCGCATGGCAGAAACGCGATGACCGCATTCATATCTACCATCAGCCGAATGCTGGTGTTTCCAACGCACGCAATGCCGCCATGACCCATGCAACCGGCAAATTCTACCGCTTTGTGGATGCAGATGACCATCTGCCGGAGGATTCGCTGGCGCATCTCGTTTCGCAGATGGAAGAGAACGGCAGTGATCTGGTGATTGCCGCCTATACTGAGGTGCTGGGCAATATCCGCACCGTGCGCGACCTCGGCAAATGCTGCGAAACGGTCGATAACGCAGAATATTTGAAGCGCCTTGAGCGGCTGAGCAACAGCTTCTATTACGGCGTGCTGTGGAATAAGCTCTTCCGCGGCGACATCATCCGCGACCATGCACTGACCTTCACTGCCGGGCTTGACTGGGGTGAGGACTTCGTGTTCGTCATGCACTATCTGCAGTTCGCCGAGCGCATTACCTACACGACCGAACCGGTCTATGACTACATCCGCAACATTAAGGGTGCTGTCATGCGGCAGACGCTTAACTGCATCATTCACCCGATTGTGTCCATCGGCGCACGGCTGACGGTCTACCGCTCGTATGTGGCGCTCTATCAGGCGCGCGGACTTTACCGGCAGTATCGTCACGTGCTGTGGCAGTATCTGTTCAGATTCACTTTGAGAAATTGATTTATGTTTGATGACAGCTGTTATATGGAGCCGCTTCACCTCGCCGGGCGGCTCATCATGGAAAACGGCGGCGAGACGTACCGTGTGGAGGAAACCGTCCTCCGCATGGGGCATGCATTCGGCTTCAAGGAAGTCGAGTGCTTTGCCATTCCGAGCGGACTTTTTGTCAGCTACCGCAAGAGTGACGGCACCATCGAGACCGCCGTCAAGCGAATCCGCCGGAAGGGCACGAATCTGACGCGCATCGATGAGGTCAACGCCGTGTCGCGCAGGCTGGAGCACGAAAAGATGTCCTGCGCGGAGGTGTTGTCGCTGCTCAAGAAGATTGAGCGGACGCCGCCGCGCCTGTCACCCGTTCAGATGGCGCTTGCGGCAGCATTGTCGACGGCAGGCTGGTCGCTGATGTTCGGCGGCAGCGCTTGGGATTTAGTCGCAGGTTTCCTTGTCGGTCTGGTGATTGAGGGGCTGGCACTCCTGCTCGACCGCTTCCATATGCAATCGCTCGTTTCGACGCTGCTCGGCGGTTTCCTCGCGGCATTCGTGCCCATGGCGGTGCACCATTTCACGGGACTGCTTGTTGTCGAGGCAACGGTCGCCGGTGCGCTGATGCCGATGCTGCCCGGACTTGCAATGACAAACGCCGTTCAGGACACGATGCGCGGCGACATGGTGTCAGGCATTTCCTCCGCCGTCAATGCCGTCATGACTGCTGTTCTGCTGGCAGTCGGTGCGCTTGCAGGCACGGCATTCCTGCGCATGCTGACAGGGGGTGCCGCATGAGTTTCGCTTTGCTGGGTCAGGCATTCTGGTACTTCCTGACCTCTTTTGTCGGCACGCTGGGCTTCGCGATGCTGCTGCATGCGCCCAAACGCGCATGGCTGCCCGCAAGCCTGATTGGTGCGCTGACGTATACGCTGTACTGGATGATGACGCAATTCGCCGTGGCGGACGGTACCGCCGTGTTCATCGCTGCAACATTCGGTTCGCTGCTGGCGCATTTCTGCGCAAGGAAGATGCGCATGATTGCAACGGTGTTCCTGCTGCTGTCGGTCGTGGCGCTGGTGCCGGGACTCGGACTGTACCGCTGCATGGCGCAGCTCGGACAGAGTGAGTACGCCGCCGGCGCACAGACAGGCATCCTGACCATGGCCGGCATCCTGATGCTGGCGCTCGGGCTGGGCGTTGGCAGTTTCCTGTTCCGGCTGCTTCTCAGCGGCACGGAGAAAATCACGCATGGGGGTAATCACGCATGAGCATGACCGTCATGGCGATGGGCAAAATGAAGGAGAAGCCATATCGGCAGATGGCGGACGAGTACCTGAAGCGCTTGTCACGGTTCGGCAAGTTTGAAGAGGTTGAACTGCCCGATTTGCCGGAGCCTGTGAATTCCTCCGAGGCGATTGAACAGCAGCTGCGCAATCGGGAGGGCGAAATGATGCTTTCGCGGCTGAAGCCGAATGATTACGTCATTGCGCTGACAATTCCGGGGAAAATGATGGATTCGCCGTCACTTGCCCGTCATCTGGATGATTTGATGACGCGCGGCGAAAGCAGCATCGTGTTCGTCATCGGCGGCTCGCTCGGGCTGGGGGACGCGGTCGTCGCCCGGGCAAATGAGGAGCTGTCCATGAGCAAAATGACATTTCCGCATCAACTGGCACGCGTGATGCTGCTCGAACAGCTCTACCGCGCCATGAAAATCCGTGCAGGAGAGAGGTATCATAAATGAGCGAGAAGAAGAACAACAAGCAAAGCAAGCCGCGCACGCTGCCGGGGTTGCTGGCAGTTCTGGTTGCATTGGTGCTGGTCGTGCTGGGACAGAACGGCACGCTGCCCTTCGGAGAGATTCTGTCCGATCTGACGGGTCAGCCCACAGCAACCGAAAGCATCACGAATACTGCTGAAAATCAGGCGAAGCCTGCTTCCGAAAATCAAGGAAATACTGTTTCCCCAAATCAGGCGAAGCCTGCGGAAGGCGTCGAAGACGCCGCCGAGGCAGGTGCAATCACTGCTCCGCAAGCCGTTGCGGATTACATCTTCGAGCACGGGACGCTGCCGGATCATTACCTGACGAAATCCGAGGCGCGCGCACTCGGCTGGGACAGCAGCAAAAATTACGTCAGCGACGTTGCCCCGGGTTATGCCATCGGCGGCGACCGCTTCGGCAACTATGAGGGACTGCTGCCCGACGCGGACGGGCGCACCTGGTACGAGGCCGATGTCAATTACACTTCCGGCAGCCGCGGCGCCGAGCGCATCCTGTACTCCTCGGACGGCCTGGTGTATTACACGAACGACCACTACCAGACATTCACGCAGATGTTCCCATTCAAATAAGTGCATAGAAACCGACCGGCACATGGCGATGAACCACATGCCGGTCGGTTTTTTGTCAGATCAGCTGAAACCCTTGCTCTGTGAGCTTCTGCTTGATTTCCTCGATCTGGGCGAAGTCGCGCGTTTCCATGCTGATGCGCAGCAAGCAGCTCGTAACGGCGTAGCTGGCATCGGAGCGCTCGTGCGTCACGCCGACGATGTTCGCACCGCAGCTGGAGATAATCTGCGTCACACCGAGAAGCTGACCGGGCTTGTCATCGAGGGCGATGGTCAGCTGGGCGTTGCGTCCTTCGCGCTGGAGACCGCGGGTAATGACGCGGCTAAGGATGTTCACATCGATGTTGCCGCCGGAGATGATGCAGACAACCTTCTTGCCTTCAATGGGCAGTTTGCCGAACATGGCAGCGGCGACCGTAACGGCGCCGGCGCCCTCGGCAACGAGCTTCTGCTTCTCCATCAAGGCGAGGATGGCGGCAGCGATTTCGTCCTCGCTGACGGTCACGACCTCGTCGACGTACTTTTTCACCATGTCAAACGTCACGTCGCCGGGGTGCTTGACCGCGATGCCATCGGCAAATGTGCGGACGCTGTCGAGTGTGATAGCTTCGCCTTCTTCCAAGGAGCGCTTCATGCTCGGCGCGTTCTCTGCCTGCACGCCGTACACCTTGATGTTGGGATTAAGCTGCTTGATGGCGCATGCCACGCCGGAAATGAGTCCGCCGCCGCCAATGGAGCAGACAACCGCGTCCGCATCGGGCAGCTGGTCGAGGATTTCCAGACCGATGGTGCCCTGACCTGCGATGACTTCCTCATCGTTGAAGGGGTGGATGAACGTCATGCCGGTTTCCTTCTGCAGCTGGCAGGCATAATTGTACGCATCGTCATACGCGCCCTTGACGAGGCAGACCTCTGCGCCAAGCGCCTTGGTCGCTTCGACCTTGCTGATGGGTGCGCCGTCCGGCATGCAGACAATCGCGCGGATGCCCATGCGGCTCGCGGCGAGTGCAACGCCCTGTGCGTGGTTGCCGGCGGAGCAGGCGATGATGCCTGCCTTGCGCTGTTCCTCATTCAGCTGGCTGATTTTGTAGTACGCGCCGCGCAGCTTAAAAGAGCCGGTGAGCTGAAGATTTTCGGTCTTGAGGTACATGTCGAAGCCCTTGGAGAGCTTTGCGGCATAAATCACGTCCGTCTTGCGGGCGACAGGCTTGAGCACATAGGCGGCATGGTAGATTTTATCGAGCGTGACCATACAAAAGACTCCTTTTTGACTAAAGTCTATGCAGCACCGCACAAATGAGGTGGTACGATGCATCGTGCTTTTTGTGCATTCAGCAGTGCCGCTGAATTGTGCGGTATTGCCCCAGAAACAAAATCGAGAAAGGTTATTGCACGCCGGAAATATAATTGATAAATTGCTGCGCCGTTCTGCCGGAAATGCCGCCGTGGCGGATTTCCCAGCGGTTCGCCGCCGCGAGCAGTTCCTCCTCGGTAAGGCTGATGCCATCAGGCAGCCGCGCCGCAATGCCCTTGACGATATCGTGATACTGCTGACGGTTCGGGCTGACGTAGCAGATCGCGCAGCCGAAGCGCTCAGCAAGAGAGAGCTTTTCTTCCATCGTATCGGAGCGGTGGACATCGCCGTTGTGCTCCATGTCGTCGCGATCCTTCCACGTTTCGCGGACGAGATGGCGGCGGTTGGACGTCGCTGCAATCAGTACGTTGGCAGGCCGCGTCTCGACACCGCCTTCAATGACCGCCTTCAGGAACTTATACTCGACTTCATTTTCCTCAAAAGACAGATCATCGATGAAAATCATGAAGCGGTAGTTGCGGTTTTTGACAGCGGCGATGATTTTCGACAGCAGGCGGAACTGGTGCTTGTAGATTTCAATCATCCGAAGTCCCGACGAGGAGTACTCATTCAGCAACGCCTTGATGGAGGTGGATTTTCCCGTGCCGGCGTCGCCGTAGAGCAGGATGTTGTTCGCGCTGCGTCCGCTGACGAAAGCCTCGCAGTTCTGCCGGAGTTCCTTCTTCTGTGCCTCGTAGCCGATGAGGTCGGACAGGCGCACCGCATCGAGGTTGTTGATTGCGACGAACGAGAATCCGCCGTTTTCCTCCTCTTGAATGCGGAACGCCTTGTTCAGCCCGAACATGCCGACACCGCAGTCGCGGTAATGCGCCGTGACAAGATCGAAAATCTCCTGCGCATCTGCCGCCTGTTCAATGGCATCCGACAGCGCACGAACACGTTCGGACACAGCGCGGTAGTACATCTGCTCCTTCTTCGGAATGGCGGTGTAATGCGTCAGGACGGTGAAACAGTCGATGCCAAGGTCACGTTCGATGGGCGCGAAGTCAAAATCGAAGAGCTGCTTGAAGACGGCGAAGTCAGCCAGTGCGAAGTGATTGACGCTGCCGTTGCTTGCGCCGTTCCTTTCGCAGGTCAGAGAGAAGCTGTTCTCATTCGTCAGCAGCAGGAAGGTCAGGTAATCGTGCCAGAGGTTGCGGTCGAAGCCGTAGAGCGTCGCCAAATCCAGCAGGCGCTTGATCTGCTTATAGATGCGGGAAACCAGCACGTTCTTCTCGCAGGCGCTGTGAGCATAGTCCGCGAAGATGCCGGAGAGCTGCATGAGAATGCTGTCCTCGCCGAGGTTGGAGTACAGCAGCAGCCGTGATATCACTTGATGCATGTCTGCGCCTCTTTTACAGCCGCGCGATGACTGCATCGGTCATCTCCGTGCAGGTCAGCGGCGTAACGTCCGAATTGCCGGCAATGTCCGCCGTGCGCAGACCATCCGCCAGTACCTGATCGACCGCTTTTTCGATGCAGTCCGCCTCTTCGCTCAGATCGAATGCGTAGCGGAGCATCATGGCAGCGGACAGGATGGTAGCAATGGGGTTTGCCTTGTTCTGGCCGGCGATATCCGGTGCAGAGCCGTGAATCGGCTCATACAGGCCGCGCGTCGTTGCACCGAGGGACGCGCTCGGCAGCAGACCGATGGAGCCGGTAATCTGGCTCGCCTCATCGGAGAGAATGTCGCCGAACATGTTGCTCGTCAAAACCACGTCGAACTGGCTCGGACGGCGGACAAGCTGCATGGCGGCGTTGTCCACCAGCATATCAGTGACGGTTACGTCCGGATACTCCTGCGCGATGCGGTGGACGGTTTCGCGCCACAGGCGGGAGGTCTCCAGCACGTTTGCCTTGTCGATGGAGATGACATTCTTGCGGCGCTTGCGTGCCGCCTCGAACGCAGCACGGGCAATGCGCTCAATCTCCATGACGCTGTAGCGTTCAGTATCGTAGGCTTCCGGACCGTACTGTCCATCGCGGCGGCCGCGTTCACCGAAGTAGATGCCGCCGGTCAGCTCACGCACCATCATCAGGTCGAAGCCCTGCGCCACGATGTCGCTGCGCAGCGGGCACGCCTCCTTCAGTGCCGGATAAAGCCGCGCCGGACGAAGGTTCGTGTACAGCCCCATGGCAGAGCGGATGCCGAGCAGTCCCTTTTCGGGGCGCATATTCGCCGGCAGCGTATCCCATTTCGGGCCGCCGACCGCGCCGAGCAGCACGGAGTCGGATGCCAGACAGCCGTCAATCGTCTCCTGCGGCAGCGGACTGCCCTTTTCGTCAATCGCCGCGCCGCCGATTAAGTAGCGTGTGAATGTAAACGTGTGAGCGAACTTCGCCGTGACAACCTCCAGCACCTTGACGGCGCTGTCAACGATTTCCGGGCCGATGCCGTCGCCGCGCAGCAATGCGATGTGCTTCTCCATCTTACTTCGCCTCCGATGCCTGACGAGCCTTCAGGTAAGGCAGAAGACCGCCGTGCGCTATAATTTTCTGGATAAAAGGCGGAAATGCCGCCGCATGATACGTCTTGCCGGTCGTTTCATCCTTGATGGTGCCGGACGCGAAATCAACAGAAACCTGATCGCCGTTTGCGATTTCCGCGGCCGCCTCAGGGCATTCCAGAATCGGGAAGCCGATGTTGATGGCATTGCGGTAGAAGATGCGCGCAAAGCTCGGCGCGATGACGCACGATACGCCGCAGGCGCGGATGGCAATGGGTGCATGCTCGCGTGAGGAGCCGCAGCCGAAGTTCGCACCGCCGACGATGATGTCGCCGGGCTGCACCTTCTGGGCGAACGTCGCATCAATGTCCTCCATGCAGTGCTTGGCGAGTTCCTCAGGCGAAGGCGCGTTCAGGTATCGGGCAGGAATAATGACGTCCGTATCGACGTTGTCGCCGTATTTGTAGACCTTGCCGCTGACCATGTCACAGCGCCTCCTTTGCGATGTCGTTCGGGTCTGCGACGCAGCCCATGATGGCGGATGCCGCCGCAACTGCCGGAGAGGCAAGAATAACCTCGCTCTTGACATGACCCATGCGGCCGACAAAATTGCGGTTCGTCGTCGCGACGGCACGCTCGCCCTCGCACATGCAGCCCATATGACCGCCGAGACACGGACCGCAGGTCGGCGTGGACACAGCACAGCCTGCCTCGATGAAGATTTCCGTCAATCCCTCGCGGATGCAGTCCAGCGAAACCTGCTGAGTCGCCGGAATGACGATGCAGCGCACATTCTCGTGCACGTGATGCCCCTTGAGGATTTCTGCCGCCTGACGCAAGTCGCTGATGCGCCCGTTCGTGCAGCTGCCGATAACGACCTGCTGGATGGGCATGCCCTTGACCTCGCTGACCGTCTTGGTGTTGCTGGGCAGGTGAGGCAGCGAAACGGTCGATTCGAGCTTTGACAAGTCAATTTCGACCGTGCGCTCGTATTCTGCGTCCGCATCCGCCTCGAAAGCCTTCCACGGGCGGTTCACGCGGGAAGAAACGTATTCCATCGTCTTGTCATCCACCGGGAAAATGCCGTTCTTGCCGCCTGCCTCAATCGCCATGTTCGCGATGGTGAAGCGGTCATCCATGCTTAGACTGCTGACACCCTCGCCGGTGAACTCGATGCTCTTGTACAGCGCGCCGTCCACGCCGATGAGCCCGATGAGGTGCAGGATCACGTCCTTGCCGGACACGTACGGGCGCAGCTTGCCGGTCAGCACAACCTTGATGGCGCTGGGCACACGGAACCAGTTTTCACCCGATGCCATGCCTGCCGCCATATCGGTCGAGCCGACACCGGTTGAGAACGCGCCGAGTGCGCCGTAGGTGCACGTATGGCTGTCCGCGCCGATAATCAGCTCGCCGGGTGCGACAATGCCCTTTTCCGGCAGCAACGCATGCTCAATGCCGACCTGCCCGACATCGAAGAAATGCGAAATCTGATGCTTATGCGCGAAATCACGCGCCGTCTTGCACAGCTGTGCAGACTTGATGTCCTTGCAAGGCGTATAGTGGTCGAGAACGATGGCGATTTTGTCCCTGTCAAACACATGATCAAAACCGGCCTTCTCGAACACGCCGACCGCGACAGGGGTTGTGACATCGTTGCCAAGCACCAAATCGAGCTTCGCCTCGATGAGGTCGCCGGGCTTCACGCTGTCAAGTCCGGCATGCGCGGCAAGAATTTTCTGCGTCATGGTCATGCCCATGCGTCAATTCGCCTCCTTCGCTCTCTTTGCGGCATACGCGCGGAGCTTGTTCATGGCACTGATATACGCGCGGACGGATGCCTCGACAATGTTCGTGTGCAGCCCGCGGCCGGAGAAGGTGCGGTTGTCGCAGCTGAGCTTGACGGACACGTCGCCCATGGTATCCTTGCCGGGAGAAATCGAATTGATGCGATAGAGGTCGAAGGTGTGCTCGACCGGGCGGATAATCTGGTCAATCGCCTCGAATGCCGCATCAACAGGACCGTCGCCGGAGCAGACCGCCTCAAACTGCTGTCCGTCCAGCTCAAGCCGCACGACAGAGGTCGACGTCGTCATGTTGGACGTATGCACGGCGAACCATGCCAGCTTGTAGCCGTCCACCTCAGCCTCATCCGTCGTGGCAGAATGCGTAACAATCGCGAGGATATCCTGGTCGGTGACGTTCTTCTTCTTGTCGCACAGGCGCTTGAACTCCTCAAAGCAGCTTGCGAGCTCGTCATCATGCAGCTCATAGCCCATTTCCTTGAGCCGTGCGGCAAAGGCGTGCTTGCCGGAGTGCTTGCCCAGCACGAGGTTATCCATATGGATGCCGACGGATTCCGGCGTCAAAATCTCATAGGTCTTCTTGTTCGCGAGCACGCCGTGCTGATGGATGCCGCTCTCATGACGGAAGGCATTCACGCCGACAATCGGCTTCGTCAGCGGTGCGCTCTGACCGATGATGTTATAGACCGTCTTGCTGGCACGGGCAATTTGCGTCGTGTCGATCCGGCAGGGCATGTCGCCGAAGATGTCGGGACGCGTGCGCATCGCCATGACGACCTCTTCCATCGCGGTATTGCCCGCACGTTCGCCCAGACCGTTGATGGTGCATTCAATCTGACGTGCGCCGCCGAGAACACCCGCCAGCGAGTTCGCGACTGCCATGCCCAGATCGTTGTGGCAATGCACGGAGAATTCCACCTGATCGCTGTTTTCCACGCCGGCCATAACGTCCTCAATCAGCTTGCGCATCTCATCCGGCGTGGTATAGCCGACGGTGTCAGGCAGGTTGATGACGGTTGCGCCGTTCCGGATTGCCTCATTGACGACGCGAATCAGGAAGTCCGTATCCGAGCGCGTCGCATCCTCGCAGGAGAACTCGATGTTGCTCGTGTACTTCTTGGCATGCGCGACCATCGCGGCGGTGCGCTCCACCACCTGATCCGGCGTCATCTTCAGCTTATACTCCATATGGAGCGGCGATGTCGCAAGGAATACGTGAATGCGCGGATCCGCAGCGTTTTTGACCGCTTCCCACGCGCAGTCGATATCCTTCTCCGTGCACCGCGCAAGCGATGCCACCGAGCAGTCCTTCACTGTTTCCGCGATCGTCTTGACGCTTTCAAAGTCACCCGGCGAGGAAATGGCAAAGCCAGCTTCAATAACATCCACTTTCAGCCGCTCAAGGCACTTCGCGACCTCAATCTTTTCCTTGAGGTTCATCGAGCACCCAGGCGACTGCTCACCGTCGCGCAGCGTCGTATCAAAAATCTTTATCTGTTTCATGAGCGCGGAACCATCCTTTCAAACAGTCCGGGACTGTGCTATTGATATCGTGATCATCCAGAAGCATTTCAAGGCAGCTTTCCGATCGTCCCCCTGACTCCTTCGGCACCATCCTTGATTTCTCTATCGTTAGTTGAGCTTGGGCAAACCATATCATCCTATGGAAGCGTGCACCCGAAGGGTGCAGGGGCGACCGGAAAACCCCTGCTCGCGTCCGCAGACGCGAAATTCCTTCGCAGCATCAAAGAGGACTTCTCCCCTTTTATTCAATTCTTCGAATCTTTTTTATTCCAGAATAGCACCCTTATCCGCCGAGGAAACCAGCTTCGCGTAGCGTGCAAGATAGCCGGTTTTGACCTTCGGTTCGGGGCAAACCCATGCCGCGCGGCGCTTCGCCAGCGTCTCCTCATCCACCTTCAGCTCAATCTTGCAGTTCGGGATATCAATCGCGATGCGGTCGCCCTCTTCCACCAGCGCAATCAAGCCGCCTGCAGCCGCCTCAGGGCTGATATGCCCGATGGATGCGCCTCTCGTAGCACCGGAGAAACGACCATCTGTCAGCAGGGCAACACTTTCGCCCAGACCCATGCCGCAAATCGCAGAAGTGGGGTTAAGCATCTCGCGCATGCCCGGACCGCCCTTCGGACCTTCGTAGCGGATGACAACAACGTCGCCCGGCACAATCTTCTTGGCGTAAATCGCGGCGATGGCATCCTCCTCGCTGTCAAACACGCGCGCAGGACCTTCATGCACCATCATTTCCGGTGCAACGGCGCTCTGCTTGACGACACAGCCGTCCTTTGCGAGGTTGCCCTTGAGCACGGCAATGCCGCCGCTGGTGGAATACGGACGGTCAATCGGGCGAATGATGTTCTCGTCGCGGTTGACGGCACCTTCGAGGTTCTCCGCCATGGTCTTGCCCGTGCACGTCATGACGGACGTGTCCAGCAGGTTCTTCTTCGTCAGCTCCTTCATCACGGCAAGGACGCCGCCGGCACGGTCGAGATCCTCCATGAACGTGTCGCCGGCCGGTGCGAGGTGGCACAGGTTCGGCGTGTGCGCGGAAATGTCATTGGCATGGTCAAGGTCGATGGTCACGCCGGCCTCATGGGCGATGGCAGGCAGATGCAGCATCGTGTTGGTGGAGCAGCCCAGCGCCATGTCAACCGTTTCGGCGTTGTTGAAGGCGGCAGGGGTCATGATGTCGCGCGGGCGGATGTTCTTTTCCACCAGCGTCATAATCTGCATACCTGCCTTCTTGGCAAGGCGCAGGCGTGCGGAGTACGGCGCAGGAATCGTGCCGTTGCCCGGCAGACCCATGCCGAGTGCCTCTGTCAGGCAGTTCATGGAGTTCGCAGTGTACATGCCGGAGCAGCTGCCGCAGGACGGGCAGGCGTTTTCTTCGTAATTGCGCACGCCGTCGTCATCGAGTGTGCCGGCCTTGAACGCGCCGACCGCCTCGAACATGTGGCTCAGGCACGTGCGGCGCCCATCGGTCAGGTGACCGGCGAGCATCGGACCGCCGGAAACGAAGATGCAGGGAATATTCAGGCGCGCCGCCGCCATCAGCAGACCGGGCACGTTCTTGTCGCAATTGGGGATCATGACAAGTCCGTCAAACTGGTGCGCAATGGCCATCGCCTCGGTGGAATCAGCAATCAGGTCGCGCGTGACGAGGGAATACTTCATGCCGACATGTCCCATGGCGATGCCGTCGCAGACCGCAATGGCCGGGAACATAATCGGCGTGCCGCCTGCCGCGCGGACACCCGCCTTGACCGCATCGGCGATCTTATCGATGTTCATGTGACCGGGCACAATCTCGTTATAGGAAGAAACAACGCCGATGAGCGGCTTGCGGATTTCTTCGTCGGTCAGACCGAGCGCGTAGAGCAGGGAACGGTTCGGGGCGCGTTCAACGCCGTTTTTGATGTTTTCAGACAGCAAGGTGATTCCCTCCTGATGTTATGTTGATGATTTTTTTCTTGTGAGCGCTTCGACCGGGTCATGCCCCGGCGTTAGCGGCAGTCCCAGGGGGCTTTGCGATCGCCCCCTGGGTTCCTTCGGGCGTACAATCTTCAATCCAATCGCGAAGAGGAAGTCCAGCGGGATGAACCTCCTCGGGCGGCGTTCAAGGGCAGTGCCCCTGATTAATTGGACGCGTTGTCGAGATTGGAGTCGTTCTTCCAGAGCATCTGCTCGCGGAGCTGCTTGCCGATGATCTCCATCGGGTGCTTTGCAAGGGCGTCGCGGTGGCTGTTGAAGAAGCAGCGGCCGTTCTTGTTCTCGGCAATCCACTTGCCGGCGAAGGTGCCGTCCTGAATGTCGTTGAGGACAGCCTTCATGTTGGCCTTGGTCTGCTCATAGGGCAGGACACGCGGGCCGGACACGTACTCGCCGTATTCCGCGGTATCGGAGATGGAGTAGTTCATCGCCGCAACGCCGCCCTTGTTGATCAGGTCAACAATCAGCTTCATCTCGTGGATGCACTCGAAGTAAGCATTCTCAGGCTCGTAGCCGGCTTCCACCAGCGTCTCGAAGCCGCAGCGCATCAGCTCGACAATGCCGCCGCACAGCACAGCCTGCTCGCCGAACAGGTCGGTCTCGGTCTCGTCGTGCATGGTCGTTTCCATGATGCCCGCGCGGGCACCGCCGATGCCGGCGATGTAAGCCAGTGCTGTATCAAGGCAGTGACCGGATGCATCCTGCTCCACAGCAACGAGGCACGGAACGCCCTTGCCGACGACGTAGGTGCTGCGGACGGTGTGACCGGGTCCCTTCGGGGCAGCCATGAACACGTCAACGCCCGCCGGCGGAACGATCTGCTGATAGCGGATATTGAAGCCGTGCGCAAAGGCGATCGCCTTGCCCTCGGTCAGGTAGGGCGCGATGTCCTGCTTGTACATGTCCGCCTGCTTCTCGTCGTTGATCAGAATCATGATGATGTCAGCCTTCTGCGCCGCTTCCGGCACGGTCATGACATCGAAGCCGTCCTTCACGGCAACAGGCCAGCTCTTGCCGCCCTTGCGCAGTCCGACGATGACATCAACGCCGGAGTCGCGCAGGTTCAGCGCATGCGCATGTCCCTGAGAGCCGTAGCCGATGATGGCGACGGTCTTGCCGGTCAGCTTGTTCAGGTCGCAGTCTTTTTCATAGTACATTTTTGCCATAGTCGTACTCTCCTTTTACTTTGGTCTGTTCGTCAATGGTGAACTGTCCACGTTCCAGTGCGATCATGCCGGTGCGCACCAGTTCGAGGATTCCAAACTCCCGAAGGAGGTTTTGGATCGCTTCTGCCTTGCTTTCATCGCCGATGACGGCAAGGGTCAGGGACGCCACGGAGACGTCGATGATGGAGGCGCGGAAGATGTTGGCAATCTGGATGACTTCATTGCGCGTCTCGCTCGTTGCGGCGTTGACCTTAATCAGCACCAGCTCTCGCCGGATGGCGTGCTCGGCATTGAGCGTCTTGACGGAATGAACGCAGATCAGCTTCCGCAGCTGAGAGGAAATAAGCAGCGTCTGCTCGTCGCTGGCGAGGATTTCGATGGTGATACGGGAGACGGTGGGATCATCCGTCGTGCCCACGGCAAGGGACTCGATGTTGTATCCCTTGCCGGAGAAGAGCCGCACCACGCGGGAAAGGACGCCGGCCTCGTTGTCAACCAGGACGGCGAGTGTTTTGCGTGCCGTAGGATTCATGGGGTCTGCCTCCTTTCATTAATTCAGCATAAATTCAGTGATGTGGCTGCCGCCGCCGACCATCGGGCGAACCTTCTCATCGATATCGATGACGCAGTCGATGACGTAGCCGTGACCGCAATGGAGCGCCTCGGTAATGGCCTCCTCCAGTTCCTGCTGGTTGTGAACGCGGCGTCCGGACAGTCCGTACGCTTCGGCGAGCTTCACGAAGTCAGGCGCGCGGTCAAGGGTGGTCGCCTCGTAGTGCTGCTGATAAATCAGCGTCTGCCACTGGCGAACCATGCCCAATGTGCCGTTGTTGAACAGCACGTTGATGATAGGCAGCTTGTAGTACTGTTCGGTCGCCAGCTCATTGCAGTTCATGCGGAATCCGCCGTCGCCGGTGATGTGCAGGACGACCTTGTCCGGATGGGAAACCTGTGCGCCGATGGCGGCACCCAGCCCGAAGCCCATCGTGCCGAAACCGCCGGAGGTGAGCAGCTGACCCGGATAATCGAAGTGGAAGTGCTGAATCGCCCACATCTGATGCTGACCAACGTCGGTCGCAACGATGGTGTCCTGCGGCGTCAGCTTGGCGAGCGAGGAAAGCACCTGGCTGGGCGTGAGGTGGTCGTCCGTGGCATCGTACTCCGTTTCCGTCTTGAAGGAGAAAACGTACTGCTTCCACTCATCGTGCTTCATGCCCGGCACACGGTCGAGCAGCAGCTCCAGCACGCGCCGCGCATCACCGATGATATGGTGGTCGGTCTGCACGTTCTTGTTGATTTCACTGCGGTCGATATCAATCTGGACGATTTTGGCGTTGCGCGCGAAGGTCGCCGGCTTGAGCGCGACGCGGTCGGAAAAGCGGCAGCCGACCGCAATTAGCAGGTCGCACGCGTCAACCGCCATGTTGGATGCCTGCGAGCCGTGCATGCCAATCATGCCGGTCGTCAGAGGATTGCGTCCGCGGAAGCCGCCGGCGCCCATCAGCGTAATGGCAACCGGCGAATCGATGCGGTTCGCCAGCGCCTCGAATTCACGGTGCGCACGGGCACGGACAACGCCGCCGCCGCAAACCAGCAGGGGCTTCTTCGATGCGGCAATCATGTCCACCAGCTTATCGATGTCGCGGTGGTCGGGTTCAGGCGCCTTGAAGTCCTGGCTGGAGCGCTTAATCAGCTTGCCGAGGCGTCCGGTCGTGCCGTGGGCGCTGCGGGGAAGCGGCTCATACTCCGTCTTTTCGGCGGTGACGTTCTTGGGGATGTCAATCAGCACAGGCCCCGGACGGCCGCTGCGCGCAATGGCGAAGGCTTCACGGATGACATCCGCCAGTTCATCAATCGAGCGGACGAGGTAGTTGCACTTGGTGATGGGCATCGTCACGCCGGTGATATCAACCTCCTGGAAGGAATCCTTGCCCAGCAGGGACGTGCCGACGTTGCAGGTGATGCAGACAATGGGGGAAGAATCCATATAGGCGGTGGCGATGCCAGTAACCAGATTGGTGCAGCCGGGACCGGACGTGGCGAAGCATACGCCGACGCGCCCGGTTGAACGGGCATAGCCGTCCGCTGCGTGGCATGCGCCCTGCTCATGCGCCGTCAGATAATGGCGGATGCGCCCGTCCGCCTCG
This sequence comes from Anaerovoracaceae bacterium, assembly GCA_963590165.1. Lineage (GTDB taxonomy): Bacteria > Bacillota > Clostridia > Christensenellales > Aristaeellaceae > UBA11524. The sequence continues at coordinate 22,460 of CAVANO010000014.1, forward strand.
TAGTTGTACAACTCATCGTACACATTGAGAATGGTTCCGCCCGGATAGCCGAAGATGGTATCGACGCCCTGTTCGACAAGGCATTCCATCAGAATTTTCGCGCCGGTACACTGCATGTGAGAACCTCCTTTGCGATGATGCGGCCTCATTGCCGCCGGTTTCAGCGTATGAAAAAGCCTGCCGCCTAAAAGTCAGGCTGCAGGCTTGCAAGAGCTTGTCCATCCAATCGGTCTTTCCTGCGCCTTTGCAGGTGTTCCAGGGAAAGAACCTCAGCAGATATGGCAGAACTGGCAACGCAGAGCAGAACTTTCAGCGTGGGAGAACGGCTTCGTCAGAATAAGTCGTACCAGCAGGCTAATCAGCAGTGCGATCAATACCAGTAGTGCCAGAACTGCGATCATGGTGGTTGCTCCGTCCTTTCATCAAGTTTACATTAAAAATTGTAGCACACATAAGGGTGGATGTCAATGTTTTTTCGATGTTCTTCAGGAATCGTTCGGCAATTGTGTGAACAATCGGGTTTATTACAGAAAAATCATACGGTTTGGAGAAAACAAAGAAATGAAAATTAGTGATGAAAATATAAATAAAATCAGGAAAATTTAGGTTGCATATTCGATATAATGCAAAAAATAGTTGTACAGACGAAAAAGTATGCCGCTGCGGAGGTTTCGTTCTGCAGAGCGAGCAGGTCCGGAGAACGGACGAAGTCCGAGAACGGACGAAGTCTGAGAACGGACGAAGTCCGCGAGCGGAAAGCCCCTTGATGCTGACGAAGGATTCTAAAAATCAAGCGAAATCCGCAGGAAAATCAGCAATGATTGCAGAAAAAGAACAGAACAAGGAGGATGCATGCATGAAGCAGACAGAGAATACGGCGATTGTGCTTCGCTATGCCAATTATCGCGATAACGACCGGATGCTGACGCTCTTCAGCCCGACGAAGGGGCGCATTGAAGTGCTTGCACGCGGCTGCCGGAAGCCAAGGTCGCCGATTCTCAACGCGAGTGAGTTGTTCGCGCTGGGCGATTACGAGCTTTATGAGCGCGGCAATCACCTGACCGTCATCAGCGCGGTGCTGACGGAGACATTCTATCCGCTGCGGGAGGATTTTGACCGGCTGTCAGTCGGGACGTATCTGCTGGGCGTGGTCGAGCGCATCATTCAGCCCGGCGTACCGGCACAGGATACGTTCATGCTCCTGCTGTATACGCTGTCGCGGCTGACGTTCTCTGATCAGCCTTGGCGCCCGCTGGTGACAGGCTTTCTGCTGCATCTGTCGCAGTGCGAGGGCTTTGCGCCGAGGCTGCGCCACTGCGTGCGGTGTCAGCGTGCAATCGGCGATGAGGAGTCGATGTGGTTTGACCTGCCGGAAGGCGGACTGGTCTGCCGCGAATGCCATCAGATGCAGCACGTGCCTGTGTCGCACGCGCAGGTGGCATGGCTGCGGGAGATGATGACAAAGGGTACGTCGAAATGGGTGGATACGCCGGAAATGCAAGCGCCGCTCCGCCTGATGCGCCAATATGTCGAAACGCGGCTGGATCAGCCCGTTCGCGGCGCGAATATGCTGCCGAAGGATTAAAGAAAGCCTGCACACATTCAATGCGTGTGCAGGCGTTTTCTTATTCTTCTGTTTCGTTGGGAATCAGCGTGGCGAAGTAGATGCAGTCACCCACCTCGCGGCGCTTGGGGTTAGACGGGGAATTGATCTTCTCGTTGTTGAGCACAACCGTGCAGGAGGAGCCGCCGTCAAGGTTGTAGGCGTTTTTCAGCCCGAACGCCCCGGCAAGTTTGGCAGCGCCGTAGAGGTCAAAGCCAACGGACTTCGGCGAAACGCTTTCGGGTCCCTCGGTGCAGATAATCACGAATTCCATCGGGTTGATCTGACCGAAAATCATGCGTTGCGCAAGCGTATTGGGGCCGTTGTCGAGGCGGCGGTCAAATTCCTCACGGACAACGCCGTCAATCACCAGTCCCGGACCGAAGCAGAAAGTATGCGCGACCGTTCCGCCGGCTTCAAGATACGCTTCCCACTTCTCGCGCGTTGTCGCCTGAATGATGTGCATCTCGCCCTCGGTATCGATGATCATCGTATCGCGGTAATCGCAGAAGTATTCGCGCAGCCTCTTCGTGTTGCGGTAGACGACGCCCTCGGTGTGATAGATGAAGTAATCGCCGTTGATGGCAAGAACCGCGTTTTCGCGCTTCGCCATTTTTTCCACACGCGCGGTGTACTTGGAGGGATACGGATAAGCCAGCGCCGTGCGCACCTGTGTCGGGTCGCTGATTTTGACGTAGATCGCCATGACGGTTGTCGTGCCGTCGCCGGGCTCGTCCACCTGAACAATGTCCTGCGTCCAGTAGGTCGTTTCGATGCGGATATCGAGTGAATCATCATGATAACCCGCCTGATCCGGCAGATAATTATCCTGATTCGGCAGATAAGGTGCCGCAAGCATCTTCTTGCCTGATTCATCCAACCACGGCAGCGGATCATAGCTTGCCGTTTCCGCGAGCGCGGGACAAAGCAGAGAGAGCAGCAGGCATAGTACCAGCATAAACCGCAGTTGTTTCATCATTGCATCCTTTCGTGTTTAACAGGATAGAAGGCATTCGCGAAGATTATCCAAAGAAACGCGTCGAAGATAGAAAGGCGTCGAAGATAAAAACGCGTCGAAGACAGAAACGCGTCGAAGACGCTCAGAAGCGCATCCGTTCCTCGATGTAGCTGCGCAGATCCTTGAGCGCCACGCGTTCCTGCTGCATGGTATCGCGATCGCGGACGGTGACGGACTGCGTTTCCTCGGTCTCGAAGTCCACGCAGATGGTGAACGGCGTGCCGATTTCGTCCTGACGGCGGTAGCGCTTGCCGATGGAGCCGGTTTCATCGTAGTCCACCGGGAAGTACTTCGACAGCTCCGCGTGAATGTCGCTTGCCAGCGCACCCAGCTTGTTCTTCTGCAGCGGCAGCACAGCAGCCTTGTAGGGAGCCAGCGCCGGATGCAGGTGGAGCACCGTGCGGACATCGCCGCCTTCAAGCTCCTGCTCCTCGTAGGCATTGCACAGGAACGCCAGCACCGCGCGGTCAACGCCCAGCGACGGCTCGATGCAGTACGGGATGTACTTCTCGTTCGTGACCGGGTCGAGGTATTCCAGGGACTTGCCGGAATGGTTCTGATGCTGCGTCAGGTCATAGTCCGTGCGGTCAGCGACGCCCCAGAGTTCGCCCCATCCGAACGGGAACAGGAACTCGAAGTCCGTCGTTGCCTTGGAATAGAACGCCAGCTTTTCCGGCTCATGGTCGCGCAGGCGAAGGCTCTCCTCCTTGATGCCCAGGGAAAGCAGCCAGTCCTTGCAGAAGGAGCGCCAGTAGTCGAACCACTGCAGATCCTCGCCGGGCTTGCAGAAAAATTCCAGCTCCATCTGCTCGAATTCACGCACGCGGAAGATAAAGTTGCCGGGCGTGATTTCGTTGCGGAAGGACTTGCCGATCTGCGCGATGCCGGCAGGGAGCTTCTTGCGCGAAGAGCGCATGACGTTGGCAAAGTTGACGAAGATGCCCTGCGCCGTTTCCGGACGGAGGTAAATCTCGTTTTCGGGCGTTTCCATGACGCCTGCATGCGTCTTGAACATCAGGTTGAACTGGCGGATGCCGGTGAAGTCCTTCTTGCCGCACTTCGGGCAGACAATGTCATGCTCGCGGATGTACGTTTCCAGCTCTTCGTTCGTCCAGCCGTCGCCCGTTTCCGCGCCGCCGGTGAAGTCCTCAATCAGCTTGTCGGCACGGTAACGCGCCTTGCACGCCTTGCAGTCCATCAGCGGGTCATTGAAGCCGCCGACATGACCGGACGCCACCCACACCTCGCGGTTCATCAGGATTGCGCAGTCCAGACCGACATTATACTTGCTTTCCTGCACAAACTTCTGCCACCAGGCCTTTTTGACATTGTTCTTGAATTCCACGCCCAGCGGACCATAGTCCCATGTATTCGCCAGACCGCCGTACAGCTCGCTTCCGGCAAAAATCAAGCCGCGGTTTTTGCAGAGCGCAACCAGCTTGTCCATTGTTAACGCTGCCATTGATGCATCCTCCTGTGTTGTGAAAAATACCACATATAATGATAGACGCAAAGCGGGGTTTTGTCAAGGCGAAAAACAGCACCTGCCGTGCAGAAATGAGCATGGTTGGTGCTGTTTTTTGCTGCTTATTTCAGATATGCGTTGCTGCAGTTCGCCATCTGCGTCCTTGCCTGCTTGGGTTCATCGTGTTCTTCCCGATTTCCCACAGCAGATGGTCGGCAAGCATGCTGATCGATTCTGCAACCATGATATACAAAAAAAGCAGGTCATAAAGCCTGCTTTATTTTTTTTTGCGGATTTTGAGCAGCAGAAGTGCTGAATATGTCCGGTTTACTCTTTAAGCCCTTCTCTGACTACGCTAATAAGTAATTTGATAGCCTCGGTCATAAAATCAGAAGCCTCGGACAGATTATTAACTGCTTCTTCCATCTCTTCACTGCACTCGGATTCCTCCGCCTCCTGTATGTCGCTGACCTTCGAAGTAATAGAATCCAACTCCTTAATAAGGTTGAGCAAATCCATATTGCAATCGAGAAGCTGCTTACGGCGCGCATTATTCATTGGCATGTTCCTTCTTTCGGTTTTCATTTGGTAGGGGTGTAGTGTCAGATTATTCATACAAGAATCCAATGTTCTTATAATTCGATTGCATTGCGAAGCGAGTCTATGGCCTCGTCCAAAAAATCGACAGCTTCGCTCAGATTAGAAGCCGCCTCTTCCATCTGCTGGCCGCGTTCAGATTCCTGTAGAGATTCCGGCAGGGCATCGAACGCAGATTCCTCTGCATCCTGTAGGTCGCTGACCTTCTCATAAATAGGGAGCAAGTCCTTAATGCATTCAAGAATCTGCTTACGGCGCGCATTATTCATTGGCATGTTCCTTCTTTCGGTTTCCATTTGGTAGGGGTGTAGTGTCTCAAGGGGCTCGGAGAGCCCTCAAGAGGTTGATTTTATTATACTTCAAAGAATTGCGTTTATCAACACATCCGTGACGATTTGCGTCATTTTTCCTCCAAAATCGGGCAAAAATTCACGGATGTGAAGCATTTTTCGGCGCCTTTTAGAGGAAAAGCAGGTCATCCGAAAAGAGTTTCATGTCAAACCCATTGCCGACGACCGCCCTCATCGCACCGAACACCTGCAGGCTCATCGGCAGTGCCTGCCCCTGCAAGGGACGAGGAAAACAGGACGAGGAAAACGGGACGAGTAAAACGGGACGAGGAAAACGGGACGAGTAAAACGGGACGAAGTCCCTCCCTCCCTCCCTTGACCGATTTTATTTTTCCTTCATGACTTTTGCCATCATGATAACCGAAAGCGCCAGCGTCAGCACATCCGCGACAGGCTGACAATACTCCAGCCCCTGCAGCCCAAACACCTTCGGCAGTACCAGCAGCACCGGAATCAGGAAAAGTCCCTGCCTTGCCGCAGACAAAATCGTCGAGCGGATGCCGTATCCGATTGCCTGCGTGTACATGTTGCTCAGCGTAATCATCCCCCACGTCCACGCGGTGAGAATCTGCACGCGGAAGGTTTCCGTGCCGATGCGGATGACCTCGGGGTCGGAGCGGCGGAAGGCGGTGACAATCGGCTCCGCGAACGCAAAGCCGAGCACGCCGAGTACAAGCAGCACAATCGTCGTCACCTTCACGCTGAAGAAGAACGCGCGGTGCATGCGATCGAACTTCTTCGCGCCGTAGTTGAAGCCGCAGACAGGCTGGAAACCCTGCCCGAAGCCGACGACGGTCGAGTAAATGAAATTCAGGCAGCGGTTGACGATGGAAAACGCGGCAATCGCCGGATCGCCGTAGACCGCCGCAGCGTTGTTCAGCAGCGATGTCGAAACGCTCATGATGCCCTGACGTCCCAGCGACGGCAGGCCATTGTTGAGGATTTTGCCGTACATTTTCGCCGTCGGACGGTAGTTTTTCGGAAGGATGGACAGCGCCTCGGCATGCGTATTGCACATGACGAGCAGAATCACGAAGCTGATCAGCTGTGACACGGCGGTCGCGACGGCAGCGCCCGTGATGCCCATATCAAACACGAAAATCAGCAGCGGATCGAGCAGCATATTCAGGACGCCGCCGGTGATGATGCCGACCATGCCGTACACGGCAAGCCCCTGAAAGCGCAGGAGGTTGTTCATCGCCAGCGAACCCATCATAAACGGTGCCGCGAGGAAGATGTAACGGGCGTATTCCACTGCAAACGGTGCGGCGGTCTCTGTCGCGCCGAGCAGGTACATCAGCGGCTCATTGAACACATTGCCCGCAATCGCGATGACAACGCCTGCCGCACATGCGGAGAAGAAGCCCACCGCGCTGTAGACCTCCGCTTCCTGCTTTTTGCCCATGCCCAGCAAATGGCTGACGTTCGTGCCGCTGCCCATGCCGAACAGGAATGCCAGCGCCTGAATCATCGCCATGGCGGAAAACACGATGCCGACTGCCGCCGATGCCGATGTGCCGATGCTGCTGCCTTCCTCGCCGATTTGGCTGACGAAATACGTGTCCGCCATGTTATAGATGGATGTAATCAGCATCGAACAGATGGTCGGCACCGCCAGCTTGGGGATAATTTTCTCCACCGGCTGTGTCAGGAGCATCTGCGCGCGTTCCTCTGTACTCATTGCCATAGGCAAGTTCCTTCCTTTCCCTGATCGCCTTGTAAGCTCTTTCAGCATCTTTCTTATTCGCCGCAAAATGCGAAATTCCTGTTAACAGACGGGTTTTCAAGGAAATCTTGCTTGATTCGCCGGTTTCGGTGATGTATACTTTGGTAGAAGAAGTAACAGCAAACCCGACCGGACGAAAGGAACTTTGAACGATGAGTATCAATTCCGCCGAAATCATCCGCCATCAGGCAGAGGAGCAGCTCCATCAGGCAGAGCAAGCACGCATGGCGAACATCTCCGCAGGCACGCGCAGGCAGTTGCTGCACCTGCTGTATGCCCGCGAAGCGAAATCCCTTGCCTGCATGGACGTGCTGCATGCACAGCCTGTCAGGCAGGAAAAAGACACCAAGCGCCTTTTGCTGCTGATTGCGGCCATCGTGCTGAGCATCGGTTCGTTTGCGCTGTGGCTGACGCTGCCCCAAACCATCTCCAGCGAAAACAGCGGCTGGGTCGGGCGGTTCGTGCTGTGTGCGGCAGTGCATCTGCTGTCGCTGGGCGGATCAGGCGTGTGCATGGCAATGCTGCTCAAGCGCCCGCCGCAGCAAGCCGCTATCACCGCCGAAGAGAATGACATTCACCGCCTTGTCCTCGAGGCAGACAGCCGCATCGCGCTGGACGCACAAACCATCGAGGCGCTGTTCACGCAGGACGGCACAGCGGCGGTCAATGCCAGTGAGGATACCGCGTGCGAAATCTACAGCGCCCTGTACGAAATGATGCAGGATGCCCGTCTGAGCGGCAGCAAACAGCAGGAAAACGCGCTTTCATGGCCGCTGTCGAACGCGCAGAGCCTGCTGAACAGCATGGGCTGCCAGACGATTGACTATGCGCCGGACAAGGCTGAATATTTTGACGTGATGGACAGCGACATTGACCAGCAGCGCTATCCGGCGATTGTCGCGAAGGAAAGCGGCCTCATGCTCCGCCGCGGTCTGATGCTGCAATCCGGCAGGAAGGGAGGCGCACGATAATGCGTTACTTCGGCTTTGATTTGGGCGACGGCGAAAGTTGCGTCGCACTCTATACCAGTCAGCAGGTAGAGCCTGTAGTGATTCCCGTCCACGGGCGCGGCAGCTTTCTGACCGCTGTTGCCGATTTTGATGGCAAAACGGTCATCGGCTCGCTCGCGAGCGACAATCCGCAGGCAGAAAACCTGCGCGTGTGCTTCAAGCGCGCCTTCCGCGCCGGCAGTGATGACACTGACCGCACCATCACCGCCTTTGCCGCAGGGGTGCTGACGGCGCTGCGTGACCATACGACCATCCGTGAGGTGCTGGATTCCGGCGAGGCGAGTTTCATTGTCGGCTGCCCTGCAGACTGGTCGAAAGAGGTTCGCGACCGTTACTGCACACTGCTGACATCTGCCGGACTGCCGAACATTCGACTCGTGTCGGAATCGCGCGCCGCGTTCCTCTCCGCCGCCATGACGGATGAACAGGAGGAACTCCGGCACCTGCTGATGGACTGCGCACTCGTCATCGACCTTGGCTCCTCCACCATGGATTTGGCGTACGTCTGCGATGGGCAGGAATACGCCGTCAGCACGATGGGCACGCAGGTCGGCGGCGGCATTCTCGATGAGCTGCTGCTGGAACGCGCCATTTCGCAGCACTGCGAGGAGGAAGCGGACGTCATCCGCAGAATCCTTGACAGCGACCCAGCATGGAAAAGTCGCCTGATGCTGTCCGCGCGGCGGCTGAAGGAGCGTTTCTTCACCCTGGACAACGGCGAAGCGCTGACGAAGCAGGAAACCATCTTCCGCGAAGGGCGCCATGTGCTGGACATCACAATCAGCAATGCGGTCATCGAGGAACTCGCCGAGCGTCCGTCTGCGCTGCTAAACGGCGAATCCTTCCGCAGCCGCATGATGAACTGCCTGATGATGGCACAGCAGGTGACGTCGAAGCGTCCGCCGAAGGTCGTCCTGCTGACGGGCGGCGCATCACGGATGGCATTCTTCCGCCAGCTCTGCCGCGAAACGTTCCCGAACGCACGGTTCCAGTATTCCGCCTCCCCCGAATACGACATTGCCCGCGGTCTGTCATGTGCCGGACACATCGACGAAATGGTGAAATGCCTGAAGGCGGACGTCGCAGCGTATGTTGAGAGCGATGCGGTCGAAAATCACGTGGCTCAGGCGATGCCGAAGCTGACGGAGGCGCTGTCCGGCATGATGACGGATGAACTGCTCGAGCAGGTAATTCTGCCGGAATACCGCGCTTGGCAGCAGAACAAGACGAACACCTTCGCTGACATGGAAGCGAAATGTCAGACCCGCGCCGAGGAACTGCTCAAGACGGACAAGTGGCGCGAGCAGCTTTCCGCGGTTGTGACACCGTGGGTGGACGGCATCCTGGCGGTCGTTCAGCACGATTTGAACGACCTGTGCGTCAAATACGGCGTGGACATCCAGCGCCTGCAAATCCGCAATGCCACGATTCAGACAGGCACCCTCTCCATGCAGGGCGTGCTGACCATGCCGGGCATGACGGACATGCCGCTGGTTTCAGTGCTGTTCAACATCATCATGGGGGTCATCACAGCGGCACTTTGCGGCGGCGGCGGTGTCGCGCTGCTTGTGTCCGGACCGCTGGGGCTGGTCATCGGCTTCATCATCGGGCTGATTATCGCAGTTTTCGGCGAATCCATGGTGGATACATTCATCACACCGCGGCTGAAGCACTGGAAAATGCCTAAATTCCTGCGTCAGCAGTTCAAAGAGGAGCGTCTGCGCTCCGACGAAAGCCGGCAAAAGATCGCAAATATCCTGAAGGAAACGCTGACAAACGAGGATGCCCTGCAGAAGGATCTCGGCGACAGGATCGGAAAATGCATTGACCAGGCGATTTTGCACATGGCCGAAGAAAAAGGCATGGCAGTGGTATGAGATTCGGACTTTGCCTGTTCTATAGCCCCTTGATTGTATGCCAAAGCCCAACCACGGAAATGAAACCAAGCATGGTGCCGAAGCCGAAGGGGTCAAGGGGGCGACCGCAGGCTTCGCCTGTTCTATAGCCCCCTTGATCGCATGCCAAAGCCCAACTATGGAAATGAAACCAAGCATGGTGCCGAAGCCGAAGGGGTCAAGGGGGAGACCGCAGGCTTCGCCTGTTCTATAGCCCCTTGATTGTATGCCAAGGTCCATCTATGGAAATGAAACCAAGCATGCCCGAAGGGGTCAAGGGGGCGACCGGAAAGCCCCCTTGATACCCAACGTAACAAGCCAGCTATGAAAATGAAAAATGTTCTTCCAAAAGAAAATCAAACAAAAACACACCCCGCATCGTGGAATGGCTTCTGCGATGCGGGGTGTTGATTTTACTTCTGACCTGCCGGGCAGTGCTCGTAGGCGTACTGGATTGCCTCCTGATGGTAGGTATCCACCTTGCCGGATTCATGCCCCTTGGAATTGGTGAAGTGAATGCAGATCTGACCGGTCATGTTGTTGTCGGCAATTGTGTCGCCGTCAGGATTGTGCGGCATGCCGAACAGCGAGCATGCAAATGTCCTCGTGCCGATGGTTACCAGGCACGGTCTGCGCTGCCACAAGTTTTTGTCCCAGATTTCCTGCGCCGTGCTGACGCCGTAAATCTGGCAGAGGATTGCCGTATCTGCAGCGGTCAGCGGCTCAACGTCCGCATGGTTCGCGCCGGACCAGCGGCGTGCCCACCAGACAAGCCCCGTCTTCACATCGTAGACCTTGTAGCTCTCACCTTTCGCCCACAGCGTCTGAATGCCGCCGGTGAACCAGTCAATCTTCTCCGCCGGATAGAAGGTGAAGGTGCGGTCGGTGTAATCCACCGTGCCGGGCTCAACGGTGCCGAAGAGCGCGTGCTGCGTTTCCTTGCCGGCGATGCCGTCAACGGTCAGGCTCTTTGCCTTCTGGAACGCAATAACCGCATCGCGGACGGTGCTGGTGTAACTGCTGGTGACGGTGCCGGTGTAGTAGCCCTGATTGGCGAGCTCCTGCACGAGGTTCTTGACGGCGTCGCCGGTCGAGCCAAGGCGCAGCGTCGTGTAGGTTGCCTCCACAGGCGTTGTCGTGCTGCCGGACGGCGTCGCGGTTGCCGAAGAGGACGATGATTTCGTCACCATGTCGGAGCGGATGTAGCCCTCCACGCCGGACGAGGTGCGGATGCGGTACCATGTGTAGCCGCCTGCCTTGATGTTCTCTGCATAGTAGGACAGCTGAACGCCCTTCTCCACGCGGGTAAGGATTTTGCTGCCGTTAGCGGTGGAGCGGATGTTGACGCCGCCTTTCGTCGTCGTGACGGTGCCGAGCGCCGCATCCGGCTGGGGTGTTGCCGAGGACGGATTCGCCGCGATGTACGCCTCGTATTCCGCCTGAGTCATGACTTTGACGCAGCTGCCGAGAATCCAGACTTCGGAGGAGTTGTATACGACGCGGTACCATGTGGACGTGCCGGAGGTGGTGGACGCGTTGTACGCCAGAACGGTGCCCTTGCGCACCTTCGCGACGGAAGTAGCGTCACGGCTGGCAGACTTGCGGAGGTTGACATAATCAACCGTCGTCTGGACGTAGGAGGATATTGCGCTGGTCGGTACAGGCGTTGCGGTCGCTGCGGACGCGGTGACTGTCGGCGTGTCCGTTGCCGGATTGCCGCTGACATCGCACAGGACAACACAGTCGCTGCGCATGTAGCCCGTCTTGCCGTCCGGCGTGCGGACATAGTACCAGTTGTATTTGCCCGAGGAGATGGTCGTGCCGATAACGGGCAGAATCAGGTTGATGGTGTACTGCCCTTGCGTTCTGCCTGCAGGCGTTGTGCGCAGGTTGACGTTTGTCTTGACGAGCTTGACATAAGTGGAAACGGTCGGCGCGGCAGTCGGTGCAGCGGTTGCTGCCGGCGTTGCGGTCACGGTGCCGAGCGTGTAGCCGTTCTGGTCGCACACAACAACGCAGTCGCCGCGCAGATAACCAGCCATATTGTTGTAGCGGACATAATACCACGTGTAGCTGCTGCCAGTGGGTGTAACCGGGTTGCCGATGCACGTCAGCACGGTGCTGCGCGGCACCTGCACGATGGTTTCGCCGCTGGGCGCGAGGCGAAGATTCACGTTTGCCTTGGTAGTGATGACGTAGCCGTAATCGCTGCCGGTCTGAGGCACTGCGGTCGCGGAAGATGTTGAGGTGCCTGCGGTGTACTCAACAATATCGGCGCGGACATAATAAACCGTGTTGCTCGTGCCGTAATACACCGGATACCACGTGTAACCGCCCTTGTCGGTCGAAAGGCCGGCGACCGTCAGCGTTGTGCCTTTGCCCTGCCAGACCGCCTTCGTTTCGCCATTGGGCGAGTTGCGGAGGTTGCCGGTGTTGTAGAGCAGTTTGACGGTGCCGTACGCGGTGGAAGGCGCTGCCGTGACAACAGAGGTCGTCACACTGATGAAATTCGCCTGCACATAGCCGACTTGCCCGTTATAGCTCACCTTATACCAGTGGTCGCTGTCGATGACATCCGGTATGGACAGCAGCGACACCACGGCATCCCGATTGAGCGTCCCGAGCACGCCGCCGGACAGGCTGGCTTCCGCGCGCAGATTCGTGCCGCTTGCGGTAATTTTGCCCGTGCCGACCACGGTATCCGCAGCGGACGAGGTCGCGGCAGGTGTTGCCGTCGCGGCCGGGGCTGAAGTCATCGTGCCGGCAAGGTAGCTCGCCGTTTCGTCTGCCGTCAGAGGACGGAAATACGTCGCACGGACATAGCCGATGTAGGTGCGGCCATTGGGGGTCGGGTTCGTGCTGTTGACCTTATACCAGGTCGTGTCATTCTTGACAACCGTATCAAGAATCTCGCAGACGAATCCCGTATTGATGCGGAACCAGTAGTTCGCGCTGGTCGAGGCCTGCTTGCGCACAACGACATTATCCGCCGTTGCCATGCCATACGCCGCCGTTGCGGTCGTATCCGCCTGCGCGGTTTGAAGCCCCAGTACAGCACAGTTCTCCGGCACAATGCCGCAGAGTGCCAGCACAAGAACCAGTACCAGGAATGACCGCATCCGTTGCCAACCGTGCTTCATCAATGGCTCACCTCAAGCTTCATGCAGCCCAAAAGGGCACAATTCGTTTGTTAACATTGTATTACAAATGGGCAGGGATGTCAAGCAAGCGGAAGAATGTGCATGAAATATTTACAATAATACAGGGGATAAGACGGACGAAGTCCGCAGGTTTCGCCCGATTTCTTTCCGAGCGCCTTCGCATTACACTTTTCCATACTCATTATTTTGCGGCTTTCGGGGGCTTTGCGATCGCCCCCGAACCCCTTCGCAATGCACTCCCATGTTGCTTGATTTTCATTGCAACTATTTGTTAAGTTCGCCAAATCTCTACTATGAAAATGAAATCAAGCATGGTGTCGAACCCGAAAGGGTCAAGGGGGCGACCGCAGGCTTCGCCTGTTCTATAGCCCCCTTGATGAGTTTGCCTAAGTCCAACTATGGATATGAACTTCAAGCATCAAAAACATGCAAATCCTGAAAAAGAAATTTCCTTTCTATTTTTTCTTTCTCCCCTCCTTGCGTAGGGATTCAAAGTATGCTACAATAGCGGCAGAAAAACGTTTTCGGAAAAAGAGGAGCCTTGGGACAGAAAACGTTTTCGGAACACGTCAGCTCGACATGATGAACGCAAGGAGGCGTCCACTATGCAATTCGGTTACTTCAACGATGAAGCGCGTGAGTACGTCATTACCGACCCGCGCACGCCCATGCCCTGGGCGAATTACCTCGGTTCGCCGGAATACGGCGCCATCGTCACCCAGAACGCCGGCGGCTACAGCTTCGTCAAGTCCGGCGCGGCAGGCAGAATCCTGCGCTACACCTTCAATCAGTTCGATGAACCCGGCCGCTATGTCTACCTGCGCGATGACGAAACGGGCGATTACTGGTCGGCAACGTGGCGTCCGGTCGAAAAGCCTCTGGACGTGTATAAAACCATCACCCGCCATGGCACGAGCTACACCGAAGTCGAGAGCGAATACAGCGGCATCGCGAGCAAGACGCTGTATTACGTGCCGCTGGGCGCAACGCATGAGGTCTGGCGCGTTGCCGTGACGAACAAGTCCGACAAGGTGCGCACCATCTCCGTCATGTCCTACTGCGAGCTGACCACCGACAGCAACTACGAGCAGGATCTCGTCAACCTGCAGTATACGCAATTCATCACCACCACCACCTTCCACGGCGACCATCTGATTGAGCACATCAACCAGTTCTGCGGCGTGAACGAGGATGGCGAGAACGGCCGCGAGCGCTGCTTTTGCCTCGCCGGCAGCCCTGTCAAGAGCTACACCGGCCGCCGCGAGCGCTTCCTCGGTCAGGGACGCTTCTCCAACCCGAAGGGCGTCGTTGACGGCGACCTCGGCAATTCCCTCAACTACAACGGCAATCCCTGCGGCGCACTGCACACTGTGCTGACGCTTCAGCCCGGCGAAACGAAAACCATCGCCTTCCTGCTCTCCCAGAAGGGCGAAAAGGCGGCACGTGCGCTGGTAGACAGCTATCAGGATGTTGCGGCACGCGTTGACAAGGAGCTTGCTGCGCTGATTGATTACTGGCACGGCGAGCTGTCCGCGCTGAAGGTCAATACGCCCGATGCGGACTTCAACAGCATGGTCAACACGTGGAACGCCTTCCAGTGCTTCACGACGTTCGTGTGGAGCCGCGCGGCATCGCTGATTTACTGCGGTCAGCGCAACGGTCTGGGCTACCGCGACACCGTGCAGGACATTCAGGGCATCATCCACCTCGACCCGAAGATGGCGAAAGAACGCCTTGTATTCATGCTCAGCGCACAGGTGCATCACGGCGGCGGTCTGCCGCTGGTGAAGTTCAACCACAACGCAGGTCATGAGGATTCACCCGAGGACGACAGCTACGTCCGCGCGACCGGTCATCCGCATTACCGCGCCGACGATGCGCTGTGGCTCTTCCCGACGGTCTACAAGTACATCGCCGAAACGGGCGACACCGCCTTCATGGACGAGGTCATCCCCTACGCCACCCACGGCGAAGGCACTGTGCTCGACCACCTGAAGCGCGCCATCGACTTCTCCATGAATCACCTCGGTGCACACGGCATGCCTGCCGGTCTCCATGCGGACTGGAACGATTGCCTGCGTCTGGGTGCCGCCGGCGAAAGCTCCTTCGTGGCGATGCAGCTGTATCTCGCGCTGCGCCTGCTGGACGAGCTGATGCCGAACCGGCCGGAAAACGACGAATACCGCAAGTACCTGCAGCAGAAGGCAGCAGAACAGAAGGCGCTCATCAACGAACACTTCTGGGAGGACGACCGTTTCCGCCGCGGCTACAGCGAGCAGGGCAGCATCATCGGCAGCAAGAACGACCCGGAAGCTTCGATGTGGCTGAATCCGCAGTCTTGGGCGGTTATTTCCGGTCTTGCAACGCCCGAACAGGCGGAAAAGGCAATGCAGACTGCTTACGAACAGCTCAACACCCCGTTCGGCGTGGAAATCATGGCGCCCTGCTACAAGAAGCATGCGTTTGACGGTGCGAACATGCTGCTCTTCAACCCCTCGACAAAGGAAAACGGCGGCATCTTCTGCCAGATTCAGGGCTGGGCGATTCTTGCCGAATCGATGCTCGGTCACGGCGGACGCGCCTTCCAGTACTTCAAGGAAAGCTGCCCGGCCGCCTACAACGACCGTGCCGAGCTCCGCGAAGCAGAGCCGTATGTCCACACGCAGTTCATCGAGGGGCACGAAACGCCTCAGCCCGGCCGCGCACATGTTCATTGGCTGACCGGCACCGCATCGACCGTCATGGTCGGCTGTGTCGAGGGCATCCTCGGTCTGCGTCCAACGCCCGAGGGGCTCGTCATCAGCCCTGCCATCCCTGCCGAATGGGACGGTTTCACGATGGACAAGACCTTCCGCGGCAAGCATCTGCACATCACGGTTGACAACGCTGCGCATCACGAGGGCGGTGTTCAGCAGGTGCTCGTCAACGGCGCACCTGTTGACGGCATCCTGACGGATGATGTCCTCACTGATGGTGCTGACATCAGGGTGATCATGTAACGGACTTCGTCCGTATTACGGCTCCTTCGGGCATACTTGGTTTCTTTTCCATGGTTGAGCTTTGGCCTGCAAACAAGGGGGCTTTCCGGTCGCCCCCTTGACCCCTTCGGCTTCGGCATCGTGCTTGGTTTCATTTCCATGGTTGAGCTTTGGCATACGATCAAGGGGGCTATAGAACAGGCGAAGCCTGCGGTCGCCCCCTTGACCCCTTCGGCTTCGGCATCGTGCTTGGTTTCTTTTCCATGGTTGGGCTTTGGCATACAATCAGAAGCCACATAGAAACGAAAGAGCAGCTGTCAATGAACAGCTGCTCTTTTCTTTATGCTTAGCGCAGGGATGCGACCCACTTCTTCAGCGATTCCTCCGCGCTGTCAACGCTGCTGCCATGAATGGCAAGCCCTTTCGTGACAATTGCACCCTTTGCCGCGCGGCGAATGTCCTCCGCCGTATTCGCCAGACCGCTGCCCTCGTGCGTGCAGAACGGGTGAATCGTCTTGCCGGTCAGGTCGTAGTGCTCCAGGAAGGTATAAACCGCCATGGGCATCGTGCCCCAGTAGTTCGGATAACCCAGATAAATTTGATCATATTCATCGAGATTCTCCGGCAGATGCAGCACTGCCGGACGGGCGTGCGCCTGCAAATCCGCCTTTGCCTCGGCGATGCAGGTTTGATAATTCGCGGAATACGGCTTTTCCTGCTCAATTTTGAACAGGTCGCCGCCGGTCAGCGAAGCGAGCATGTTCGCCGCCTTTTCGGTGTTGCCGACCGGAATGACGCGATACGCGCCGCCGAAATAATTCTCGTCCGCACGGGAATAAAATGCAATCAGCGTCTTCATAATGGTTTCTCCTTACAGTTTGCTGTATTCTTCGTCCGAAACCGGCTCGCACCATTCGTTGCGGCAGCCCTCGCCGGGCACCTCCACCGCAATGTGGCTGAACCAGCTGTCCTTCTTCGCGCCGTGCCAGTGCTTGACGTTTGCAGGAATCATCACGACAGAGCCGGCTTGCAGGCTGACCGCCTTCTTCCCTTCCTCCTGATACCAGCCCTCCCCGGCCGTGCAGAGCAGCAGTTGACCGCCGCCCTTTACCGCGTGGTGAATATGCCAGTTGTTGCGGCAGCCGGGTTCGAACGTCACGTTCGCGGCAAAAAGACCGCCTTTCGGGTCGGTCAGCGGATTCAAGAACGATTCGCCGATAAAATATTGTGCATAGGCGGTATTCGGCATGCCCGTGCCGAAGGAATTGATCTGCTCAAATGCGTCCTTATTGCTGAATTTCACGAAAACCCCTCCTTGAGCGGTTGACAGGTCAGCGGTTGCGCCGTATACTGTCCTTGAAGCTCAAATCAATTGTACAACTTGAAGTACACTTACAGTCAATAGGCAAAGCATCATTTTCGGAGGGATTTTGATGGTATACACGGTCGGGGAAATGGCAAAGCTGCTGAATGTCGCACCGTCAACGCTCAGGTACTATGACCGCGAGGGTCTTCTGCCGTTCGTCGAGCGCTCGAAAGGCGGCATCCGCATGTTCCGCGAGGAGGACATCGGCTGGCTGCGCGTCATCGGATGCATGAAGAAAGCGGGCATGTCCATCAGCAGCATTCGGGATTATATCGCGATGGCACTCAAGGGCGACGAAACGATTGACGAGCGGCTTAAAATGTTCCAGCATCAACGCGAGGTGCTGCAGGCGCAGATGGATGAGCTGCGGCATACAATGGACGTGGTGGACTACAAGTGCTGGTACTACGAGACGGCGAAGGCAGCAGGCAGCCTTGAAACGCTGCACACCATAGCACCGGAGGACGTGCCGGAGCGCTTCCGTGCCATCCGCGCGCAGCTGAGCGAAAAAACAGGGACTGCCTCGAAATGAGACAATCCCCTTTTTTTATTCGTGAATATGATAGACCGCCATGGCGTTTGCCGTGGTGATGCGTGCAAGCTCCTCCAGGGGCAATCCACGCAATGCGGCAAGCTTTTCGGCGACATAGCGGACATTCGCCGGCTCATTGCGTCTGCCGCGGACAGGCTCCGGCGCGAGATACGGGCTATCCGTCTCAATCAGCAGGCGGTCGAGCGGCACATTCACCGCTGCCTCCTGCAACTTCGGCGCCTTCTTGAACGTCACGGGGCCGGCGAAGCTGATATGATAGCCCAGCTTCAGGTACTCCTTCGCAATTTCCCAGCTGCCGGAGAAGCAGTGGATGATGCCGCCGGTCAGGTGCGTTTTATGGCGCTTCATCAGGTCAATCATGTCCTGATGCGCATCGCGGACGTGGTACGCGACCGGCAGTCCGAGCGTCCATGCCAGCTCCATCTGCTCCTCGCAAACAGTCATCTGTGTTTCGCGCGGCGACAGGTCGTAGTAGTAGTCCAGCCCGATTTCGCCGATGGCAACCACCTTTTGTTCCTTCGACCAGTCGGCAAGCGTCTGCAAATCGTCCGGCTGAAAGCCCTTCGCTTCGTGCGGATGAATGCCGATAGCGGCGTACGCCCCCTCATGCGCGGCGGCGAAATCCATGCTGTGACGCGATGTTGCCATGTCCGAGCCGATGACGGCATAGCGCGTAACGCCGTTCTCTGCCATCCGTGCGAGCACCTGCTCCCGGTCGTCATCGAACTTCGGCTCGTCAACGTGGCAGTGCGAGTCAAACAGCGCAATCATCCGATGATTGCACCGTCCTCGACACCCTCGCCGACGCTCATCAGACGCAAATTATCCTTGTCATCGACGGCAGACAGAATCATGCCCTGGCTCTCGATGCCGGCAATCATGCGCGGCGCGAGGTTCGTAATGGCGACAATCTGCTTGCCGACAAGTTCCTCCGGCTGATAGTACTTCGCGATGCCGGAGAGGATGGTGCGCTCGCCGTCCTTGCCAAACGACAGGCGGAATTTCAGCAGCTTGTTGCTCTTCTCGACCTTCTCGCAGCTCAGCACACGTGCAACCTGCATCTTGCACTTGCAGAAGTCATCAAAGGCGATCTCAGACGGGAATTCGGGCATTTCATGCTTCTTTTCCGCCTTCTTTTCGGGCTTCTTCGTTTCCTTTTTGGCTTCCGCTTTGGGATCTTCCTTCGTTGCAGCAGGCTGGTCGCGTTCGATTTCCTTCTGCACATCAATGCGCGGGAACAGTGCCGCGCCCTTCGTCACCTTCATACCTTCCGGCAACACGGCAAACGGCTTGCAAACGGAATCCCACGTCTTGAGTTCAGGATCCGTCACGCCGAGCTGCTCATAGATACGTTCCGGCGTGCGCGGCATAACAAAGCCAATCAGCACGGCAACACGGCGGACGCATTCCGCCAGCGTGTACAGCACGGTCTGCAGGCGCGGCTTCGTTTCCTCGCTGCGACCCAGCACCCACGGCTGCGTCATGTCAATGTACTTATTGCAGTCGCCGATGAGCTTCCAGATTTCCGTCAAAGCGTTGGAGAACTGGAATGCGTTGACATAATTCTCAACCTTGCCGGACAGTTCCTCCGCTTCGCGCCAAATCGGCTGATCAATCGCCTCGTCGACCGTGCCGATCGCCGGAATGATGCCGTCGAAGTACTTCTCAATCATGGCGACCGTGCGCGATACGAGGTTGCCCAAATCGTTCGCGAGGTCGGAATTGATGCGCGTCAGCATCGCCTTGAGCGTAAATTCACCGTCCGAGCCGAAGGGCATTTCGCGCATCAGGAAATAGCGCACCGCATCGGAAGAATAGCGGTTGCACAGCACGACCGGGTCGACCACGTTGCCGACGCTCTTGCCCATCTTCTTGCCGTCGATGACGAGCCAGCCGTGACCGAAGACCTGCTTGGGCAGCGGCAGTCCCAGCGCATGGAGCATAATCGGCCAGATGATGGTGTGGAAGCGGACGATTTCCTTGCCGACAAGGTGCACATCAGCCGGCCAGTACTTCCGGAACAGCTCATCATGATCCGTGCCGTAGCCGAGCGCGGAAATGTAGTTGCTCAGCGCGTCCACCCAGACATACACGGTGTGCTTCTCGTCGAAGGTGACCGGAATGCCCCACTTGATGGACGTTCTGCTGACGCACAAATCCGCCAGACCGGGACGCAGGAAGTTATTGAGCATCTCGTTGGTGCGGCTTGCCGGCTGAATGAATTCCGGATGCTCCTCAATGTACTGAATGAGCCAGTCCGCGTACTTCTGAAGGCGGAAGAAATACGACTCCTCGCGTGTCTTTTCGACCGGGCGTCCGCAGTCCGGGCAGCAACCGTCCTTGAGCTGCAATTCCGTCCAGAAGGATTCGCACGGCGTGCAGTACCAGCCCTCATATTCGGACTTGTAAATGTCGCCCTGATCATAGAGCTGCTTGAAAATCTTCTGCACGCAGGCGACATGGCGGTCATCGGTCGTGCGGATGAAGTCGTTATAGTCGATATCCATCAGCTTCCACAGGTCCTTGATGCCCGCAACAATGCGGTCAACATACGCCTTGGGCGTCACGCCCTCCGCCTTCGCCTTGCGTTCGATTTTCTGTCCGTGCTCATCCGTGCCGGTCAGAAAATACACGTCATAGCCGGTCAGCTTCTTGAAACGCGCCATCGAGTCTGCCGCCGTGGAGCAGTACGCATGACCGATATGCAGGTTGCTGCTGGGGTAATAGATGGGTGTGGTGATGTAGAAGGGCTTCTTACAGCTGTCGCACATAGGGGTTCATCCTCGCTTTCTTCCAATAAAAAAACCGCTCCTCAGCCTTTCCTGACTAAGGGGCGGCGAATTGCCGCGTTACCACCCTGATTTATTGCTTCTCCTGCGGATAACGGCGCGACCCGCTGCACCCTAAGGCGGAAATCACGTTCAGGTGCACGATGCTCAGAAGCCATCTTCCTTCGGGGACAAGGCTGCATTTTCAGCAAAAGCAGCTCTCTGTGCATGCCGTACCGGAGTACTCTCTTCTTCATTGCATGGTTTATTATACCGTTGCGGTGCCCCGATTGTCAAGGGACTTCGTCCCCCTTTTTACTTCGTCCCTTCTTATTTCGTCCCTTTTTATTTCGTCCCCGATTTTTTGTCCCCTTTTTTGTTCCTTTTCATGTAAGACGCGGAACCTGTATGCCGATGTATCCCGCTCAATCGCGAAACAGGCCAAGGACGGAACTCCCTTGAACGGCGATTGCGCACTTGACCCTCCTCCGATTACGTTGTATAATGGAGGATGGTAAATTGGCGGTTTCCGCGGAAGGAGGCAGGTGCATGTACGCGCAGGTCATTGTGGACATTGTGCACGAAAACGTGGCGCATACATTTACGTACAGGATTCCGGACACCATGCACCTGACCGCCGGACAGCGCGTGGAGGTGCCGTTCGGGCGGATGCGCAAGGAGGGCGTCGTCCTTTCGCTGACAGACAGTGCGGAAATCGAGCAGAGCAAAATTCGGGATATTCTTCGTCCCTTGGAGGATTACGCGGCGATTCGTCCTGCGCTGCTGACGCTCTCGGAGCAGATGGCGCAGGAGGTGCATTGTCCGCTGGCAGAAACGCTTCGGCTGATGCTGCCGGCACAGATGCGCGGCGGACGGATTCAGGTGAAAACGCAGACGGTCGCGCAGGCGGCGCAGGACGGTACGGCACTAACGGCTGCGGCGGCACAGGAAAAACGTTCGCCGAAACGGCGGATGCTGCTGACGCTGCTTGCCGACGGGCGGACGCATCCGGTTGAGGAACTGAAGCTGCTTGTGCGCGACCCGCTGCCGGCGCTCAAGCGTCTGCAGGAAGAAGGATTTGCGGTACTGCGCGAAGAGGAGGTGCTGCGAATCCCCGGCGGCTCCATTCCGCAATCATCCGTGCCCGACCCAGAGCTGACCCCTTCGCAGAAGGAGGTGCTCTCGGTCATGCTGCCGGAGCTGCGTCACGGGCGCGGGCGATTCCTGCTGCACGGCGTGACAGGCAGCGGCAAAACGGAAGTGTTCATCCGCCTCGTTCGGGAAACGCTTGCGCAGGGGCGCTCGGCGATGATTCTCGTACCGGAAATCGCGCTGACACCGCAGATGGTTTCATGGTTTCGGTCACGTTTCGGGGCAATCGCGGCGGTGCTTCATTCGCGGCTGAGTGCCGGAGAACGCTTCGATGAATGGCGGCGGATTCACCGCGGCGATGCGCGGGTTGTCATCGGCGCCCGTTCCGCTGTGTTTGCGCCGTGCGGCGATTTAGGGCTGATTATCGTCGATGAGGAGCACGAAACGACGTATTTATCCGACCGTCATCCGCGGTACGACGCGCGCGAAGTGGCGGCAAAGCGATGCGACAACGAGGGTGCGACGCTGCTGCTTGCCTCCGCAACGCCAAGTATCCTATCCTTCGCACGGGCACGGCGCGGCGATTATACGCTCCTGGAGATGCCTACGCGTGTCGGCAACCGTCCGATGCCGCAAGTGACGCTGGTGGACATGCGCAAGGAGATGGAAAGCGGCAACCGCAGCGTGCTGTCTGCTCAGCTGGTGACGGCGCTGCAAACCTGCCTTTCGCGCGGCGAGCAGGCGATGCTGCTGATGAACCGCCGCGGCTACAACAGCTTCGTGAGCTGCCGGAGCTGCGGCTATGCCGTCAAGTGCCAGAACTGCGATGTTTCGCTGACGTACCACGTGTCGCCGGACGGACGCGCCGCACCGCTGATGCAGTGCCATTATTGCGGCTACACCGCCGCGCCGCCGCAGATTTGCCCGAAGTGCGGCAGCAAGTACATCCGCTATTTCGGCGCGGGCACGCAGAAGGTCGAGGAGGAGCTGCAGAAGCGCTTTCCGCAGGAGCATGTCGTCCGCATGGACATCGACACGACTTCCGGCAAGGACGGACATGCGAAGCTGCTGGATGAATTCCGTTCCGGGCGGTCGCGGCTGCTTGTCGGCACGCAGATGATTGCCAAGGGACTTGACTTCCCGAAAGTGACGCTTGTCGGCGTGATTGCCGCGGACATGACGCTGAATCTGCCGGATTACCGCGCGAGGGAGCGGACATTTCAGCTGCTGACGCAGGTCGCCGGACGTGCAGGGCGCGGCGTGCTGCCCGGGCAGGTGATCATCCAGACATACAAGCCGGAGGATGAAGTGATTCAGACGGCGGCTGCGCAGGATTACCGCGCGTTCTTCGAGATGGAGTTCAGCCGGCGGCGAACGGGGCTGTATCCGCCGTTCACGGTGCTGGCGCGGCTGCTGATTGAGAGCAATTTGCCGAACACGGCGGAGCAGACGGCGAGAGCGCTTCATGCGCAATGCGAACAGCTGCTTGCAGACCATCCGGCATGGAAAAAGCGCACGCTGATGATGCGCCTTGACCAGCCCGGCATCGCGGTGCTGCGCGGCAAAACGCGCTGGCAGGTGCTGATGAAGCTGCTTGTCCATCCGGATACGGAGGAATTTTCCGCCGCGCTGAGCGATTTGGCACGTGAAACGCACGATGGTGCAGATGTTTATTTTGAATATAATCCGACAACGATGATCTAAGGAGAATGACAATTATGGCGATTCGTAAAATTGTGGAACTGGGCGATGACAGCCTTCGTCAGGTGTGCCGGAAGCAGGAGAAGTTCGACCTCCGGCTGAGGATTCTGCTCAAGGATATGGCCGACACGATGTACCGTGCCGAGGGTGTCGGACTTGCGGCACCGCAGGTCGGCATTCTCCGCCGCGTCGTCGTGATTGATGTCGGCGAAGGGCTTGTCGAGCTGGTCAACCCCGTCATCACGATGCGTGAAGGCGAGCAGTGCGGGCGTGAAGGCTGCCTGTCGCTGCCGGGTCGTCAGGCAGTCGTCAAGCGCCCGATGCGCGTGACCGTGCAGTATCAGAACCGCGACGGCGAACCGTGCGAAAAGACGGTTGAGGGGCTGTTCGCGCGCGCCGTCTGCCATGAGTTGGATCATTTGGACGGTCGGCTCTACATCGATGTGATGGAGCGTGAACTGACGCCCGAGGAAATCGAAGGACATATCCCGGAGGACGATTTGCAGTGAGAATCGTGTTTATGGGCACGCCGGACTTTGCTGTGCCGTCGCTCAAGGCGCTTGTCGAGGGCGGCTATGAGGTTGCGGCAGTATTCACGCAGCCCGACCGCCCGAAGGGACGCGGCAAGAAGCTTGCCATGTCGCCCGTAAAGGAATACGCGCTTGCACACGGCATCGCGGTATATCAGCCGGAGAAAATCAGGCGCGACAGCGTGACGGACCTGAAGGCGCTTGCACCGGATTTGTGTGTGACGGCAGCGTTCGGGCAGATTCTCTCGCAGGAGATTCTGGATATTCCGCCGCTGGGAACCATCAACGTCCATGCTTCGCTCCTGCCGAAACACCGCGGCTCCGCGCCGATTGCGTGGGCGATGCTGCAGGGCGACCGGCAGACCGGCGTGACAACGATGATGACATCGCGCGGCATCGATGACGGCGACATGCTGCTTCAGTCTCGCACGGACATCGCCTCGTCAGAAACGTGCGGGGAGCTGACGGTTCGGCTGAGTGAGCTGGGTGCATCGCTGCTGCTGGAAACGCTGAAACAGTTGGAAAACGGCACGCTGCCGCGCGAGAAGCAGGACGAAAGCCAGATGACCTACGACCCCAAACTGGAAAAATCAATGGGCGCAATTGACTGGACGGAGTCGGCGGACGCGATTGTCCGGCGGATTCACGCACTGAACCCATGGCCGGGCTGCACGACCGCATCACCGGACGGCATATGGAAACTGCTTCGCGCGGAAACGGCGCAGGGCAGCGGTCAGCCGGGCGAGGTACTTTCGGCGGACGGCAAGGCAGGATTACTCGTCGCAGCCGGAGAAAACGCCGTACACATCCTGCAAATGCAGGCACCCGGCGGCAAGCCGATGGCATCACGCGACTATCTGCGCGGTCACCCGATGACCGTGGGAGCAATATTGAAAGAGGAAGAGCACCATGAATAACGGAAATCGTCCCGGCTTCGGCGGCAACGGCGGAAATCGTCCGAGCGGAAATCGCAGCTTTGGTGGAAATAGTGGCAATCGCCCTGCCGAAAATCGCGGCTTTGGTGGAAACGGTGTCAATCGTCCGGCTGAAAATCGCAGCTTTGGTGGAAACAGCAGCAATCGCCCTGCCGAAAATCGCAGCTTCGGTGGAAACGGTGGCAATCGTCCTGCCGAAAATCGCGGCTTCGGTGGAAATAGCAGCAATCGCCCTGCCGAAAATCGCGGCTTTGGTGGAAACAGCTGCAATCGTCCTGCCGAAAATCGCGGCTTTGGTGGAAACAGTAGCAATCATCCTGCCGGAAATCGCGGCTTCGGTGGGAATAACGGCAATCGTCCTGCCGAAAACCGTTCCTTTGGTGGGGAACGTCGTGATATGCCGCGCGAAAATCAGCCGCGTGATGGGAGAAGCATGACGCCGGAAGGGCAGAATCGCCCTGTTGGTGGGTCTCGTCCCTATTCTCCTGCACCGAGAGCAAATTCTGTGCCTCGTGGTGGGGATAAGCGCCCATTTGATGGTGCAAAGAAGCCGTACAGTGGCGGTCGTGGACAATTTCGCGCAAAGTCCATGCCTGGCGGCGTGCATGGCGTGGGGAAGCGTCCCTATCCGGTGAAGCGCTCCGCCCCGATTGCTCCGGCAGCACCTGTCAGCGACGGCATGCCTGCGCGCCGCCTTGCGCTGGAGGTCATCCGCGCCGTGACGGAAAACAACGCCTACGCTTCCCTGACGCTCGATGAAAAGCTGAACAAGTGTGCACTGCCGCTGGTTGACCGCCGGCTCGCCGCGCGCCTGGTGTACGACACGCTCGAGCATATGCTGACGCTCGACTACGCGTTGAATTCGCTGATGGCACGTCCGGATACGGACATCAAGCTCCGCAATATCCTGCGCCTCGGTGCCTGCCAGATTCTGCTGGAAGACCGCATCCCGGAGAGCGCCGCGTGCAACACGTCCGTCACGCTCTGCAAGGAGCTGGGCATGGAAGGTCTTGCAGGCGTGTGCAACGGCATCCTGCGTAACCTCGTCCGCCAGAAGGAAGACATTGCCTATCCCGACCCGGAAACAGAGCCGGTCAAGTCGCTGTCCATCCGCAACAGCGTGCCGGAATGGCTGGTCGAGCGTCTGCTGGACGACTGGGGTGCAGACGCAGAAAGCCTCATCAGCTATCATCAGCCGAACGCGCCTGTCACCGTCCGCCCGAACATGATGCGCATGGACGCCGCGTCCTTCGAGGAATTCCTCAGGAGCAAGGTCTGGGACTGGGAGAAGGGCAGCCTGCCGTTCAGCTGGCATGTCCGCAACATGGCGGAAATCGCGCATGACGCGGGCTTTGTCGGCGGCAAATTTTCCATTCAGAGCGAAAGCAGCATGATGGTCTGCCTCGCCGCTGCGCCGAAGAACGGCATGCAGATTCTCGATGCCTGCGCCGCGCCGGGCGGCAAGAGCTGTCTGCTGGCAGAAATGATGCAGGGCACGGGACGCGTGCAGGCGTGGGAACTGCATCCGCATCGCACGGATTTGATTGCCGCGCAGGTGAAGCGCCTCGGGTTGGAGAATGTCCGCCCGATGACGCGCGACGCACTCAAGACCCGCGAAGATTTGATTGAAACGATGGACATCGTGCTGCTGGACGCGCCGTGCTCCGGTCTGGGCGTGATGAGCGAAAAGCCGGATGTCCGCTACCGCGTAACGCCGGAAAACGTAGCGGAGCTGGTGACGCTGCAGAGCAATCTGCTCGATGCAGTCTGCCCGTACGTCAAGAAGGGCGGCACCCTTGTCTATTCCACCTGCTCGGTGCTCAAGGACGAAAACGAGCGCCAGGCAGAGCAATTCCTCGCACGTCATCCGGAATTTGAGCTGCAGCGTCTGCCGGACACCATTCCGGAACAGTACCGCCAATATGAGGATTTGGGACTGCAGCTCCTGCCGAACCGTGATGGGGTTGAAGGCTTCTATATGTGCCGGATGCGGAGGAAGCGCGTATGACAGAGCTGACCGGCATGACGCCGCAGGAACTGTCAGACTGGTGCAAGGCGCAAGGCATGCCGGCATTCCGCGGCAAGCAGATTTTCCGCTGGATTCATCAGGGTGCGGACTTTGCAGCAATGAGCAACCTGCCTGCCGCGATGCGTGCGCAGCTGGCAGAAATTGCCGTGGCGCAGCCGGTCACGCTGCTGGAGGAGCGCCGTTCGCAGCTCGATGACACGGTGAAATTTCTTTTCGGACTGAAAGACGGCAACTGCGTCGAGGGCGTGCTGATGCACTATCATCACGGCTACACGCTGTGCATTTCCACGCAGGTCGGCTGCCGGATGGGCTGCAAATTCTGCGCAAGCACGCTGGAAGGGTGTGTCCGCTCGCTGACGGCAGGCGAAATGCTCGGCGAAGTGCTGACGGCAAACCGGCATCTGGACGGCAAGGATCATGTCCACAACATCGTGCTGATGGGCAGCGGCGAACCGTTGGACAACTACGACAACGTCTGCCGATTCCTCCGCCTGCTGAGGGAGGAGGACGGCGTGAACATCGGGCTGCGCAACGTCAGCCTGTCCACCTGCGGTCTCGTGCCGAAAATGCGGCAGTTCGCAGAGGAAAATCTGCCGGTGACGCTGTCGGTCTCCCTGCACGCGCCCAATGATGAAATCCGCCAGCGCACCATGCCGATTGCGAAGGTCTACCCGATGGAGGATGTGCTGGACGCATGCCGGTATTACATCAGTAAAACAGGCCGCCGCGTCATCTTTGAATACGCGCTGGTCGGCGGCGTAAACTGCGAAGAAAAACATGCCGAGGAACTGGCAAGGCGCCTTCGCGGCATGCAGTGCCATGTGAATCTGATTCCGCTCAACGCGGTCGAGGAGCGGGATTTAAAGGGCGTAAATGAGCAGACGGTGCAGCGTTTCCTGCATAAGCTGGAAGAGCTGCACATCTCCGCGACGCGCCGCCGCGAAATGGGCGATGACATCGAGGGCGCATGCGGTCAGCTGCGCAGGAAGGTTCTTCACAACGACGAGCATCGGGATGGAGAGGAAGCATGAGCCGGAAAATCCGTTTCAGCAAGGAAAGCCAAAGCTCGATGATTGACTTTTTCAGCCATCGGGAAATGGAAAAGCAGGAGCACAGGGAGGAAGAGCACATGCCGAAAAGTCTTGCTGTGGCTTCGCGCACGGATGTGGGCAAGGTGCGCGCAAACAATCAGGACGCACCGATTGTCAGCGAAAAGCTGCGCGTGTTCGGTGTTGCGGACGGCATGGGCGGTCACAAGGGCGGCGAGGTAGCATCCGCCGGTGCACGGGACGCGCTGCTGGAGGCGTTGAACGGTCAAGAGCCTTCCGCACAGGCGCTGCGTGCCGCCATCGAGAAGGCAAATGAAACCATCTTCCATCAGCAGGAAAAAGACGATTCGCTGACCGGCATGGGCACAACCCTGTCCGTCCTCTGGATGAGCGATGCGTTCGTCTACATCGGGCATGTGGGCGACAGCCGCGTCTATCTGATGCGCGACGGCAAACTCATTCAGAAGACAACGGATCATTCCCTTGTCGAGCAGATGGTGCAGGAAGGCATCCTGACGGAGAAAGAGGCGGAGAATCATCCGCTGCGCAACATCATCACGCGCGCGGTCGGCACCGAGGAAACGGTTGATGTCGATTTGCTGGTGGATGAGCGCCATACGGGCGACACGTGGCTCATCTGCTCGGACGGCCTGCACGGCATGGTGGAAAAGAGTGTTCTGAATGATGCGCTCCGCATGAAAGTCATCGAAAAATCGGCGGACAAGCTGCTCAAGGCAGCGCTCGATGCAGGCGGAAAGGACAATGTAACGCTGGTCATCGTGCATGACGGGGAGGAGCGGGCATGAATACCACCATTCAGCCCGGACGAATCCTTGCAGGACGCTACCGCATTGAAAAGCAAATCGGCATCGGCGGCATGGCGGTCGTCTACCGCGCAATCGACCTGAACACGCATCATTATGTTGCCGTGAAGGTGCTCAAGGCGGAGCACATTCAGGATGAAGAGTTCGTCGCACGCTTTCAGCGCGAGGCGGAGGCGGCATCAAAGCTGACGCACAGCAACATCGTCAATCTGCTGGATGTCGGCATGGATACAAGCGGCAACCGTTTTCTCGTCATGGAGTATGTCGAGGGGCAGACGCTCAAGGACGTCATCCGCGAAAAGGGACAATTAAGCGAATCCTCAGCGGTGCAAATCACCATCCGCATCCTCTCCGCGCTGCAGCATGCGCACGAAAACGGCATCATCCACCGCGACATCAAGCCGCAGAACATCCTGATGCAGTCGGACGGGCATGTGAAGGTGGCTGACTTCGGCATCGCACGGATGGTAAATAAGCATACGCTGACAAAGGGCGATACCGTCATGGGGACGGTACATTATTTCAGCCCTGAGCAGGCTTCCGGTCAGGAAATGGGCGTCACGACCGACATCTACAGCGTCGGCGTCACGCTCTACGAGATGCTGACGGGGCGCGTACCCTTTGACGGCGACACGCCCCTTGCCATCGCCGTGCAGCACATTCGCAGCACACCTCCGCCCATTCATCAGTTTGCGCCGAATGTGTCGGATGCGGTCTGCCACATCTGCATGAAGGCGATGGAAAAGAATCCGGCGTACCGCTACCAGTCCGCATGGGACATGGCAGCTGACCTGCGGCGTGCCACCAGCGGCAGAATCGATGAGATGGAGCCGCGCATTGTGGACACGGCAGCCAATACAAGTTCGCAGCATCGTCAACCGAGCAGCCGCATGATCCGCAAGGAGCATTCCGCCAGTTGGTGGGTGATTACGGTGCTGATTTCGCTGGCTGTCTGCTATGGGCTTTTCGCAGGGATCCGCATCATCTACGACAGCGTCGTGAACAGCGCGGTCGTCGATGAATACATCGGCATGGACGTGACGCAGGCGCAGAAGCAGATTCAGCGGCTTGGGCTGCGGTCAGAAGTGGTGGAAATCAACCATCCGACCGTCAAGGCAGGCGAGGTCATCCTGCAGGCACCGCAGGAGGGCACAACGCTGCGGAAGAATGACGTGGTCGTGCTGACCGTATCAAAGGGACCCGCCACGCAGAATGTGCCGAAGGTGACCGGCATGAGCGTATCAGACGCAATTTCGACGCTGTCTGCCAGCGGACTGACGCTGACGGTGGTGGAATATGTCGTGTCGGACAGTGTGCCGTCCGGGCAAGTCGTTGCGCAGTCGCCGGAAGAAGGCAGCACCTGCATGGCAGGCGACATCATCAATGTGACAGTCTCCGGCGGCAAAGCGATTGTGCCGAACCTGTACGGCTGCAAGCTCTCCGAGGCGCAGAAGCTGCTGACGGAGGCAGGGCTGACGCTCAATCCCGATGTGACATACGAGGAAACGGACGATGAATCCATGCACGGGCGCATCGCCCAGCAAACGCCCTCCGCGGACAGCGAGGTCATCGCGGCTGCAAGGGTGTCGCTGATTGTCTACCGTGTGCCGTCAATGATGGCAAAGGCGACCGTAAAGCTGTCGCTGCCGCAGACGGACAGCATGATGAGCGTGCGCGTGATGATTGTAGACAGCGGCGTGGAATACACCGCATACGAGGCGGATTACCCTGCCAACGCAAGCCGCGAGCCCGAAGTGGAACTGACCGGCACCGAGGCAGGCACATACACCTACCGCGTGTACTGCAATGACGAATTTGCTTATCAGCAGCAGGTGAATCTGGAATGAGCGAGAATGAAACGCAGCTGATGCAGGGTGTACTCGTGCGCTTCTTCGGCGGCTTCTATGTCGCGGCAGATGAAAACGGTCAGGAGTTCATCCTGCGCTGCCCCAAGAAATTCCGGCATCAGCGCTTGTCACCGCTTGTAGGCGACCATGTGCGCTTTCAGCCCGGTTCAGGCGAGGAGGAGGGCTGGCTGGAGGAAATCCTCCCCAGACGTTCAGAATCGCTTCGTCCGCCGGTGGCGAATGTGACGCTGCTGCTGGTGGTTGTCTGCCCGTCGCCCGTGCCGGATTTGCTGCTGGTCGACCGGCTGATTGCAAGGGCACGCAAGCAACAGATGAAGACGGCGCTGATTGTCGGCAAGTGCGATTTGGATCACGGACAGCTGCTGCAGGAAATGCAGCAGGAGTACGCGAAGGCGGAATGCCCGGTGTTCGGCGTAAGTGCACTGCGCATGGAAGGGCTCGAACCAGTGAAAGCGCTCATGCGCGGCGAGGACTGCTGCTGCCTTGCGGGACAGAGCGGCGTGGGCAAGTCAACGCTGCTGAACGCGCTGCTCGGTCTGCAGCTGGAAACAGGCGAAATCAGCGAGAAAATTATGCGCGGCAAGAACACGACGCGCTATGCGCAGCTGCTCATCCGCGACGGCATCCGCGTGCTGGATACCGCCGGATTCAGTCTGCTTGAAACAGAAAAGGGCATGGCGCCTGAGCAGTTGCAGACGCTGTATCCCGAATTTCAGCCATACACAGCGGACTGCCGCTTTCAGCCGTGCCTGCATGACCGCGAGCCGGGCTGTGCCGTGACGCAGGCAATGGAAAACGGCGAAATCAGCCGCGAGCGCGTCGAGCGCTACCGCACGCTCCTTGCCGACGTCCGCCTATCCTGGAAAAACAGATACCAATAACAGACTTTTCGGACTTTTAGACTTTTCAGACTTCGCGGACTTCACGGACTTCGCGGACTTCGCGGACTTCGTCCGTTTTCTTTTTTCTCAAGTCACTTGGAAGTCCAGAACAGAAAGCAGACGACGTCTGCAATATTCGGAGGCACAGCATGAAAGCATCCCCTTCAATCCTGGCAGCAGATGTCCTGAACCTCGCCGCCGGCACACAGCAAATGATCACCGCCGGCGCGGATTGGATTCATGTCGACCTCATGGACGGTCATTTTGTGCCGAATATGAGCTTCAGTCCGAGCGTAGTGGAAGGGTTGCACCGCCGCTTCACCATTCCGCTGGACGTGCATCTGATGCTGGATCATCCGGAACGGTACGCAGAGCAGTTCTGCCGTGCCGGCGCGTACATGCTGACCATCCATGCCGAGATTCAGACGGATCTGTCCGCGCTGCTGAAACGGATTCGCGCAACCGGCACAAAGGCAGCGCTCGCACTCAAACCGGATACGCAGGTAGATCAGATTCGCTCCCTGCTGCCGCTGTGCGACATGGTGCTGCTGATGTCGGTCGAACCCGGCTTCGGCGGACAAAAGTTCAATCCGGTCGTGCTGGATAAACTCCGTCAGCTGCGCACCATCGGCTATCAGGGACTGACCGAAGTGGACGGCGGTGTCAACATGGAGAATCTGCCTGCGCTTGCCGCGGCCGGACTCGATGTCGCGGTCATGGGCACGGCGCTGTTCCGCAGTCCGCATGCCGCCGCAGATATCGCGAGAATCCATGGGATGAACGCACAAATCAAGGAGACCCATCATGATGCCTGAAACGCCTGCGCTGCTCCGTGAGCGGCTTGTGTCCCAGTACGGGGCGGAAATCGCCGCCGAAATCGAACGCGGCTTCGTCCGCCGGATGACCACCTTCCGCGTGAATCCGCTCAAGGGAAGTCGCGCGCAGATCCTTGCGCAAATCACCGATGCCGGGCTGACGGCCGAGCCTGTCGCGTGGTATCCGGACGCTTTCGTGCTGACGGATGGCTGCGAAGCGGATCTTCAGGCACTGCCGTGCTATGCGGACGGCGCAGTATATCTGCAATCGCTTTCGTCCATGATGCCGGCGCTGGTGCTTGACCCGAAAGCTGGCGAATCCATCCTCGACATGGCGGCGGCGCCCGGCGGCAAGACTACGCAGATGGCGGCTTTGTCAGGCGGACGGGCGCTCATCACCGCGTGCGAGAAGAACCCGATTCGCGCCGAACGGCTGCAATTCAACCTGACGCGGCAGGGTGCAGGGCGTGTCAGCGTCATGAAGCAGGACGCGCGGCAGCTCGACAGCATGCTGCGCTTCGACAAAATCCTGCTGGACGCGCCATGCTCCGGCAGCGGCACCATCTGCCTTGAAGAGGGCGAACCACAGCGCCGCATGACGGCTGACTGGCTCCAAAAGACCGCAAAAACGCAGCAGACCATGCTGAAAAAAGCGCTGTCACTGCTCTCCAAACAACACGAGATGGTCTATTCGACCTGTTCCATCCTGCGCATGGAAAATGAAGATGTCGTGATGAGCGCCGTGAAAGCCGGTCTGTGCGAGATCGTCCCGATCGCGCACGAATTTCTGTCCGACGTGCCGCAGCTGCCGGTCAGCGTGCCGGGTGTTGTGTGCGTCCGTCCGAACGAGCGCTTCGAGGGCTTCTTCGTGGCGAAGCTGAGAAAAAAATAAAGGAAAAGGCACAGCACTGAAATCATCGCGATTCAGCCGCTGTGCCTTTTTGCGGTTGTAGATTTTCTTGCTTTCGACCTTTCGGGTCGCAGGAGAGAAGCACCATGTCGTGCGCTGCTGCGCATCGAGCGCCTTGCGCGCCTTCTTGCCGAGTGTGTAAAACGGCGCGAGAGCCGCACCTGCGCGGAAAAATAGCCGCATTAGCGCG